>NZ_CP161805.1:0-680052 GCF_040801785.1 Sulfitobacter sp. LCG007 | reverse complement strand
CACGATCCGATGAGCCCGGTTCCGCAGCCCGCATCCAGCACCGGCCCTGCGCCGCGGGGAAGGTATCGCGACAGCAGCGCAAGGCAGACCGCCGGGTGCCGGTAGCCTTTCGCAGCCATGTCCGCGTCGTAGCTTTCGGCCCAGGCGTCGTAGCTCTGCGCAACCGCATCGCTGCCTTGCGCCGCATAGACCTCGCCCAGATGACCCTCGTGCCGACCTTGTCCCATGTTCCGCTCCCGCCCGCGTTTGCACGTTCAGGATAGCCCGTCCCCGCGAGCGGTGAAACGGTCGCGCACGCCAACACCGGAGAAATGATCATGACAGACGATATTGCCGCGCTCGCAGCACAGATCCCGGAGCTGAGGGACGTGTCCACCGAGCCCGAGCGGCTTGGCGGGCTGACGAATCGCGTCTACCGCTACGGAGGGTTCTGCCTGCGCTTTCCCGGCGAGGGCACGGAGGAATATATCGACAGGACAAACGAAGCCGAGGCTGCGATGGCCGCGGCACGGGCCGGCGTGTCACCGGAACTTGTCCATGTCGACCCGCAGAGCGGCATCATGGTAACGCGCTTCATCGAAGGCGCGGCGACCATGAGCCCCGCGGCCTTCCGCAGCCGGGCCGGCAGTCCGGCGCGGGCCGGTCGCGCCTTTGCGCAACTGCACGGATCGGGGTCGGTCTTCCCCTTCACCTTCGAGCTCTTCGCGATGATCGACAACTATCTCGAGATCCTCGCCGGAAAGGACGTGGCGCTGCCCGAGGGCTACCACGACGTCGTCGCCGAGGCGGGGGAAGTGCGCGCCGCGCTCGCCGCCGGCCCCCTGCCGAGTGCGCCCTGCCATTGCGACCCGCTTTGCGAGAACTTCCTCGATACCGGCGAGAAGATGTGGATCGTTGACTGGGAATACTCGGGCATGAACGACCCGATGTGGGACCTTGGCGACCTCTCGGTCGAGGGAGAGTTCACGCCGGCGCAGGACATCGAGATGCTTGAAGCCTATTTCGGACGCGCGCCGGGCGCTGCCGAGCACGCGCGCATGGTTATCTACAAGGCGATGTGCGATCTGCTCTGGACGCTCTGGGGGCTGATCCAGCTTGCCAACCGCAATCCCGCAGAGGACTTCAGGGCCTATGCTGACGGGCGCTTCGCCCGCTGCAGGGCGCTGATGGCAACCGACGAATTCGCGCGTCACCTCACCGCCGTTCGCCGTCGCGATGCCGCCGCGGGAGAGGGTTGAGCGCGACGCGCCCGGCAGGAGGCTGGACGGGCCGGCACATCACTGCGCGCGCGAAACCGCGTAGCGCGATCGCGACAGCCACTCGGGCGAAATCTCGACTCCCCACCCCGGCGCGTCGGTCACGGTCACATGGCCGTCCTCGACGGCGTAGGGATCGGTCGCGAGGATCCGGTCCTGCCAAGGGTAGTAGTCCAGCCCCTCGATCGAGAATTCCAGGTATTTCCCCGCATTCGGGATCGCCCGAAGCAGGTGCATCGTGAAAAGCGTGACGAGCGACAGGTTGGCGCTGTGCGGCGTGACCGGCATTCCCGCCGCCTCCGCCATCCGCGCCACGTGAAGCGTCCGCGAGATGCCGCCCAGGTAGCAGACGTCGGGCTGGACCACGTCGACGACGCGCTCGTCGATCATGCGCTTCCAGTTGGCCATCATGCAGTCCTGCTCGCCGCCGCACACGTCGATGGGCAGCGCCTCCGTGACCTTGCGGGTCTGGTCGAACTCCCAATACGGGCAAGGCTCCTCGAAATGCGAGATGCCGTTGTCCAGCAGCAGCTTGCCCACCTCGATCGCCTGCTCGGGAGAATAGCACGAGTTCGCATCGACCAGCAGCGCCACGTCCGGCCCCAGCGCCTTGCGGATGCCCGGCACGATCTCTTCCGTCCGCCCCGGCCACTCGTCCTTGCCGCGCCCCACCTCGGCTCCGACGCGGAACTTGAAGGCGTCGAAACCGCTCTCCGCCGCCAGCTTCCGGAACCGTTCGGCCTCGTCGGCGGGGGTGATATCGCGTTTCATCGAGGATGCGTAGGCGCGGATCCTTCCCGGCGTGCCGCCGATCAGCGCGCAGACCGGCTTGCCTTCCACCTTTCCGCGCATATCCCAGATCGCCGTGTCGACGCCGCCCATCGCACGCCGGATGTAGGAGCCGGGAAACTTGTGCTCGCGGTCGCGCACCAGATCGAGCATCGCGTCGATGTCTCCGCAATCCATGCCGAGCACATGGGGGGCAACCTGACGGTGCAGCACCTGCGCCGTGATGTCTGCATGGTAGGGCGCGACCTGACCCCAGCCCTGCGCGCCGTCTTCAGAAGTTGCGCGGACGAAGCAGACGAATTCGTCGGTGAATGTCTCGATGGATGCGAGTTTCATGGGCCCCGGAAGAGATGACTTGTAATCGGCTTCAAGGTTGAAGAAGAATTGGCACGGTCTGTATATCCATTCAGGCCAGTTCGGCAGACCAATCTGGGCGGGTCACATCCATGAAGCAGGCGGCCGGAGCCATCCTATCGTCGATCAAGCTCGACAGGACCTTGCGGCGCAGCGTCAGCGTGCAACTCTACATGGCCCTGCGCGACATCATACTGGCGGGCGGCCTGCGCGCGGGCGAACGGCTGCCCGCGACCCGCACGCTTGCACGGGAAACCGGCGTTTCGCGCACGACGGCGATCGACGCCATCGACCGCCTGGTCGCAGAGGGCATGCTCGAGTCGCGGGTTGGCGCGGGAACCTTCGTGAGTGAAACGCTCGACACTCCGCGCCCGGCCCCGCGTCCGGCGCGGGTGCCGCCGTCCGACAGCAACCGGCCGCGGCTGTCCTACGCCATCGGCCGCGCCGAGAAATCCTATGCGCGGCGCAAATGGCTTCCGCACGAAGCCCGCGCCTTCGTCACCGCGCTGCCGGCGCTCGACGCCTTTCCGCTGGCGCATTGGTCGAAACTGTCCGCCCGGCATCTGCGCGGCGGACGGGGAGACGTCATGGGTTACGGCCAGCCGCAGGGCCTGCAGGCGCTCCGGCGGGCCATCGCAACCCACCTGAGCGCGTTGAAGGGCCTGACCTGCAGGCCCGAACAGATTTTCATCACCACCGGCGCTCAGCATGCCTTTTCGCTGATCGGGCGGCTTCTGCTCAACCCGGGCGACCGGGTATGGATGGAAAACCCCGGTGCATCGGGGGCGCGCAACGCGTTCCTCTCGGAAGGTGCCGAGATCGTCCCGGTGGACGTGGACGAAGAAGGGCTGGTGGTCGGCGACGGGCGGGCGAAAGCGCCTCACTTCCGGCTGGCGTTCGTCACACCGTCGCATCAGCAACCCCTGGGCCATGTGATGTCGCTTGGGCGACGGTTCGAACTTCTGCAGGCGGCCGAGGAAGCGCAGGCGCTTGTCATCGAGGATGATTACGACGGCGAATTCTACTACGGCAACACGCCGCAACCGGCCCTCTACGGCACCGATACCGGCGGGCGCGTTCTCTATGTCGGGACCTTCTCCAAATCGCTTTTTCCCTCGCTGCGCCTGGGCTTCGTTCTGGTACCCGAGTGCATGATCGATGCGTTCGACCAGGCTTTCAGCGCCTGGGTGAGCGGTCCGCCGACCTCGACTCAGGCCATCGTCGCGGATTTCATGGACGAAGGACATTTCGCCACCCACATCCGGCTGATGCGCCGGCTCTACAAGGCCAGATACGAGGCCCTGATGGAGGCGGCGCATCTGTTGCCCGACAGCATACGCCTCAAGGAAACGTCCAGCGGGTTCCACACCCCGGCGATGCTCGACAGCGGGAGAGACGCCGGCGCCGTGGTGCGGCAGGCTGCGGACAAGGGGGTGATCCTCGCCCCGCTTTCGCGTTACTGTCTGGAACCGACTCCACGCAACGGGCTCGTCCTGGGGTTCGGCAGCGCCACACCCGAGGACATCGTGCGCGGCATCGGGATCATGCGCGACCTGCCTGCCCTGCGCTGATATTGGTCTGGCGGTTTTGTCAAACTGGATATGACGACGATACCAATGCTGCCCTAGCGTTTCACTCTGTAGCCCGGCGGAGCGCATCGTCTTTCCCGTCGGGCCGGAGTGAACGTATGGTCCCAATGCCGGCCGCAGACATATCCCAGCATTCCTACTGGCTCGATCAGCTCGGGCCACTCAGGGACCTGTGCACGAACTTGCCCAGGAAAGTCGACGTGCTCGTGATCGGATCCGGCTATACCGGGCTCAACGCCGCCATCGAATGCGGGCGCGGCGGCCGCGCGACGCTTGTCATCGACGCGAAGGAACCGGGCTTCGGCTGTTCGACGCGCAACGGCGGCCAGATCAGCACGAGCGTGAAACCCTCGCTTGGCAGGCTCACGGCAAGGTTCGGGGCGGCCAGGGCCCGCGCGATCCGCCAGGAAGGCGAGAACGCGCTGGCCTGGATCGGGAACTTCGTCGAACGCGAAGCGCTCGACTGCGACTTCCGCCGCGTCGGTCGCTACCACGCCGCGCATACCCCGACACATTACGAGACCCTGACCAGAGAGGCCGAGAAGACGCGCCGAGAGGAAGGCATCGAGAGCTACGCAGTTCCAAGGCAGGAACAA
Source organism: Sulfitobacter sp. LCG007 (assembly GCF_040801785.1). Classification (NCBI taxonomy): domain Bacteria; kingdom Pseudomonadati; phylum Pseudomonadota; class Alphaproteobacteria; order Rhodobacterales; family Roseobacteraceae; species Roseobacteraceae bacterium LCG007. The sequence goes on along the minus strand of NZ_CP161805.1, from coordinate 675,468 downwards.
CACCGCGAGATGGGCTCTGACGCCTACCATGGCGGCGTGGTCTATCCGCGCCACTGCTCGGTGCATCCGGGCAAGCTGCACCGGGAATACCTGCGCCTCGCGCAGGCGGCGGGTGTCGATGTCATCGGCAATTGCGCCGCCATCGGCATCGAGCGGACGGGTGGCGGATTTCGCGTCCACACCTCGCGCGGACTGGTCGAAACCCGCAACGTCGTGATGGCGACCAACGGCTACACGGGCAATCTCGTCCCGTGGCTGAAACGCCGCGTGATTCCGATCGGCAGCTACATCATCGTCACCGAGGAACTTCCCGAGACGCTGATAGACGAGCTTTTCCCGACGGACCGCATCGCCAGCGACACGCGCAAGGTCGTCTACTATTACAGGGCAACCCCGGACCGACGGCGGATCCTCTTCGGCGGGCGCGTGTCGTCCTCCGAGACCGACGCCGCGCAAAGCGCGCCGCGGCTCTACGACATCATGTGCCGGGTTTTCCCGCAGCTGCGGGGATGCGCGGTCTCTCACGCCTGGAGCGGCACCGTCGCCTACAGCTTCGACGAGATGGCGCATACCGGGGTTCATGAGGGCATCCATTACGCGATGAACTACTGCGGCTCGGGCGTCTCGATGGCGAGCTACCTCGGCATGCGCACCGGCCAGAAGATCCTCGGTCAGACGCGCGGAGTGACGGCATTCGATGGCCTGCCGAACCCGACGCGGCCATTCTACACGGGCAGGCCCTGGTTCCTGCCGACCGCCGTGGCTTACTACCGCTGGAAGGACGACCGGGAATCCCGCAAGGCCGCCGCCATCGCATGAAACGACCTCCCCCACCGCACGAAGGCGGGGACACCAACCAACGAAGCCGCGAAACAAGCGGTACAACCGACAGGAGGATACCATGAAAAGACAGATCATTCTGACCGCCACGGCCACTCTGCTGGCGTCCACGGTACTTGCGCAGGACAAGGCGGTCACAATCGCGTCCTGGGGCGGATCCTACCAGGAAGCCCAGAGCAAGGCGCTTTTCGTGCCCGCGGCCGAGGCGACCGGCATCGCCGTCAAGGAAGAGACCTACGGCGGCATGGCCGACGTGCGTCTTCAGGTGCAGACCGGGGCGGTGTCGCTCGACATCGTTGCCAGCGGGTCGGGGTCCGCCGCCCGCGCCGGGGCCGAAGGCCTGCTTGAAAAGCTCGACTATGACGTGATCGACGTGTCGAACTTCTATCCGGAGCTCTACAGCGAATATTGTGTCGGCGGCGACGTCTTCTCGACCGTCTATGCCTGGAACACCGATACTTTCGATCAGGACGGGCCTCAGAGCTGGGCCGATTTCTTCGATACCGAGAAGTTTCCCGGCACGCGTGCCTACAGGGGCGCCGTCGCCGGGGCCCTCGAACCCGCGCTGATGGCGGACGGGGTCGCGCCCGAGGACGTCTACGAGGTGCTCGACTCCGAAGAAGGCATCGAACGTGCCCTCGACAAGATCCGCGAGCTGAAGCCGAACATCGCCGTGTTCTGGAGTTCGGGTGCGCAGCACGCGCAGTTGATGATGGATGGCGAAGTCGACATGACCACCGGCTGGAACGGGCGTTTCGACAATGCGGCCAAGGACGGCGGCAAGGTGACCTACAGCTACAATCAGGCCCTTCTCGACTACGACTGCTTTGCAGTTCCGAAGGGCGCGCCGAACAAGGATGCGGCGATGGCGTTCCTGGCCGAGATATCGAAGCCGGAATATCAGGACGACCTGCCGAAATACATCACCTACGGCCCCACCAACAAGGCGGCCTACGACACCGGAGAGATCAGCGCCGAGACCGCGGCCACCCTGCCCTCCTCGCCCGAGAACGCAGCGCTCCAGCTGCCGATCTCGCTCGCGTGGTACGCCAAATGGGAACAGACCGCCGCCGAGATGTATCAGGAGATGCTGACCGAATAGGCCGGCCTCACACGCCCTCGGCCCGCGGTCCGACGCCGCGGGCCGTTCCATTCATTCTCCGGGGAGCACGAACAACATGACGACCAGCGATGCCTTGCCGATCACGGTGCGGAACGTGACGAAGACCTATGGCAAGGTCCATGCGCTGAACGACGTTTCGCTGGACGTCAAAAGCGGCGAGTTCCTGACCCTTCTCGGTCCCTCTGGTTCCGGCAAGACCACTTTGCTGATGGTGTTGGCGGGATTCACCCGGCCCGACTTCGGCAGCCTCAAGTTCGGCGAGCGCGAGGTCATCCGGACCCCGCCGCACCTGCGCGACGTCGGAATGACTTTCCAGAGCTACGCGCTGTTTCCGCACATGACCGTCGCCGGCAATGTCGGCTACCCCCTGCGGCTGCGCAAGGCCCCAAGGGCCGAGATCGAACGGCGCGTGGAACAGGCGCTCGAGACGGTTCAGCTTGGCGGTTTCGGCGATCGGCGGATCAACCAGCTTTCCGGGGGCCAGAAGCAGCGCGTCGCCGTCGCCCGGGCCATCGTTTTCGAGCCGCGTATCCTGCTGATGGACGAACCGCTCTCGGCGCTCGACAAGAAGCTGCGCGACCAGATGCAGATCGAACTGCGCCAGCTCCACGAGAAGCTCGGGATGACGACGGTCTATGTCACCCACGACCAGCGCGAGGCGCTGACCATGTCCGACCGGATCGCCGTGGTGAACCATGGCCGGATCATGCAGCTCGACACACCCCGCGATCTCTATGAGCGCCCCGCCAACCGTTTCGTCGCCGACTTCATCGGCGATTCAACCTTTCTTCCGGTCAGCCGGCATGGCTCGGTCGTATCCTGGGGCGACCTGCCGCTCAAATACGACGGCGCGCTCCCCGAGAGCGCCAAGCTGATGCTGATGATCCGCCCCGAACGGATCGTGCTTTCGGACAGGGCCCGGGAAGGCGAGAACACCTTCCCCGCCACGGCGACGGAAGTGGTTTATCAGGGCGACAGCTTCCTGCTCTATGCCCGCCTCGCCGACGGCAGCCAGATCGCGCTGCGCGGCGCGATGCGCGGCTCGACCGCCTCGAAGATGCCGTCGGTCGGCGATGCCGTGATCCTTTCGCTCGCGCCCGCCGACACCGCGATCATCGACGGAAGCGAGGCCTGACATGCATGCCGCGCGCCTGAACGAAGCCGGACTTCGACGTGACGGCAGGCTGGAGCGGCTGAAGCTCTTCGGTCTCGGCTCGCCTGCCATGCTCCTGATACTCGTGATCCTCGTCATTCCCGTGGGCTGGCTCTTCTACGTGTCCTTCGTCGGCTCGGACGGCAGCTTCTCGCTCGAGAACTACGAGCGGATGATCAACCGCAGCTCCTACAGGCGCATCTTCGCGACCACCTTCCAGGTCAGCTTCCTGACGACGGGCCTGTGCATCCTGATCGGCTACCCGCTGGCCTATTTCATCTCGCAACTGCCGAGCCGGCTGGCGAACCTGTGCATGATCACCGTCCTGCTGCCGTTCTGGACCTCGCTTCTGGTGCGCACCTATGCCTGGCTGGTGCTGCTTCAGAAACAGGGGCTCATCAACAACTGGGCCATTTCCCTCGGGCTCTGGGAAGAACCCCTCAAGATGGTGCACAACATGACCGGCACGCTGATCGGGATGGTGCATATCATGCTGCCCTTCCTGATCCTGCCGGTTTTCGGGGCGATGAAGGCCATCGATACGGATCTGATGAAGGCGGCCTCGAACCTCGGCGCCACACCAAAGCGCGCCTTCTGGACGGTCTTCTTCCCGATGACGACGCCCGGGCTTTTCGCCGGGGCGCTCATGGTCTTCATCCTCTGCCTCGGTTTCTACGTGACCCCTGCGGTGCTGGGCGGCGGGCGCGTGATCCTCGTCTCGATGCAGATCGTGTCCAACATCGAGCTCTTCGTGAACTGGGGTGCCGCCAGTGCGCTTGGGGTGGTGCTGCTGCTCATGACCGTGGCCATCCTCTGGATCGCGTCGCGCTTTCTGAACCTCGACCAGATCGCCGGAGGTGGCCGCTGATGATGTCATGGCTCCGATCCCCGGCCACCGCAACGCAGGTCACGCACGGGCAGCGCGTCTGGCTCTATGTCCTGTCGGTCATCATCATGATCCTGCTGGTCGCACCGACGCTGATCGTTATCCCCATGTCCTTCTCCGACAGCCAGTATCTCGAGTTTCCGCCCGAGACCTGGTCGACCCGCTGGTACGAGCACTACTTCGCCTCGCCGGAATGGATGGAGGCCACCTGGACGTCGCTGAAGGCTGCCCTGCTGACCATGCTGGTCGCGACACCTGTCGGGGTTCTGGCGGCCTACGGCCTGCACACGTCGCGCATCAGCTTCGTGCGGGCCGCCTTCGTGCTGATGATCACCCCGATGATGGTGCCTCTCGTGCTTGTGGCGATCGGAACCTTCTACGTCTACGTCAAGCTGGGCATCCTCTACACCATCACCGGACTTGTGCTCGCGCATACGGTTCTGGCCCTGCCGCTGGTCGTCATCGTGACCGGATCCGCGCTGAAAAGCTATGACATGAGCCAGGAAGAGGCCGCCCGCAGCCTCGGCGCGCCGCGCTGGAAGGCCTTCCTGACCGTCACCCTGCCGCAGATCCGGTTCGCCGTCGTCACAAGCGCCCTGCTTGCCTTCCTCACAAGCTTCGACGAGGTGGTGGTGGCGATGTTCGTTTCAGGCGGGGACAATCCGACCCTGACCCGCAACATGTTCAACGCCCTGCGCGATCAGATCGACCCGACCATCGCGTCGATCTCGACCATCATGATCGCCGTGACCACGGGCATGATGGTGCTGGCGCAGGTCTTCGGACAGGAAAAGAAATAGGCAGCGGAGCTTCCATGATCGACCTCAAGACCTTCGAGAACCTCGCCGGGGTTCAGCTCGGCGCCTTCGCCGACAAGCCCACAAGCCTGACGCAGGGCCAGCAGGAAGCCTCGGCCCCGCTCTGGACCTCCGCCGACGGACGCACCAAGATCGGCGTATGGGAATGCACTCCAGGCCGTTTCACGGCTGACCGGACGGAAGCGGGCGAGTATTGCCACATCATCGCGGGAAAGGCGTCCGTGACGAACGCCGACGGCAGCGGCACCCGTGACATCGGGCCGGGCGATCTGCTGGTGCTGCCGCAGGGCTGGAAGGGCGCGTGGACCGTTCACGAGCACATGCGCAAGCTTTACGTGATCAGCGCCTCACCCGCCCCCTGACCGCCTGAACCGTCCGGGACGGTAGGGCCCGAGGTCGATGTTCGGCGCGCGCCCCGACGCGAGGTCCGCGACTAGCCGGCCAAGCTTCGGGCCGATGGTCAGCCCGATGTGCTGGCCGCCGTAGGCATGCAGGACATTTGGCGCGCGCACGTCCTCTCCGAGTGCCGGCAGGCTGTCCGGCGTCGTCGGCCTGCGGCCCATCCAGTGCTCGGTGCGTTCGAATTCCAGTGCGGGATAAAGCCGCTTCATCGCCGTTTCGATCACCTTGAGGGGCTGCCGTATCGCCGGTGCATCAAGCCCGGCCAGCTCGACCACACCCGCCGCCCTGAGAAACCCCTCCATCGGAGTCACGACGAGCTTGGCATCGCTTACCATGTAGGGCCCGGGCGCCGTGAACGAGGGGGCGAGCATCGCCAGCTGATAGCCGCGTTCGGTCTCGAGCCGCATGCCGGTCCCGAGGCTGCGCGTCAGCCGTCCCGACCACGCCCCGGCCGTCAGCACGACCTTCGACGCCTGCAGCGTCTCGCCGCCCTCGATCGTCACGCCGGGGCAGTCGCCGGCGTCGACCCGCACCGCCCGTGCCTGACGGAAGATCCCGCCGCCCGAGCGAAAGTGATCCGCCAGGGCGGCGACGTATTTCCCGGGCGAGGTGATCCAGCGGAAATCACCGAAAATCGCACCGAAGCGGTAATCGGCGCCCAGATGCGGGTCCCGCTCGACAAGCTCGGCCCTTGAGAGCGGGACCGCCTCCAGGCCGAAACGGGCCCGGGTTTCCAGTGTCAGCCTGTCCCCCTCGTAGTCCGACCGCTGCCGGTAAAGGGTGATGAAGTCGCCGCTCGCGATGAAGCGCTCGGCCCCGGTTCGCCGCGCCAGCGCGAGATGCTGGTCGTTCGAATCGAAGGTGATCGCGGACAGCGCCTCTGCGATCTCACGGATCCGCCCCGGGGTCGCGTTGCGCAGGAACGGCACGAGCCAAGGCAGAAGTCGCGGCAGGTAGGACCAGCGCAGGAACAGGGGAGAGGACGGATCGAGGATCATCGCGGGCGCCTTGCGCACCAGCGACGGAGTCGCGACGGGCAGGACCGAGGTCCGCGCGATCAGCCCCGCATTGCCGAATGACGTCTGGCCGGGGTCGCCGGGTGCCAGCGGATCGAGTAGTGTCACCGCCCAACCATCCCGGCGCAGCCATTCCGCTGCCGAGACGCCGGTTATCCCTGCTCCGATCACGATTGCAGATCTTCCGTTCATCGCCTTCTCCGACCATTTGCCGTCCCGCACCGGCGTAGCATCCCGACGCGCGCTTCGGCAGGTCCATTGCGCGCCGCAAATCGGTCCATCACCGCAGGCTCAAGAACGCTCAATGGCGTGCCAAAGTTATCAGAATGGCCCTCCCCGGCGTATCGGGCCCCGATTAGGTCTTGCCGATTGCGGCGCGCCGCAGCAGGTGGACAGCAAAGAGACGGCAAGAGGACGACATGCGGGAATTCGACTTTATCGTTGTGGGCGCCGGTTCCGCCGGATGCGTGCTTGCCAACCGGCTGAGCGAGAACGGCAGGTACACCGTCCTGTTGCTCGAGGCAGGCGGGAGCGATCTGAATTTCTGGATCTGGATGCCGATCGGCTACGGCAAGACCTTCTATCGCCGCAGCGTCAACTGGATGTATCTGACCGAGCCCGTCCCGACGATGAACGACCGCATCTCCTACTGGCCGCGCGGCAAGGTCATGGGCGGGTCGAGTTCGATCAACGCGATGGTCTACATCCGAGGGCAACGCGAGGATTTCGAGGACTGGAAGGCGATGGGCAATCCCGGCTGGGGCTGGGAGGACGTTCTGCCCTATTTCAGGCGTTCGGAAACCAATGACGCCGGAGGCACCGATCTGCGCGGCGACAGCGGCCCGCTGCATGTGGCGACGATGAACCGCGACCTGCATCCGCTTTGCGAGGATTTCATCCGCGCCGGCGAGGAACTTCAGATCCGTCGCAACGCCGATTTCAACGGACCGGATCAGGAAGGGGTCGGAACCTACCAGATCACGGCCAAAGGCGGCATGCGCATGTCCGCCGCGCGCGCCTATATCCGCCCGGCCCGCAAGCGCGCCAATCTCCGGATCGAGAAGCGCGCGCTGACCACCCGGCTGCTCTTCGAGGGCAAGCGCGTCACAGGCGTCCGGTACATGCAGAACGGCACCGAGAAGCAAGCCCGTGCCCGGCGAGAGGTCATCCTCGCTGCCGGAGCGGTGAATTCACCGCAGTTGCTCCAGCTTTCGGGCATCGGGCCCGCGAACCTGCTGAAGGACAAGGGGATCGAGGTCGTTCAGGCCATGCCCGGCGTCGGGAGCAACCTTCAGGACCATCTCTGTATCGACCACGTATACCGTGCCCGCGTGCCGACGCTGAACGAAGAACTCTACCCCTGGTACGGCAAGCTGCGCCACGGAATACGCTACGTCCTCACCCGGCGCGGCCCGCTGTCACTGAGCGTGAATCAGGCGGGCGCTTTCCTGCGCTCGCGGCCCGAGCTGACCCGCCCGAACATGCAGATCTTCTTCTCGCCGGTAAGCTACACCAAGGTCCCGCCGGGCAAGCGCCAGCTGATGAACCCGGATCCGTTTCCCGGCTTCCTGATGTCGGCCCAGCCGACCCGTCCGACAAGCCGGGGCCATCTGGAGATCCGCTCGGCCGATCCGTTCGAGGCACCGGCGATCCATCCCAACTACCTCGATACCGAGTTCGACCAGCGCGCGATGATCGAGGCATCGCGCATGCTGATCAATCTCGCGGAAACCCCGGCCCTGTCGCGCATAATCGAAGCCGAGACGACGCCCGGACCGGACGTCCGCTCGGACGAGGCGCTGCTGGCCGACTGCAAGGCGCGCGCCACGACGATCTTCCACCCCGTCAGCACCTGCCGCATGGGACCCGATCCTGACCGCGACGTGGTCGACGCGCGGCTGCGGGTGCATCGACTCGAAGGCCTGCGCGTGGCGGACGCGTCTATCTTTCCGACCCTGACTTCGGGCAATACCAACGCCCCGGCGATCATGGTGGGCGAAAAGGCCGCCGACCTCATCCTCGCGGATCATCGCTAGAAGCGCGCGAAAGGGGCGGTGACCATCGCCAGGGTCGATCCGGTGTCTGATCCACGCCGGCCATGACGGCGGAGTCAAGCGTCGGGCCGTGGAGTACCGAGACATCTCCGGTTGTCTCGAGAATGACGGCCCGCACGGACGAGATATCCAGCACGTTCGCCTCGCGAAGCTTGGCTGTCAGATCGTCCTGCGTCACCCGTGTCCTGCGAAGGGCCGCGTGAAGAACCTTGCCGTCCTTCATCAGCAGAACGGGCATGTTCTGAAGTATCCCGTCCAGACGGTCCGATCGCTGGCGCAGGAAGGCGACCGCGAACTGTATCGCAAAGAGCGAGGCCATGGCTGTCATGGTCTGCGTCAGTTCTGCCCAGCTTCCGGTCTGCGCCGCCCCGGCCAGAAGCGATCCCATCGCCACGGTCATGACGAAATCGAAGTTCGTCATCTTCGAAAAGGATCGCAGTCCGACAAGCCGGACAAGAACGATCACCCATGCCAGACCCAGACCCGACAGCAACGCACCCCTCGCGATTGCATCCGCGTAGATGTCATCCAATAGCATGCCGCGACCCACGCTTCTCATGCTCCGCGACGAGCCCGTTTCGGGCGACCGACAACAGCAGGCTCGAGAACGACATCACCCAGACGAGCGTGATCAGTCCCAGTGCCCGTTCGTAGAGGCCGTCATATCCCGTGGGCATGAAGAAGAATATCGGTGCGCCCGCAATCCACAGGATCGCGCAGCCGATGCTGACGGCGCGATAGCGGTTCGAGACGGTTCCGAGGCCCCTCGCCATCGACAGGAAGAGGACGCCAAAGAGCAGGCCCAGAAGGTAGACGAGATATATGTGGATCACGACGCCTTCGTTGTCGTTGTCGCCATACTCGTTGCGCGCTCCGATGATCACGACGCACATGGCCAGAAGGGCAAGGCAGGCGATCCCGACATTCCAGCGCCTACTGTCGAGATGAAGATGCGCGGCGGCAATCGCGCAGCTGACAAGGGAAGCGGCGTAAGCATAAAGCGCGATATCCTGTATGATCTCGAACTTCCCGGCCGCGAGATCGCTGACCGTATCCGCGATCCAGTCGTACTGCGGAACCACGATGCTGCCGATCAGGTTTCCGAGCAGCAAAAGCGCACATCCCGCGATCGCGATCCAGGCCGTCGCCAGAAGCAGGTGTCGGTCGAAGGCGGGGCGGTCAGCTTTCATCGGACCCAACCGTGTGGCGCGACATCTGTTCCCGACGACAGCCGCGGGTACGTCACCGACTGGCGATACGCGCCTAGCTTCCCTCGCGGGCCGAGGCGTCTTGGGCCCGGGCGCCGTCGACGAAATCCAGCACCAGTCGCGCCGTACGCTCGGGCTGCTCTTCATGCAGGAGATGGCCCAGCCGGGGAAGCCGGACCACCCGCGCGCTCTGCATCCGTCCTGCCAGGTCCTCGATTGCATCCGGCGGAACCGCCCGGTCCTGCGCGCCTGTGATGAAAAGGCAGTCAACCGCGAGGTCCGGCAGATCCGACAGCAACCGGTCGAGCGACCAGTGCGCCATCATCTTCAGCGTGCCGTCCACATGGTCCCGGTCCGAGATCAGCCTGGCATAGAGCTCGAGGCCCTCGTCGTTCAGCTGCGAACCCGTGTTCCCGATGAGCGACCGCGCCTTCGCGATGTTCCCGTTGCCGAACGAGAAGAATGCCGCGGCCAGTGGCGTGGCCGCCAGCACCCTGGCGAACAGAGGGTAGAGCCGTCCCGCAGGTCCTTCGAACTGGCTGAGGGCGGGGTTGATCCCGACGACCTTCGGCGTCTGGCCGATGCGGCCGGAAAGCCTGTCGGCCAGCCGCAGCGCGACGGCGGCCCCGGCCGAATGTCCGACGAGCGCGACAGGCGACCAGCCACGGTCGATGCACAGCGTCTCGAGATCCTCCGCTGTCTCCTCGAGACCGTAGCGGCCGCGCGCGCCGACCCTCGTGAAACCCTGACCGGGGAGATCGAGGGCGACCACATGATGCCCGACCGCGAGAAGCGGGATCATGTCGCGCCAGCTATGCGTCGAGGCTCCGGCGCCATGGATCAGAAGCAGCGTTTCGCCCTCACTGCATTCCTGCACATGCCAGCGGTGAGGCGCCACCGTCACCTGCCTGGAAAGCCCCGCGAGCGGCCAGCGCGGCAGATGGCGCTCCCAGTCCATGCTAGGTCTCGAGGGCGCTGCCGATGGCGGCGCTCATCTTTCGGGCATCGGCGCGCGGCAGCGGCACATAGCGCGCGCGCATCAGGCTCGCGAGCGCCTGCAGAGGGCCGTGCGGCCGGTTTCCCGTGTCGAGGACGATACCGCCGATGTTGCCCGCGCGCACCCAGGCCGCGACCTGCTCTGCGTCGCTTGCCGCGCGCGACCGGTCCGCTTCCCCGGAAAGCGCGACATTCGCGCGTCCGTCCGTCAGCAGAACGATGGTGGCCGTCAGGCCCCGGCGCTGTTCGCCGGCGGCGAGAACGGCGGCGGCCTGAAGGCCCGCGGCCAGCGGCGTCGCCCCGCCGCCCGGGAGCGCGGACAGCCGGCGCTTGGCCTGGACGAGCGAGCGGGTGGGCGGCAGGAGAAGCTCGGCGGAGGTTCCGCGGAAAGCGATCAACGCGACGTGGTCCCGGCGTGCGTAGGATTGCGCCAGCAGCAGTTCTACGGCGCCCTTGGCCTCGGCCAGCCGCGACATCGCGGACGAGCCCGAGGCGTCCACGGTGAAAATCAGTATCCGGTCGCTCTGCTCTTCATACCGTCTGAGACGGATGTCCGACGGATGAACGACGACACGCTTCGCATCTGCCGTGGCGGCCTGCCTCAAATTCTGCCAGGGCGCGGCGGCCCGCAGCGTCGCGACAAGGTCGATCCTGCTCTGTCCACCGGGCCTGCCGGGTCTGGAAGTCAACGGACGGCCACGGCGGTTGCCGGCTTTTCTGAGCCCGGCGCCAGAACCCGCGAAGGCCCCGCTGCGCCCGGGTCCGGTTGACGCATCGAGCAGGCGGTCTGGCAGCAGGGCCCTGACCGCCGCGACCAGCAGTTCCTGCGGGATCTCCCCGCGTTCAGGGGTCGGCGCGTCGCTCTGATCGCCAGACTGCGCATCCTCGGGCGTCATGTCGGCTTCCTGCTCCGGCTCATTCGGGACCGCCGTTGCCCGGTGCGGATAGACCAGTTCTGCCGCGATACGAATGTCGTCCGACCCGACCAGATTTCGACCGTCGAGCGCCGCATGCGCACGGGCAACCGCAAGCGCGCGCAGGGGCGCCCGCAGGCTGCCGATCCCGAACCGCAGGGCCAGCGCCGCCAGCGTCCGCGTCGCGGCCGCATCGGCGGGGATCCGGCCATACCTTTCGCGCGCCGCATCGAGATCGGGCACCGGCACGGGGGTCGCCTCCATCCGGCCGATGTCCGTCAGGTCCACATGGAACGCCACACGCTCCGTCAGGATCGGCGGTGCCGTTTCCTCGGGTTCGGCGCCCTCGTCGAGAAGGATGAGACTGTGACCGCCTGCGTCGAGCACATGCGCCAGTCGCGCGGCAAGCCCGGTCCCGCAGCGCTCTGCCATGGGCAGGACGAGGGCCGAAACGTCGCGGGTCAGCCCGCGGGTCCGAACAAGCCTACCCTGCGCGAGCGTTCCCGCCACGTCCACGCCGCCAAAGAGCGCATCGTCGTCGATCTGCGTCTGCAGCTTGACCAGCTTCAGCGGCAGGCGGACGAGAAGATCCGAGAAGGCATCGCGGACCGGACCGGAACGTGCGCGGATGGCCATGCCGCCGAGGCCGGCAGGGTCGATGCAGAGCAGATGCAGGGCAAGACAGGCCCGCTCCCACGCCGAGGTGGCGCCTTCCCCGCTCATGCCAGAACTTCGTCGACGGCGCGCAGGACACGAGAACTCGAGCCCGCTTCGTCCATCGGATCGCGCCGAAGACGATGGCTGAGGGCGAGCGGTGCGACCGCTCGCAGATGCGCGCGGCCGAGAGCCGGATCGCCACGGTAGGCCGCAAGGGCGCGCCCCGCCCGCAGCAGCGTCAGTTCCCCCCGCAACCCGTCCGCCCCAAGCTCGACACAAAGGCGCGCGCAGTCGCGCAGGACGGCCCTGGAAACCTTCACCGACCCGAGTGCGCCGCGCGCCGTCGAGATCGCATCGCGGATCTTGCGGTCTTCCCTTGCCCATTTCTTCGCGAACCGGTCCGGATCCGTCTCGAAAGCGTCACGGCGTTCGATGACTTCCACCCGTTCGTCGATGCTTTCGGGCGAGCGGACCTCGACCAGCAAGCCGAAGCGGTCGAGAAGCTGGGGCCGCAATTCCCCCTCTTCGGGATTGCCCGACCCGACGAGCACGAAACGCGCCGCATGACGGATCGACAACCCTTCACGTTCGACAACGTTCTCGCCCGATTGCGCCACGTCGAGCAGCAGATCGACGATGTGATCCTCGAGAAGATTGACCTCGTCTATGTAGAGGTAGCCCCGATTGGCCTGTGCAAGCAGTCCGGGCTGGAAGGCCTTCTCGCCGCGGGTCAGCGCCCGTTCGATGTCGAGCGCACCCGTCACCCGGTCCTCCGTCACCCCGAGAGGCAGATCCACCACGGGCGTAAGCCGGTCCTCGGTCTCGAAGCAGGTGATGCCGGCCCAGTCGGGACAGTCCTGGGGTCCCGCGGAATTGACCGGACATGCACGCACCACGGTGATCGACGGCAAGAGCGCAGCGAGGGCGCGCACCGCGGTCGATTTTCCGGTCCCCCGGTCGCCGAACACCAGAACGCCGCCGAGGCGCTGGTCTATGGCCGTCAGGATCATGGAGAGCTTCATCTGCTCCTGACCGACGATGGCGGAGAATGGAAAGGATTTCTTCATGCGGCGCCCAGGCTCCTGTTCAGCGGGCTCCCGCCGCCCCAGCTTCCGGTCTCTTCCAGGATGCGGAACCGCGCGTAGAGCTCCTCCCGAAACCAGTTGTTCTCGCGCACGGCCCGGATGGCGCGGGCGTGCGGTCCGTTCGCCCGGGCAAATGCGGACATGCTCGCGATGTCGGGCCAGATCGAGAATGTCACCTGATGCAGCAGCGGCACCTCTCCGATGCCGATCTTGAAAAGCACGTTGCCATCCTCTCCGATCACCCGGCTGATGTTCGGAACGCGCTGCCAAAATCTCAGCGCGACTGCGGGGCGGATGGTGGCGCGGGTAAGCGCGGCGATCGGGCCTTTCGCCTGATTGCCGGCTTGAACCTCGAAGGGCGACACGCCCGACCATCGGCCGCGGCTGGACACCGGCCCCAGAAAGATCGTCCAGTGCTCTGCGGCGCGGGCACGATAGCGCTGGAAGACCGGCCGCGCGAGCCCGTCGTGCGCTGATGCCCGGTCACGCCAGACGGCCAGGATCGCATAGACGCCGGTATTCGGCACCGGGGTGAAGCCCTCCCCCGTGCCCGAACCGAGAAGTTTCCAGAAGACGAGCCCGGGCACATGCGACAACGGCTGTCGGGCGCCAAGCATCATCGCGAACGCCCACACCTTGCCGGATCGGCGTTCAAAGCGGAAGAAACTGAGCGTAACGGTTTGAATTTGCTTCCTCCCGTCAAGTCCCGTCACTCATTTCTGACAGAAACTTATTCACATGAAAAGCGATTCAACCCATATTGTAAATCAAAACTGACACATCTACTGTTGGATTATAATGACGCGGATCGACACCTCCCTTGCGCATCTGACAGGCTTGGAGCACAGACCCCATGCCGTCGTGATCGGTGCGGGGCTGGGCGGGCTCGCCGCGGCCATGCGACTGGGCGCAAAGGGCTACCGCGTCACCGTCATCGACCGCCTCAAGACCCTTGGCGGGCGGGGTTCCTCCATCCTCCAGAATGGGCACAGGTTCGACCTTGGCCCGACGATCGTCACCGTTCCCCAGCTGTTCCGCGAACTCTGGAGCGCTTGTGGCCGCGACTTCGATACCGACGTCGACCTGCGTGCGCTCGATACCTTCTACGAAATCCGCTGGCCGGACGGGTCGAGGTTCAAGGCCAGCCAGGACACCGAGACGATGCGCCGGCAGGTCCGGCGACTGTCGCCCCGCGATGCGCAGGGCTACGAGCAGTTTCTTCGCGACAGCGAGGCCCGCTACCAATTCGGCTTCGAAGGGCTTGGCCGGCAGTCGATGCACAGGTTCTCGGACCTGATCAGGACGCTTCCCCGCTTCATCGCGCTGCGGGCCGACCGCTCGGTACATGCGCATGTGGCGCGCCGCTTCCGGGATCCGCGCCTGCGCATGGCATTCAGCTTCCATCCCCTCTTCATCGGGGGAGACCCCTTCAACGTCACGTCGATGTACATTCTCGTCAGCCACCTCGAGAAGCGTTTCGGCGTTCACTACGCGATGGGCGGAGTTGCGGCGATCGCGGACGCCATGGGGAAGGTGATAGAGGGACAGCACGGCCTGATCCAGCTGGGCACTGAAGTGGATCAGATCCTCGTCAGATCGGGACGCGCCGCGGGCGTGCGCCTGTCGAACGGACAGCTGGTCGGCGCGGACATCGTGGTGTCGAACGCGGATTCCGGACACACTTACAGCCATCTGCTGCGCAATCTCGCGCGCCGGCGCTGGACCAGCCGGCGACTGAAGGCCTCGCGGTGGAGCATGGGGCTTTTCGTGTGGTACTTCGGTACGCGCGGCACCCGGGGAAAATGGCGCGATGTGGGGCATCATACCATTCTCAACGGACCCCGCTACGGCCCGCTGCTGCGCGACATCTTCATCAGCGGCCGGCTGGCCGAGGACATGAGCCTTTATGTCCATCGGCCCAGCGTGACCGACCCCGGCGTCGCCCCGGAAGACGGCGACACGTTCTATGCCCTCAGCCCTGTGCCGCATCTCGGGCACGCCAATCCGGTCGACTGGTCGCAGATGGCCGAACGCTACCGCGAACGCGTGCAGGCGGTTCTGGAAGAGCGGCTGCTCCCGGGGCTGGGCGCGCATCTCAGCGCTTCGACAGTATTCACCCCCGAGACGTTCCGCGATCGCTATCTCAGCCCCTACGGCGCCGGCTTCTCGATCGAACCCCGGATCCTCCAGAGCGCATGGTTCCGGCCCCACAACGTCAGCGAGGAGGTCCGCGGGCTCTACCTCGTCGGGGCCGGAACCCATCCCGGCGCGGGGCTTCCCGGCGTGATTTCCAGTGCCGAGGTTCTCGGAAAACTCGTGCCGGATGCGGCGAAAGCAGGTGCCTCATGATCGATCCCGACGACTTCGCCCATTGCCGCGACTCGATCCGCAACGGCTCGCATTCCTTCCACGCCGCCTCGCGCCTGCTGCCAGAGCGGGTCCGCGCGCCGGTGCTGGTTCTCTACTGCTTCTGCCGCCTGGCCGACGACGAGGTCGATCTGCAAGCGCGCAAGTCCGCCGCGGTCCGGTCGCTGCGCGAGCGGCTCGAGCTTGCCTATGCCGGCCGTCCCCGCAACGCCGCGCCGGATCGCGCCTTCGCGGATGTGATCGCGCAATACGATATGCCGCGCGCCCTGCCCGAAGCCCTGCTGGAAGGGCTGGAATGGGATGCGATGGAACGCCGCTACGACACGATTTCGGATCTGACAGCCTATTCCGCACGGGTTGCGGGCTCGGTCGGCGCGATGATGTGCGTTCTCATGCGGGTCCGCGACGCCGACGCGCTTGCCCGCGCCTGCGACCTCGGCGTGGCGATGCAGCTGACCAACATTGCCCGGGACGTGGGAGAGGACGCATCCGAGAACCGTCTCTACCTTCCCCTGGACTGGCTGCGCGACGCCGGTATCGAACCGTCCGCATTTCTGTCGGATCCCACCCCGCGCGACGAGATCCGCCAGGTGGTGCGACGGCTGTTGCTGCGGGCCGATGAACTCTACGCCAGGTCCGAGGCCGGCATCAGGGCGCTGCCTTCCGACTGCAGACCCGGCATCTTCGCGGCGCGCTACATCTATGCCGGTATCGGCGGACGCATCCGCGCCAACGGCCACGACTCCGTCACCCGGCGCGCGCGTACCGGCCTTGCCCAGAAGCTGGGCTGGCTTGGCGTTTCGCTCGCGCGCAGCGCCGGCACCATGGCGATGCCGCAGTCGGCCATGCTTTATGCCCGCCCGCTTCCGGAAGTCGCCTTCCTGGTCGATGCCGCGGCCGAACGCCGCGCGCCGCGCCAATCCTGGAGCGATACGGTCTGCTCCGCCCTGGCCCAGGTCACACTGACCGACAATTCCAGGCGCCGCGCCTTGGCGGAGGGACTGGCGCGGCCTAAGTAGAAGTCATGTTCTGGATCATCTTCCTCGTTTTCCTCGCCGCCTGCCTCGGAGCGGGCACAACCGGCGCGATGTTCATGCCCGGCGCCTGGTACGAGCGGCTGAGAAAGCCTTCCTGGACTCCTCCCAACTGGCTCTTTCCCGTGGCGTGGACGACGCTTTATTTCTGCATGGCGTTTGCCGGGGCGCGCGCGGCTGTGCTGCCCGACAACGGTCTGGCAATGGCCCTCTGGTCACTTCAGATCGCACTCAACGCGCTGTGGACCCCGGTATTCTTCGGCCTCCATCGCATCCGTGCCGGCATGGCCGTGCTGAGCGTGCTCTGGCTTGCCGTCGCTGCGACGATGCTGGCCCTGTTCCGGCTGGACATGATCGCGGGGCTTCTGTTCGTACCCTATCTGACCTGGGTCACCGTTGCCGGCGCCCTGAACATGGCGGTGTGGCGGCTCAATCCCGAGGAAGCGCTCAGGCCTGCCGCGTCGGGCTGAACGTCCATCCGGCCCGGCGTGGCACGCGGCAGGCGAGCATGACCTTCAAGAAGGAAGAACGGAAGCGCCGCAGATCGAGCGCTTCATGAACGCCGGTCGTATCTTCGCCTTCTATCCGGTTGCGCACCAGCGAGCGCGAGTAGAACGGTGCATCGAGCATGCTTTTGACCTGCGCCGGTTGATGCCCCGCATCGCTCCGCGTCGACCGTTCCACGGCCCATCCGCTGCGCGGCAGGCTGGCCGTCGGCAGATCCAGAACACGGGGCGATCCGTCGGAACCGAAACCGAACCCGTGCCGTTGCCTAACGCCGTCAACCAGGGTTGCGTCGTAGAAACAGGCGCATCCGTCCCGTAACGGGTAGCGGCCCCAGGTCCAGGTATCGAAGTCCTTCTCCAGAGCCCGCGTTCCGAAATTTGCGTCGAAATAGCCGTGACCCTGCCACTGCCAGCCCGGCGCATCCAGCCGCACGTCAATCGATGCGGTCGGGGCGAAAGGGCGCCAGACATGGGCGCCATCTCCGGTCAGCGCCAGCTCGACGCCCGAGATACAGCAAGGCGCGAGCGTGACCGTCCCCCGTATCCGGCCGAGCCGGGGAAGCGCGCCCGCCTCGTCGATGTCGATGATCAGCCGTCCGTCGGTCCATTTCATCGACGAGGGTCCGATCTCGAGGCTGCCCTGCGCCTGCCGCAGCGCCGCGCAGCCCCGGTCTGTCATGGCGAACCGTCCGCCGGGGCCGCAGGTGACGACGTTGATGCAGCAGTGATCGGCCGGATCGCGGCGCCCCGACCAGGCGTACCAGGGCGAGAAGACCGATCCTATGAAACCGATGATCGAGATCGCTCGGGTCTGGTCGTGGCTTATGCCGTCGACGTACCACCAGGCGTAGCCATCGGGCGGCACGTCCAGGTCAAAGCGAGGTCCTGCATGATCGCCTCTGCCGCGTGCCGGCCGGAGAGCGCCGCCATGGGAACCCCCGGCCCCGGATGAACCCCGCCCCCGGCCAGATAGAGGCCGGCGATCCCCGTCCTTGCCGTCGGCCTCCGGAACGTCGCCATCATGTCGTGAGGACTCTGCCCGTAGAGGGATCCCGCGCTCCCCGGAAACAGCGCCTCGAACCCGGTTGGCGTCGTCAGCGCCTGGCTTGCCGGAAGGCGATCGAAGTTCAGACCGAACTTCGCCAGTGTCCCGAAAGTCACCGTCTGACATGTCTCGAACTCCCGTACCGGCGGCGCACCCCGCGTCAGGGGCGCTGCGTTTGCGATGATCTCGAAGCGCTCCGGGCCGTCCGGGGCGGAAAGCGCCGGCGCCCCCCGATCCTGTGCGCACACATAGAGTGTCGGATCGCGCGGCAGCCGTCCGGCCTGAAGCGCGTCGAACTCCGCCTGCGGATCGTTCGTGAAGAAAACGTTGTGATGCGCGAGGTCGGGCCCCCTGACCCTCGCCGCGAAGCTCCAGACGCGGGCCGACAGGCTGCGCTCCGATTTCAGGCTGCTCTTCGCGGCGTCTGAGAGCTCCGGCCCCACCCCGCCCAGCGCCAGCGCGCGTGGATCGCCGTTGAAGACGACCGCGTCAGCCCCAATCCGCTGTCCACTGCGCAACACGATCCCCGTCGCCCTGCCCTGCGCGGTCTCGATCCGCTCGACATCGGTGCCATAGAGGAACCCGACCCCTTTCGCCTCCGCCAGATCCGCCAGCGACCTGGCCAGACGATGCATGCCCCCGGCGATCGACCAGACGCCCCGCGCCTCTGCCTGCCAGATCAGCGACAGGATCGCCGGAGAATGATAGGGCGAACCGCCGACATAGGTGGCGTAGCGCCCGAAGAGCTGAACCAGCCGGGGATCCCTGAAACGGCGCGCGAGCGCATGGTGCAATGTGCGATGCGGCGCGATCATCGGGACCAGCCCCGGCTGCGCGATGACTTTCCCGACCACACCCGAGCGGGAGGGCACGGGGGCCCGCATCACCGGTGCGTCGAATGCCTCGAACAGGCGCGCGGTATCGGCGCAGAACCTGTCGAAGGCGTCCGCATCCCGCCGGCCCGCGAACCCGGCGATGGCCCTGCGGCTTCGGTCCCGATCACAGAACAGGTCCAGCACGCCGCCCCCCGGCCAGAAATGGCGCGCAAGGATCTCCTGCGGGACCAGGGTGAGATGCTCGTCGAGCCTGGCGCCCGCGGAAGCAAAAAGCGCGTCGAACACCCCGCGCAGCGTCAGCACCGTGGGACCTGCGTCAGCCGGCCCGGCCAGGGTCGAGATGGCGCGCAGCTTGCCTCCGGGCGAGGGGTGCCGCTCGAGCACGACCACCTCGAACTCCGACACGGCGAGTGTCAGCGCGGCGGCCAGCCCCCCGATCCCGGCGCCGATCACGACCGCCTTGCGCCTTTGGGAAAACCGGGAGGGCGACATCCGCATGACGCGGATAGTTGACTCACTGCGTCAATATGTCCAGTGTAGTTTACACTTAAGTGTCTCGACCACATGACGCAGCTTTGGAGATCGCATGGATCTGGACAACAGAATAGGCGCCGCCGTCGCCGCAGCGATCGTCTCCGCGCAAGGTGGCATCGCGCCCCGCCAACTGTCGCAGGCGCTGCACTATGCCACCCACCCCGGAGGCGCGCGGATCCGGCCGACAATCCTGCTTTCGGTCGCGCTTGCCTGCGGCGATGACCGCCCCGCCCTGTCGGATACGGCAGCCGCGGCGCTCGAACTGATCCATTGCGCCAGCCTGGTGCACGACGATCTGCCCTGCTTCGACGATGCGGACCTTCGCCGCGGCAAGCCTTCCGTCCACCGGGCATTTTCCGAACCGCTGGCGGTTCTGACCGGCGACAGCCTGATCATCCTCGCCTTCGAGCTTCTGGCGCGCGCCACGATGGAGGAACCCCTTCGTGGTGCAGAGCTGTTGCTGACCCTTGCACGGAGCACCGGGATGCCCCACGGCATCTGCGCGGGGCAAGGATGGGAAAGCGAGCCCGCGATCGATCTCGCGGCCTATCATCGCTCGAAGACAGGGGCGCTTTTCATCGCGGCGACGCAGATGGGGGCCATCGCCTCGGGTCAGGAAGCGGAGCCCTGGTTCGAACTTGGCGCCCGCATCGGCGAGGCCTTCCAGGTTGCCGACGATCTGCGCGATGCGCTTTGCGATGCATCAGAGCTGGGCAAACCGCAGGGCCAGGACGATCGGCATGGTCGCCCCAATGCGGTGACGCTGCTCGGGATCGAGGGCGCCCTCGAGCGGCTTCGCAACATACTGGGCGGCGCGATCGCATCGATTCCCTCCTGCCGCGGCGAGGCGCAGCTCGCGCATATGGTGCGCGCCTACGCCGAGCGCGTGACACCGGCGATCGCGGCACGCCACAGGGCATGACGGCATGACCCACGCGGTCGCCCCCTCTTCAGCGCGCGCGCGGCGAACCGGCAGCAGGATGCACAGGCTTCTCGCAAACCCCCGGATCCAGTCCTGGGCGGCCCGGATTCCCCTGCTGCGGGAGGTCGCAAGACGGGACGGCGCCGCGATATTCGATCTGCTGCAGGGTTTCGCGAAGACTCAATCGCTGCTGGCCGTCGTGGAGCTGCGGATCCTGCATCGCCTGATGGACGGGCCCATGTCTGCGACGGACCTGGCAAGGTCATGCGGCGTTCCTCCGGAGTCGATGGCGATCCTGTTGCAGGCAGCCGCCGGCATCGGCCTCTTGCGGCGGCGGCGATCCGGGGACTTCGCCCTGGCGCGGAAGGGCGCCGTGCTGGCCGGCGTCCCCGGGCTCGAGGAGATGATCCGCCACAACAGGCTTCTCTACCGCGACCTCGAGGATCCCGTCGCATTCCTGCGCCGCGAGACGTCACCCGAGATTGCATCCTTCTGGCCCTATGTGTTCGGCGCAGGCGCCGCGTCGGACCCGGAAATCGCGCGGAGGTTTTCGCGACTCATGGCGGACAGTCAGGGTCTGGTAGCCGCCGACACCCTTGCCACCATATCGCTGAAAGGCGTCAGACGGCTTCTTGACGTGGGCGGCGGCACCGGGGTCTTCCTGACGGAAGTGGCGCGACGCCATGCGTCGGTTCGCCTTGCGCTGTTCGACCTGCCCGCCGTCGCGCCGGCCGCCCGGCATCGGCTCGCCGCCGCGGGGCTGACCGAAAGGGCGACCGTCCACGAGGGGTCCTTTCATACCGATCCGCTGCCTCGGGGGGCTGACGCGGTTTCGCTCGTGCGGGTCCTTTACGACCACGAGGACGCGACCGTGCGCCGGTTGCTGGACAAGATCCACGAAATCCTGCCAGCGGGCGGGAGGCTGGTGATTTCCGAACCGATGTCGGGCGGCACACGGCCCGACACGGCGACGGATGTCTATTTCGCGTTCTACACCAGAGCCATGGGAACGGGGCGTACGCGGTCCCAGGCGGACATCATCGCGCTATGCGCGCAGGCCGGTTTCACAGACCTCAAGGCCCACGCGCCGCGCCGTTCCTTCGTGACTTCCGTCGTGAGCGCGCGCAAGCCCGGCTGACGCGTTTTCCAGAAAGTGTCCATTTATGTTGACACATGGATGTGTAACGATAGAATTACACATGACCGTGAGTCCGCCCTGACACAGCCGATGGGCAGGCGGACAGGGAAAGTGAGGATCGTTGAAAACCGCAGCCGTTCTACTGAGAGCTCCGCGCGATCTTGGCATCGAGACCCTTGGCCTGCGCGCACCGGGTCCCGGCGACGTCGTTGTCGAGATCGCCCATTCCGGCATCTCGACCGGCACCGAAAAGCTGTTCTGGTCCGGAGAGATGCCGCCCTTCCCCGGCATGGGTTTTCCGCTTGTGCCCGGCTACGAGGCGGTTGGCGAAGTCGTCGAGGCTGCGGCGGACACGGGATTGCGCAGCGGCGATCGGGTGTTCGTTCCCGGATCGAACTGTTTCGAGGGAGCGTTCGGCCTGTTCGGCGGCTCTGCCCGGCGCGTCGTGACCCAGGCGAGCCGGGTCATGCGCATCGATTCCGCGCTGAAGGCCGAAGGCGCGCTGCTGGCGCTTGCCGCCACGGCGCGCCATGCGATGGCCGGCCTTCGCAATTCAGCGCCCGAACTGATCGTCGGCCACGGGGTCCTGGGCCGCCTTCTGGCCCGTCTGACGCTTGCCGCCGGCGCCCCGGCCCCGACAGTCTGGGAACATGACCCGGCGCGGCGCGAGGGTGCCGACGGTTACGCCGTCGTCGCGCCCGAGGCAGACACGCGGCGCGACTACCGCAGCATCTACGACGCTTCAGGGAACGGCGCGATCCTGAATGACCTAATGGGCCGGATCGCGCGCGGCGGCGAGATCGTGCTGGCCGGCTTCTATTCCGCGCCCCTCTCCTTCGCCTTTCCGCCCGCCTTCATGAAGGAGGCCCGGCTACGCGTGTCGGCTGAATGGAAACCCGAGGACATGACGGCGACGCGGGCGCTGGTCGAATCGGGTGCGCTGTCGCTGGGCGGGCTGATCACGCACGACAGCCCTGCCGCAGACGCGGCGAAAGCCTACCGCACCGCCTTCGAAGATCGCGATTGCCTGAAGATGATCCTCAACTGGAAAGACGTATCATGAAAGACGACGTGCCGAACCTGAAGGATTTCGACCGGCGTCTGCGTGAAGAAGCGCATGAGGACCTGGCGGACGTGATCGCCTCGGAGCCGCCGAAGAGCAAGACCCAGATCATCGCGATCTACGGCAAGGGCGGGATCGGAAAATCCTTCACGCTTGCGAACCTCAGCCACATGATGGCCGAATTGGGCAAACGCGTGTTGCTCATCGGCTGCGATCCCAAGTCCGACACCACCTCGCTGCTGTTCGGCGGCAAGGCCTGCCCCACCATCATCGAGACCTCGACGCGCAAGAAGCTTGCCGGCGAGGAGGTCAGGATCGGGGATGTCTGCTTCAAGCGCGGCGGCGTCTTCGCCATGGAGCTTGGCGGACCCGAGGTCGGCCGGGGCTGCGGCGGGCGCGGCATCATCCACGGGTTCGAACTGCTCGAAAAGCTCGGGTTTCACGACTGGGACTTCGACTTTGTCCTGCTCGACTTTCTCGGCGACGTGGTCTGCGGCGGCTTCGGCCTGCCCATCGCGCGCGACATGGCGCAGAAGGTGATCCTCGTCGGGTCCAACGATCTTCAGAGCCTCTATGTGGCCAACAATGTCTGCTCGGCGGTCGAGTACTTCCGCAAGCTGGGCGGAAACGTCGGGGTTGCGGGGCTGGTGATCAACAAGGACGACGGCTCGGGCGAGGCGCAGGCCTTTGCCAAGGCCGTGCAGATCCCCGTCCTCGCGTCGATTCCGCAGCATGACGATCTGCGCAAGAAATCGGCCAACTACCAGATCGTCGGAACCGCGGCGAGCCAGTGGGGCGCGCTGTTTGCCGAGCTCGGCGTGAACGTCTCCGAGGCGCCGCCGATCCGCCCGAAACCGCTGGATCAGGACGGCCTTCTGGCGCTGTTCGACAGCAAGGACACGGGCGGCGACATCGTGCTGGAGCCGGCCACCGACATCGACATGCGCGGGAAATATGCGGCCGAAAGGCCCTCCCTCGAAGTGATCTATGACGAGGCCTGAATGCGCGAGGCTGTGACATACGACCGCCCCGTGCAGGCCGAGCCGCCTGAGGGAGAGGCGCGGCCGGCGTCCACCGAACCTGGCGCCTGCAGCTCGGGCGGAGAGCTGGCGAAGGCGGCGCGGCTTGCCGGACAGTCGGATCTGCTCGACAAGTTCGCGGCGGACTATCCGCAAGGCCCGCATGACAAGCCGCAATCCATGTGTCCGGCCTTCGGCAGCCTGCGCGTCGGGCTTCGGATGAAGCGTGTCGCCACGGTTCTCAGCGGATCGGCCTGCTGCGTCTACGGCCTGACCTTCGTCTCGCATTTTTACGGTGCCCGCCGGTCCGTGGGGTATGTCCCGTTCAATTCCGAGACGCTGGTGACCGGCAAGCTTTTTGAGGACATCCGCGAAAGCGTTCACGAACTGGCCGACCCGGACCGCTTTGACGCCATCGTGGTCACGAATCTCTGCGTGCCGACGGCAAGCGGGGTTCCCCTGAGGCTGCTGCCGAAGGAAATCAACGGCGTGCGGATCGTCGGCATCGACGTTCCCGGTTTCGGCATCCCGACCCATGCCGAGGCGAAGGACGTGCTGGCCGGCGCGATGCTGGAATATGCCGCGCGGGAGGTCGAAGCTGGGCCCGTGGCCGCTCCGATGAGCGGGCGCGACGACCGGCCGACCGTGACGCTGCTGGGCGAGATGTTCCCCGCCGACCCGATGATGATCGGCGCGATGCTGGCGCCCATGGGGCTTGCGGCGGGTCCGGTGGTTCCCTGCCGGGAATGGCGCGAGCTTTATGCCGCGCTCGATTGCGGCGCGGTGGCGGCGATCCACCCCTTCTACACCGCCTCCGTGCGCGTCTTCGAACGCGCAGGCCGGAAGGTGGTCGGCAGCGCGCCTGTTGGCCTCGACGGGACGGCCAGCTGGCTTGCCGCGATCGGCGACGCCTTCGGCATCGCCCCGGACAAGGTGGCTTCGGCGCAAAACGCCTTTCTTCCCGCGATCAAGGGCGCGCTGGCCCGGGCCCGGATCGACGGCGTGATCACGCTGTCGGGCTACGAGGGGAGCGAACTGCTCGTGGCGCGTCTGCTGATCGAAAGCGGCGCGCAGGTGCCTTACGTCGGGACTGCCTGCCCCCGAACCACGTGGAATACGACGGATGCAGAATGGCTGGCGGCGAAGGGCATAAAGGTAAAATTCCGCGCCTCGCTCGAGGATGACTGCGCGGCGATGGACGCGATCCGGCCCGATCTCGCCATCGGCACCACGCCGGTCGTGCAGAAGGCCAAGCAGCTCGGAATCCCGGCGCTCTACTTCACCAACCTGATTTCCGCGCGTCCGCTCATGGGCCCTGCGGGTGCCGGGTCGCTGGCCGAGGTGATCAACGCGGCGATCGGCAACAAGGACCGGATGGAGCGGATGCGCGCCTTTTTCGAGGATGTCGGTGCCGGGGATACGGCTGGCGTCTGGGAAGGCACGCCGAACCTGCGCCCGGACTTCCGCGCGCAGCATCAGAAGAAGCTCGACAAGCAGGCCCGCGCCGCCGCAGCCCAGGAGATGATCTGATGGCCGCCGCCGCGCATCAGACTTTCCGACGCTACCCGCAGAGGGGATGCGCGCCATGCTGATCCAGGATCATGACCGCGCCGGCGGCTACTGGGGCGCAGTCTACGCCTTCTGCGCCGTCAAGGGTCTGCAGGTCGTCATCGACGGGCCCGTGGGCTGCGAGAACCTGCCCGTTACCAGCGTGCTTCATTACACCGACGCCCTGCCGCCGCACGAACTGCCCATCGTCGTCACCGGCCTTGGCGAAGGCGAGATGGGATCGGGCACCGAGGAGTCCATGAAGCGGGCGTGGAGCGCCCTCGATCCGGCGCTTCCCGCCGTGGTCGTCACAGGCTCCATCGCAGAGATGATCGGTGGCGGCGTGACGCCGCAGGGCACCAACATCCAGCGCTTCCTGCCGCGCACCATCGACGAGGACCAGTGGCAGGCCGCGGACCGGGCGATGACCTGGATCTTCACCGAATTCGGCATGACGAAGGGCCGGATGCCGCCCGAGAAGAAGCGCGAGGCGGGCGCGGCGCCGCGGGTCAACATCCTCGGGCCGATGTACGGCACCTTCAACATGCCGAGCGACCTGCACGAGATCCGCCGGCTGATCGAGGGGATCGGGGCCGAGGTCAACATGGTGATGCCGCTCGGGGCGCATCTTGCCGAGATGCGCAATCTGGTGAACGCCGACGTCAACATCTGCATGTACCGGGAGTTCGGGCGCGGGCTGGCCGAGGTGCTGGGCAAACCCTACCTGCAAGCGCCCATCGGGATCGAATCGACGACGCGCTTCCTGCGGACCTTGGGCGAAATGCTCGGGCTCGACCCCGAGCCATTTATCACCCGCGAGAAGCATTCGACGATCAAACCGGTCTGGGACCTCTGGCGGTCGGTCACGCAGGATTTCTTCGCCACCGCCTCTTTCGCCATCGTGGCGAACGAGACCTATGCGCGCGGCATCCGGCTGTTTCTGGAGGATGACATGGGCCTGCCCTGTGCCTTCGCCGTGGCCCGCACGGCCGGCAAGAAGACGAACAACGTCGAGGTCCGTGCCCTTCTGGGGCAGAAACGCCCGCTCATCGTGATGGGCAGCATCAACGAGAAGATGTACCTCGCCGAGCTCAAGGGCGGACACGGACCAAGCCCCGCCTTCATCCCGGCAAGCTTTCCGGGCGCCGCGATCCGGCGCGCGACGGGCACCCCGTTCATGGGCTACGCGGGCGCGACCTACATGGTGCAGGAAGTGTGCAACGGGCTCTTCGACGCGCTCTTCCACATCCTGCCCCTGGCCAGTGACATGGACAGGACGCAAGCCACCCCGACACCCCTGCGGCGCGATTTCCCCTGGGACGCGGACGCGCAGGCCGAGCTCGACCGGATCGTGGCGAGCCACCCCGTACTGACGAGGATTTCGGCCGCAAAATCCCTGCGCGATGCCGCAGAGGACGCCGCGCTGAAACAGGGAGACGAACGCGTCGTGATCGAAACGGTCATGGCGCTGGCACCGCAAACCAGTGGCGCCGAGGGAACATCACGCGGAGGAGACTTCACATGACGATGAACAGCAATATTGCAGGCGACCGGCACCTGCGAACGCATAGCGGAGAGCGGTTCGAGTTCAGGGTCTATTTCACCCTGATCCTGCTTCTTGCCCTGCCCTTCGCGACGGTCGAGTGGCTGCTCTGCGTCCGACGGCGGCGGAGCCTCAACCTGCGCGGGCCCCTGGCCCGTGCATGGGCAGAGGCGGACCGCATCACGCCGGTGATTTTCTCGGCCTGAGGGCCGTGACCCGACCTGCCCGCCCGCAAGGGCGGACGGACCCCGGCGGGGCGCAAGCCCCAAAGGACCCTGCCGCAGGGAATGCGGTGTCAGCGTAACTTTCCGGAGGATCGTTCATGGCTGATAGAACCGACCTGTCCTTTACAGGTCTCACCGACGAGCAGGCCCAGGAGCTGCATTCGGTCTATATGAGCGGCCTCTGGCTGTTCGTGGCCATCGCAGTCGTCGCGCATATCGCGACGTACATCTGGGCTCCATGGTTCTGAGGAGGATCAAAGAATGGCAAAATTCTACAAGATTTGGCTGATTTTCGATCCGCGCCGCGTCTTCGTTGCACAAGGCGTGTTCCTCTTCCTGCTCGCGGTGATGATTCATCTCGTGGTGCTGAGCAACGGTCTCAACTGGTTTGAGAACGCTGCCGCAGCACAGGGGATGTGATCGAGGTGCGCGCGGAATCCCGTGCGCACCGGCACATGAAACAGCTGCGGGCGGGCCACGTGATCATGGACCGGCCGCAGCAAATGACCACCCGCAAACTACCACCCGCAATTCACCATCCAATGACGGTTGTCGTCTGACCGGACGCGCCGCCTTAGCGCGGAGACCCTGAAAATGGCGTTGCTCAGCTTCGAGAGAAAATACCGCGTCCGTGGCGGGACGCTGATCGGGGGCGATCTTTTCGACTTCTGGGTCGGCCCCTTCTACGTGGGCTTCTTCGGAGTCACGACGCTCTTCTTTTCCGTGCTCGGCACCATCCTGATCTTCTGGGGCGCCTCGCAGCAGGGAACGTTCAATCCCTGGCTCATCAACATCGCGCCGCCCGACCTGAGCTACGGCCTCGGTGCGGCCCCGCTGATGGAGGGCGGTCTGTGGCAGATCATCACGATCTGCGCGACCGGCGCCTTCTGCAGCTGGGCGCTGCGAGAGGTCGAGATCTGCCGAAAGCTGGGGATCGGCTATCACGTGCCTTTCGCCTTCGCCTTCGCGATCCTCGCCTACGTGACGCTGGTCATCTTTCGCCCCGTGCTGATGGGCGCCTGGGGCTACGGCTTTCCCTACGGGATCTTCTCGCATCTCGACTGGGTGTCCAACACCGGCTACGCCTACCTGCACTTCCATTACAACCCGGCCCACATGCTGGCGGTGACGCTGTTCTTCACCACCTGTCTGGCGCTGGCCCTGCACGGCGGGCTCATCCTGTCGGCGGCCAATCCCGAAAAGGGCGAGACAGCCAAGACGCCCGATCACGAGGACACGTTCTTCCGCGACTTCATCGGCTATTCGATCGGCACGCTGGGCATTCACCGGCTCGGGTTCCTGCTCGCGATCAACGCCTCGTTCTTCTCGGCCGTCTGCATCATCATCAGCGGCCCGGTATGGACCAAGGGCTGGCCCGAGTGGTGGAACTGGTGGCTCGAACTGCCGATATGGCCCTCTCAGGTGGGAATGTGATCATGGCCGAATATCAGAACATCTTCACCCAGGTTCAGGTTCAGGGCGAAGCCGAATGGGGCATGAACGACAACGGCCGCATGATGACCGAGCGCATGGTCACGCCGCGCTTCTCCAAGCTCTTCGGATGGCTCGGAAACGGCCAGCTCGGCCCGATCTATCTCGGCTGGACCGGGATGGTCTCGCTGGCGACGGGTTTCCTGTGGTTCTTCATCGTCGGCCTCAACATGCTCGCACAGGTCAACTGGTCGTTGCCCGAGATGCTACGCCAACTCTTCTGGCTGGCGCTCGAACCGCCCAGCCCGGAATACGGCCTGCGGATGCCGCCCCTGAACGATGGCGGCTGGTACATCATCTCGAGCTTCTTCCTGCTTGTCGCCGTCTGCACCTGGTGGCTGCGGGCCTACCTGCTGGCGCAGGAGCACCGGATGGGCAAACATGTCGCCTGGGCCTTCGCCAGCGCGATCTGGCTGTTCCTCGTGCTCGGCCTGTTCCGCCCGATCCTGATGGGGTCGTGGTCCGAGGCGGTGCCCTACGGCATCTTCCCGCATCTCGACTGGACGACCGCCTTTTCGATCCGCTACGGCAACCTCTATTACAACCCCTTCCACTGCCTCTCGATCGTCTTCCTTTACGGGTCCGTGCTGCTGTTTGCGATGCACGGTGCCACGATCCTCGCCGTCACCCGCTTCGGCGGCGACCGCGAACTCGAGCAGATATTCGACCGGGGAACGGCCTCCGAGCGTGCGGCGCTGTTCTGGCGCTGGACCATGGGCTTCAACGCCACGATGGAAGGCATCCACCGCTGGGCCTGGTGGTTCGCCGTGCTGACCCCGATCACCGGCGGCATCGGCATCCTGCTGACGGGCACCGTGGTCGACAACTGGTTCATCTGGGCGCAGGAACACAATTTCGCGCCCATGTACGACGGATCCTATGGATACGAGGCCTACGGCACCTACGAAGGCTTCATCGGGAAGGGAGAATAAGATGCTTCCCAAGTGGTTCAGCGACTGGAACAGACAACGCCCCGTGGATATCTACGGTCCCGCCGTCGTGGTCGGGATCGTCGGGGGGGCCGTGATCGTCGCCGCGCTCCTCGTGTCATGGGGTCAGCCCTTCGCCACGGACAGCCTGCAGACGGGTCCCCGCGGAACCGGCATGTCCGTGACCAAGTACCGGTCCGACCTGACGACGCCGGATCCGACGATCGAGGCCTTCTATACCGAAGAGCCCTACGTGCCCGAGGGCGGCGAGCCGCTGGCGCGCGACGTCTACCAGAACGTCCAGGTCCTGGGGGATCTGACCGAGGACAACTTCAACCGTCTGATGCTGGCCATCACGCAGTGGGTCTCGCCCGATCAGGGCTGCGCCTACTGCCACGGCGACGGCGATCTGGAGACATATAACGAGGACACGCTCTATACCAAGGTCGTCTCGCGCCGCATGATCCAGATGAACCAGAACATCAACGAAAATCACGACGGGCATGTCAACGCGAACAAGACAGTGGGCGTGACATGCTACACCTGCCACCGCGGTGAAAACGTGCCCAGCGGAATCTGGTTCGAATCAACGCCGACGGTCAAATACATGGCGGGGTGGTCTTCCAACCAGAACAGGGTCACGCCGGTCAGCCAGTACACCTCGCTGCCCTCGGACGCGCTTCAGGTCTATCTGGCCGAGGAAGGCAACATCAAGGTTCACGATCTCGAAAGCCGTGTCGCGGGCATCCCCGGACAGGACGACTACCCGGGCATCCAGCACGCCGAGCGCACCTTTTCGCTGATGAACTACTTTTCCAACTCGCTCGGTGTGAACTGCCTGCTCTGCCACAACTCGCGCGCCTTCTACGATCCGGGACAGGTCACGCCGCAATGGGCGACGGCGCTTCTCGGGATCTCGATGGTCCAGGAACTCAACATCGAGTATCTCGTGCCGCTGAAGGACAACTATCCGCCCGAGCGGCTGGGCCCGATCCATGGCGATGCGCCTAAACTCGCCTGCAACACCTGCCACAAGGGCCAGCAGCAGCCTCTGCAGGGACTCAACGTGATCGACAACTATCCCGAGCTCGCCACCACGGGCGCACCGGAATACGAATAGGGGAGAGGCGGCCCGGGTCCGCCCGGCCCGCCTTTCCCCCTGCCAGGCACGGATCGCCGACGCTTCTCCGATCCGCGCTTCCGGGGTTTTCGAATGCTCCGGATCACTTCCTGTTGGCGACAGGAGATCGGCGCCGCGCCGGTCGTTGCATGTCTCGCGCGGTGCCGCTTCGCCAGGGGCGAACTCACAGGAGGCACAGCACCATGCCGCGATCCAATCCCTCCCTGCTCGACCGCGTCGCGGGTCCGGCCGATCTGAAGCACCTAAGCGACCGTGAACTGGGCCTTCTCGCCGACGAATTGCGCGCCGAGGTCATATCCGCGGTCTCCGAGACCGGCGGACATCTCGGGTCGTCCCTAGGCGTGGTGGAGCTGACCGTAGCGATCCACGCGGTCTTCAACACGCCGATGGACAAGCTGATCTGGGACGTCGGCCATCAGTGCTATCCGCACAAGGTGCTGACTGGCCGGCGCGACCGCATCCGCACCCTTCGCAAGAAGGGCGGCCTCAGCGGCTTCACCAAGCGCGACGAAAGCGAATACGACCCCTTCGGTGCCGCGCATGCCTCGACCTCGATCAGTGCCGCCCTCGGGTTCACTGTGGGCCGCGACATGGGCCAGCCCACCGGGGACGCCATCGCCGTCATCGGCGACGGCGCGATCAGCGCAGGCATGGCCTACGAAGCGCTCAACAACGCGGGTGCGGAAAAGCGCCGGCTCTTTGTTATCCTGAACGACAACGAGATGAGCATTGCCCCTCCCGTGGGTGCCATGTCGAAATATCTCTCGCGGCTCTATGCCAACGAACCGCTGACAAGGATCAAATCGCTGGCCGAAGGCTTCGAGTCCGCCCTGCCGTCCCCGCTGCGCGACAGCGCCCGCCGCGCGCGTCAGCTCGTGACCGGCCTGCCCGGGGCGGGAACGCTCTTCGAGGAGCTCGGTTTCGAATATGTCGGGCCCATCGACGGTCACGACCTGTCCCAGCTGCTGCCGGTGTTGCGCGCCGCCCGCGCCCGGGCCACCGGCCCGGTCCTGATCCATTGCTGCACCGTCAAGGGAAAGGGCTATGCCCCCGCCGAAACCAGCGCGGACAAGTACCATGGCGTCGCTTCCTTCGATATCCCGACCGGGGCGCAGAACAAGTCCAGGCCGGGTGCCCCGAGCTACACCAGCGTCTTCGGGAACGCGCTATGCGAAACCGCGGCGCGCGATCCCCGGATCGTCGCGGTGACGGCGGCGATGCCTTCGGGGACCGGTGTCGACATCATGGCGGGCCGCTTTCCGTCCCGCGTCTTCGACGTGGGGATCGCCGAGCAGCATGGCGTGACCTTCGCCGCCGGCATGGCGGCCAGCGGGCTGCGGCCCTTCTGCGCGATCTATTCGACCTTCCTGCAACGCGCCTATGACCAGGTGGTGCACGATGTCGCCCTGCAACGACTGCCGGTCCGTTTCGCCATCGACCGGGCGGGGCTCGTCGGCGCGGACGGCCCGACCCACGCCGGAGCCTTCGACCTCGCCTACCTCTCCAACCTGCCGGGATTCACGGTGATGGCGGCGGCGGACGAGGCCGAACTGGTGCATATGGTCGCCACGGCGGCGGCGCATGACAGTGGCCCCATCGCCTTCCGCTATCCGCGCGGCAACGGGACCGGGGTGGCATTGCCCGAAGAAGGCCGGGTTCTCGAGATCGGCAAGGGACGCGTCATCCGCGAGGGTGAGGACGTGGCGATCCTGTCGCTGGGCGCGCATCTGCGCGAAGCGATGGCCGCCGCCGACATGCTCGAGGCCGAGGGCATCGGCGTCACCGTCGCGGATGCGCGTTTTGCAAAGCCGCTGGATCTGGAACTGCTGCTCGACCTCGCGCGGACACATCGGGCGTTGATCACCGTCGAACAGGGCGCGCGCGGCGGTTTCGGCGCCATGGTCCTGCACGAACTGGCGGCCCATGGGGTGTTCGACCGAGGGCTCGCCATCCGGACGATCACCCTGCCCGACCGCTTCATCGCGCAGGCCTCTCCGGCCGAGATGTATGCAGATGCCGGCATGACAGCTGCGGATATCGCCGCAACCGCGCGCGCGGCCTTCCGTCCCGCGGGTCAGGTCGTCGCGCTCAACGTCGTTTCGAGCTGAAAGCGTTCAGGCTGTCGCGTCCGTGCCGGATATCCCGGCCGCGTGACGGTTCATGCGGATGGCGTGCTGCTGCATGAGCAGCGCCGGGCGATGCACGTCCAGTTTCGCGAGCCGCGGCAGGATTGCGTCCCGCCAGCCCGGTCGCGGTTCCTCAGACATGCTCCGGCCGGACCAGCCCGGCAAGATGGGCGAGGTTCTTCAGGCCGATCTTCAAATGCGCCATGGGCCGCGCATGGACCAGCGCCTTGTTCATGTAGGCCTCGAATGTCAGGCGCTGCACATCGAGATCGTGACAGAGGGACACGAAGCGTTCCCGCCTTTCGTCCGAGCGGTAATACGCCTTCTGCATCGAGGCAAGGACGCGGAAGACCGTCTTGTGGTCACGCATGAACAGGCGGCGCGCGAGCTTGAGATCGCTGGCCCTGCCGGATGACAGCGCAGCCGCCGCCGCACTCGCCGCGACGCGGCCTCCGAACATCGCGTAATAGATTCCCTCGCCCGAGCTCGGCGCCACGACGCCAGCCGCATCTCCGGCCAGCAGCACGTCCTTGCCGTTGTCCCACCGATCGAGCGGTCGTAAAGGAATCGGCGCGCCCTCGCGGCGGATCGTTTCGCACGCCTCGAGACCGGCGGCCCCGCGCAGCGCGGCCGTCGCCCGCTTGAGATCGAAGCCTTCCCTCCCCGTGCCCATCCCGACACTGGCGGACGCGCCGTGCGGGAAGATCCAGCCGTAGAAATCAGGCGAGATGCTTCCGTCGTAGATCACGTCGCAGCGGGTCGGATCGTAGCGGTCGGACCCGGCCGGCGCCCGGATGATCTCGTGATAGGCGATCACGTAAGGAATGGCGCTGCCGCCCGGCATTTCGCCCCGCGCGACATTGGATCGCGCGCCGTCGGCACCGATGATCAGCCGTGTCGCGATGCTGCGCATCTCGCCGGTGTCCTTTTCGCGGTAGACCACTTCTGGCACCGCCCCGTCGCGCTGCACCTTCACGAACGTGCCGGTAAGGCGTGTCGCCCCCGCAGCCGTGGCCCGGACACGCAGGAACTCGTCGAAATGCTCGCGATCCACCATCCCGATGAAGCCGTTCTCGATGGCCATGTCGACCGAACGCCCGGTCGGAGAAATCATCCTGGCCGTCGAGATGTGGGCGACGAGCTGGTCGCCGGGGATCTCGAAATCCTGGATCAGCCGCGGCGGGATGGCGCCGCCGCAGGGCTTGATACGCCCGTCCCGGTCCAGCAGCGCGACACTGTGGCCGGATCGGGCGAGATCTTCCGCCGCTGTTGCCCCGCTTGGCCCGCCTCCTACGACTACGACATCGAACATGGGCGTTCTCCCGCTACCAGGCCATCGTCGTCCGCCTGAGGTTTCATGATCTGCGCCGCCAGCAGCGCGGCAGCGGTGAAAAGGACCGCCTCGGCCAGAAAGACGAGGCCGAAGGCGTCCGCATCGTGGTCCAGGATCTGGCGCAGGGCATCCACCGAGGCAGCCCCGACAAGACCGCCGAACCCCGCCGCAATCGCCTGCGCGCCGCCCCACAGACCCATGCGTGTGCCCTCGCGGGCGCCGCGGCCCTCTCCGGCGAGGGCCATCATCGACCCGATGGCCGCCACCGCGAACATGCCGTTGAACACGCCCAGCGAAACCACGGCGGGCGTCAGGGGCGCCGCCGGTCCCACACGCCCCAGCGCCGTGATGACCGCAAGGCTGAGCGCCGAGCCGAGACAGCCCGCGATCACCCATGTCCGCAGCGACCCGAGACCCAGCCCGGTCGCGGCGATCCCGACCATCAGCATTCCGAGGAAAACCCCGCCGTTCTGCGCGCCCGAAAGCGAGGTCGACTGGCCAGGCGTGAAGTCGAACACCAGTCCGGCATAGGGCTCGAGGATGAGTTCCTGCATGAAATAGGCGACCATCGACAGGAAGACGAAGATGGTGAACCGGCGGGCCTTCGGCTCTTCCCAGACGCCGCGCAACGCGATGGCGAAGGGTACGGGTTTCTCCTGTTCGGCCCGGATCAGCCCTGCCTCGACGCGCCAGACCGCAAGCGCCGTCAACGCCACCGCGCCGAAGGTCACGACCAGGACGATGCGCAACAGAAGCGCCGGCGAATAGGGATGCAGGAAGGCGCCGACGGTCCCGGCGGTCACGGCGATCCCCCCGATCATCATGAGCCAGGTTATGGTCGCCGCCGCCGCGCGGCGGTCCGGGCGCGTGGCCGTTGCCAGCAGGGCAAGCAGAGAGGTGCCCGATGCGCCGACGCCCAGCCCGATCAGCGCATAGGCCAGCGCCGAAACCGCGAGGCCGGCCGCGAAGCTCTGCTCGAGCACGACCACACCGAGCGCCGCGCCCCATCCGCCGAGGGCGAGAACCGCCATGCCGCCGATGATCCAGCGCGTGCGACGCCCGCCGGCGTCCGAACGGTATCCCCACTGCGGCCGGGTGATCTGGATCCCGTAGTGCAGGGCGACAAGCAGCCCCGGCAATACCGCCGGCAGTGCGAGTTCGACGACCATCAGCCGGTTCAGCGTCGAGGTCGTCAGCACAACGATGGCGCCAAGACACATCTGCACGAGCCCGAGCCGCACGATGGAGAACCAGCTCAGCGTCATGGCGAGATGCCAAGGGTTCGTATGCCGAATGCGGTGACGAGCATGCCGGACACGTAGAGCGTGACGCCGACCCCGTTGTACCAGGGCGCCTTCGCCTTCGGATCGCGCAGCAGGACGCGCATCGCCAGGATCTGCCCGAACAGGACGGCCGCGATGGCCGCACCGTGAACGGGGCGGTCCCAGACAAGGAGCAGGCATGCGACGGCAACCTGCGGAAGCGCCATGACCCAGCATGCCAGCCGCGCCGCGCGCGCGGGCCCCAGCGTCACCGGCAGCGAATTGACGCCGGTCCGCGTGTCGCCCTCGAGCGCCTTGAAATCGTTCAGGGTCATTATGCCATGCGCCCCGACCGCGTAGAGCAGCGCCATGACCACAACGGGGCTTTCGGGCATTCCCGACGAGAGGACAGCCGCTCCAGTGAACCACGGCAATCCTTCGTAGCACAATCCGACAAGGGCGGGTCCCCACAGGCCCGAGCGTTTCAACCGGACGGGCTCGGCCGAATAGGCCCATGCGGCAAGCACGGCAAACACCGTTGCCGCAAATCCCCACGGGCCCAGCATCGTCCCCACCGCAAGCGAAAGTGCGGTCATCGCGAGCGCGATCCATAGCCCCCAGCGGCCCGGAATGCGACCGGAGGGAATTGGCCTGTCGGGCTCGTTGATCGCGTCCACGAAGCGGTCACACCAGTCATTGGCCGCCTGGCTCATGCCGCAGACGACAGGACCCGCAAGGAGAACGCCGAGCACAACGATGCCCCAGCGGCCCTGCGGCGCTTCACCGGACGCGACGACGCCGCAGAGATACGCCCACATGGGCGGAAACCAAGTGATCGGCTTTATCAGCTGAAGCGCGGCAAGCGGGTCCGGAAGGCTTCTGGATGTTGCGTTATCAATGACACTCATGTGTCAACTTTGCCTTACAGCCCGAGTCGGCGCAAGAAAAACCGGCTGCATGCGGTCCGGGATCAGTCCTCTTCGGGGCGATCCTGAAGGCCGTATTTGCGCAGCTTCACATAAAGGCTCTGCCGCGACAGTCCCAACATCTCCGCCGCGGCGGCGCGGTTGTTCCGTGTCAGTTCGATCGCCGTCTCGATGCAAAGCTTCTCGACGACATCGTTCGTTTCAGCGACGATTTCCTTCAGCTTCGCCGAACCGACAAGCTCGACCACATTCTGGTGCACGGCTTCCTCGGATTGCGGGTTCAGCGTCGTGCGCATCGCCTCCGCGCGGCTTGCGTCCCTGACCAGAAAGGCGACAGACGGCCTTGTCCTGATGTTCAGATAGGAGACGGATATCTCGACCGCCGTCCAGCCGCCGAGTTCGTTCTTCAGCCGGGTCGAGTACACGCGCATGTGTCCGGAGCGCATGGCGTTCTCAAGCAGAACGGTCATGTCGATCTGACCCCGGGCGAGGTAGTCGGCAAGGCTGCGCCCCTTCACGTCGGACGCATTGCCGAAATCGATCAGGTCGACGAACGCCTCGTTCGCAGCCTCGATCACGCCCTTCGTGTCGGTGAAGACGATCGCGTCCTTGCCGTCCCTGAAAAGCGCGTTGAGATTGAGGCTCAGGCGGTCGTCCATGATGTGGCCGCTGTCTTCCGGGTCCAGCCGGCACAGAAGATAGCGCTCACCCGCGGCGCGGAAGAGGTTTGGCACAACCGTCACGAAACGCCGGGTCGCGCGCGTCAACACGGAAAGCTCGCCAGGGTTTTCCGACAGCGTCAGATTCAGCAGGCTCTCGACGAATTCGGTGCGCCGCCTGTCCTTGAATTCCTGGGCGAAGGCCGCGCCCTTGAGCTCGTCCATGCCGGAACCGAGAAGATTGGCGGCGGCTGAGTTCAGATCGCGGATCCGACCGTCCGAAACGCCGATGAGCACGAAGGCGTCACGTGTCGATGCCATGAGCATCCGGTAGCGGGCATCGAACTCGCGCCGCTCTTCATAGCCGCGCTCAAGGGATATCTGGGCCTGTACAAGCTGCTGCTGGGTTTCCGCGACCTGCTGCAGATCGCGCCCCAGCATCAGAAGCGCGCCTTCGCGGCCGACGCGATGGACCGCATAGCGGATCGGGAATTGCCAGGTGGCATTGTCGCGATGGTTCAGTTCGGTCGTAAGCGGCTTGTCGAGACCGTTCGCGTATTTCTCGAGGATGACCTTCAGCTTCTGCTTGCACTCCACGGTCAGAAAATCCGCCAGGGAGCGGCCCTGCCAATGATCGAGATTGCCATACCGGCTGGTCCGCCCGTCAATGATGACCGACAGGATCGTACCCTCTGCCGAAACCACAAGCGCGATGTCGGACGCCGAGGACAGCACATTCGGCAGGTATTCCGGATCGATGCCCGGGATCGAATATGCGTCGATTGCGTGAGGGTGCTCGGAGTTCATTAACAGTTCGCTACCATTTCAGAGCTTCTGCCCGGATCCGCAAGCGCGAGTCCGATGCTGTTCGTGACAAGGTCGACGCCGGTCCGCTCGAGGAGGTCGTCGACGCAGTCGATGACGGGGCCTCCCAGGACGAACCGCGGCGACCGCGACATCTTCGCCCGCACGTGACGGACGGTTGTCGCAACGTTTTCCAGCGAAACTTCCGCACTGCAAGAGACGAATACGGTCGCAAAGGGTTCGGATGTCAGTTTGCTGAGAAGTTTCTCAGGAACCGCCCGCGTCATGAGATGCACCGAGTAGCCCGCCCGGCGCACCTGATCGGCCAGCACGACCGGACCTATCAGGTGGTCTTCCCTGTCGCAGACGGCGATCAGGACCGACGCGTTCGGCTTGAGGTTGCTGGGGTTTTCCCAGTCGGACGTCAGCAGCTTGCAAAGCCCGTGCAGCCGCGCGGTTCCCAGCGTCACGGTTGCAAAGCTCGCTTCGTCGTCCGCCCATTGCCGCCCCATCTCGCGCGCGGCGTCGGAAACGCAGTGATCGACGATGTCCGCGGCGGAGAGTCCGCGCGCCATCAACTCGGACCTTGCATCCTCGAGAATGAATATGTCGTTCGACATGGCCTTTTCGATCAGCCATCCCGTCGCCTGCGCAACCCGCTCCCTGAATTCCTTCGGCGGCTTGTTGCGGAGTTCGGCGATGACGCGCCGGGCGAGCGCGTCGACATGTCTGCCATCGACGCCTGAAAGGATCGGAGATTTCTTGATGATTGCCATGGTCGCGCTCCCCCGCCCCTCCACGGCGGAATACGCGGCGCAGGGTCCATAGTGTCCACTAAACGCTCCATGAGTGTCATTCACGACCCCTAAAATGTCAAAGACAATAGACAGAGTGCCCTTTTGTTCAACGAATTCAAGACCCGGAAGCCATGGTTTTCGAGCTTTTACACAGGGTTGCGATGCAATTTCAGCGAGAATCATCTGACTACCCTACGCTGAGTGTCTTAACAGAAAGTGTAAGATTTAGTTGACACTTCGGCGTGTAAACATTTAGCTTTTGAGAGGAAAGCCCGAGGAATCAACGATGACCCGTCGCCCAGACGACCAGCCGGTGCAGACCTTTCTCTACACGCCAGAACAGCGCCGCCGCCGGGACAAGACGCGCTGGACGCTGGTGCAGGGCATCCTCGCTCCGCTGCAGTTCGCAGCCTTCCTTGTGTCGCTGGGACTCGTCCTGAGGTACCTCGTGAGCGGCCAGGGCTACGAGGCGGCCACCCTGTCCATCGTGGTCAAGACCGGCTTTCTCTACCTCATCATGATCACCGGCGCCGTCTGGGAGAAAGCGGTGTTCGGACAGTTCCTGTTCGCCCCCGCCTTCTTCTGGGAGGATGTCTTCTCCTTCGCGGTGATCGGCCTTCACAGCGCCTACCTCTATGCCCTCTGGACAGGTGCACTGTCGCCGGACGGGCTCATGATCCTGGCTCTCGCCGCCTACCTGACCTACGTCATCAACGCGGGCCAGTTCGTCTGGAAGCTGCGCATCGCCCGCCTCCAGAGCGGGGCGGCAGGATGACTGCCTCGCTTCCCTCCGCAAGTTGCGCCGACGCACCCGTGCTGAGGCAGCGCGGACAGCGCGAAGTCTTCTGCGGACTGACTTCCATCGTCTGGCTCCATCGGAAGATGCAGGACGCCTTCTTCCTCGTCGTCGGATCGCGGACCTGCGCGCATCTGCTGCAAAGCGCCGCCGGCGTGATGATCTTTGCCGAGCCGCGGTTCGGAACAGCCGTTCTCGAAGAAACCGACCTGGCCGGTATGGCAGATGCCCAGGACGAGATTGACCGTGAAGTCGAACGGCTACTGTCAAGGCGCGATGACATACGCCGGTTGTTTCTGGTGGGCTCCTGCCCCTCGGAAGTCATCAAGCTGGACCTGTCGAAAGCTGCTGAAAGACTGTCCAAAAAATATGCACCCCGTGTCAGGGTGACCAATTTCTCCGGGTCGGGCATCGAAACGACCTTCACCGAAGGCGAGGATGCCTGCCTTGCCGCGATGGTCCCCGAACTTCCGGTGACGGACGTGCGTCATCTGGTGCTTGTCGGGGCCCTGCCGGATGTGGTGCAGGATCAGGCGCTGGCCCTGCTCGAACAGCTTGGGATCGGGCCCGTGAGCGTCCTGCCGACGATGCGTGCACAGGATCCGCTGGCCGTCGGCGAGCACACCGTCTTCGCTTTGACACAGCCGTTCCTGGGCGAAACCTGCGCGGCGCTGGAACGGCGCGGGGCGCGCCATATCGCGGCCCCCTTCCCCTTCGGCGAGATCGGGACGACAGCCTGGCTGCGCGCCATCGCGACCGAATTCGGTGTTCCGGACGAGCGTTTCGAAAGGGTTACCGAGGCCCCGCGCGCCCGCGCGCGCCGTGCGGTAACGCAGGCATCCGAGGCCCTGCAGGGGCGGTCGGTGTTCTTCTTTCCCGACAGCCAGCTCGAGATTCCTCTGGCGCGCTTCCTCACGACCGAATGCGGGATGACCGCCGTCGAAATCGGAGCGCCCTACATTCATCGCCAGCTCTTGGGCCCGGATCTCGCGCTGATCGCCGAAGGTCCGCTGATCTCGGAAGGGCAGGACGTCGACCTTCAGCTTGACCGGGCCAGAAACGCCCGGGCCGACCTGACGGTCTGCGGGCTGGGACTGGCAAACCCGCTCGAGGCGGAAGGCCTGACGACCAAATGGGCCATCGAACTGGTCTTCACGCCGGTGCATTTCTACGAGCAGGCGGGCGATCTGGCCGCACTCTTCTCGCGCCCCCTGCGGCGGCGCGACCTGCTGCGGGTGGCCGCGGAATGAAGCTGACGGTCTGGACATACGAAGGCCCTCCGCATGTGGGAGCGATGCGCGTCGCCACCGCGATGAAGGGACTGCACTATGTCCTGCATGCCCCGCAGGGCGACACCTATGCCGATCTGCTTTTCACCATGATCGAGCGGCGCAATCACCGCCCGCCGGTGACCTACACAACCTTCCAGGCGCGCGATCTGGGCAGCGACACGGCGAACCTCTTCAAGACCGCCTGCCGGGACGCTTACGAGCGGTTTCGGCCCGAAGCCATGATCGTCGGCGCCTCCTGCACGGCGGAACTGATCCAGGACGATCCGGGCGGCATGGCCGAGGCGATGGACCTGCCGGTGCCGGTCATCGCGCTGGAATTGCCAAGCTATCAGCGCAAGGAGAATTTCGGCGCGGATGAGACGTTCTTCCAGATAACGCGCGCGCTCGCCCGCCCCGTGGCGCGCACGGAACGGATCACCTGCAACCTGATCGGCCCTACCGCGCTTGGCTTTCGCCACCGCGACGACGTGACCGAACTGACCGGGCTGCTGTCGGACATGGGCGTCGAGGTGAATGTGACGGCCCCGCTGGACGCCACGCCGTCGGA
Source organism: Sulfitobacter sp. LCG007 (assembly GCF_040801785.1). Lineage (NCBI taxonomy): Bacteria > Pseudomonadati > Pseudomonadota > Alphaproteobacteria > Rhodobacterales > Roseobacteraceae > Roseobacteraceae bacterium LCG007. The sequence goes on along the minus strand of NZ_CP161805.1, from coordinate 634,434 downwards.
CATCTCGACGCTCGGGGCGGCGCATTTCAACGTGCTGATGTATCCGGAAACCGGAGAAACGGCGTGCCGCTGGCTCGAGCGCGAGCTGGGCCAGCCGTTCACCCGGACCGTCCCGATCGGTGTCGGCGCGACACGGGACTTCGTCGCGGAAGTGGCGGCCCTGACCGGCCTCGCCCCGCGTCTCGACGAAACCCGCATGCGCCTGCCCTGGTATTCCTCAAGCGTCGACAGCACGTATCTGACGGGCAAGCGGGTGTTCATCTTCGGCGACGGCACCCATGTGGTTGCGGCGGCGCGGATCGCGCGCGACGAGATGGGCTTCGAGGTGGTCGGCCTCGGCTGCTTCAACCGCGAACAGGCGCGCAGCGTGCGGGACTGCGCCAAGGCGCTCGGCCTGACCGCGCTGATCACCGACGACTATCTCGAGGTCGAGGCGGCGATTTCCGAACTCTCGCCGGAGCTGATCCTCGGCACCCAGATGGAGCGGCATATCGGCAAGCGTCTGGGCATTCCCTGCGCCGTGATCTCGGCACCGGTGCATGTGCAGGACTTTCCCGCGCGCTACTCGCCCCAGATGGGGATCGAGGGCGCGAACGTGATCTTCGACACCTGGGTGCATCCGCTTGTGATGGGTCTCGAGGAGCATCTGCTGCACATGTTCCGCGAGGATTTCGAATTCAACGACGATGCCGGGGCAAGCCATCATGGCGGCCTGCAGGCGTCGAATGCAGGCGCGACGTCCCGCCCGCCGGAGCCTTCCGCAGCGACCGCAGACGCGCCGGCAGGCGGGACGGTCATCTGGCTTGATGAGGCGGAGAGCGAGCTGCGAAAAGTGCCGTTCTTCGTGCGGGGCAAGGCGCGGCGCAATACCGAGGCCTTTGCGGCGGGACGCGGACAGCACGAAATCAGCATCGAGACGCTTTACGAGGCGAAGGCGCATTATGCGAGATGATTTCCACATCGATGCCCGGCCCGCGCCGTACAACATCGTGATCATCACGCTGGACTCGCACTCGGCTGGACCGGTCGCGAGGGCGGGCGAACGGCTCGCGCGGGATTTTCCGGGCCTGCGCGTCAGCGTTTATGCCGCCGCAGAGTGGGGCGAGAACCCGGCGATGCTCAGCCAGGCGAAAGCCGCCATCGCGACGGCACATATGGTCATCGCCAACCTGCTTTTCCTCGAAGAACATGTCCGCGCGATCCTCCCCGACCTCGCGGCGCGCCGCGATCATCTCGACGGCATGATCGGGGTGATCGCCGATGCCGAGATCGTCCGGCTGACGCGGCTCGGCAATCTCGACATGTCCGCGCCCACATCGCCGATGCTGAAGCTGGTGAAACGGCTGCGCGGGTCTAGCAAGCCCTCGACCGAGAGCGGCGCGAAGAAGATGCAGATGCTGCGTCGGCTGCCGCGCATCCTGCGCTTCCTTCCTGGCAAGGCGCAGGATCTGCGTTCGTGGTTTCTGGTCATGCAATACTGGCTGGGCGGGTCCGACGACAATATCGAGGCGATGATCCGCTATCTTGTCGGCAAATACGCCAGCCGGACGGAATGGCTGGGCGCGGGTGCGGCGGCCCCGCTGGAATACCCGGATGTCGGGCTCTATCACCCGGACCTCGACGGCCGCATCACCACCGACATCGACGCTTTGCCCGCGCGCCCCGAAACCGTGGGCACGGTCGGTCTGCTGCTGATGCGCTCTTACGTGCTTTCGGCGGATACGGCGCATTACGACAAGGTCATCCGCACGCTCGAGGCGCGGGGCCTGCGGGTCATTCCGGCCTTTGCGGGCGGGCTCGACGGGCGCCCCGCGATTGACGGATATTTCCGGACGGCGGACGGCGTGCAGATCGACGCGATGTTGTCATTGACCGGGTTCAGCCTTGTGGGCGGTCCGGCCTACAACGACAACGCCGCCGCCATCGAGGTGCTGAAGGCGCTGGACGTGCCGTATGTGGCGGCCCATCCGCTTGAGTTCCAGACGCTGGGCCAATGGGCCGACAGCACGCAAGGCCTCGGACCGATCGAGACCACCATGCTGATCGCCCTGCCCGAGCTTGATGGCGCGGCAAGCCCCACGGTCTTCGGCGGGCGTCACGGCGCCGATGGGTGCGCGGGCTGTGCGCACCGCTGCGCCAACACCGCACCGGCGAAGTCCATGGCCCCCTGCCATGAACGCATCGACAGCCTGGCCGAAAAGACGCTGCGTCTGGTGCGGCTGCGCCGTCGGAGTATCGCCGAGAAGAAGGTCGGGATCGTGCTCTTCGGCTTTCCGCCGAATGCGGGAGCCGCCGGAACCGCCGCCTACCTCAGCGTCTTCGAATCCCTCCACAACACGCTGATCGCCATGAAGGCGCGCGGCTATACCGTCGAGGTCCCGCCAAGCGTCGACGCGCTGCGCGCCGCAGTACTGGAAGGCAATGCGCGCCAACTCGGACAAGAGGCGAATGTCGCCGACCGGGTCAGCGCCGAGACCATCGTGCGCACCACGCGGCACCTGAAAGCCATCGAGGCGGCATGGGGTCCGGCGCCCGGGCGGATCCAGTCCGACGGCCGGGACGTGTTCATTCTCGGGCAGCATTTCGGCAATGTCTTCGTCGGCGTGCAGCCCGCCTTCGGCTACGAGGGCGATCCGATGCGGCTGTTGTTCGAGCGCGGCTTCGCGCCGACACATGCCTTCGTCGCCTTCTACCTCTGGCTCAGGGACACCTTCCGCGCAGACGTCGTCCTGCATTTCGGCATGCACGGCGCGCTCGAATTCATGCCGGGCAAGCAGGCGGGGCTGGGCGCGCGCGATTGGCCCGACCGTCTGATCGGCGAAATGCCGAACGTGTATCTCTATGCCTCGAACAACCCCTCCGAAGCGACGCTGGCCAAGCGGCGCAGCGGTGCCGTCACGATCAGCCACCTGACCCCCCCGCTGGCGGCTGCCGGGCTTTACCGGGGGCTGGCCGATCTGAAGGACAGCCTGACGCGCTGGCGCGAGATGGCGCCCGAAGCGGAAGGCCGCGGCGAGCTGGAAATACTGATCCGCGCACAGGCAGCGGCAGTGGATCTTGCCGAGACCGATCCGCGGTCCCTCTGGCTTCGTCTTCTGGAAACCGAGGATGCGCTGATCCCCGACGGTCTCCATGTCATCGGCAGGAAGTTGAGTGCGCAGGCGAAGGCCGAATACCTCGAACTGGTGGGCGACGCCCCTGACGACCTGCGGCAGCACGTAGCGGACTGCCTTGATCGTGACAGCGAACTGCCGGCGCTGATGCGAGCGTTAGACGCCCGTTTCATCGCGCCCGTCCCGGGCGGCGATCTGATCCGGAACCCGGCGATCCTGCCCACGGGGCGCAATATCCATGCCTTCGACCCGTTCCGCATGCCGACGGCCTTCGCCTGCCGCGAAGGCGCCCGGCAGGCGCAATTGCTGCTCGACACGCATGCGACCCTGCCACGGTCCGTCGCGCTGGTGCTCTGGGGCAGCGACAACATCAAGTCCGATGGCGGTCCCATCGGGCAGGCACTGGCCCTGATCGGCGCGAAGCCCCGGTTCGACAGCTTCGGGCGCCTGAGCGGCGCGGACCTGATCCCGCTGGAAGAGCTCGGCCGGCCCCGCATCGACGTGGTCATGACGCTCTCGGGAATCTTCCGCGATCTGCTGCCGCTGCAATCCAGACTGCTGGCCGAGGCCGCGCTCAAGGCAGCGACGGCGGACGAGCCGCTCGGGATGAACCATGTCCGCGCCCACGCGCTGGCCTATGCCGCGAAGACGGGCGTCGATCTCGAGACGGCGGCCCTGCGCGTCTTCTCGAACGCCGAAGGCGCCTATGGATCGAACGTCAACCATCTGGTCGACAGCGCGAGCTTCGGGGACGAGGACGAACTGGCCGACGCCTATCAGGCCCGCAAGAGCTTTGCCTATGGCGTCAACGGCAAGGCGCGGCAGAACCCGGAATTGCTGACCCAGGTCCTGAGCGAGGTCGAGGTCGCCTATCAGAACCTCGAATCCATCGAGCTCGGCGTCACCTCGGTCGATCACTATTTCGACACGCTGGGCGGCATCGCCCGTGCGGTGAAGCGGGCCAGGGGCCAGGATGCCGCGATCTACATCAGCGACCAGACCCGTGGCGCGGGCAAGGTGCGCACGCTGGCGGATCAGGTGGCGCTCGAGACGCGGTCGCGGTCGCTGAACCCGAAGTTCTACGAGGCGCTGCTGAACCACGGCTCCGAGGGCGTGCGGCAGATCGAGGCGCATGTGACCAACACGCTCGGCTGGTCCGCGACCACGGGACAGGTGGAACCTTGGGTCTACCAGAGGATTTCCGAGACCTTCGTTCTGGACGAGACGATGCGGTCGCGGCTGGCCTCGCTCAACCCGGTGGCCAGCAGCCGGATGGCGAACCGCCTGCTCGAAGCCAGCGACCGCGCCTACTGGAAACCCGATCCCGCCACGCTCGCCGCCCTTCAGGATGCTGCGGATGTGCTCGAAGATCGAATGGAAGGAATTGCAGCAGAATGACCCGGTTCACACTTCACAGCGCCCGATTGCTGAAGGATGCCGTCATGAGCCCGCTCGACAAGGGCATTCCCTCGCTGAGGGGACAGGACGGAGAGGGATCGGTGCAGGTGCATCAGGACGACGCCCTGAAGATCGACGGCGCCAAGGTCTTCTCGGTCTACGGCAAGGGCGGGATCGGCAAATCGACCACGTCTTCCAACCTGTCGGCGGCGTTTTCCATGATGGGCAAACGCGTGCTTCAGATCGGCTGCGACCCCAAGCATGACAGCACCTTCACCCTGACCGGCACATTGGTTCCGACCGTCATCGACATACTCAAGGAGGTCGATTTCCACGCCGAGGAACTGCGCCCCGAGGATTTCGTCTTCGACGGCTTCAACGGTGTCAAATGCGTCGAGGCGGGCGGACCGCCTGCCGGCACCGGCTGTGGCGGCTATGTCGTGGGCCAGACGGTGAAACTGCTCAAGCAGCATCACCTGCTGGACGATACCGACGTGGTGATCTTCGACGTGCTGGGCGATGTGGTCTGCGGCGGTTTCGCGGCCCCGCTTCAGCATGCGGACAGGGCCCTGATCGTCACCGCCAACGATTTCGACAGCATCTACGCCATGAACCGGATCATCGCGGCGGTTCAGGCCAAGTCGGCCAATTACAAGGTGCGCCTCGCGGGATGCGTCGCGAACCGGTCGCGCGAAACCGACGAGGTGGACCGCTACTGCAGGACGGTCGGGTTCAACCGGATTGCGCATATGCCCGACCTCGATGCGATCCGCCGCTCGCGGCTGAAGAAGAAGACGCTGTTCGAGATGGACGCGGACGAGGATATCGTCGCGGTCCAGAAGGAATACATGCGGCTGGCCGAGACGCTGTGGAACGGGACCGAACCCCTTGCGCCCGCACCCCTTCCGGACCGCGAGATCTTCGAGCTGCTGGGGTTCGACTGATGAGCTACGAGGCCACCCTTTCCCGCGTCGAAACCTATTTCGACCAGACCGCCACCCGGACATGGGAACGTCTGACCAGCACAGCCAAGGTCAGCCGGATCCGCGAAACGGTGCGCCGCGGGCGTGAGCTGATGCGCGCCCGGATGCTGGCGCGGCTGCCGCACGATCTGAGCGGGGCGCGCATTCTCGACGCCGGTTGCGGGGCGGGGCAGATGACCGGCGAACTCGCGGCGCGTGGTGCCGACGTGCTGGCGGTCGACATATCCCCGTCGCTGGTCGAGATCGCGCGGCAGCGGCTGGATCCCTCGATGCGTTCGAGGGTCAGCTTCGAGGTCGGTGACATGCTGGATCCCGGTCTGGGGCGCTTCGACTTCGCCCTCGCGATGGACAGCCTCATCTACTATGGCGAGGAGGACATCCTGAACGCCGTCGACGGGCTGGGAGCGCGCTGTGCCGGGGCCTTCGTCTTCACCGTCGCGCCGCGCACGCCGGCGCTGATGGCGATGTGGAACGTCGGCAGGATCTTCCCGCGCTCGGATCGCTCTCCGGTCATGGTGCCCCATCGGCCCGCCCGGCTTTGCGAGGCGCTTGGCCACCGGGGCCGCGCCACCGATCTGGGGCGGACGACCTCGGGCTTCTACATCTCGCACGCCATCGAGTATCGCGCATGAGCACCCGGCGCAGCCCCCTGGTCCAGCTGACGACCCGGTTGCTTCCCTTCTCGGATGCGGCCAGCGAGTCACTGCCGCTGGGACAGTTGCTGCGCCTCTCGCTGTTTCAGGTTTCGGTCGGCATGGCCTCGGTCATGCTGCTCGGGACGCTGAACCGCGTCATGATCGTCGAGCTGAACGTCATGGCCACGGTCGTCGCGATCATGATCGCGCTGCCGGTTCTCACCGCACCGTTCCGCGCCCTGCTGGGTTTCCGCAGCGACACCTACCGCAGCGCCATCGGCTGGAAGCGCATCCCCTATCTCTGGTTCGGCTCGCTCTGGCAGATGGGCGGGCTTGCGGTGATGCCCTTTGCCCTGCTCGTCCTGGGCGGAAAACCTGTTCATGACGTGCCCTTCGCGGGCGAGGTGCTGGCCGCGCTGGCATTCCTGATGACGGGATTCGGGCTTCACATGACGCAGACCGCGGGTCTTGCGCTGGCCAGCGACCGGGCGACCGACGAGACGCGACCCCGCGTCGTCGCACTGCTGTACGTGATGCTCCTGCTGGGAATGGGCGTCTCGGCCGTGATCGTCGGCTGGCTGCTGCGGGACTTCTCCGCGCTGAAGCTGGTGCGGGTGGTCCAAGGCGCAGCGGTCGTCGGCATCGTGCTGAACCTGATCGCGCTCTGGAAACAGGAAAGCGTACGCCCGATGAGCCGCGAGGAACGCGCCGCCCCCCGTCCGCGCTTCTCCGAAGCCTGGGCCGACTTCACCGCCCGCAGCAATGCGGCCCGCCTGCTTGTTGTCGTCTTCCTCGGCACGATGGCATTCAACATGCAGGACGTGCTTCTAGAACCCTACGGTGGCGAGATCCTCGGACTGTCGGTGGGATCGACCACGATGCTGACCGCGATGTGGGCGACCGGGGCGCTGGCCGGTTTCGCCCTCGCCGCGCGTAGGTTGGCGCAGTCCTCCGATCCCTACCGGAGCGCGGCACTCGGGCTGGTCGTCGGGCTGGCGGCGTTTTCGCTGGTGATCTTCGCAGCGCCCATGCGGTCGGACGCACTGTTTTTCGCCGGTGCCGGGCTGATCGGTGTCGGAGGGGGTTTCTTCTCCGTCGCCACGCTGACGGCAGCCATGGCCCTGCCGACCAAGGGAACCGCCGGACGCGGCCTGACGCTCGGCGCCTGGGGGGCAGCGCAGGCAACGGCGGCGGGTCTGTCGATCGCAATCGGCGGCACCCTGCGCGATGTCATCAACACACAGGCGCTTTCGGGGCGGTTCGGAGAGGGACTGAACTCCGCCGCCACGGGATACGCTTTCGTCTACCATTTGGAGATCGGCCTTATCTTCCTCACCCTCGCCGTGCTCGGGCCCCTCGTCCGCACATCTCCGAGAGCTGCCACGACCTATGACAAACCGGTTCGGATCGGCCTTGCCGATTTCCCGACATGACACGCCTGCCAATGGAAGGGATCACCTCATGACACAGACATTCTTTGGCAACTTCGATCTCGCCAGCCTGTCGATCTGGCTGTTCTGGGTCTTCTTCGCCCTGCTGATCTTCTACCTCCAGCGCGAGAACATGCGCGAGGGCTATCCCCTCCAGAGCGAGGACGGCCAGCCCTCGGCAAATCAGGGCATGTTCCCCGTGCCCGACGACAAGACCTTCCTGCTGCCGCACGGACGCGGCGCGGTCTCATTCCCCAGCGACCAGAAGGGCGAACGGGCCAACCTCGCCCTCGCCCGTACGGCGGTCAGCGAGGGCTTTCCGATGGAACCCACGGGTGATCCGATGGCCGATGGCGTCGGCCCGGCGTCCTGGGCGATGCGGCGCGATGTGGCGGAACTCGACGGCGCGGGGCATCCCAAGATCGTGCCGATGAAGGCGTCGGATCATTTCCGGGTGGTCGCCGGTCGCGACCCGCGCGGACTGCCGGTCGTCGCCGGCGACGGCATCGTCGTGGGCCGGGTCACGGATATGTGGCTCGACGAGCCGGAGCAGATGGTCCGCTATCTCGAAATCCAGCTCGACGGCAATATCGGTGCGGGTACGCGGCTGGTCCCGCTGCCGATGTCCAGAATCAAGAAGGACCGCGTCGTGGTGCGCTCGATCTTCTCGACACATTTCGACGGTGTGCCGCTGCACGCGGCCCCCAATCAGGTGACGCTGCTCGAGGAGGACAAGATCTGCGGCTATTACGCCGGGGGTCTTCTCTATGCCAGCACGGCGCGGCTCGAGCCGCAGTTGTGACGCTATCTGCGGGAGGAGACCGCGATGACCCATGATGATTTCACCGCCGAGCCCGTCCGGGGCCTTCCAGAAGTCCCGCCACAGGGCGAGGAGATCCTCTGGCAGGGGCGTCCGTCGACCTGGGCGCTGGCGAAGAGGTCGATGAACATCCTCTGGGTGGCGGGGTACTTCGTGGCACTGACGGTCTGGCGCTTCGTCAGCGTGAGCGACCAGCTGCCACTGGACCTCGCGATGGCGGCCTCGATCCCCTTCCTGATCCTCGGCGGCATCACCTGTGGCCTGCTGTGGCTCGTGGCGCTCGTTCAGGCGCGCTCGACCGTCTACACTTTGACCAACCGGCGCGTTGCCATGCGCATCGGCGCGGCGCTGACGGTGACGCTGAACCTGCCCTACACCCGGATAGCGTCCGCCGGGCTGGACCTGCGCCGCGACGGGACCGGCACCATCGCCCTGAAGCTCGAGGGACCGGTCAGGCTGGGATATCTCGTCTGCTGGCCGCACGTACGCCCCTGGCACTTCGAGACGCAGCCGGCCCTGCGCTGCATTCCCGACGCCCGGCATGTCGCCGAAATGCTCTCGGAGGCCGCGGAAGCGCGCATCAGCATGCCCCGGATCGAGCGGCAGCCTGCGCCGCAAGCAATCGCGGCGGAATAGGATCAGGAGCATGACCATGTACGCCAGCGCCCATCGCAGACCGGCACCGGACGGAACGATCCCGCGCTTCCTGCTGCGCGCGATGCTGGCGCTGGTGCTGACGGTCCTCGCCTTGGTCAGCCTCGCTAAAATTGCGGACGTGCCGCTCTCGGCGACGCCGCCCGCAGGAGAGGTCGTCCGGCAGCGCGACATGGTCCTGTCCTTCCACGACCTCAGCGGCGCGGTCAGGGTCCTTGCCACGGATGGCGGGCTGATCGCGGACCTCTCGCCCGAAGAGGGTGGTTTCGTCGCGGGGATCGCCCGCGTCGTGGGCCGCGAACGCATCAAGAACCGGGTCGGCGTGGAGGGTCCCGTCCGGCTCGTCCTGCGCGACACCGGCCGCATGGAGATTACCGACCCCAGCACAGGCTGGAGCGCCGACCTGATGGGTTTCGGCGCGGACAACGCCAGAGCCTTCGCCAGGCTTCTGGATCACTGAAAGGGAAGCACGATGGGACTACTGACAAGAGAGGTCGAACTGGCACCCTGTACCGTGGAGATCAGCCACAGGTTCGAAAGCCTGCACGCGCATGTGAGGTTCAACAACGGCGTGACGGTCTATCCCGGTGACGAAGTCCAGGTGAAGGGACCCGAGATCATGGCCCCCTTCGGAGAGATCGTCAGCGAAGAGCGTGAGGCGGTGATCTTCCGCGCAAGCGCGCTCGAACGTCTCTGGACCCGCCTGACCGGCGATCTGGAAGTGATGGAGCTTTGCGAGTTCTCGTTCTCCGAGGAGGTCACGCTATGAACGTCCAGAACATGCATACCGCCGATATCACCGACGCCGAGCAGTCGCTGAAGCTTCAGGAAGCGCGCTCGGAGATGGACAGCTCGGAAGCGACGCAGATCGCCATGCAGAACACGCTGCTCACGCCGCGGTTCTACACGACCGATTTCGACGAGATGGACGCCATCGATGTCACGCCCGTGCGGCGGGACTGGGATGAGCTGATCTCGGAGATGGTCTCGGACCCCAACAGGGGACACTTCAAGAAGAACGAGGACTGGGACCACGTCGACTGGGACGCGATGGAGCCGGGCCTCAGGAAGGAATTCATCGACTTCCTGATCTCGTCCTGCACCGCCGAGTTCTCGGGCTGCGTGCTCTACAAGGAGATGAAGCGCCGGGGCACGAACAAGGACATCACGCAGCTCTTTCAGCTGATGGCCCGGGACGAGGCGCGTCACGCGGGATTCATCAACGACGCGCTGCGCGAGGCAGGTGTGGCCGTCAATCTGGGTTTCCTGACACAGAAGAAGAAGTACACCTACTTCCGGCCCAAGTTCATCTACTACGCGACCTATCTCAGCGAGAAGATCGGCTATGCCCGCTACATCACCATCTTCCGCCACCTGCAGGCGCATCCCGAGCATCGCTTCCACCCGATCTTCAAGTGGTTCCAGGAATGGTGCAACGACGAGTTCCGCCATGGCGAGGCCTTCGCGCTGCTGATGAAGACCGATCCAAAGCTGACGCGCGGCGTGAACGTGCTGTGGATCAAGTTCTTCCTGACCGCGGTCTACGCGACGATGTATATTCGCGATCACCAGCGCCCCGCCTTTCACGAGGCGCTCGGCGTCGATCCGGACTGGTACGCCCGCGAGGTGTTCACGAAGACCTCCGAGATTTCCAGGCAGGTCTTCCCGATCACGCTCGACATCGACAATCCCCGCTGGCAGCGCGGCTGCGAACGGCTGCAGAAGGCGAATGCGCGCATCGCCGAAGGAAAGAAGCGCGGCGGGCTCGGCGGCTGGTTCACGTCGACGCTGCATTCCGCCCGCGCGGCGCTTGCCTTTGCCGGGCTGTTCACCATTCCCGCCAACCGCCACGCCGTGCCGGACTCGACCCGGCTCGAGCCGGTCTACTGATGGACAGTCCCTGGATCGCCGCGCTGGCCGCCGTCTTCCTCTGGTGGTTCGCCACCGGAGCGATCCTGATCGCGGTGCGGCGGTCCGGCGGGAACGGCGCGCCCGCGGCTGTCGCCTCCCTGCCGGTCCTTGCCCTCGGGGTGTGGGGGTACATGGCGACGCTGGACGATGGCAGCGTCTCGGGCGCCTATCTGGGGTTCCTGTCGGCGCTGGCAATCTGGGGCTGGATCGAACTTGCCTTTCTCGTCGGACTGATCACCGGACCGAACCTGCACCCCTGCCCGCGCGACGTTCCCGAATGGGAACGCTTCATCCGTGCCTGGGGAACCATCGCCTATCACGAGATGCTCATCCTGGGCGCTGCGCTTTCGATGCTGCTTTTCGGCTGGGGCGGCGAGAACCCGGTCGGTCTGTGGACGTTCCTGATCCTTTTCGCGGCGCGCGTCTCGGCAAAGCTCAATCTCTATTTCGGCGTGCCAAGCATCAACGTCGAATTCCTGCCCGAAGCCCTTGCCCATGTGCCCAGCCATTTCCGCGTCGCCGCGATGAACTGGCTGTTTCCCGTTTCGGTCACGCTTCTGGGATTTGCGGTGGACTGCTGGCTCGAGCGGATGCTTGCCGCCGACACCTCGGGCGCGGCCGTGGGTTTTGCCCTGCTCGCCGCCATTACCGCGCTTGCGCTGGTCGAACACTGGATGATGGTCCTGCCGTTGCCGGACGCGAAACTCTGGCGCTGGATGCTTCCGACAGCCAGGCACAGCCAATTATCGAAGACGACAGGGGAGGTTCATCATGGATTTTGACGCCATGTTCGACACGCAGCTCAACGCTCTGAAAGAGGAGGGCAATTACCGCATATTTGCGGAGCTCGAGCGGCGGTGCGGACATTTCCCGCGGGCGAAGAGCCACGACAGGAACGCCCCCGAAGAGGTGACGGTCTGGTGTTCGAACGACTATCTCGGCATGGGTCAGAACCCGGCCGTGCGCCAGGCCATGAAGGATGCCGTGGATCGCTGCGGTACCGGCGCCGGCGGTACGCGCAACATCTCGGGCACCAGTCACGAGCATCTTCTTCTGGAACGCGAACTGGCAGATCTGCACGGCAAGCAGGATGCGTTGCTGTTCACGTCCGGCTACGTATCGAACTGGGCCGCGCTCTCGACACTGGGCAGCAGGCTGCCGGGCGCGGTCATCCTGTCGGATTCGCTCAACCACGCCAGCATGATCGAGGGCATCCGCCATTCGCGCGCCCAGAAGGTGATCTGGAGACACAACGACCCCGAGGACCTCGACCGCAAGCTCGCCGCCCTGCCCGCGAACGTCTGCAAGATCGTTGCCTTCGAGTCGGTCTATTCGATGGACGGCGACATCTGCCCGATGAAGGAGATCGTCGAGGTCGCCGAAAAGCACGGCGCGATGACCTATCTCGACGAGGTCCACGCGGTCGGCCTTTACGGCCCGCGCGGTGGCGGCATCAGCGAACGCGAGGGCTTGGCGCACCGGATCACCCTGATCGAGGGAACGCTGGGAAAGGCCTATGGCTGCATGGGCGGCTACATCGCCGGATCCGACAGCCTCTGCGACTTCATCCGCTCGTTCGCATCCGGTTTCATCTTCACGACCGCTCTGCCGCCCGCGGTCGCCGCCGCGGCCCGCACAAGCATCGCGCATCTCAAGCTTTCGCAGACCGAGCGCCTGAAGCAACGGGCTCGGGTGGCGAAGCTGCGCGCGATGCTGGACGCGCGCGGCATTCCCCACCTGGACAATCCCAGCCACATCATCCCTGTGATGATCAAGGACGCCGTGAAATGCCGCATGCTGGCCGACATCCTGATGCGGGACTATGGCATCTACGTACAGCCCATCAACTACCCGACCGTCCCGAAGGGTACCGAACGCCTGCGCTTCACACCCTCGCCGCTCCACAGCGAGGCCGACATCGTGCATCTGGTGGAGGCCCTCACCGTCCTGTGGAACCAGTGCGCCCTGTCACGGGCGGTCGCCTGAACGGAGTGCCAAAAAATCATGCAACGCCCCGTTGACAGGTATCCTGTTGCGCTAGGTTGTCATCTACATTGATCAGGAGCTAACTGATGTTTAACAAGCTAACGATCTCGGCGCTTGCGATATGTTTCTCGATGCCCGCCCTGGCGCAGGACGCTTCAGGCGATGCGGCGGCAGGCGAGAAGGAATTCAACAAGTGCAAGGCCTGCCATTCCGTGGTGAGTGACGCCGGCGAGGAAATCGTCAAGGGAGGAAAGGTCGGCCCCAACCTCTACGGTCTGGCCGGGCGCAAGGCCGGCAGCGTCGACGGTTTCGGCTATTCGGACTCGATCGTGGCCGCCGGCGAGGCGGGTCTGAACTGGGACGAAGAGCATTTCGTCGTCTACGTCCAGGACGCCACCAAATTCCTGCGCGAATACCTCGACGACCCGAAGGCCAAGGGCAAGATGGTGTTCAAGCTCCGGGGCGAGGAAGAAGCGGCCAACGTATGGGCATATCTCGCCTCCGTCGGGCCGCAATCGTGATCTGACATATGCGGCGCAGCAGACGACGACATGAACGCGTTGAGTGGCGGAGCGCAGGATTGCTCCGCCATCTTCCGTTCAGCCCTTCAGGTCGGTCCGCGAGGACGGACATACCGGAGCGCTCCCGTATAGCGAGCTGCCGTTCGTCCTCACGTGACGCCCGCAATTACCAGGCGTTGTAGCCCAGGTATTTTCCCGACATCTCGATCTTCACCCGGTCGCCCTTCGGGTTTGCCACACGTTCGACCTTCATGTCGAAGTCGATGGCAGACATGATGCCGTCGCCGAACTTCTCGTGGATCAGCGCCTTGATGGTGGGGCCGTAGACGCCGACGATCTCGTAAAGCCGGTAGATGCACGGGTCAGTCGGAACCGTCTGATCCCAGACCTTCGTGGGACTTTCCGTCATCACCGCCACCGCATCCTGCGGAAGTTCCAGCAGCTCGACCAGCGCCCGCGCCTTCTCTTCGGTGAAGGCGTTCATTCCCATGCTTGCGGAATGGGTCCAGACCGGGGACATGCCGATCGCTTCCGCAATCGCCTCCCAGCTGAGACCGGCCCTTTTCCTGGCCTTCAGGATAAGGACGGTCACGTCCTCCTTGGTGAGATCTTCGGCGAGAGAAAGGTCCTTCATGGTAAGTCTCCAGGTTGGGTCAGCCGACCAGTCGGACGGCGAGGATGAGGCAGACCAGGGCGAGGATCGCCGAGACGGACTGCCAGAAACGGATCGGATCGCGCTCGGCCAGCGGCACATGGCGCGTGGCGTTCCAGGTGGATCCGGGGCGCTTGAGGTCGGCAATGAATTCCGACAGGGCGTCGTAGCGCTGCACCGGATCGGGATGGGTCGCGCGCCGCAGCGCCGTGTCCATCCAGGCGGGCACCGGGCTGGCAGCGACCCGAGCGGGTATGTAGCTGAGCCGCATCCGGTCGCGCCGGTTGGCGACCCGGGCGACACGGGTTCCGTAGGGCAGCCGCCCGGTCAGCATCTCGTAGACAACGACTCCAAGCGCGTACTGGTCCGACCGCCAGCCAAGGCCATCGCCCGAGAAATATTCGGGAGCGGTATATTGGTAGGTGCCGGGAAGATCGCCCAGCACGCCCGGCATCGCCTCCTCTACCCCCGCGACGGCGGTCGAGCCCATGTCGATGATCTTCACCGTCCCGCCGGTGTCGATGATGATATTCTCCGGTCGCAGATCCTGATGCGTCATCTCGCGGCGATGGAAGGCGCGCAGACCGGCCGCGATCTGGCCCGCGATATCGCGCACCTCTTCCAGGCTTGGCGCGGGGTGGTCGGCCATCCACTGACGCAGCGTCTGGCCCTCGACGAACTCTGTCACCACATAAAGCGCGCTTCGCGGCATGGGCGGCTCGGCCGCGCGCACCACATGCGAGGAATTGATCCGCCGGGCAATCCACTCCTCCAGCACGAATCTGCGCAGGTAGTCGGCATCCCGCGCCATGTCCGTAGCCGGTATCTTCAGGGCGACGCGCCTTCCGTCCGGCTGCGTCGCGAGATGGACATGGCTGCGCGCTGTCGCATGGATCTGCCGCTCGATCCGCAACCCGTCGATGACGTCGCCCGATCTCGGCTGCGGCGGCACCGGAAGGTGCCGGGCGTCGATCTCGAAATCGGGCCCGGCCTCGGCGACGCTGTCGATGCGCACGATCTGCACGGTCAGATTGTCGGCGCTGCCCGCCGCGCGTGCGGCTTCGGCCAGAAACCGCGCGGCGGCGTCGAAGTCTTCCCGTTGCAGGGCGTCGCGCAGGGTCGCCGCGCCGATGAATTCGTGCACCCCGTCCGTGGTCAGCAGGAAGATGTCGCCGGGCCTGATGGGCAACCGGAGATAGTCGACCTCGACCGTCCGCTCCGTGCCCATTGCCCGGCCAAGATAGCTTTCCTCTGCGGAAAGCGTCACGCGATGGTCCCGGGTCAGGGGTTCGAGGCTCGCGCCGGAAAGGCGGCTGACGCGGCTGTCGCCGACATGGAAGACATGCCCCTCACGTCCCTTGAGGACAAGCGCGGAAAGCGTGCAGACCCGCCCGGCATTGAAGTCCGCGACCGACCTGTTCTGGGCGTAAAGCCACGCATTGGTGGCCGCGATGACCCTGCTTGCCGCGGTCTTGACCGTCCAGGCGTCGGGCGTGGCGTAGTAATCCGTCAGAAGAGACCTGACGGCGGTCTGTGCAGCCTCGTGACTGACGTCGGACGAGGAAATTCCGTCCGCAACCGCAAGGGTGATGCCCTTCAGCGCCAGCGGCGTTCCCTCGGGGATCAGCGCACCGTGGAAATCCTGGTTCAGCGGCTTCGCGCCGGCGTCGGAATACTGACCGATCGTGACCGAAAGGGCCGCGCTGGCGTTCGTATCCCTTGGCATGGTGGTCTCCTACCGGCAGGCGGCCCCGCTCGCGCGGGGCCGGTACAGATGCGTTCACTCCGCGGGCATGGTCGCGACATCGTCGTTGCGCATCGCGTTGCGCTTGGGGCTTTCGCGGAAGTGCGTCGCATAGATCATCGCGCCCACGAAGGTCAGGCCTCCGACCAGATTGCCGACAACGACCGGGATCTCGTTGTATATGAAGTAGTCGGCCCAGGTGAATTCGCCGCCCAGCATGATCCCCGAGGGAAACAGGAACATGTTCACGATGGAATGCTCGAAGCCGAGGTAGAAGAACACCAGGATCGGCATCCACATGGCCATGATCTTGCCGGATGTGGAGGTCGACATCATCGCCGCGACGACGCCGGTCGAAACCATCCAGTTGCACAGGATCGCCCGCACGAAGACGGTCAGCAGGCCGGCGCCTCCGGCTGCGGCATAGCCAAGCGTCCGCGCCTCGCCGATGCTGCCGATCTTCTGGCCGACGGCGTCCGGTTCGGCTGAAAAGCCGGTGGTGAAGACCACGGCCATCAGGATCGCGGTGGTCATCGCGCCTGCGAAGTTGCCGCAGAAGACGAGGCCCCAGTTGCGGAACACGCCGCTCCAGCTGCAGCCGGGACGCCTTGCGATGACGGCCAGAGGGGCAAGCGTGAAGACACCCGTCAGCAGGTCGAACCCCATGAGATAGAGCAGGCAGAACCCGACGGGGAACAGCAGCGAGGCCACGAGGAAATTGCCGGTGTTGACCGCGATGGTCACGGCGAAGGCGGCGGCGAGGGCAAGGATGGCGCCAGCCATGAAGGCGCGGATCAGGGTATCCTTGGTCGACATGAAGATCTTGGACTCGCCGGCGTCGACCATTTTGACAGCGAATTCCTTGGGCGTGACATACGACATACCTCGTCGTCCTTTCTGAGAGTTGGTGGCCTGAACTCAGGCATGGGGGGTCAGGTTGGTGTCCCGAACATCGGGACGGATGGTGGATGTCTTCGGGCGGGTCTCACCTGCGGTCAGGGCCACGCCGGCAAGAGTGACGTCTTCTTCGGGGGCGCTGCGGATGACAGCGCATGCGGCGTGGCCGCGGGGGCGATGCGCCGTCCGCGTCGCGCGCCCCGGCGCGTCCGCCCGGGACTTTGGCGGGACTTTGGCAATCTGTTTGCTGAACATCGCGTCATCCGGCCCCTGGTGGCGATCCGGGGAAGTCCGGACAGCTTCGGTTTCTGTCAGGGAAGGCTGCATGCCACAGGCACAGCGCTGTCCCGCGATCTGAAGTCTCAGAACGTCGAGCAGCGTCGTTGCTGCGTGGCCAGAAGGCCGATGTGAGTGGAAAAGCCGCGCCGTTGCGGCCAAGAAGAAAGGTCCCTGCCCCGGTTAAACATGGCGCGCCATCATCGGCGCAAACTCTTTTTCGCGAATTCGGCAGATTCGCTGCCGCCGGGGCCGAACTGCCCCATTCATATGCAAATCTGCTGCCGGGGCTGCCCCATTTGCGGGCAAACCCAGCGCCGCCGCCTGTGCCCTTCCTCAATCAGGGGGACGACCCCGGGAGAGCGCAAGGCGCTTTCGGATTCACGCCGCGCCAGGCCCGATGCCGTCAGCAGCGCTGCGTCAGCCCTTGACGCCACTCATGGTGATGCCGCGGACAAATGCCCGGCGCGCGAACAGGAACACGATGAGCATCGGGATCGAGACAACGGTGGCGGCGGCAAAAGTGCGCCCGTAGTTGGTGTCGAACTCGGAGCGATATTGCATCATCGACAGGGACGCGGTCATCTTCTCCTGGCTCTGGACCACGATGAGGGGCCAGTAGAGATCGTTCCAGTGGGCGACGATGGAGAACACCGAGAACGCCGCGACCGCCGGGATGGCCGCGGGCACGATCAGGCGCAGGACGATCTCGATCTCGCTGAAGCCGTCGACGCGGGCGGCCTGGATGATTGAATCGGGATAAGCCTGAAAGAACTGCCGAAAGAGAAAGATCGCAAAGACCGAAACCAGGAACGGAAGCATCATCGACAGATAGGTGTCCAGCAGCCCTGCCTTCACGACGCCCAGATAAAGAGGAATCGATGTCACGTTGATCGGGATCGTCAGGCAGGCAACAACCGTCCCCAGCAGGATGGTCTGGCCGCGAAAACGCAGCTTTGCCAGCGCGTAGGCCGCGGGGACGGCGGTGATCAACTGCACCGCGAGAATCCCGACACACACGATCAGACTGTTGAAAAGGAACATCGGGTAGGGTTGGCCGACCAGCACGTCCCAATAGTTCTGCACACCCGCGAAGGTCTTGGGCCAGATGGTGAAATCGGCGTCATAGACCTCGTCCGTGGGCTTGAGGCTCGAGGAAATCATCCAGACATAGGGGAAGACCACTGCCCATGCCCCGCAGGCGAGGATGAGAAAGCCCAGCACCCTACCCGGCTTCAGCGCGGCGATCCTGAGGCGAAGCGGGAAGGCAGCGGCGGTATCGGTCATGCGTGGCCTCATCGGTAAACGGTGCGGTCCGCCAGAAGTGTCTGGACGAGCGCGAAGAGAAATATCACCCCAAGGAAGACCACCGACAGCGCAGCGGAATAGCCCATGTTGAAGTATTCGAACCCCTCGAGAAAGGTGAGGTAGAGAAAGACTTCGGACGCATGCGCGGGCTTGCCCTGGGTCAGGATGGCAACCACGTCGAAAAGCTTGAATGCCGTGATCGAAGACGTCACCGCCACGAAAAGCGAGGTCGGGGCAAGCATGGGCCATGTCACGGACAGGAAGCGGTCGACCGGATGGCTTGCCCCGTCGATGTCGGCGGCGTCGTAAAGTCGCGACGGTATGGCGGTAAGCCCGGCGAGAAACAGCACCATGTTGAAGCCGATGATCGACCAGAGCGATATGCCGGCCAGGGAATAAAGCACCACGTCGGGACTGCCCAGAAAGTTGATCGGGGGAAGTCCGGCGGCTGTCAGGACATTGTTGAGAATGCCTTGCCGACTGTCCATCAGGGCCGACCAGACCAGCGCCATGGCGGTCAGCGTCGAGGTGACTGGCATGAAGTAGACGATCTCGAAGGCCGAGCGAAATCGCTTCTGCGACTGGATCGCGATGGCGAGGAACAGCGGGATGAAGAAGGCGCCCGGCAGGAACACCAGCGCATAGACCACCGTGTTGCGCAGGGCATTTCCGAACTGCTCGTCCTCGAGCATGCGAAGGTAGTTGTCGAGCCCGATCCAGTCATAGCCGTTGCTCACCAGCGAATAGTCGGTGAACGAGGCCAGAAGGACGAGGACCATGGGAATGACGTAGATCATCAGGATCAGCAGCACGGCGGGCGCTATCAGAACGAGAGCCAGCCGCCTCTGGCGCCGTTCCAGCCGCTCTGCGCTATCGATCATCGAATGTCCGCCATTTCTGTCACGCGTGCGTCGCCCAGGCGCTGTCCGTTCGCGTCGAAGAGAAGCAGCGCGCTGACGGGCGCCACGGCAGCCAGCCTGTCCGGAACAAGCACCGGGCCGGCAAGGCCCAGCGCCTTCTGGGTGCGCAGCCTGACCAGCAGGTCGGGAAACGCGCTTACACGGGCATGGATCACGACCTCGGCGCCGAGGTCCTCGACGCTGTCGAGCGAGAGATCCAGCTTCAGCTTCGGGCCGCCGGCCCCGATCGGCTGGAGCGAGGAGACGCCGACAGGGCCAAGCGCCTCGGGGCGCAGCCCGACGATCAGTTCGGTGCCCTCGCTCAGGCTATGCTCGCAGCGTGCCAGTGCATCGCCGATCCGCAGTCCGCCGGGTTCCGCGCGGGCGGGAAGCAGGTTGATCTCGGGTGTGCCGACAAAGCGGGCGACCTCGACCGATGCCGGGTTGGCATAGAGGGCGCCGGGTGCCGCCACCTGCAACAGGCGGCCCTCGCGCAGCAGCGCCACCCGGTCGGACATCGTCATCGCCTCGGTCTGATCGTGTGTGACATAGACAAAGGTCAGTCCGGACGCCCGGTGAAGCTCGACGATCTCGCGGCGGACCTCCACGCGTAGCTTGGCATCGAGGTTCGACAGCGGCTCGTCCATCAGGAACAATGAGGGATCGCGCACCAGCGCGCGCCCGAGGGCGACCCGCTGGCGCTGCCCTCCGGAAAGATGCGCGGGGCGACGGTCCAGAAGGTGGCCGATGCGCAGCTGTGCCGCCACGCGTTCCACCTGTGCTGCGATTCCGCTGCGGGTGCTCCGGTGGTTCGGCGTCAGCCAGCGCGCGCCCGGCAGCCGGGCGTACATCGGTAACCGCGCCATGATCAGGGGCATCGCCATGTTCTGGGCGACGCTCATGTGGGGGTATAGCGCATAGTCCTGGAAGACCATCGCCACGCCGCGTTCCTTCGGAGTGCCACCGCCCACGTCACGGCCATCGATCGCGACCTGCCCCGAGTCGGGGCTCTCCAGCCCCGAGATGATGCGAAGAAGCGTGGACTTGCCACATCCCGACGCCCCCACCAGCGACATGAATTCACCATCCTCGACCGCAAGGTCTATGCCGCGCAGCACCTCGGTGCTGCCGTAGGACTTCCGGATGTCGGTGAGCGTAAGCCGGGCCATATGCTGGTTCCGTTCGTGGTCTTTAAGAATGAAGCGTCGGGGGCCGCGAAGACCCCCGACGAGGGATGTGTCATGAAAGCGTTCAGCGCGTCATCAGATCCTCCGCTGCCGACTTGAGCTGCGCCGCGCCATCCTCGGGCGAGGTCTCGCCCAGCATGACCGAGCGGATGACGCTGCGCTGCTCGCGCCAGATCTTCTCGGACTGCGTGCCAGGGTAGCCGTACCATGCGCCGGCCCGGTCGTACTGGCTGGAGGGCGTGGCGAAGTACGGGTTCTCTGCATAGTAGGCGCCGAGATATTCCTCGGCGAGCGCCGCCTTGTTCGTCGGCAGGTAGCCGGTGTTCTTCGCGGTGATCTCCTGCCCCTTGGGGCCGGTGAGGAACTTGAAGTATTCCCAGACCGCCTGCTGCTTGCCCTCGTCCTGCGTGGTCATGATCGCAGCATTGCCGCCCGTGGGAAGGGTGCCGTTCGCATCGTCCCAGACGGCGAACTTCACCGAGCGCAGATCGAAGGCGCCGCCGACGCGTTCCTGCAGCAGTTTGGCCGAGGCCGGAGAGTTTGCGTAGATCCCGAGCTTGCCCTCGGTGAAGGCGGTCGTCTGGGTCTCGAGGTCGGTCGCAGGATTGTAGCCGCCCTCCTCGACGATGCGGCGCGCCAACTGCATCGCCTTCAGGCTGCGGTCCTGCGCGTCGAAGGCCACCGCATCGCCCGCCTCGTTGACCATGGCGCCGCCCTGCTGCTCGATGAGCACCTGAAACGGCCAGTCATCCGCCCACTGGTCGACAGCGTAGGAAATGCCTTCGATGTCATCGCCAAGCGCGTCGATTTTGGCGGCCAGTTCCAGCACGCCATCCCAATCGGTCGGGAAATCCTCGATCGAGCCGCCGGCCTGCCTGACCAGATCCGCGTTCACATACCACTGGATGACCGACGCGTTGAACGGCATGCCGTATTGCGTGCCGTCGACCTGGCCGAGCTTTAGCATCTGTTCCGAATAGTTCGTCTCGACCCAGTCGCCGCCCTCCTTCTCCATGAACTGACCCAGATCGACGATCTGGCCGCGTTCGGCCAGCGCCCGCGCAAGCGAAGGCATCTGATTATAGGCCTCGAAGGCGCAATCGGGCAGCGTATTCGTGGCCGAGGCGCGGAACAGCTTGAGATGCGTGTCGGCGTAGTTCTGCGCCGGGGCGGCATAGGTGACGCGTACCGCGTCCTGCATCTCGTTGAACATTTTCGCCAGCGGCTCGTGTTGGCGCGAAAGGTGACCCGCGTTGGTCAGGCAGGTGATCTCGACCTGCGCCTGCACGGCACCTGCGGAAAGAAGCGCCGCTGCGATGGTCACGGAACGGATGGACATGGTTATACCCCTCTGGTGTCGGTTTCGCCGCCTCCAGGACAGCGGACGGCGCTGCGGCGGTTGGCGCGAGGGGTAGCCCGCGGTTCATGACGGTTTCTCGACAGACCGATGACAGCTCTGTGATCCGTGACTGAAGATCTGCCTGCGGGCCCTGCTTCCCTGCCTGTCCGCGCTCGAAGCGTCACGCGCCCGTCACATCCGGCGTGCAGGACCGCGCCAGCAACAGGAAAGGCCCGGAATGAAGATCCTCCACGTCACCGACACCCATCTCGTTCCCGCGGGCGAGACGCTTTATTCGATCGACCCGGCCGAAAGGCTTGCCGCCGTGATGGACCATGCCCGCGCGCACCATGCCGACGCGGACCTGATGGTCATCACCGGCGATCTGACGGACAGGGGCGATGCACCCTCATACGCGCAGTTGAAGCGGTTGCTCGGGGATCTGCCCTTCCCGGTGCGGCTGCTGCTCGGAAACCACGACGACCGCGACACCTTCTGCGCGGCGTTTCCTGACGAGCCGCGCGACGGAAGCGGCTTTGTCCAGTCCGTGATGCAGGTTCCGGGCTCTGACGATCGGCTGGTCTTTCTCGACACGAACGAAACCGGAATAAGTGGCGGCCGCTTCTGCGCGGCACGGCGGGAGTGGCTGCGCGAAACGCTGGCCGACCATGCGGAAAGCCCTCTGACGGTCTTTCTTCATCACCCGCCAGTGGATCACATGATGACGCATTTCGACAATATCGGTCTGACCGACCGCGCCGAGTTGATGGAGATCCTGCGCGGACATCCCGGCGGAGTCCGGCACATGTTCTTCGGGCATATCCATATTCCGCTGAGTGGCACCCTCGCGGGCGGCATCGGCTACACGGCAGGGCGCGGCCCCGCGCATCAGTTCCGGCAGGAGTTCGGCAACCCCGCGCCCGACTGGATCGTCGGGAAACCCAACTACGCGGTCATCCTCATCACGCCAGAGTCGGTGTCATGCCATGGCATCGACACCATCGAGGCAGAGCTTGCCGCCACCACGACACCCTGCGCAGGGCCTTGAGGCAGAATGGCGCGGACCCGGTTCCCGCCCTCCGGACGGATGAGACGGGAACACGGGCAGTTCGCGGACAGGTGCGATACCTATGCAGGCATTCAATGCGGCAGTGGAAGCAGCACGACTGAGCGCAACTGGCCTGCCCCTATCGGGTGGTCCGGTTTCAATCTTAGTGCATGACGGGTTTCCCTGCCAAGGCGGATGCCTGCGGCGGGGCTGATCCCCGTCCGCGAGACGGCCAGTGGACAGCCTCCGGCGCTGGCGGTCGGTAGCCCGGCGACGAATGGGGCCTGGGGCTGGCGGCAG
Organism: Sulfitobacter sp. LCG007; assembly: GCF_040801785.1. Classification (NCBI taxonomy): domain Bacteria; kingdom Pseudomonadati; phylum Pseudomonadota; class Alphaproteobacteria; order Rhodobacterales; family Roseobacteraceae; species Roseobacteraceae bacterium LCG007. The sequence continues at coordinate 611,333 of NZ_CP161805.1, read as the reverse complement.
CGGCTGGAACGCGGCGACGTCGCCACGCTCGCCGATCTCGCCGCCGACGAGGGCCTGTCCGACCGCTACGTCAGCCGCCTCCTGCGCCTCGCCTGGCTCGCGCCCCACGTCCTCGAGCGGCTGGTCGTCCACCGCGAGCCCTCGACGCTCAGCATCTACGACTTGTGCTTCGTCGCGTCTCTGCCGTGGGATGAGCAGCCGGGGCGGGTGTTCGACTAATCGAGCGGCCTTCACTGCTCGACCGGCGCTCGAGCGATGAAAAGGAGCATGCAAGCGTTATCGCCGGTTCGCCGCAGCGACCTTGTGATTCCATTTTCGCAGCCACGCGAAACGCTCCGGATCCTGCTCGAGCAGATAGTTCCGGATACGATCTCGCGCATCGGGTTCCGCACGGATCAGCAGCGCCCGCAGATCCTGGTCGATGGCGCGGCGCTCGGCACCCAAGGCCTCGGCCTTAGCATACCATTCGTGACCGGCTGCCAGATCCCCGAGTTCCATCGAGACAGCGCCAAGCAGCGTGCACGGCCTGAAATCGGCCGGGGTCAGTTCGTGCGCCTCCAGCCCGAGTGTCCTGGCTTCGGAGAGGCGCCCGGTATCGCGCATCGCGCCTCCGCGCGTCGTAGAGAGCGCCGATCTCGGTTTCGGGCTCCGTCCCACCTTGGCGAGCGCCGCCCCCGTCACTTCCAGCGCCCGCTGGGGTTCATCAGCCTTCCGCCATTGCGCACTGGCATTCACGGCATCCCACGGATCGCGGCTTTCTTCCCATTCCTTGGTAAGCGCTTCGGCTTCGAGCCGATGCCAGGCTTGCTGCAACGCTTCGGTCCAGCAGTCCACCGCCTCGGTCGATAACCACGCGACGTCTTCAGGTGCCAGGCGGTCGCCGCTCGCCACCTGTTTCAGCAGCCGCATTGCACGCGGATAGTGCTCTGTCTCGATGGAGCCGATGCCGAACCGATCCCGCAACTCGCGGGCTTCGCGCTTCCGGCGCCGCACAGGGTCATTCTCCATTGCAGCGAAGCGCGCCTTGACCGCGACCTCCATCGCCTCGGCCTTTCGGGCATGTTCGGCTGCCCGCCTGTCGGCTTCGTCCTTCGCGCTTTGGATACGATCTGACCGCTCGCGCGCCGCAGCCTCCTCGAAGGCAGGGCGATCGATCTGACCGGTCGCCAGCGCCAGAAGAGAGTTGAGCCCGCCGGACGTCAGAAACGCCTGCGCCAAGGAGGTCAACGTCTCGCCCGCCTCGATCTTCAGCAGAATTCCGTTCAACCGCGCACCGACGAGCGCGGCGCCCGGCAGGTCATCGACAAGATACTTTTCCGCCAAACCGGCTTGGGACGATCCTGACATCAGACAATCCACTCGATCAACTATACCGCTGCAGCCAAGCACGGTGGCTGACCGGAAGGCAATCCAAAAATCCCAAGAAATCAGAGAGATCAGGCCGAACGACACCGCCACCACTACGCGCCATTCGGCCAGCGCACCCAGCGGCTGCGCCTCTTGCGTGTTGCGTCTCTGTTCCCGTCGAAGGCGATTGACACAAGGCCCGAAGTTTTGGCGGTGTTGAAAGTCAGGTCATTGGAAAGACGCCGAAAAATCCGACCGAACCGAATTCGGCGAGGTTTGCCCGAACAGAGACGGAGCGCCGTTCAGAGCCCGGAACGGGCCTTGCGCGCAGTCTCAGAGGTTCGTATGGGGGAGGCAAAGCCCTTTGAAAACACGACTATTTCCGCGCCGCGTTGGGCGTGTGTCCGTGTTCGCAACAGGGATGATGGCGGAGGAGGTGTGCGCCAATCCATGAGGGATCGGAGGATATATCAAACCTTTACAACACGTTAAGAATCCGTCCGTAGCACACCGTGTAGCATCATGTGTAGCAAGCCTGCGAAGCTGGAGGTCGCTATGCAGCTAACCTTTGGCATGCGACATCGGAAGACCTGACAGGGTTTCGCCATCGATCGCACGATCAGCCAGTCCGCGAGACGTCAGAACACCGACGACGTGAAAGGGTATTTGGAGACTCCAAGGGCATCGCCCAATCGTTTTGCATATAAAACGGTGGTTACAATCGGATGTCGTGCAGAAGGAGGCGGCCAAAACCTGGCTGAGCTTCGACGTTGGGCAACAGCGGCGGCACTGCCTGCCTGGAAGGGTCGCGGGACTCGATGTGCAGTGCGCCATTTCTAGGCCTTGGCCTCGCTGCTCTAACATGCAGGCGCCCATATACGCGAAGCCTGCATCGCGGCTTAGGCGCTCGCGGCCCTCTCCTGCCGTTCGCCGAGGCGCCTCGCGCCGCAGTGCGGCTTCCCCAGAGCGGCTGTTGGCGCTTGAGAACAGCGCTTTGTCCCCAGCCGACATCTGACTCGCGGCCGACCGTTGACGCGCAGCCTCTCCGAAGTGGAGGGTCGTCACAGCTTGCAACATGGACGCGGGCATGTCGGTCGCAAATGCGGGAAGGACCGGGCTTGTGCCACGGCTTTCCTATGCCCGTTAGAACCCTATGACCTGACATCTGTGCGCCCCTGCCGTATGTAGCAGTGATGCGCTTCTTTCTCACGGTCCCGCACTTCCCGGCCCCCTCCTCGCAGCCTCGGATGAGGGCGATGTCGTTTTCGTGTGCGGTGCGGGCGTGTCGCTTGCTCGTGCGGGACTGCCGACATTCCAGGGCCTGCTCGACAGCGTGGTGAGACATCTCCGGCCAGCCCGCGACTCCTCGCAGCACAGGCGCTGGCCGCGGAGGCGCAGCTACGCTCGGCGGACCCGCCGATTGAACCGCCGCCGGGCTTGTCCGGCATCGCCGCGGCGTTGTTGCAGAACTCTCGCCGTGAAGGATTCACATCAGGAATCCATGCGGTTAGACGGGCGTCATGAGCAAGCCAATGCCCGCCCGCTACCGGACGACGAACTGGTCCGCCTACAACGCTGCGCTGACGAAGCGTGGGTCTCTGCTGATCTGGCTGGACAAGGAGATGGCTTGGCACGCGCCGCATGAGGGCCGCCCCGGACGCCCACCAGTCTTTTCGGATGCGGCGATCCAGTTCTGCCTGTCGATCAAGGTGCTGTTCAAGCTGCCGCTCAGGCAGACCGCCGGAATGCTCGCCAGCCTCCTGCGCCTCGCCGGGCTGGGCTGGCCCGTTCCAGACTTCTCCACGCTGTGCCGCCGGCAGAAGAGTCTTGAGGTGCAGATCCCCTGTCGCCGTGCCGGCGGGCCGCTGAACCTGCTGGTGGACAGCACCGGCATCAAGTTCCTCGGCGATGGCGAGTGGCAGGCCCGGAAGCACGGTGTGCAAGGCCGTCGCCAATGGCGCAAGGTCCATCTGGCCATGGACACCGCCACTTCCGACATCCGCGCGGGCGAGTTCACCCCCAGCCGGGAAGGCGACAGCCCCGTCCCGCCAGACCTGCTCGACTAGATCCCGGACGACGAAGACATCGGCACCGTGACCGCAGACGGCGCCTACGACACCCGCCGCTGCCACAGCGCCATCATCGCACACGGTGGCACTGCGATCATCCCGATCCGCAAGAACGGGCGGCCCTGGAAGGACGACTGCCCAGCCGCCCGGGCGCGCATCGAAACCCTGCGCGCCACACGTCACTATGGCAGGGCGTTCTGGAAGCGGTGGACCGAATACCATATCCGCAGTCGCGCTAAGGCGAGGATGCGATGCCTCAAGGCCTTCGGCGAGCGCATCGCCGCCAGAGACCCCGACCGCCAGACTGCCGAAATCCAAATCCGCGTCGCCTCATGAACCGATTCAACGCCCTCGGCACAGCCGAGATCGTCCGCGTGGCATGAACCTGACGGGGAAAGCGGCCCGCACGCCTCAGGACGCCGTTCCGCAACAACGCCGTTCTTGACGCAAGACCCGTCAGCAACAAAGCCCATGCCGTCTTCGATCTCAAACCCATAGGTTTTCCACTGGGGTGTCACTGGCGGTGCCTTGTGCCATTCAAACGTCGAGGTCGCGCGGTTGAAAACGGGGTATTCTTCGACGTATTACAGATCGTTCTGGTCGTCGTCACTCATGGATTAGCCCGCCGCTCTTTTGTGCATCTTGGCCGCTTTGCGTTGCCGGGCTTCCGTCGCCTTGCGCTGCTTGCGGTTCATCGATGGCGCTGACGGAGACGCCGATGCATGTGCAGGGCGCTGCGTTTGTGCGTGGGCCGTTGGCGCATCCGGGCGATTGGCAAAGGCGGGTGGGATGTTCGGCTTGGGCTTTGTCCGCTTCATCGTGCTGTTGGGGTTGAACCCAGCCAAGCTGTCCGGTGCGGGCATCCGTGTTCCGATCTGTTCCCATTCGTTGGCGAGGTAGATATCTTCACAGGAATTTTTGTTCCCGAAGCTCCCCGTCTTCGCCCTTCATCATGCCGACCATGTAGCCGTCATCGGACACCCGCCAGCCCTCGCTTGCGGCCATTTCCATGAAGGACATGTGCCGACCATCCGGCAGAATGATCCTTGTGCCAAAGCGCACCTTGCCTGCCTTTGGTTCTGTCCATGTGCCGTCCGGCTTTTGCCGTGTGGCCGAGGCGTGGATCATCATGTCGCCCATGGAGCCAACGTCGCAGTTGGTTGTGGAGCGGAACATCGTGCCGTCGCTGCGCATAAGCGCGCCATCCATGCGCAAGATATCCATGAGGGGCGCAAAGCCCCCTTTGAACGGTCCGTCCGCGCAGTTGTAAACGTGGCCGGGCGTGACGCCCGTGTCCCAGAAATCCAGAATGTGCGTGGATGTATTGGTCATGGTACGTGTAACCCGACCCGGTTGCAGACGCCCACGCTTGTCGTAGGACACGACAAGATCACCGGCCTGCATTTGATCTTGTTGTTTCGTCCAGACCTTCGAGACAACCAGTTCTTCGTCGTAGCTGCCATCTGGACGCGGTTTGATCGATGGATCAAGCGGCCACATTTGAACCTTGGAATCATGAAGGAAACAGTCAGTGCCGTTGATTACGCCGTTTCCGAGAATATCGAGGTCTCGGCTTCCTATAATCGCAATATTGAATGGCTTTGACGGTGTATAAGGAGGCATCAAAGCATCAAAAATATGTTGGGCAGTAGTAGCTAAGTTCCCTCCTAAGCTTCGATGGGAAGACCACAGAGGATCAAAATCATAAACGTCTGTAGGAGCTTTTGTACTCTGTGACCAGCTTCAGCCTTTTACTGTAATTGTCCCATTCTGACCGACTTCAACGTTCAGGGTAACGTCTGCTACAAAGCCCCCTACTGTGGATTTTTCTTCGTTTCTAAATACAGCACCAACCCCTTGGTAAGAGATGGTATGGCTGCCCGGAGAAAAATTTTCATTGCTAAGCCTAGAATTTATGCACGGTGTTTCATTTAAAGGAAGGTTTTCACGGAGGTTGGAAATGTTTACGACTACGCCCTGCCCGCTCCGACCAGAGTACCTACCGTACAAGCCTTCGCCACTGAGCTGATCCACTTCATAAAGGTCTTCACCTTTTACATTGATCCATCTCCCACCCACCTTAAACCCCACAGATTATTTTAGTTCCAACGATGTCGGTATTTTGAAGGCGTAATAAGCCTAAATTTATCGACGGGTAGATAAACAGATCGATCAAAGAAGCTTCTTGATTGGATGCAAAAATTTCCGATCTGACATGAAGATGATCGTCATTCTTAAATACTACTTTTGTTGATACCGAAAAGTTCTCAGAATGGCCGCAATTGTCTTCAAACATTTCAGTAGCGCGAGAAGAGGCCAGCTTTATAGCATCAGGTTCTGCTGGCATAGGCGTATCAAGAAAATAGAAGCTAGCGCCTGCTAGAGCCAAACAGGTTAGACCTACAAAATATGCCCGAGGTCTTCTCACTCAGATCCACCTCTCTAGAGCAGGATGAAATACGAAAACTAATCTAGCTCAATCTCACACAAACGGTCGTTTTTGTGAAGTTCAAGCTTTCTGCGTCCTCATGCCGAATCCTACCCCACGCCCGGCACCCTTTGCAATCTCCGATAGACAGTCGGTCGCGACACGGAAAACACCTCCGCCAGGTCACTGACGGAATACTCACCGGTGTCGTACATGCGGCGCAATTCGTGGGATTGGCGCTCGGAGAGTTTGGGCTGCTTGCCGCGCAGTTTGTTCTTGGCCCGCGCGATGGCCATGCCTTCGCGGGGCGCTGTTGCATAAATCGGCTGATGGCCAAGTCTCCCCTTACCCCGGACGGATTTATCCCACGGTCTCCGTGAGGGGTATGCCAAGCGCGGTGTCGCCGCTCAGGACGGCGATGCGGACCTGGATCTCGGCGACCTGTCGGTTGAAGTCACGCGTCATGAGCCGCTGACCCAGCAGTCTGACACAGTGCATCTTTGTCTCGACGCGGCTCCGGCGGTGGTATCCGCTCCATCGTCGCCACAGGGCGCGGCCCAGATACCTGGATGCCCGTAGAGCTTCGGTACGTGCGATGGCGCCAGCGGTGACGGTCTTCCAGGGCTTCGCATTCCGGCGAGGCGGGATGACGGCATGAGCGCCACGCTCGGCGATGGCGTCATGGCATTTGCGCGTGTCGTAGGCACCGTCTGCCGTGACGCTGCCGATCTCTTCATCCTCGGGGATCTGGTCGAGCAGGTCGGGCAGAACCGGAGCATCGCCGATGTGGCTTCCCGTGATCTCGACGGCGCGGACCTCCAACGTTTGCGCGTCGATCCCGAGGTGGATCTTGCGCCAGACGCGCCGCTTTGGGCCGCCATGTTTGCGCGCGTGCCGTTCGGCGCTGACATCGATCCCCCGGATCGATGTCCGGGCGCGCCTCACCCTTCACCCGCGACCTTGATCCCTGTGCTGTCGACAAGAAGGTGCAATGGCCCCTTTGAGCCGCGATATGGAATGTTCACGGCCATGGTCTTTTGACGGCGAGACAGCGTGCTAAAGTCGGGCACCGTCCAGTCGAGCCCGACCAAGCGCAACAGACTCTCGACAAACCCGGTCGTCTGCCGCAACGCCATGCCGAACAAAACCTTCATCGAAAGACAGGTCTGGATGGCCGCGTCGCTGTAGCTCTGCTGCCGGCCACGCCTGCCAGTCGGCGCAGCCTCCCAGTTCATCTCGGGATCGAACCAGATCGTCAGCGAGCCCCGTCGCTTCAGCGCTTCATTGTAGGCTGGCCAGTTCCTGGTCTTGTAGGTCGGGGGTGTCGGTCTGCTCATGCCGGCCAGCTACCACGCTGGATTCACGAAATGAATCCCGTCACGCGATTTGTGCAACAGAGCCATCGAGACATGCGAAAGCTGGTGGTTTCTCAAACAAATAGCATAAAATATCGCGCCATGGTTGCGTTTTGGATGTGGTCTATATCAAAAGACTTGATTTTAGATCAAATCGGAACCAACGTCTTCAACGTGTTTCTTAATATGGATTTGTGGTCAATACAACATACGCAAATCGCAGATGCTTATTTGGCACCGGCGAAGGAGATATCTATGATAAGTAAGAAATATGTGTTCATATTTGTGGCCGCAGCTTTAGCTGGTTGCGATTCACCTCCACAATCTGGAACCAGCGTACCTCTAATCAAAAATCCACGTGTATATGAGCTCGCTGCTCAAAGCGGTTACCCCGTCATAGTCTATGCGTTTGTTATGAATGGCGCCGCGGCTCGCACAATCGCACGGTACTGCCCAACAATTTCGTTTGATGAACCAGCCGACAAAATAAGGTCTCGTGAATTTGCTGCCAATACCAAACAAGCTGGGCTAAGTAAAGATGAAGTCAGTGCGGTTTTAGATTCTTCGGCATTTTTCGCGAAGATCAAATCCGACTTGGATGGGCTACAAAAATATTATGCAATCAACGGCGATGTATCCAATTTGTGCGCAGCAGGAGATCAAGCAATTGCGAATAATAGCGAGATAGGAGCTCTCCTAAACAAAACTTAAAACTATCATATTTTGATCTCGATCAAGCATTAACAGGGCGCTCAAGATTTAGGCGGGGCGGGGAGCCGCGCTAAATGACGTCGTGACGTCAACCGGCGGTGGGAGCCGGTTTAGGTAGCGTCTGGCCCGCCAGCGCCCGCTGCCCGCGCGATCAGATAGGATACAAACGAAGCGCATGCCCCGAGCATGAACAAGGCGTCTGCTTCGTCGACCTAGGCTTCATCAGTGAACACGTTCGCATGGCGGATACCCTCGCTGCTCGTATATCCGTAGAGCTGTCCAAATGCCTTTTTCAGTGCGCCGTGGAGATATCCCCTGTTATCGGCTCTGTTGCATAAATCTGCTGACGGCCAGGCTGCCCCTTACCCCGGACGGATTTATCCCACGGTCTCCGTGACGGGTATGCCAAGCGCGGTGTCGCCGCTCAGGACGGCGATGCGGACCTGGATCTCGGCGACCTGTCGGTTGAAGTCCCGCGTCATGAGCCGCTGACCCAGCAGTCTGACACAGTGCATCTTTGTCTCGATGCGGCTCCGGCTGTGGTATCCGATCCATCGTCGCCAGAGCGCGCGACCCAGGTATTTCGCCGCGCGCAGGCCTCGTTTCGCGCCACGGCTCCCTCGGTGACGGTCTTCCATGGCTTTGCATTCTTGCGGGGCGGGACGACGGCGTGGGCGCCGCGGTCAGCGATGGCATCGTGGCATTTGCGTGTGTCGTGAGCGCCGTCTGCCATGACGCTGCCGATTTCTTGGCCCTCCGGTATCTGGCTGAGAAGGTCGGGCAAGACCGGTGCATCGCCAATGTGGCTTCCGGTGATCTCGACAGCCCGGAATTCCAAGGTTTCCTCGTCAATCCCGAGGTGGATCTCGCGCCAGACCCGCCTTTTTTGGGCCCCCATGCTTGCGGGCGTGCCATTCGCCTTCGCCCTCGACCTTGATGCCAGTTCTATCCGCTGAACGGCAGTGGTTTGCTTGCAAACCATGAGAGGGGATCAACAAATGCAGCGGCCCATTGGAACCGCGATAGGGGATATTGAGGGCCAGCGTATGCTGGCGGCGAGATAGCGTGCTGACGTCGGGCAGCGACCAGTCGAGGCCCACCAGTCGCGACAGGCTTTCGACAAACCCGGTCGTCTGTCGCAGGGCCATGCCGAAAAGCCCGAGGCGCCGCCCGTTCAGGGCTGAATTGATCCACTGGATCAATTCCGAAAACGCCCTTCACCCTTCATTGTCAGACACGATTGGATAGCGGCGTCGCTGTAGGTCCGCTGGCGGCCGCGCCTGCCTGTCGGCGCGGCATCCCAAGTCATGGTGGGATCGAACCAGATCGTCAGCGAGCCCCGGTGCTTCAGCGCTTCATTGTAGGCTGGCCAGTTCCTGGTCTTGTAGGTCGGGGGTGTCGGTCTGCTCATGCCGGCCAGCTACCACGCTGGATTCACCAAATGAATCCCGTCACGGGATTTGTGCAACAGAGCCGCTCGCGGCCCTTAGCGGCCTTCGCGACGACCCCGGATACTGCGCTGCAGCTTCACCGAACCTACCATTCGCGTACGCGCGCTCTCTTATCTTCGGTCAGGCTTAAGGAAATTCAGTTCCTAGGTGCAAACGGACGGCCGGCGCGATAGGCATTGGGAACAAGACCTTTTCGTGAGTTCCTGCGCCGCATGTCCGATATTTCCGACCTGATCCTGACCCTGTCACCTGAAGACGGTTCCTCCATAGGCAACGGGGCGATGCTGGCGCTGCTGCGCGAGCATTTGCCCGACCTTGCCGATGAAGATTACTTCGCCGCACGCGATGCGCTGATTGATGAAGGCGTGCTCGGGCGTGGCAAGGGCCGTGGCGGATCGATCTTCCGGGTCACCGATAAACCGGACGATGAGGATGACGTCCTGGACGAGGATGAGGGCGACGAGGACGATGAGTTCGAACTGACCCATACCGAAGAGGCCGCGCCCGGTCAGAGACGACGCAAGCCCACGAAGAAAGCCGCGCGCAAGCCGAATGGCCCCACGCAAGTGCTGAGCTACCGTCACGGCGAGACGCGGGTGAACAACCCCGAGGTCGGGATGGTCCATGCCGGCACCGACCCGGATGGCGAGAAGACGGTCTGGGCCTACGACCCGCATCTCGACCCGGTGCTGAATTTCGACTCGGCGCGCGCGGGGATCGAACGGCTCATCGACGATGCTCTGGCCAGCGAAGATCCCGAACGGATGCGGGACGCGCTGCAGGAGCTGAAGCGGCTGCAGGCGCCCTATCTCAACTGGACGGGCAAGGCGGAGCGGACGAGCGTCAAGGTCGACACCGTCTCGCTCCATGTCCATGAACGGGTGGACCCGGCGACGATCCTCGCCAATGCAGCCAAGCGGCTGAAGGGCAAGGATGCGCCGACGCAGTGGCGGCAGCCGGACCTGTTCGCGGCCCCGTTCGAGAACCTGCCGCTGCGCCAGGCGCTGGATTTCTACCACCACGAAAAGGGCTGGTCGAACCGGCTGGTGGCGGGCGACAGCCTGCTGGTGATGAACTCGCTGCTGACCAAGGAAAGCATGGGCGGCAAGGTGCAGATGATCTACATCGACCCGCCCTACGGCATCAAATACGGGTCGAATTTCCAGCCCTTCACGAACAAGCGCGACGTGAAGGACCGCTCGGACGCCGACCTCACCCAGGAACCCGAGATGATCAAGGCGTTTCGGGACACCTGGGAACTCGGCATCCACTCCTACCTCACCTATCTGCGCGACCGGCTGATGCTGGCGCGGGAATTGCTGACCGACAGCGGGTCGGTGTTCGTGCAGATCTCAGATGAGAACCTGCACCATGTCCGACAGCTTCTGTCCGAGGTCTTCGGGTCCGAGAATACGATGTCACTTATCAGCTACTCGACAACGGGTGGCTTCGCATCTTCCGGCCTGAGCAGAACCGGTGACTACATCCTCTGGTTTGCCAAGAACAAAGATAAGGTGAAGTTCAACCGCCTTTATCTTCAAAAGGATCGTGCGGAAGCGGCTCGCGGAGACTACGACCAAGCACAATTTTCAAACGGTAGCCGGGGGCCACTGCCCAAGGAGCAGCGCCTGCGCCCGGAAACGATCCCGGAAGCCACGAGAATATTCACGGACGACAACCCAAGCTCACAAGGAGAGGGTGCGGCGACCGTGGATTGGGAATGGTGCGGTATGACTTTCCACCCCGGTTCTGGAAACCACTGGAAAGCACCGGTTCCCCACGGAATGCGCCGCCTCACACGGGCGAATCGCTTCCTAATCACGCCACGCGGAAAGCTAAGGTATGTTCGCTTCTTCACGGACTTCGATCAGGTGCCGATCACGGATAACTGGTTCGATATCGCTGGCGCGGTTCAGGATCGTGCCGATCCGAAAGTCTATGTGGTTCAGACCAGCAACAAGATCATTGAACGCTGCTTGCTCATGACCACCGATCCCGGCGACCTCGTGCTCGATCCCACCTGCGGCTCTGGCACCACCGCCTTCGTCGCCGAGAAATGGGGGCGGCGCTGGATCACATGCGACACCTCGCGCGTGGCGATCTCATTGGCCAAGCAGCGGCTGATGACCGCCAGCTTCGACTACTACGTGCTCCGCTATCCGCATGAGGGGCTGGGCGGCGGCTTCGACTACGAGACGACGCCGCGCGTTATGCTCGGAAAAATCGCCAACAACCCCGACATCGATACCATCTACGACGAGGATCACCCGAAGATCGCGGCGGCGCTGGCAGACCTGAACGCCGCGCTGGTCGCAAGCCCGCCGAAGCCGCTCAAGCCCGCGCAGGGCGTGCGCAAAGGCAAGCCGGTGGACTTCGCCAAGGGCGACACCCTGCACGAATGGGAGGTGCCCTTCGACTGGCCCGACGATTGGCCCGAGGCCGCCCGCGCGCCCTTCGACGCCTTCCACACCGCACGGCAGGCGATGCAGCGCCGCATGGACCAGTCCATCGCCGACCATGCCGAGCAGGAAACGCTCTACGACAAGCCGCGCATCGACAAATCCAAGCTGCGCATCTGCGGGCCCTTCTCGGTCGAGGCAGTGCCGGCGCCGACCGTCTTGTCGCTGGACGAGAGCATGCCCCCGCAGGAAGCAGACGAGACCGTTGCCCGCTCCGGCGAGACCTCCCGCCAGGCGCTCTGGCGCGACGAACTGCTCAAGACCGGCGTGCGTGGCAAGGGCGGCGCCATGCTCCGCTTCGCCGAGTTCGAGACGCTGCCTGGGCTGAAACATATCCACGCAAGTGGATCGCTGGCCGAGACGGGCGAGCGCGTCGTCGTCAGTTTCGGCCCCGAGCACGCGGCCTTGGAGCAGCGGCAGGTGGAACTGGCGCTGACCGAGGCAGAGACCCTGCGCCCGTCGCCCAAGTTCATCCTGTTCTGCGCCTTCACCTTCGACCCCGAGGCCGCAAAGGACATCGACGAGGTGAACTGGCCCGGCGTGACGCTGCTCAAGGCGCAGATGAACACCGACCTCTTGACCGAGGATCTGAAGAAGAAGCGGGCCTCGAACCAGTCCTTCTGGCTGATGGGCCAGCCCGACGTGGAGCTGCGCAAGCGCAAGGACGCGCTGTGGGAGGTCGAGGTCAACGGCTTCGACTATTTCGATCCGAAGGCGGGCGATCTGGTGTCCGGCGGCAAGACGCAGATCGCAATGTGGTCGCTGGACGTGGATTACGACAACCGCTCGCTGATGCCGCATCAGGTGTTCTTCCCGATGGCGGATGCGAAGGGCGGCTGGAACCGGCTGCGCAAGACCGTGCGCGCGGAACTGGACGAGGACCTGCTGGAGCAGTTCCACGGCACCGTCTCGCTGCCCTTCGAGGCGGGTGAGAACTGGCGGATCGCGGTCAAGATCGTGGACGACCGCGGGATCGAGTCGCTCAAGATCATGCCGCTGGAGCGGTAGGCCCATGTCCCTCATCATCAACACGCCATTCGTCTGCCCGGCGCAGCATTGGGTCGAGGCCAAGGGCGGCAAGTTGGAAATCAAGCCCGAACGGCGCCCGGCGAGCTACGAGGTCTTCGACGCGCGCAACAACACCAAGCGGACCGAGGTGCTGGACCTGGTGAACACGATCCGCACCCGCGTCGACGCCTGGCGCGAGGCAGGCTGGCCGGGCGTGACCATCGTCACGCGCAAGCTGCTGGAGCACTGGCACGACCGCGATGCGCGCCAGTACCCGTTCTATTTCTGCCAGCTCGAGGCGATCGAGACACTGATCTGGTGGGTCGAGGGGGCGGAGGCGTTCAAGCAGGGCATCGCGATCCCTGGCGACGGCGGAACTTGGGAGCGTCTGTGCAACAAGATGGCCACCGGAGCGGGCAAAACCACGGTGATGGCGATGATCATCACCTGGCAGGTGCTGAACGCGCTGACCTATCCGAAGCGAAACAAGGATTTCAGCCGCGCCGTGTTCATCGTAGCGCCCGGCCTGACCGTGAAGGAACGGCTGCAGGTGCTGCTGCCCAGCGAGGGCAGCTACTATGACGAGTTCAACCTGTGCCCGTCCGAGGCCCTGCGCCAGAAACTGAACCAGGCCGAGGTGCTGATCGAGAACTGGCACACGCTCATGCCGCTGAAGGAAGCCGACCGCTCGGTGGTCAAGAAGGGGCGCGAGTCCGACGAGGCCTTCACGCGGCGGGTGCTGGGCAAGCTGGCGGCGCACAAGGACATCATCGTCATCAACGACGAGGCGCACCACGCCTATCGCAAGCCGCCCGAGGTGAAGATCAGCAAGAAGCACGCCCAAGAGCATGGCATTGACCTTGACGAGGCAACGCGCTGGATCGAGGGGCTGGACCGCATTCACAAGACCCGGCGCATTCAGCGCTGCTTTGACCTGTCAGCGACGCCTTTCGCGCCGACCGGAAAGAAGAGCACCGACACGGCGCTGTTCGACTGGATCGTCTCGGATTTCGGGCTGAACGACGCGATCGAGGCCGGGCTGGTGAAGACCCCGCGGGTCGTGGTCCGCGACGATGCTATCCCGGACGCCAAAACGCTCCGGTCCAAGCTGTACCACATCTATCGCGACCCAACCGTTTCAGAGGACCTGAACCGCAAAGCCGAGGCGCATGAGGCGCTGCCAAAGCTAGTCCAGGACGCTTTTACGCTGCTGGGCGCCGACTGGCGGGAAACCCGGGCGCAATGGCAGGAGGCCGGGCATCATTCCCCGCCGGTCATGCTGACGGTCTGTAACCGCACCGAAACCGCAGCCCGCATAGAGACCTATTTCACCAAGGGCGATGCGCACTGGCCCGAATTGCACGCACCGACCCGAACGCTCCGGGTCGATTCCAAGGTGCTGGAGAAGGCTGAGATTGGCGAAACCGCGACCTCCGACAAGGATTATGAGGCACGGCTGAAGGCAATCATCGACGCTGCGACCATCCCCGAGACCCGCCGCCAACAGTTCCGTGCTCTGAAGAAGGAGGAACTGCTGCGCGAGATCGTGGACAACGTCGGGAAAAGGGGTGCCGCCGGTCAGGATCTTCAGAACGTCATATCGGTGGCGATGCTGTCTGAGGGATGGGACGCCAAGAATGTGACGCACATCATGGGGCTTCGGGCTTTCACGTCCCAGCTGCTCTGCGAACAGGTCGTCGGGCGCGGTTTGCGCCGCGTGTCCTATGACACTGACGAGAACGGCCTGTTCCTGCCCGAATACGTCAACGTCTTCGGCGTGCCGCTCTCTATCTCCGAGACCGGCGAAGGCGGTGAGGCGCCGCCACCCCCGAAGCCAACCGCCCAGATCGAAGTGGTGCCCGACCGTGCGCATCTGGAACTTCGCTGGCCGAACGTGCTGCGCGTGGAGACGGTCGTGAGACCGCAACTTGCCATGGACTGGGGCAAGGTAACACCGCTCGTGCTCGACCCTGCCAGCACGCCAATCAGCGCCGAATTGGCTCCTGCGCTCGGCGGCGCGACCGATATGGGCAAGGTGACAGCCATCGACCTCGAGAAGCTGCCAGACGGCTTCCGTCTGCAACGTCTTGTTTTTCAGGCAGCACGGAAGGCCTTCGCCGAACTCAGCCACGGGTTTTCGGGTAGCCACGAGTATCTCGCGGCGCAGCTGGTCAGGATCGTCGAAGCGTTTCTCAACTTCGACCGCCTCGACATCCCGTCGCTGTTCCACTCCGACCCGCTTCGGCGGCGGATTTTGATCGCACTCAACATCGACCTTGTCGTTCAGCATGTGTTGAGCAACGTGACCGAGCAGAACACGGAGCGCCTGACGCCGGTGTTCGACGAGGAAAACCCGATCAGCGCCACCGGCCAGATGCGGACCTGGTACACCACCAAGCCGTGCTTTCCGACCACTAAGTCGCATATCAGCCACATGGTCGGGGATTCGTCCTGGGAGGGACATGCAGCGAACATCTTCGAGAAGCGCGAAGACGTCATCGCCTATGCCAAGAACGATCACCTCGGATTCCAGATCTATTACATGTGGACCGGTTCACGGCGCCGTTATATTCCGGATTTCCTCGTGCGCCTTGCCAGCGGCACCATTCTGACCCTTGAGATCAAGGGCACCGACAGCCCCCAGAACAAGGCCAAGCGGGATGCGTTGAAGGAGTGGGTAAAGGCGGTCAACGTGGCGGGCGGCTTCGGCCACTGGGCATGGGATGTGGCGTTCAAGCCCGCGGAAATTCAGGACATCGTCGCAAGGCACGCAGCCGTTGCCGAACCCGGGACTTAGCCGAGAGATGGCCGAAAGTTAAAATCTGCCGTGGCGCACTGCCGCCGCGCACCGGGCATATTCGGAGGTGAGGCGCGAGGTTCTGCCAGAACGGTGGGATACGGGATCGTGAATGGCAGCTATCGCCAGAGGTTGCGAGTGCGCTGCCGCATGTCCGCTTACCGCCCCCTACCGACGAAGGCCGCTCCCGGCCCATACCCGTCTTTGGCCGATTAACCAAATTGCTGCGCTGCAGTTCGCAAAATCGGACATTTATCCTGGCCAGCTTTCTGAGTCGATTGGTCAGCTAGTCTTCAGAGACGATCCTCAAGTGCTTACCCAGGTAGCCAATCTCGATTGCCGATTGCTCAGAGATTTCCCTGAGATGGATTCTTGCACCGTCATGCAGTCTTGCGTGCTTTTCGAAAGTCGCGTTCTGCCCGTCACTTGAGCGAAAAATCCTGTCGCCGCCATACTTTTGCATTGTAGACGCAGACTCGCCCGTCACTTTGCAGATGTAGGTGGGTGTTGGACTGCTCGTTGCGTCCCAATCAGCAGCCGAGGTATTCAGGTCCACTAACCTGCTGACAGCACTGGCAAACACGTCGGACCCTATTGCCTTTAGTTGTTTCTCAACGTCGAGCCCAAAGACCAGACTGGGAAATAGATCAGCGCGTCTGTTCCAAAGCTCGTCAGGCGAAATACTAACTAACTCCATGGCATTCAGTCGGTTTGCAGTATCTTGGGCGCTTTCCAATGAGAAAACGTTTTCTACGTCGACTGTCCTCGAATGAGCAGCATTCCGAATTAGACGAAGTGACAAAGGATTCCGGTGCCAATCAGTGTTTGGTGAAAGGCTAACCGATACCTTTGTGGTGGATATCGCGCACCACAAAAGATCGGTACATCGGGGTAGTCCGTCCACTTGCTCGTCCAAGAAATTTTCAAACTCTGCTGCTTCAACCCCGTCGTCGATC
Source organism: Sulfitobacter sp. LCG007 (assembly GCF_040801785.1). Lineage (NCBI taxonomy): Bacteria > Pseudomonadati > Pseudomonadota > Alphaproteobacteria > Rhodobacterales > Roseobacteraceae > Roseobacteraceae bacterium LCG007. The sequence goes on along the minus strand of NZ_CP161805.1, from coordinate 594,752 downwards.
GGACAGCGCGTCGAGAGTTGGAGCATAAATCTAGCCTTGTCTCTACTCATGCCGAGGTAATCGCGGAAACTCCGTGGACGTGGAAGATGTTCTTGGCCAGGTCGAGGCCGACAGTGGTAACCTGCATGGGGTGGCTCCTCTCAATCGCAGATTCTGACACCTGCACTATGGCGCATTGCGACGCCGGCAGCGGGAGCCATCCACCCCATCTGCTTTCCGCCCATGCTGTTGAAAAACTCGGCTACGACGCTTTGCAGGTGAGTTTTCAGGAAGACATTCTGAAATGGCCACACGGCAGGCGAAGAAACGTCGCTTGGCGCGCGAGCTGAGAGCACTTTTCCGCATTTCAGGGAGCTTCGAGAGCTTCAGGGACTTTTTCAGCACAATCGGCCGAAACCCGAGCGTTACCCTGCAGTTTTGTTCTTCCCCTGGGCTGCCAGCCACTCCTCCATCACGCGCCTGACAACCTCTGGGCGCATCGGCCTTGCCCTCAATCGGCTTGATCACGCCCCCGCACGACGCCTCGGTCATATCGCCCGACAGATTGACGAGATCATTTTTCTGATGCGTCGGGAGGACCGCTGATGCGCGCCTATACTGTCCGCCACGATACCGCTGATTTCATTGACGGCTATGACCTGCGTGACGGCTCAGAGCTGATCGGCGGCACCGTCCCCAGGACCGGGCGCCATGATTTGCGCCAACGGTTCGAGCGCATCGCAGCTGCTGCGGGTTACCTGCATATCACGCTGTCTTTGCCGGAAGGGATCCAGGCAAGCCGTGCCCAATGGCGCCTGATCGCAGCCTTTCAGTTGCGGCTGATGGGGATCGATCCACTCAGATCCGCCTGGATCGCCGTGCGCCATCGCGACGGAAACTGCGACCACGTCCATATTGCAGTGTCGCGGCAGTCCTTCAGCGGCTGGATCTTGACCCCGCACCTGTCCAGCGGACGCACCGAGCGCAATCACATCGCGATGGCCGCGCGCCTCGGCCTGCCTCAAGCGCGTGCCCCATAAGGTCACGACGGATCCGCTCGTCGATACGGGCCTCGAGCATGCGATCTTCGAACGCGTGGCGCAGCCCGTACATCGTGTGACCGTCCGTTTCCTTGAGACCGTTTTCCTTCAGGAACTTGTTGACCGTCGCACTCAGGGATGCGGAATTCGTGCGATACCGATCAAAGCCCTCCGGGAATCCACGAAGCGCATCGAGAGACACGCCCAGAACCGGAATCTTGCGCTCTGCATTGACGCTCTTGAGTTGTCGGTTTTCGCCGATGATCTCGATGTGGGGTGTATTCGCCTGAAGATGAATCGCTCCGGCACTCAACGCGGCCAATTCACTCGGGCGCGCGCCGGTATTGATCATGAGCAGAAAAATCGCCCGAGCCTGGGCGTTGAGCCCATCCAGCGCTCCTGGAGCAAGAAGGCGTTCTCGTATCCAGGCAGACGAAAACGGCAGTCGCGGACGCGCCTTGCCTTCCTTCAGGGCAAGGTCCCCAAGTGGCAGGACCAGTCCAAGACGTTTCATCCTGTTGACGGTCTTGAGGATGTCTCCCAGATGGATCAGGTCCTTGTTGGCGGAATTCGCGCTGAGCCCCTCGTCGTCGATGCGGTCCAGCCACCAGCCCCGAAAGGCCAGCATGTCCTCGCCTGAGATCGCCGAAATGGGTTTGTCGCCAAGCAAGGTGATGAAATTCCTTGCGGCCTTGATGCGGGGATTGCGCCAGCGACGCAACTGATCTGGACTTTTATCAGCCACCCGGTCACGCGTCAGGCTCCAGTAGTGCTCAACTGCACGCGACACCGTGATCTCTGGCGCGGGCACTGCCCCCAGCATCGCCGCGGCCTCCTGGCGGTCCGGCTGCTGACTATGGGCAGGGATGGCCTCAATCCGCTTCAGCAGATCTGCGCGCGGCAGGTGCGTCACATCGGCCAAGGGCAACCAGGAAAAACCTCGCTTCCCCGCCAGATCCTGAGCTGCCTGAAATCGCTTTTCGGCGTCTTCCGATGCACCTGCCAGACGCGCTTCCCAAGCGTCAATCTGCGTGCGCCAGATCGCGGGCGCCTTGGCCTCTGCTTCGGCTTTCGAATCTGTATGAAGGCTTAGCCAAAGCTCCTTGCGGGTTTCGACCGTGGCATACCGGGCAGGCACGCGCTTGCGCAAATTCCAGGTGGTTCCACGCAACATCACCGCCATCAGCCGCTCCACGTCAGTCCATCAAAGGAGCAAAATGTGGGGCAAAATGTGTAGCAATACAAGGCGGCAGCAGGCAGGTTAAAGTAGGCTTTCAGGACAAAGACTTGATATAGTTGGGAAAATAATTCTCGACACAAGATCTTATGGCGGAGGAGGTGGGATTCGAACCCACGGTACGCTCTCACGCACGCCGGTTTTCAAGACCGGTGCAATCGACCACTCTGCCACTCCTCCGGGTTCGCCCCTCCTAGTGCCGCTTCGACGATTCTGAAAGCCGGGAATTCAGCTTGCCAGAGGCCTTTTTCGCCGAAGCCGCCCTGTCCGTCTTTCCTCGAAACCCAAGCGGGGTTAGACTGCCGCGCAAGAACCCCCCGCGAGGGGGTCGTCCGGCGCGGCAGAGGCAAGGATCGGGGTATGATGAGCAGGGCACGGCCCATTGGAACGCTGCGGGTCGCGGGAGCACGATTTGCGGTCTGCCTCCTGGGTGCTGCATTGATGGCGGGATGCGACGGGGGCAGCGCGTTCAATATCAAGGACCGCTTCGGATCGACTGCCGGAAGTCCGGGTGATGTTGCTGGTTCCGGAGCCGACGGAGGCGTCGAGCGCGACGTGGAGGCGCCCGAAGTCTTCTCGGCGACCGAGGAAGGCCTGTGGGACGGACGGCCCTCGCTTGGCGGGGTCTGGGTGGCGCATCCCGATGTGAAGGAACCCGAGCGCGTGATGATCCGGAACATGTCGAACGGCAAATCCGTGGTGGGCGCGCTGTTCAGGCGCGAGCGCGAGACGCCGGGTCCGATCCTGCAGCTGTCCTCCGATGCGGCGACCTCTCTCGACGTTCTCGCGGGGGCGCCTGTCCCGCTCAGCGTCATCGCGCTGCGCCGCGAGGAAGTGGCCGCGAGCGCCACCGCTGGCGTCCCTGCCCCGGACGAGGTGTCGGAAACGGCCCTCGAACCCGCCGCCGAGGCTCCGGGCGCCGCCGTCGCGGCCACACAGGGCGCGCCCGCAGCAAGCGAAGCGGTCCAGTCAGACCTGCCCCTGCAGCGCACGGCGGCGGTAAGCTCATCGATCGCCAGGCCCTATGTCCAGATCGGCATCTTCAGCGTCGAGAGCAACGCCGAAAGTGGCGCCGGGCAGATGCGCAAGGCGGGCATGCCGGCCGAGGTGCGCCTGCATTCCGCCGGCGGCAAGACCTTCTGGCGCGTGCTCGTGGGCCCGGCCGCCTCGGCGGCTGAGCGCGACAGGCTGCTCAGCAGGATCAGGAACCAGGGCTTTAGCGATGCCTATGCCGTCTCGAACTGAAAACCGAATGGGAGTTAAGCGCCCGTGAAACGCATTGCCGCAGCAGTCATCTTCTTTCTCGCTCTCTGGCCGCTGGCCGCGAGCGCCTTTGACACATCCGCAAGAGCGGCCTTCGTCATCGATCAGACCACCGGCACGGTTCTGCTGTCGAAGAATGCCGACACGCCGCTGCCCCCCGCATCGATGTCGAAACTGATGACGCTCTATGTCGCCTTCGAGGCAGTGCGCGACGGTCGGCTTTCGCTCGACGAGCAGCTGCCGGTTTCCGAACACGCCATGTCCTATGGCGGTTCGACGATGTTTCTCGACACCACCGATCGTGTGCGGGTCGAGGATCTGCTGAGGGGCATCATCGTTCTGTCGGGCAACGACGCCTGCGCCGTGATCGCCGAGGCGCTTTCGCCGGACGGTACCGAGGCGGGCTTCGCGCGAATGATGACCCAGCGCGCGCAGCAGTTGGGCATGACCAACACGACGCTGATGAATTCCAATGGCTGGCCCCAGGCCGGACATCTGATGTCGGTGCGCGATCTGGCGCTGCTGGCGCGGCACCTGATCGAGGACTTTCCCGAATTCTACCCGCTCTTCGCCGAGACCGAATTCAATTTCGACGGGCGCGCGCCCAAGAACAACACCAACCGCAATCCCCTGCTCTCTCTCGGCATCGGTGTGGACGGGTTGAAGACCGGGCATACGCAGGACGCGGGCTATGGCCTTGTCGGGTCGGCCAGACAGGACGACCGGCGGGTGATCTTCGTGATCTCCGGGCTCGACAGCATGAAACAGCGGGCCGAGGAATCTGAGGCCATCGTCAACTGGGCCTTTCGGCAGTTCGCCCAACGCCCGCTTGCCAAGGCGGGCGAGACGATCGCCGAGGCGGACGTCTGGCTGGGGGCGGAAGCGCGCGTGAACCTCGTGCCGGCCAATGACCTCGATATCCTCATGCCGGTCCTGCAGAAGGGTCCGGTGGAGGCCGAGGTCGTCTTCACCGCACCGGTCGCCGCGCCCATCGCGAAGGGCGACAGGCTGGGGGAACTGGTCTTCACCCCGGAAGGAATGCCCGAGATGCGCCTGCCGCTGGTGGCCGACCGCGACATCCCGCGCGGCGGGTTCGTTTCACGGGTCAGCACGGCGGCTCTGGTGCTCTTCGAGCGGCTCCGGCAGGGGTCCGAGGTTGCGATGTGAGCCTGAAAGGCAAGTTCATCACCTTCGAAGGCATTGACGGGTCGGGGAAATCAACGCAGGTCAGGCGCCTTCGCGACCATCTGGCGGGCGCCGGCATCGACGCGGTCATGACCCGCGAACCCGGGGGATCGCCGGGCGCCGAGGAGATCCGCGCGCTTGTGCTGCAGGGCGATCCGGACCGCTGGTCCGCGGAGACGGAAATCCTTCTTTTCACCGCCGCGCGCCGGGATCACCTCGAACGCACGATCGAACCGGCCTTGAGCGCGGGCAAGGTTGTCCTCTGCGATCGCTTCGCGGACAGCACACGGCTCTATCAGGGGCTCTCGCGCGGGGATCTGCGGGCGACGGTGGACAGGCTGCATGCGCTGATGATCGGGCGCGAGCCGGACCTCACGATCCTCATCGACATGGACCCGGCGACCGGTCTGTCACGCGCACTGTCCCGGCGGACACCGGACGAGCGGTTCGAAGCCTTCGGCGAGGGTCTGCAGGCCGCGATGCGCAAGGGTTTCCTCGATCTGGCAGAGGAGTTCTCGGACCGTTTCCGGGTGGTGGACGGCAACCGTACCGTCGATGAGGTCGCACGCGACGTCGCGGCGGCGGTAGAGGCGCATTTCCCATGAGCGAGCTGCCGCATCCCGATCGGATCGAGGGCACGCCGCATCCGCGCGAGGCTGCGGCAATCTTCGGTCAGGATGCCGCGCAGCAGGAGTTTCTCGGCGCCTGGACAGGCGGGCGGCTGCATCACGCGTGGCTGCTGAGCGGCCCGCGCGGCGTCGGCAAGGCGACGCTGGCCTGGACCATCGCGCGGTTCCTTCTGGCCACGCCGGAGCCGGAACAAGACGGCCTGTTCGGCGCTCCCGAGCCGCCCGTCTCGCTGCATGTCCCGCCCGATCATCCTGTCGCGCATCGGATCGCTGCAGGCTCGGAGCCGGGGCTCAAGTCCGTGACACGCTCGCCCAACGACAAGGGCGACAGGCTGAGCGCCGACATAAGGGTCAAGGACATCCGGGCACTGGGGCAGTTCTTCCAGCTTTCGGCGACTGACGGGGGGCGACGGGTGGTGATCGTCGACGCCGCCGACGAGATGAACACGCAGGCCGCCAATGCGCTGCTGAAGATGCTGGAGGAGCCTCCCGCCCGGACCACGCTGCTGCTTGTCAGCCACCAGCCTTCCCGCCTGCTTCCCACGATCCGCTCGCGGTGCCGCACCCTGCGTCTTGGCCCGCTCGGACCGTCGGACATGGCCCGCGCCTTCGAGCAGGCAGGGGTCGCGCCGGATGCCTCGACCGAAGCGCTGGCGGAGCTCTCGGCCGGGTCGGTCGGCGAGGCGCTGCGCCTTTCCCTGCTGGACGGGCTGAAACTCTATGCCGAGATCATCGCGCTTCTGCAGGCGATGCCGCGCGCGGACCGCGCGCGTGGGCTGCGCCTTGCCGAGGCCGCCGCCGCGCGGGGCGGCGAGACCCGGCGCGATCTGCTCTTCTCGCTGCTGGACCTCGCGCTGGCACGCCTTGCGCGGACCGGCGCCACCGGCGCCCCGCCCGCGACCGAGGCAACCCCCGGCGAGGCGCAGGTTATGGCGCGCCTTTCGCCATCCCCGGCGCGGGGACGGGCATGGGCCGATCTCGCGCAGGAGGTGGGTGCGCGGGCGCAGCACGGACTTTCGGTGAACCTTGACCCTGCCGCGCTGGTCCTAGATACCCTGCTCAGGATTCAGAAAACCGCCGCGGCCTGATCGCGGCCCGCCCCGCGAGCCTTACGCCCCGGCATGACCGACACACCCGAGATCACGGACAGCCATTGCCATCTCGACTTCCCCGATTTCGAGGGCGAAGTGGCGGAGATTGTCGCCCGCGCCGCCGAGGCGGGCGTCACGCGCATGGTGACGATCTGCACCCGTCTGGACCGCGAACCCGAGGTGCGCGCGCTTGCCGAGGCGCATCACAGGGTCTTCTACGCCGCGGGGGTCCATCCGATGAGTGTCGCGGAGACACCACTGGTCGAAACCCGCGAGCTCGTCGCCCTTGCCCGGCATCCGAAGATGGTCGGCATCGGTGAAACCGGCCTCGACTACCATTACACCGCCGAAAGTGCGGACCGCCAGCAGGTCTCTCTTCGCCGCCATATCGCTGCCGCCCGCGAAACCGGGCTGCCGCTGGTCATCCATTCCCGCGACGCGGACGCCGACATGGCCCGCATCCTTGCCGAAGAATTCCGCAACGGCGCCTATTCCTGCGTCATGCACTGCTTTTCCTCGTCGGCAGAGCTGGCGCGGGCCGCGCTCGATCTCGGCTTCTATCTCTCCATGTCGGGCATCACCGCCTTCCCCAAAAGCCAGGAACTGCGCGAGATCTTCGCCGCCGCGCCGATCGATCGGATCCTCGTGGAGACCGACAGTCCCTATCTCGCCCCGCCGCCCAGGCGCGGCAAACGCAATGAACCCGCCTATGCCGCTCACACCGCGAGGCGCGCCGCCGAAACCTTCGGCCTCGACTATGCCGACTTCGCGGCGCAGACACAGCGGAATTTCGAGCGTCTCTTCACCAGGGTGACAGCCTACGAGGCCGCCGCCTGATGGCGGACCTGAGGATCACCATCCTGGGCTGCGGATCCTCCGGAGGCGTGCCCCGACTCGGCGGCCACTGGGGCGCCTGCGATCCCGCGAACCCGAAGAATAACCGGCGGCGCTGTTCGATCCTCGTGCAGCGCGTGGATGGCGATGACGTCACATCGGTTCTCGTGGACACATCGCCGGACCTGCGCGCGCAGCTTCTCGACGCAGACATCGGCACGCTCGACGCGGTCATCTATACCCATTCCCATGCCGACCATGTTCACGGCATCGACGATCTGCGCATGATCGTCTACAACATGCGCGCCCGTCTGCCGGTCTGGGCGGATACCGCCACCCGGGACGCCCTTCTCGACCGCTTCGGCTATGCGTTCGTGCAGCCGGCAGGCTCGAGCTATCCGCCGATCCTCGACATGAACCTGATCGACGGCGATGTCAGCGTCACCGGCCCCGGAGGGCCGATCACATTCCGGCCGTTCCGCGTCGCCCATGGCGGCATCGACGCGCTTGGCTTCCGGATCGGAGATATCGCCTACCTGCCCGATGTGGCCGGCATCTACGACGAGTCATGGGACGCGCTTGACGGTCTCGACTGCTGGATCGTGGATGCGTTGCGCCGCGAGCCGCACCCAACCCACAGCCACCTCGCACAGACGCTGGAATGGATCGAACGCGCCGCGCCGCGCCGCGCGATCCTGACCAACATGCACATCGACCTCGACTACGACACCGTGATGGCCGAGACCGCCGAGCATATCCAGCCCGCCTACGACGGCCTTACCCTGATCGTCCCGGCCCCCTGATCGCCGCTCCCGAAGAAGAACGTAATTGCAAACCCTTCTCGATGTCATCCTTCCGGTCTTCATCGTTCTGGGGTTCGGATACGCGGCGGTCTGGCGCGGCGCGATGGCCGAAACTGTGGTCGAGGGCCTGTTGCGGTTCGCCCAGAGCTTCGCGATCCCCTGCCTGCTGTTTCGCGCCATCTCGCGGCTCGATCTGTCGACCGCCTTCGACCCCGGCCTGATCGGAGGCTTCTTCGGGGCGGCGGCGATCTGCTTCTTCCTCGGCCTCTTCGGCGCCCGGACGCTGTTTCAGCGCGATCTCGAGGACAGCATCGCCATCGGCTTCTGCTGCCTCTTTTCCAACGCCGTCCTGTTGGGCCTGTCGATCACCGAACGCGCCTATGGATCCGACGCCCTTGACGGCAACTACATGATCCTCGCGTTCCACGCGCCCTTCTGCTACGCGGTCGGCATCATCGCGATGGAGATCGTCCGTAACCGGGGCGCGTCGCATTTCGCGACCGCGAAGGCGGTGACGGCGACGATGTTCCGCAACGCGATCCTTGTCTCGATCATGCTGGGCGTCCTTGTGAACCTCTCGGGACTTGCCGTGCCCGCGGTAATCGGGGATGCGCTCGATCTGATTGCCAGGGCCGCGCTGCCGACAGCCCTGTTTGCCCTCGGGGGCGTTCTCACCCGCTACCGGCCCGAAGGGGACATCAAGGCCGTCGCGATGGTCTGCTTCATCTCGCTTCTGGTCCATCCGTCCCTGCTCTGGCTTTTCGGCACGGCGATGGATCTTTCAGAGGCGTCGATGCGATCCGGCGTCGTCACGGCGGCCATGGCGCCGGGCGTCAACACCTATCTCTTCGCGAACCAGTACGGCCGGGCGAAGCGCGTCGCTGCCTCAAGCATGCTGGCCGCGACCGGACTGTCCTTCCTCACCGCCTGGTTCTGGCTGCACGTCCTCAGCTGACGGGACCAGCTGCGCCCAGATCGGCAGATGGTCGGAAGCCTTTCGAGACAGCGTGTCGCGGAACACGCCCATGTCCAGCACCTGTACCATCGGATTCGTCGCGATGCGGTCCAGTGCCGCGACCGGCTGGGCAGCGTGAAAGCTCGGCCCCGGCGCATGGATGGCGAAATCCCGGGCAAGCCGGCCGAGACCGACCTCGAGAGACCATTCGTTGAAGTCACCGGCAACGACCATTGGCGCCGGTCGCATTTCGCCCAGTACCTCGGTCAGGTGGCTGAGCTGGCGGCGCCGCGCACGCCGCAAGAGTCCGAGATGTACGCCGATCAGCCGCAGCCGCTGTGCGCCCCGCCGCAGATCCGATATCACCGCGCCGCGCGGCTCCATTCCCGGCAGGTCGATCCGGGTCACGGTTTCGACCGCGATGCCACGGCGCAGAAGTACCGCGATGCCGTGCCAGCCCAGGCTTTCCGGGCCCTGCCCCACCTCGACAGGCACGAGCCCCGTCGAATCCTCGATCATTTCGCGCGGCAAGGCAGAGGGGCGCCCCCCGAAGCGCTTGTCGGCCTCCTGCAGCACCACGATATCGGCATCGAGCGCGGCGATCACCCGGCCGATGCGATCAGGGTCGCGGCGCCAGTCGGTCCCGACCGCCTTGCGGACGTTGTAGCTGACCAGCCGCAGCGACCCGTCGGATGCCATCCTGCCGCCGCCGTCGCGCGGGCCGGTCACAGCATCGGCGCCCCGAGACGGAACAGCCCCTCGAATGTCCGCCGAAGAACGCCTGCCCGAGGCACCCCCTCCGAACAACGCTTCTGCAATTCCTCGAACCATGCGGCCAGTTCTCCGACTTTTGGCGCATCGTAGAGCACAAGCGCGGATTCAAAATTAAGAAGCATGCTGCGGACATCAAAGTTTGCGGATCCGACCCAGGCCGCTTCGTCGACCACGCCCATCTTGCCGTGCATCATCGCGCCTTCCACGAAAAGCAGCCGCGCACCCGTCCCTTCCAGTGCGCGGATATAGGGTCCGCGGGCAGCGTCGGCCAGCCGCTGGTTGGATGTCCTCGGCAGCATCACGCGCACGTCGACTCCCTTGCGTGCCGCCGTGGACAGGGCCTTTTCGAGATGTTCGGTCGGGATGAAATAGGGCGTTGCGATCCAGACACGCGACCTTGCCGCATGGATCGCGTTCACAAGCGCGTCGTGGAGCGGATCGAAGCGGCTGTCCGGGCCGCTGGGGACGAGCTGGGCGATATTGTCGCCCGCCGGCGCCTGGGCAACCGCGCGGTGGCTGACCGTTCCGTTCTGCCGCCCCATGCTCCAGTCCGCCCGGAAGACATCCGCATAGCTCTGCACGGCGGGGCCCTCGAGCAGGAAGGAAAGATCGATCCAGTGATCGTCGCGCGCGACGGGCCCCATGTAGTGCGACCCGATGTTTCGCCCGCCGGCGATGAGGCGTGCGCCGTCGGCCATGATCATCTTGCGGTGATTGCGCAGGTTGAGATGCCCGCGCTCGGGAAGGTGCAGCAGGGGCGAGAAGTAGCGGATCTTGCCCCCGGCTTTCCTGAATTCCTTCAACGCGCGCGTCGGCCCGCGGAACCCGCCGATCCAGTCGACCATGATCCGGACACGCACGCCGTCCCTGACCCTCGCTGTCAGCAGCTCGATGAAGGCCCTGCCGACCGCATCGTCCTCCACGACATAGAAGATCGCATCCAGGCGTTCCTCGGCCCCTTCGATGAGAGTGACGGTCGCTTCCCAGCACAGCACGGGGTCGGACAGGAGCTCGACGCGGTTCCCCCTTGTCGCCGCAGGCAGCCCGAAATGGCGGAAGAGCGCATCGAGCGGGGCCACCATGGCCGCGGACTGATCGGGGCGCGTATAGCTGATGGTGCGAAAACCGGATCCGCGCTTTCGAAATCCGAACAGGAGGAAGAGCGGCACCGCGAAATGGGGCAGCAGTGTCAGCGCCATCAACCAGGCCAGCGTCGATTGCGGCGTACGCCGCTGCTGAAGAAGAAGCACCGCCACCAGAACCGCGATCGCGGCGGTCGCAGCGAGCGCGATGAATGTGAAACTCAAACCCTTGCAGCCCCCCTGCTTTCCCCGGGACCCTGCCGATGACGCCCGCCACGGGTCCGCCATAGATAAGCGGCCCGCCTGTCCGGCGAAACCCCAATCCCGTGCGAACCCGACCCTTCGCGCTGGCGTCGGAAGCGCGCAGCGGCTACTCAGGCCCGATGCCGGAGAAACAGACATTCGAGATCCTGCTTGTCACCGCCCCCGGTCTCGAGGGCGCGCTGCAGGCGGAAGCCGCCGAGAAAGGCTTCGACGTGACCGGAACCATTCCCGGCGGCGTCAGCCTGCGCGGCGACTGGCCCGACGTCTGGCGCGCCAATCTTCATCTGCGCTGCGCGACGCGCGTGCTCGCGCGCTTCGGATCGTTCCGGGCGCCGCACCTGGCCCAGCTCGACAAGCGGGCCCGACGATTCGACTGGGCGGGAGTGCTGCGCCCCGACGTGCCGATCCGCGTCGACGTAAGCTGTACGCGCTCGCGGATTTATCACGACCGGGCTGCCGCACAGCGCATCGAGGGCGCCTTGCGTGACGGGCCCGGCATGCCGATCGACGCTGCCGCGGATCTGCGGCTGATGGTGCGGATCGAGGACGACCTCTGCACGTTCAGCGTCGATACCAGCGGAGAGGCGCTGCACAAGCGCGGCCACAAGCCCGCCGTCGGCAAGGCCCCCATGCGCGAGACACTGGCCGCCGGGTTCCTGCGTCTGTGCGGCTATGACGGGACCGAGCCGGTGCTCGACCCGATGTGCGGATCCGGCACCTTCGTGATCGAAGCGGCGGAAATAGCTGCCGGGCTGGCGCCCGGTCGCTCGCGTGGATTTGCCTTCGAGCGGCTGGCGGGATTCGATCCAGAGGTCTGGGAATCCATGCGCGATGAGGCCGCGCGTGGCGTCGTGATGCCCGGACAGCGCTTTTACGGGTCGGACCGTGACGCCGGCGCGATCCGCAATGCCAGTGCGAACTCGGAACGCTCCGGCACGGCGGGCGCGACGCAATTCCTGCGCCACGCCATCAGCGACCTGAAGCGGCCCGACGGACCCCCCGGCCTTGTCATCGTGAACCCGCCCTACGGTGGCCGGATCGGCGATCGCAAGTTGCTGTTCTCACTCTACGGAGCGCTCGGAAAGACCTTGGCCGAGCGTTTTGCGGGCTGGCGCGTCGGTCTTGTGACAAGCGACAGGGGATTGGCGAAGGCCACGGGGCTGAAGTTCGCGGATCCCACGGTTTCCGTGGCACATGGCGGTATCAGCGTCCATCTTTTCAGAAGCGGTCCGCTCGGCTGATCCGGGCGAGCCCGGCCTCGGATCAATCCGGCCGCGACGCTGGCCGGGATCCGGCTGAAAGTCCGGCAATCAGGATATTCATACTGCAGTCCGATAGTGGAGAATACTCATCCACGGAAGCGTCGACGAAGGGGCATTCACAGTGCGGGCTGCAATTGACGCCCCCACGGAAACTTCGAGGTCTGTCTTCACGAAGAATGGTTCACATAAAGCGTGATGGAATAGATTTTTTACGATCAGCTTGTAATCTTCCAATCGATGCCCGCAACCCGAGGTTTATAGTAGCGCTCCTGCAATCTGATAAGTTGCGCGGACGCTTGCCCCGCGTTCGACAGAACATTCCGGATGCGCACTCGGATGATGCGCCGCGGGATCGAAAGTTTTTCTCGGAGGCGAGGGAAGAGAAATGAACAACAGATTGCGGACGCGGGTGGCGCTTACGCGGCCGACACGACGCCTTTACCCTTGATTGCCCGCACAGGCCATCCGCCACCCGAAGTCACGTCCGAACCGCGAATCGCCGCGCTGGTGTGCCACTCGCAGACCGCAAGCGCGCGGAAAAATATGACCGATACGGACAGATTCGCCGCCGCCAGTGAAGGAGATCGCTGCAACGTCCGATCCACCGCCTTGCGATCCGGGATCAATCCATTTCTAAAGCCCTCATTATTTCCCGGATGGAAGCAACCGGTTCTTGTCCGAATTCTGGCATCAGATGATCTCCGCCAATCTTCACGAATGCAGAATGCCGCTGTTGGCAAGGCATTGGCGCGGGCAAAGCGCCGATTTCCCAGCTTGGTAATTGCGGCGCAAATGTGGCGGAAATAATGCGAATAAGGCCGAATAAAGGCAGCTGTAGTTCTTCTGCAAATAATCGCTCGGATTCTTCAATCCGCGCTTGCACCGACGGCATCACCGGCTAGATAATTCGACTGGTGGGGTAGCTGACAATCGGCGGCAACAAAGTTGCTGTGTGCTTTAAAAGGAGCATTGTTAAATGTTGGCGTATGTTGGGTTGGGCACCATCTCGGGCCTTCTGGCTTTTGCTGGAGGACTTATTGCCGGCCACTCGTTCCTCATCTCATTGCTGATCTACAGCGGCGTCGGGTCGGGCGTAACCGTCCTGACAGCCGTCGCGGACACGATGCGCAGGGAATATCTCGCTCACCGCAAGACCGTCGCGGACAAGCCGCGCTCTGCAGCCGAGGTGATCAACCTTGCCGACAGTAGCCCGATTTCGGACGTGCGATCGGACGAGCTGAGGATCCTGGCCGTCGACGACGACCCGTTCATTCGCGACCTCATCCCCATGATCACGTCCAAGGCGGGTCATACGAATGTCGTGACGGCGGGATCGGGTGAGGAGGCGCTGAAGTTGCTCGGTCACGGCACGAAACGCGAATTCGACTGTTTCCTCTTCGATATCTGCATGCCCGAGATGGATGGCGTCGAGCTTTGCAGCCGGATCCGCGATCTGCCGGTTTATGATGACGTTCCGGTCATCATGCTGACCGCAATGCGCGAGAAGTCGTCTCTCGACAGGGCCTACAGTGCCGGCGCAACGGATTACGTAAAGAAGCCGTTCGAGATTTCCGTACTTGCGCGGAAACTGGACGAGGCCCTGAAGGTCTCGGAAGTCAGACAGGAAGGCGGGGCGCTGGTTGCGGATGTCGCAGCCGATCCCGCACGTACAGGCGCGGTGGGACCTACCGACGCGATGAAGGGTGGCCGGATCGAGGGCGTGGACAACCTCGTCGAGATGAAACAGCTCGAAAACTATCTGTGCAGCCTGTCCAAAGCAGCATTCCGGAACTGTCAGATCGTCGCTGTCAGCCTGACCGACTCGACGGAAAACCAGTCCGCGGCAAGCCAGCGCAATCTCCTGCGACGCACCGCGGAAGCCATCAACGACGCTTTCGGGCAGAACCACGGTCTGATGACTCACGCCGGCGAGGGGACATTTATTGTCGTCACGAGCCCCGCGTGGTTCGCATCCGCCGAGGAACTCGAAGGCGCTTTCTGGGAATACTTCGAGCCTCCAAGCAAGAAGACGGTGATGGGCCGGAATTCGGATATCCGGTTCACCAGCGGCGACCCGTTCTGCCCGAGCCCGGCCGACGTCAACACGCCCGGCAAGGTCCTCGGGCGCGCTTTGGACCAACTGCGGAAAAAGGGCACGCAAGGCGGACCAGGCGCGCGCAGCGCGAACATCCTGAAATTCGGCTGATCCCCACGATGGGGTTGGCGGCGGAACATGGTGAGAGGGCGGCTGTTGTGACACCCTCTCATCGAAGCGTCGTCTCGGCTGTCGGGAAGTGGACGCCGCCTGCCTGAAGCCACATCGAACGGCGGCCGGTTCGGCCGTCACCATAAGCGGGCCGGTCGCTTCTTCCGTCGAAGCAAGGGCGGGATGAACCCTGAACTTCACTCCACCTAAGACAGCCAGCCCGCGCGATTGCGGCTGTCGGTGGCCCTTCGACCCTCGAATCCGGAGGCAGCAGAGTGACTGGCAACCGACGGAAGCACGTGTGTGACCCGGCGTGGAAAAATGACCCCGTAGCGGGGTGATCGGCGTCCAAAAATGACCCCCTTACATCGGTGGCCATGATGCTCCTGGAGCAACCGGGAGCAGGTGCGGGATGTTGGTCGTGGAGACAATCGCGAAGATCCGTCGGGCGTATTTCCAAGACAAGAAGCCGATCAAGCAGATCTGCCGGGAGCTGCGCGTATCGCGGAACACGGTGCGCAGGGTGATCCGGTCCGGAGCAACGGAGTTCAGCTACGAGCGCAGCGTCCAGCCGCAGCCCAAGATAGGGCCCTGGAAGGACGAGCTCGACCGGATGCTGGCCGAGAACGCCCGCAAACCGAAGCGGGACCGGCTCACGCGCATCCGGATCTTCGAGGAGCTTCAGGCGCTCGGCTACGAAGGCGGCTATGATGCCGTCCGGCGCTATGCCTCGTCGTGGACGAAGACCGAACGGGAAGCCTCGGCTGCCGCCTACGTGCCCTTGAGCTTCGATCCCGGCGAAGCCTACCAGTTCGACTGGAGCCATGAGGTCGTCCTGATCGACGGGGTGACCACGACGGTGAAGGTCGCGCATGTCCGGCTCTGCTACAGTCGGATGCTGTTCGTGCGGGCCTATCCGCGCGAGAGCCAGGAGATGGTCTTCGACGCGCACGACAAGGCCTTCGCCTTCTTCGGCGGCGCCTGCGCGCGCGGTATCTACGACAACATGAAGACCGCCGTGGACACGATCTTCGTCGGCCGGGATCGGGCTTACAATCGCCGCTTCCAGCAGATGTGCGGGCATTACCTCGTCGATCCGGTCGCTTGCACGCCTGCTTCCGGCTGGGAGAAGGGCCAGGTCGAGAACCAGGTCGGCGTGGTGCGCCGGCGGTTCTTCGTGCCGCGGCCGCGGTTCAAGAGCTACGCCGAGCTCAATGCCTGGCTCGAGGACCGCTGCGTCGCCTGGGCGAAGTCGCACCCCCATCCGGAGATGCGCGACCGGACGACCTGGGAGGTGTTCGAGGAAGAGCGACCGTGCCTCGTGCCCTATGCCGGGCGGTTCGACGGCTTCCACGCGGTGCCTGCCTCCGTGTCGAAGACTTGCCTCGTGCGGTTCGATAACAACCGATACTCGGTCGACGCCCGCGCGGTCGGCCGGGCTGTCGAGGTCCGTGCCTATGCCGAACGGATCGAGATCTGGCAGGATGGCAAGATTGTCGGCGAGCACGCCCGCGCCTTCGGTCGCGGCAAGGACATCTTCGATCCGCTGCATTACGTGCCTGTACTCGCCCGAAAGCCGGGCGCGCTGCGGAACGGCGCGCCGTTCAAGGACTGGGAATTGCCGGCGGCGATGCGGCGCGTGCAGCGCAAGCTCGGCCGCGTGCCGAACGGCGACCGCCAGATGGTCGAGATCCTGAGCGCGATCCTGACCGACGGCCTGGACGCGGTGGACGCGGCCTGCGCCGAGGCTCTGAGCGAGGGCGTCCATTCGTCTGCCGTCGTCCTGAACATCCTCGCCCGCCGCCGCGAGCCGGCGCCGCCCCTGACCATCGCGACACCGGACGCACTGCGCCTGAGCTGCGAGCCGGTCGCCGATTGCAGACGCTATGACAGCCTCAGGAGACCGGACCATGGAAAGATCGCAGGTGCTGGACGTGATGGGCCAGCTCAAGCTCTACGGAATGAAGGCGGCGTATGACGAGATCATCGCCACCGCCGTGAAGCGGCAGCACGAGCCGCAGAAAATCGTCGGCGACCTTCTGAAGGCCGAGATCAGCGAGAAGCAGGCGCGCTCGATCAAATACCAGATGACCATCGCCAAGCTGCCGCTGGCTAAGGAAATCGACGAGTTCGACTTCGAGGAGACGCCGGTCAACGAGACGCTGGTCCGCGACCTGGCGGGCGGAGACTTCCTCGAGCAGCAACGCAACGTCGTGCTGATCGGTGGGACCGGGACGGGAAAGTCGCATCTCGCCGTCGGCATCGCGCGCGCCTGTATCCGCAGCGGTAAACGGGGGCGGTTCTTCAATGTCGTCGATCTCGTCAACAAGCTCGACGCCGAGGCCCGCGCCGACCGCCAGGGCCGCACCGCGGACATCCTGTGCCGGCTCGACTTCGTCATCCTCGATGAACTCGGATACCTACCGTTCGCTCAGACCGGCGGGCAGTTGCTCTTCCACCTGATCAGCCGCCTCTACGAGCGCACGTCGGTGATCGTCACCACGAACCTCGACTTCGGCGAATGGCCGAGCGTCTTCGGCGATGCCAAGATGACCACCGCACTCCTCGACCGGCTCACCCACCACTGCGACATCGTCGAGACCGGCAACGAGAGTTGGCGCTTCAAGACACGAGCCTGAAACCCGGATCATCGCTGGCCCGATCCGGCTGCGCCGCGTGGAAGCTACGCCGCCTCGGGCCAGCCGCCCGTGTCCCATGAGGGGTCAATTTTGGACGCCGATACGGGGTCAAAGTTGGCCGCCGATTGACACACGTGTGACCCGCGCGCAGTACCCGTTGCGGTCGCTATCTTCGCCTCGCCCGCGGTGTCGCCGCGCGGACCGTCCTGCAATTCGCCGCGCGCGTTCAACTTCTGGCGTGACTTCAAGGAATTGAGGCCGCGGAGCCACCAACCAAAGGGACGAACACTGCTGGACCCGATCTGCTCACCCGCGTTTGCGGGCGGCACGGGGCAATCGCTCTTTCAAAAGGCCTGATGGCATCATGAGCTCGTCCGGCATGATGGCATTTCACGTCCCATGAATCCCTGGAACACGGCCTTGCTTCTGCGGGCCGCACGAGGGGCGCGCGACGGCCGGCGGGACCGGGGACGCCCCCGTACGGGAAGACATTCATCGGCGGCGTGACGTGCTGACATCGCTGTTGACAGGCATCTTTCTCGCAACCTAATAATACTACAAAAGGGGAGGAATCGTCGTGCTAATCACCGGGATCAGCGCCGTTGTGTGCAACGCCCAGATGCGAAACTGGGTGTTTGTCCGGGTCGAGACCGACGTTCCCGGCCTCATCGGCTGGGGCGAGGCGACGCTTGAATGGAAGACGCGCTCGGTCATCGGGGCGATCGCGGACCTCGAGCCGCTGCTCGTCGGGATGGACCCGCGCGATATCGAAAACTGCTTCCAGGTGATGACCCGCCACGGTTTCTGGCGGATGGGCGTGATCGGCATGTCGGCGATCAGCGGCATCGAGATCGCGCTGTGGGACATCCTCGGCAAGTCGCTCGATACGCCGGTCTGGCGTTTGCTGGGCGGCAAGTGCCGTGACCACCTGCGCACCTACACGCACCTCGGCATGGGCAACATGAGCTCGGTATACGAGACCAACGGCGCCGAGGAGCTGGCCGAGCGCGGCCGGCAGGTGGTCGACATGGGCTATGACGCGGTGAAGGTCGTCTCGATCCCCTATGCCCATTACATCGCGCCCAACCGCGCCATCGACAGCGTCGGCATCGCGATGGAGTCGCTGCGGCAGGCGGTAGGTCCCGATGTGGACATCATGGTCGATTTCCACGGTCGCCCGGCTTCGCTGGCGCTGGCACGGGACTTCCTGCGCGCGCTCGAGCCGGCCCGGCCGCTCTTTGCCGAGGAACCGGTGCCCCCCGAGCAGATCGAGAACTGCGCCGAGCTTACCCGCACCTCGCGGATCAGCATCGCGGCGGGCGAGCGGCTGATCGGCCGGGGCGCCTTCGATGATGCGATCCGGCGGCGGGCCTTTCACATCGCGCAGCCCGATATCGTGCACGTGGGAGGTCTGGCCGAGGCCAAGAAGATCGCGGCGGCCTGCGAAACGGCGGGGATCGGCGTCGCGCCGCACAACCCGCTGGGGCCCATCGCCGGGATCGCGGCGCTGCACTTCGGCGTGTCGACGCCCAACCACATCATCCAGGAAGAAATGGTTGGCGCAGTGCCCTGGTACGACGACGTCGTGCACTGGCCCATCGACCGCCAACCCGGTCGCTGGGATCTGCCTGACAAGCCGGGCCTCGGGCTCGAGGTCAACGAGGCCGAGATCGCCCGCCATCCCTTCGAGCAGGAGGTGCTGCACACCCGCAATGCGGTGATGCCCGACGGCACGGTGGTGGACTGGTGATGGCGGGACGGCTTCAGGACAAGGTCGCGATCGTCACCGGCGCCGGCCGGGGCATCGGCGCGGCCATCGCCCGCGCCTTTGCAGCGGAGGGTGCACAGGTGGTGATCGCCGAGATCGACGAGGCTACCGGAACCGCGGTGGCCAGCGCGACCGACGGGCTGTTCTGCCGATGCGACGTAACCGATCAGGCGGATATCGACGCGACGATCCGCAAGACCCTCGACCGTTTTGGCCGGATCGACATCCTCGTCAACAACGCGGGTGCCAACGTGTTCTACCGCCCGCACGAGATGCCACGGTCGGAATGGGCCCGCTGCATGGCGCTCGACCTCGAAGCCTGCTGGGCCATGACCGAAGCCGTGCTGCCAGACATGCGCGCCCGCGGCGCCGGGGCCATCGTCAACATCGCTAGCACGCACGGTTTCAAGATCATACCGCACACCTTTCCCTATCCCGTGGCCAAGCATGGTCTGATCGGCCTGACGCGCTCGCTCGGCATCGAATACGCCGCCGACGGTATCCGGGTGAACGCCATCGCGCCGGGCTATGTGGATACCGATATCGCCCAGGCCTACTGGGACACGTTCGACGACCCAGCCGCCGAACGCCGCAAGGCCGAACGACTGCATCCGCCCGGACGGATCGGGCGCCCCGAGGAGGTGGCCATGACAGCCGTCTTCCTGGCCTCCGACGAGGCAACCTTCATCAATGCAGAGACGATCACGATCGACGGGGGACGATCGGCACTTTTTCACGACTGACTTCATCAACCCAATGGGAGGAGAAACCATGAAAACCCTGACACTCTCGTCAATCGGCGCGGCCCTGGTGCTGCCGCTCTCGGTCCAGGCCGAGGATCTCAAGATCGGCTACATCAACAAGATGGGCGATCACCCGTGGTTCGTGGCCGAGGTCGAGGGCGCGGCCGAGGCGGCGCGCGAGGGCGGCGCCGAATTCATCAGCCAGGACGTCCAGTTCAACGCCGACCTGACGATCACCACGCTCGATACCATGATCGGCGACGGTGTGGACGGCATCGCGATCGTGGTGCCCGACCGCGCGCTTGGGCCGGTCGTCGCCGCTCGCGCCGCCGCGGCCGGTGTGCCGCTCATCGCGGTAGATGACGACATCCAGACCGAAAGCGGCGATCCCGTGCCGTATGTCGGCCTGAACGCTTTCGCCATCGGTGAGAATGTCGGCAAGGAACTGGCCAACTTCTACAAGGCTTCGGGCTGGGACAAGTCATCCGTCGGCATTGTGTCGATCGAGGACCGGAAGGCCGACACCTGCCTGCAACGCAATGGCGGCGCGGAAAAGGCGCTGCTCGAGAACACGGACCTGACCGAGGACCAGATCGTGCGTGCCGCCTATGACAACACGATGGTGAACTCCATCGACGTCATGACCACGACGCTGACGGCGAACCCGCAGTACGATCACTGGATCTTCTACGCCTGCAACGACGATGGCGTGCTGGGCGCGGCGCGGGCGATGGAAAACTCGGGCTACCCGGCGGACGCGGGCATCGGCATCGGGATCGACGGAAGCCGCGCCTGCGACGCCTTCGGCAACGGAAGCGAGTCTGCCTTCAAGGGGACGATGTGGCTCAACTCGGCCAACCACGGCCGCGACGCGGTCGAGCTGCTCCTCGCGGCGATCAAGGACGGCAAGGCGCTGCCGGACGCGACCTATTCCGACCCCGAGTTCATCACGCTGGAGAACTTCGGCGACTACTCGGCCCGGCTCTGCAACTAGGCCTGGACGGCGGGCGGCGGTCAGCGCCGCCCGTCTCATGCGAACCGGACGCGAGGGAGGAGAGCTCGGCATGACGACACCATTCCTGCGCACCACGGGGCTGACGCGGCATTTCGGCCCGGTGCGCGCACTCACTGACATCACGATGGACGTGCACGGCGGCGAGGTTCTGGCCCTCGTGGGCGAGAACGGCGCGGGCAAGTCCACGATGATGCGGCTGCTCGAGGGAGTCTTTCCCCCGACGCGGGGCCGCATCGAGATCGAGGGCCGCGAGGTGCGTTTCGCGCAGCCGCGCGAGGCGCATGCGGCAGGCATTCGGGTGATCCACCAGGAGCCCGAGATCGTGCCCGACCTCACCGTGGCCGAGAACATCTTTACCGGCGACCTGCCGCGCAGGGGGCGGGTCTTCCTTGACTGGTCGATGCTTTACGCCGACACCGCCGCGCTTCTCGAGACCTTCGGCATGGCGGGCGAGCTGCGGCCGCGACAGCATTGTGCGGGGCTGGGCCCGGCGCAGCGGCAGATGATCGAGATCATGCGCGCAGTTCAGGCGGGCGGGCGCTTGATCGCCTTCGACGAGCCGACCTCTTCGCTGACCAACGAGGAGACGGGGCGGCTGTTCGGCATCATCCGCAGGCTGCGCGCCGAGGGCGTGGCGGTCATATACATCTCGCACCGGCTGGCCGAGATCACCGAACTGGCCGACCGCGTGGCGGTGCTGCGCGACGGCGAACTGGTGGACTACCTCCCTGCCGAGGGGATCACCGAAGAGAAGATCACCCGCCTGATGGTCGGCCGGCCGCTGTCTGACATGTTCCCTGACCGCGCGATCGCCACCGGCGAGGTGGTGCTCGAGGTCGAAAACATGACGACCGAGCATGTCACCGACGTTTCGCTCAGCCTGCGGGCGGGCGAGGTGCTTGGCATCGGCGGGCTGATCGGCGCGGGGCGTTCGGAACTGGCCAAGGGCGTCTTCGGATTCCACCGCCGCAGCGGCGGGCGAGTGCTGATCGGCGGGGTCGAACTGCCCTCGGGGGACACTGCCGCCGCCATTGCGGCCGGCATCGGGTTCGCCCCGGAGGATCGCAAGGAAGAGGCGCTGCTGCTGATGCAGACGATCCTCGAAAACGCGGTACTCTGTGTACCGCAGAAGGTGTCGACCGGCGGTTTCTTCAGCCGGTCCAAGGCGCTCGAGCTGATCTCGGGCATCTCCACGCAGATGCGGCTCAAGGCGTCGTCGCTGGACGCGCCGATCACGTCGCTCTCGGGCGGAAACCAGCAGAAGGTGGTGCTGACGCGGTGGCTTGCCTCGGACCTCAAGGTGCTGATCCTCGACGAGCCCACGCGCGGCATCGACGTGGGCGCGCGGTCCGAGATCTACGACCTGATCCGCACGCTCACCGACACGCAGGGGCTGGGCGTCATCGTCATCTCGTCCGAGCTGCCCGAGCTGCTCGGGCTCTCCGACCGGGTGCTGGTCATGGCCCAGGGCCGGATCCGCGCCGAGTTCGACCGCAACGAGGCCAGCGAAGAAGCCGTGATGGCCGCGGCCATCCCGCACGGGCCGGCAGAGGCCCCGGCGCAACTTGAAGGAGCAGGTCAATGACCGATCAGACCGCAGACGCAGGGCGCGGAGGGTTCAGCATGCACCGTGTCACAGAACGTATCGGAATTCACAACATCAGCCTGCTGGTGGCGCTGGTGGGGCTGCTCGTCATCTTCGGCGTGCTGCGCGGAGACGTCTTCTTCTCGACGCGCAACCTGCTCAACATCGGCATGGGCGTGGCGATCCTGGGCGTGCTGGCGATCTCGCAGACCGGCGTGATCGTTTCGGGCGGGCTCGACATCTCGGTCGGCTCGATCGTGGGGCTGACGACCGTGGCCACGGCCATGACGATCCAGGCCACCGACCTGGCGGGCGCGGGCCTGCTGGCGGGCATCGTCGTGGGCGGGCTTGCCGGGTTGATGAACGGGCTGCTGATCACCTACGGGCGGATCAATGCGGTGATCGTGACCCTGGGGACCATGGCGATCTTCCGCGGTATCGCCTTCATCCTGTCGAATGGGCAGTCGATCTCGATCTTCAACGACTCGTTCCGCTGGATCGGCACGGGCCGCATCCTCGGCCTGCCCGCGCCGCTCTGGATACTTATCGCGGTGGCGCTCGGCTTTTTCGTCTTCATGCACAAGAGCATCGTCGGCCGGAACTACTATGCCATCGGCGGCAACCCCATTGTGGCGCGGCTGTCGGGGCTGAACATCCTCCGCTACCGGGTGGCCATCTACATCGTGTCAGGCATCATGGCCGGCGTGGGCGGCATCCTGCTGGCGGCGCGGACCGGTTCAGGGCAGCCCATCTCGGGATCGGACGGACTGGAACTCGAGGCGATCACTGCCGCCTTCCTCGGCGGTTGCGCGATGCAGGGCGGCCGTGGCACGGTGGTCGGCGCACTGCTGGGCGTGGCGATCATCGGGGTGCTGAACAACGGCATGATCCTGACGGCAGTCCCTACTTTCTATCAGATGCTTGCCAAGGGGACGCTTCTGATCCTAGCGGTCTTCCTCGCGGAATACCGTCTCAACAAGAGTTGAGGACGAATGGCGACCAACAAGACGAAACCGCTGCGGAGCATATCCCCGCGTCAGCGTGAAATGGTGACCAGCACGCTGGCCCGGAAAATCCTGTCGGGCGAGATCTCGCCCGGCAGCCGTTTGCCGACAGAGATAGAGCTGAGCGAAGAGATGGAGGTCAGCCGAACGGCCCTGCGCGAGAGCGTGCGGATGCTGGCCGGCAAGGGCCTGATCGAAAGCCGTCCGCGCATCGGAACCGTCGTCTTGCCGTCTGAGCAGTGGAACCATCTCGACAGCGACATCATTGCCTGGCGCGAACGCCTGCCCCCGGATGCCACCTTCATCCGTTCGCTGACCGAAGCGCGGCAGGTCATTGAACCCGCTGCCGCCGAAATGGCCGCGTTGCGGGCTGACGGGACTGACCTCGGGCGTATCCAGGCCGCCTATGACCGCATGTGCGCCGGTGTGCGAGGCGACATCGAGGGCACCGTCGAGGCCGACGAGGATTTTCACCTGTCCATCCTCATGGCGTCAAAGAACGAGATCTTCGCAAATTTCGGTGCCGTGATCGGATCGGCCCTGCGCATGAGCTTCCGCCTGACCACGCGCGCCTCGCAGAACCTGGAGGCCTCGCTGGAAACGCATGGCGCCGTACTCGAGGCGATCCGGATGCGCGACGCCGCCAGTGCGCACGAATTGATGACCGGGCTGGTTGCGCTCGCAGCGAGCGAACTGAATCGCATTGCCACCATTGAAACGGCAAGGCCGGGAGACAACGCGTGACCGCCCTCCCCCTTGTTCGCCATGATTGAGATGCGCGCCGGCGGGCTCCACCTGTCCGTGGATCCGGATCGGGGCGCGTCAATTCGCTCGCTGGACCTCATGAGCGCCTCCGGTCGGCGGCCCGTCCTGGCAGCACCCTGCCCGGACCCGCAGGACAGCGGGCAATCTGCGTTGTTTCCGATGGCGCCCTTCGCCAATCGGGTGCGCGACAATCGCCTGAACATCGCAGGACGCGCTGCCGATCTTTCGCCAAACACCCACGACGACCCGCTCTGCCTGCATGGTTGGGCCTGGCAACGTTCCTGGCGCATCGCGCAGGCTGCGCCGGATCAATGTCAGCTGACCCTGCGCTTGCTCGATCACGGCTACGACCTGAGCCTTTGCTACGAGATGCAGCTTTCGGAAACCGGCCTGACCCTGAGACTACGGGCCGTGAACGACGGCATCGACTCGGTTCCCGTCGGGCTCGGGTTTCATCCCTACTTTCCGAGGCATCGCGACACCACGCTTCGCTTCGAGGCCAGCACGCTCTGGCCAGAAGGACCCGATCACCTTCCAATCGGGCACACCCGCCTGCCGGACGCCGCAGATCATGCGCCGAAGGGCATTCTGCCAGAGGGTTGGCGCAATGAATGCTATTCCGGCTGGACGGGAATCGCGCACATCGGCCAACCCGCGCTAGGTTACGATCTGGCCCTCACCTCAAGCGACGCGACGGTCCTGATGTTCTACGCCGACCCTGCCCTGGACCGCTTTGCCCTTGAGCCGCAGTCGCATGTCAGCGGCGAAACGCACACCGGGCCATCTGGCCTGACGGCCCTGGGCCCTCGACAAGAGTTCCGGATCGGAATGACCCTCTCGGTGCATCCACACAGTTCAAGCCGGAAGCCCGACAAGCATGACGCGATCTGACATCGGCTCCACCGCCTGGGTCGCCGCAGACTGGGGCTCGACGAACCTGCGCCTCTGGCTGATGAGCGCCGGGGATACGGTCATCGACCGCATCAGCGACCCGCGCGGCGCGGCCAGGCTGACAGCGGGCGCGTTCGAGCCCGTCCTGCGGGACCTGCTTGCACCCGCAATGGCCCAGCCGCGCGAAACGCTCTTGCAGGTCGTCGCTTGCGGGATGGTCGGGGCGCGCCAGGGCTGGGGCGAGGCCGCGTATCTGACAGTGCCGACCGCCCCCGTCTGCGCCTCGAAGGCACTGATCGCCCCCGCAGGGGGATCGGACCTCGTGGTTCACATCCTGCCAGGGCTTCAGCAGTCGGCGCCGCCCGATGTCATGCGTGGCGAGGAAACGCAGATTGCGGGATTGCTTGCCACCGACCACGGTTTCAACGGCATCGTCTGTCTGCCCGGCACGCACAGCAAGTGGGCTCGCGTCACGCGCGGCAAGGTCCAATCGTTCACCACCTGCATGACCGGCGAGCTTTTCGCGCTCTTGTCCGAAAATTCCGTCTTGCGCCATTCCGTCGGTGCGGATGCGCTTGATCGCGACGTCTTTGAGGCCGCCGCGCGCGAAAGCCTGGTTCGGCCCGAAACTCTGTCCACTTTGCTGTTCGGCATCCGTGCCGGTGCGCTTTTGGCCGGGACCGGTCCGGACCAAGGCAAGGCGCGCCTCTCCGGACTGCTGATCGGGGCCGAGATCGGGGCGATGCGCGCCGTGCTGGCGGATCATCCCATCGCCGTGATCGGGGAAAAGGCCGTCTCGGACAGTTACCTCCGGGTTCTGAGAGCCGCCGGACTGACCGCGACCCGGATCGATGCTCAGGATGCCACCCTGCGCGGACTGAGCGCAGCCCACCATGCCCTGAAAGGCCAGACCGTATGAGCCGCAATCTGATCGCCATCCTGCGGGGTGTGACCCCCGCCGAGGCCCCGGACATCGCCGAAACGCTGATCGAGGCCGGGATAACCCGGATCGAGGTTCCGCTGAATTCGCCGGAGCCGTTCGACAGCATAGCACGGATGATCGGGGCCTGCGGTAACCGGGCGCTGATCGGGGCGGGCACCGTCCTCGATGTCGCCGAGGTGGACCGCCTTGCCCGTCTTGGCGCGGAACTTGTCGTTTCGCCCAACTGCAATCCGGACGTCATCACGGCAACGGTGAAGGCCGGGATGCAGTCTTGGCCGGGTGTCTTCACGCCGACCGAATGCTTCGCCGCGCTGCGCGCCGGAGCGACTGGCCTCAAGCTGTTCCCGGCGTCACAGATCGGGCTTTCGGGTGTCAGGGCAGTCATGGCTGTCCTGCCCCCGGCGGTCCCTCTCTACACGGTCGGAGGCGTGGAACCGCGCGACTTCTCCGATTGGCACGACGTCGGGGTGTCGGGCTTCGGACTGGGGTCGTCGCTGTTCAAGCCGGGATCTACGATCGCAGACGTGGCAAAGGCGGCTGCGAGCGCCGTCGCCGCCTACGACGCAATCGTCAGCTGATCTCGAAGCCTGACCGCCGGGCGAGGCGCCCGGACATGTCCATACGCATGACAAACGTCGCGCCCGACCCTGGCTTCTCCGCGCGCTCCGCTTCGGCCAGACGCTTGCTGTGCCCTCCGATCTTCAAGCACCCGAAACCTGGGCCCGGCGCCCAGTCTGGCGCATGCGCGCCGGTGGCGCCATGGGCGAGCCGCGCCGCGTTTCAGGTGCGCGGAGCGGGTCGTCCGTGACCGTGAGGTCGGCGGCATGGGCGACCGGGGCATTTGGCCGAGTGCGGAATGCGCCCGGCACGCGTTGTAATCGGCAAACCCACCTCGCGGTGGCATCGCGAGCGTTGCCGAGACTGACAAACCGGGTTTCGCTGAGGAGTGCGTCGCTCATTTGGGAAAAAGGGCTCAGGATGTGCCGTCTGCATATCCGTCAGCCAGAAGATTTCAGAGATACTCATCGCGCGTACTTCAAACCGTGAAACGCGCCGGCCGACCGAAATCTATCTGTCCCGGCCTCGCCCCGCCGGCGATTGACCGCACATGGTGCATATCCTTGGCACGCCAACACGGCTCTTCGACGCGCACCACCCTTGCGAGTGCGAGGAACATGTGGGGAAGCCTCGTCGCATACACAATAACGCATTTTTGTTTTCTGTTTTATGCGTGTCTTTGGGCTGTCGAACGTCGAGCGAAAGCGACTCGAAGCTACGGTTTTCCGGGTTGTGAAAGCTTGCCGCGGCAAGCAATCCCGACCCAACCGGCGAGCATTTCCGACCCAGACCGGACCTTGGACGCGGGACAGGCGAAGGCTCACAATGGGGACCTAAGTTTCTGCTGACTGAAAATTGAGATTTCATTAGTGAGCATATGCCCAAATGAATATCGGTTTTCTCCCGCTAATCTGTTGACTGCCTAGATCTAGTGGTGGATTTACTGGCGCAGGCGCAGGATAGCTTCAAAAGGCAGCGGAGTATGCAGATGCACACCACTGACGACGATTTGCATGAGATCCTAGAGCGGCTTCCTACAAGCACTTCATTCATATCTTACAACGGATTTGCTGATGCAACCAATGTAGCTCGATCTCATTCAGAGCTGATCGAAGAAATAATTAAATGTCTATCACCGCATCATGACCTGTCATACGAGGGGCAAATGTTTTTTGATGTAGGGCAACTGCATATTCAACCTTACACTGGGGCCATATCACTCGCTGCCTGTGCTGTTACGCGAGGCCCCAGAAGGGCAATTGAGTGGTATCGGGGCGTAGTAAATACAGATTCTGCGCAGATAAGGCACGTCGGCCTCGTGTCTGGATTAAGCGTCAAAGAACGATTGAATTTCTCGAATGGAATATCGATTGTAGCTTATGATGAAGTGGGCAATAGCCCTCAGGCGGATTTCTACCGATCACTTTCGAAGCCGAATCCATTTCAGAACGTGCTCGGCACCCACTTCAATGCACTGGCTTGTAGGGACATTAGACACCAAAAAACTGAAAAACAACCGGAGCACCCTGTAAATCATGAAATAGTTTCTGAGATAGAAGAGGTCCTTCTCGGGTGTATTTTGAACAAAGGGCTGGCCCCCGCGCTCACCCTCAGATGGACTGAATTTTTGGACCCGGAACTGCAGGCTGCCGAGGTTGGTTGGGGCACCTGTGGGTTTCCGCAAGAAGCGCCCGTTTCTTCAGGGCGAGTGCTTCAACCCGATGATATCCCAAAAATCGAACTGTTTCCTGCAATGGAGCCGAAATTTAAAGGAAAAATGCGCGTGGCTTTGTCGCGTGTTGGGCTCGCTCGACGTAAATATACTAGTGCAAATAAGGCAATTGAATACAGCATTGCCCTTGAATCACTTCTCAGTGACGGCAACACTGAAATGACACATAAGATCGCAACGCGGGCGGCAATAATTCTTGGCAAAAGCCATGATGAACGCGTCCGATACCGATCACTAATAAAGAAGTTATACAGGGTTCGCAGCCTAGCCGTGCACGGTGAGGATGTTTCTGAAGGAAACTATTTTCACGTCATCAAAGAAAGTGAGGAGGCGATTTCGGATCTACTATTGATCGCAGCTAAGCGTGGCAGAGAATTCGACTTTGACCAGCTCGATTTGAGTGGAGAGCTATAGATTGACGCCATATTGGTAGTTTCAATTTTTTTATCATTCGGAAAAATTGGTAAGTCTGCATTAACTAGATATCGCGAAAATCGGCCGTTATTCTTAATCTTTATGAATGGCCGCTTGCGGCAGCTCTTCCTTTGCGCATGCGATATGGGTCAACGACCTTACAGGAAAGTCGCTGTGGTCTGACACATGACAGGGGCTAAGTGGCGGACCGAGGAGGATTCGAACCCCCGACCCCTTGATTCGTAGTCAAGTACTCTATCCAGCTGAGCTATCGGTCCACTGCGGGCGGATGTAGTCGGGCCCAGCGGCATATGCAAGCCCATTCTGCCTTCTTTCCGCGACCGGGCAGGATTGGCGCGGACCGATCTCTACTGGGCGGCCGTCCGGCGCGCGCCCTGGCCCTTCGGAAGGGTGATGAGAAAGGTCGTGCCGTCCGGGCTCGTCTCGCTCAGTACCAGCGTGCCGCCATGGCCGCGGATCAGTTCGGCCGAAATCGCGAGACCGAGCCCGGTGCCGCCCTTGCTGCTGCCGCCCTGAAAGGCGGTGAAGAGATGCGTCCGGGCCCGGACGGGAAGGCCCGGCCCGTTGTCGCTTACCTCTATGTGCCAAGCCTCATCGTCCTCGAAGGCGCGGACCCGGACCTTCCCCGCGGCCCCGCTCGCGACGATGGCCTGACGGGCGTTGCGCACGAGGTTGGACATCACCCGGTAGATCTGTTCGGCATCGGCACGCAGGCTGAATCCTTTCGGGACTTCGCTTTCGAAGGAAATATCGGATTGTCCCGCGGCAATGCGTTCCCCGGCCACGACGTCCTGAATGATGTCGTCGAGCCGGACCTCGGAAAGCGTCGGGCCCGGCTCCTCTGCCTTTCCGAAGGCCAGCGTACTCTCGCAGAGATGCACCGCACGGGTTATCGAACCGACGAGCTTGGGGGCCATGCGCTTGACGGCGGGGTCTTCGGATGCCTCGAGTCGATCGGCAAAGAGCTGCGATGTGGTCAGGATATTGCGCAGGTCGTGGCTGATCTTGCTGACCGCGCTGCCGAGCTGGGCAAGACGTTCCTTCTGCCGCAGGGCCTGCGTCAGGTCGGTCTGCATGGTCTTGAGCGCCTCCTCGGCGTCCCGCAATTCGTTCACCCCCGCGGCGGGGACGATGATGCGGCGCGCGTCCTCGGGCGCCTCGGCATAATTGCGCATGTGCTCGACGACCCGCTTGATCGGCTTGAGGAGGAAGGCGCGCATTGCGAGGAACAGAAGCAGCGCGGTGAAGACGGAGATGACGGCCGACAGCACGAGGATGCGCAGGCCGTAGTCGATCATGGCCGCACGCATAGGGGCGGTTTCCATCGTGATCTCGATCAGCTGGCCCGCCTCGCGCACCGGGGCGCCCAGCACGCGAATGACCTCGTTTTCCGGATGCAGAAGCTGGGCGAGCGCGTCGTGGATCAGGATCGGGGGCGTGGCCTCGCGCAAGTCGAAGTTGCGGGACACGGGTTCGGGGAGCGCGGACGAGAGCACCAGCTGGCGGGCGTCGTCCCGGCGCAGCACCACGTTGTAGACGCCCGCGTTCTCGAGCAGCTCTTCTTCAAGGTCGTTGTCGATCATGTCGTCGGCCAGCAGCACGAGCGAGGCGATCTGCGCGCGCTCCAGCCGGTTCATGAGGTAATCCTCGCGGAACCGCGCGATGGAGGGCACGAAGATGAGCACCTCGGCCAGCATCACGAAGACAGTGGTCAGAAGGGCTAGACGTCCGGACAGGGAATGCAGCATGGGCCTCTCTGATCGTCACGGGACCCAGCGCTGGACGAGGCCGGTTATCCGCTTGACCAAAGGACTATCAAACAACCGCGGGCTGAAATAGGCCCCTGCGGCGCGTTTGTTTATCTCGCCGTAGGTAGGATAGGGGGCAACCATCCCCGCGACCTGGCTCATCTTGAGACGGTTGGCGAGGGCCAGGGCCCATAGCGAGATCTGTTCACCCGCCTCGTGCCCCACGATGGTCGCCCCCACCGGACGACCGCGGGCCACCATGACCTTGATGCTGCCGGTGGTGCGGCGCTCGGCTGCGGCCCGGTCGTTGTCGGCATAATCGAAGCGCGCCACCTCGAGCCGGTCGCCGAATTTCTCGCGGGCCTGCGCTTCGGTCAGCCCGACCTGGGCAAGCTCGGGATCGGTATAGGTGCACCAGGGAATGTGCGCGGTGCTGGCGCGTGCGGGCAGCGCGAAAAGCAGGGACCGGATGATGACCGAGCCGTGGTAGCCCGCGAGATGGGTGAACTTCATCCCGCCCGCCGCATCGCCTATGGCGTAGACGCGGCGATTGGATGTGCGCAGGCCGGCGTCGACCTCGATCCTGCCGCCGGATGTGCGGATTCCGGCCTTTTCGAGGTCAAGCCGGTCTGTGTTCAGCTTTCGCCCGGTCGCGATCAGCAGGTGGGTTCCAGAGAAGCGCCTGCCATCGTCGGTGGTGACGGCGATTTTCCCCGCCTCTCCGGATACGCCGGCGGCACGGCCCTCTTCGATGCGAACGCCTTCGGCTTCCAACTGGCTGCGCACCACCTGCGCCATCTCGGGATCGTCGTTGGCCAGCACGCCGCCCGAGGCGATCACCGTGACGTCGCAGCCGAGCCTGACATGGGCCTGCGCCATCTCCATCCCTATCGGACCGCCGCCGACGATCAGAAGATGCCCGGGCTTCTCACGCAGATCGAAGAGCGTTTCATTGGTCAGGAAAGGCACGCTCCCGAGGCCGGGGATGTCGGGAACCAGAGGAGACGAGCCGGTTGCGATGACGATGCGGCGCGCCTTGATGGTCGTATCGCCCGCGACCACCTCGTCCGGCGAGACGAAGCGCCCGTATTCGCGGATGACGATGGCGCCAAGCCCCTCGAAGCGTTCCTGGCTGTCGATCGGCGCAATCCCTTCGATGACACCCGCCACATGCTCCATCACCCTTGCATAGTCCGCCAGGCCCGGCGCGTCGGCGATGCCGTATTGCGCTGCGTTCCGCTGGGCGTGCGCGGCGCTGGCCGAGGCAAGCAGGGCCTTGGAGGGCACGCAGCCGTAGTTCAGGCAGTCGCCCCCCATCAGGTTTCCTTCCAAAAGGACGACGCGGGCACCCATCTGCACCGCACCGGCAGTGACCGACAGCCCGGCGGAGCCCGCGCCGATGACGAGGATATCCGTATCCAGATGCTTCATTGTCCGGTCTCCTTGCGGTCGGGGAGCGATCTGATCAGCACCGGCAGCAGCGACAGCGCGGCGAGCGCGAGCAGCGGCACCAGTATGCGGGGCTCGAGGATGAGTCCTGGATCGGGCGTCCCGCCGCTTTCGAAGACGGCCCCAAGCCCGGCGCCGACCGAGGCATACACCAATGCGCCGGGTATGATGCCGAAAAACGTCGAGATCGCGAAGCGGCGCAGCGGCACGCCCAGGAAGGCCGGGATGAGGTTCGCCACGAAGAAGGGCACCAGAGGCGCCAGCCGGATGAAGAAAAGCATCGACCACTGGTTCTCGTCCAGCCCGCGCTTGATACGCCGCACGGCGCCATCCGAAGCGTCCATGCGCCTGCGCAGACGCTCGCCCGGGCCGTGGCGCGCGGCCAGAAAGATGACCGTGGCGCCCAGGGTCGCGCCGACGACGCTGAGGAACGCGCCCATGGCCGTGCCGAAGAGAAAGCCTCCGGTCAGGGTCGACACCGTAGCGCCGGGCAGCGAGAGACCGACGATGACTGTATAGAGGGCGACATAGGCGAGCGCAGTCAAAACGTAATGCGCATCGCGGTAGTCTAGAAGCTCGTCGCGGTGATTTCGCAGGGTCTCGAAGTCGAGGGTGTCGCGCAGCAGCAGAAAACCGAGCCCGGCGGCGATGGCGATCAGGATCAGGGGCAGGTTTCGCCGCATCGCGTCGGCGGCTCGCGGTTTCGGGTTCTGCGTCATCGGGACCATCGCCTTCGCTCTGTGCCATACTCCGAAGCAACGGAGCGGTTCCTTTTTCCTAGATGAACCGGCGCGCGCTCCGGCGATAGCCCGATCACGCTTCGTTGATCCCTATCAGGCAAACGCCCCGCGGTACCTGAGCCGCAACAAGGGCGCTTTCGGGGACCGCGGCGGAAAATTCGGCAAAACCGGGCATTTCCGCTCGCCGGGGGTTTGACTTGGCCACGAGGGGGCTTTAGAGGACGGGCTTCGAATGACATGAGGCCGCCTGTGATTCCGCGCGGGTCTCGCCAGAATCGGAGACGGAGCGATGAAACGCACCTATCAACCCTCGAACCTCGTGCGCAAGCGGCGCCACGGGTTCCGCGCGCGCATGGCAACCAAGGGTGGCCGCAAGGTAATCAACGCGCGCCGCGCCCAGGGCCGGAAGAAACTGAGCGCCTGAGCGTCCCTGCAAAGGGTACGGAAGTCATGATTCCGCCGGAGGCCCCCGCAACAGGCAGCAACGCTGCCGGGGATACGCCGCCGGCGGCTTTTGCGCGTTTGCAGACCATTGCGAATCGTGCCGATTTCCTGCGCGCCGCCCGCGCCTCCAGGGTCGCGAGGCCGGGTTTCATCCTCCAGATGCGCGTCCGCGAGGAGGGTGAGCCCGAGGGGATCCGCGTCGGCTTCACCTGTTCGAAGAAAGTCGGCAACGCAGTGGCCCGAAATCGCGCCAAGCGCCGCCTGCGCGAGATCGCGCGTCTGGTGCTCCCGCAGCGTGGCATCGACGGCAGCGACTACGTCCTGATCGGCCGCCACGAGGCCACGGCCACCCTGCCCTTCACACAGCTGATCCACGACCTCGAGACCGCGCTGGCCCGGCTTCACGGCCCCCGGCCATGACCATCGCGGCCCGCCTGCTGGCGCTGCCGGTCCATGCCTATCGCCTCGTCTTCAGCCCCTGGGTCGGGCACAACTGCCGGTTCCAGCCGACGTGCAGCGCCTATGCGCTGGAGGCGCTCGACCGCCACGGTGCCGCAAAGGGTGGCTGGCTCGCCCTCAGGCGCATCCTGCGCTGCCACCCCTGGGGCGCAAGCGGCTACGACCCGGTTCCCGACCCTTCCGGCGCAAGCGGCGAAGGGGTATAGCAGAGCGAGCCACCGGGGATTGCCCATGTTCGACGACGCCGACGACATCCATCCGCTCTTCGAGGGCGCCCCCCGGAGCACCGAATTCCGGAAGCTGCGCAAGCGCATCGTGCGCCATGTGCGCGAGGCGGTCGAGCAATACGGCATGATTCCCGCCCAGCCGGGCGATGCCCGCAGACCGCGGTGGCTGGTGTGCCTGTCGGGCGGCAAGGACAGTTACACGCTGCTTGCCGTCCTGCATGAATTGCAGTGGCGCGGCCTGCTGCCGGTGGAACTGCTTGCCTGCAACCTCGACCAGGGCCAGCCCGGCTTTCCCGCGACCGTCCTGCCGGAATTTCTCGAGCGCATGGGGGTGCCGCACCGGATCGAATACCAGGACACCTATTCCATCGTCATGGACAAGATCCCCGCCGGGCGTACCTTCTGCGCGCTCTGTTCGCGGCTCAGGAGGGGAAATCTCTACCGCATCGCGCGCGAAGAGGGTTGCAGCGCCGTCGTTCTCGGGCATCACCGCGACGACATCCTCGAGACCTTCTTCATGAACCTCTTCCACGGCGGCCGGCTGGCGACCATGCCGCCGAAGCTTGTCAACGAAGAGGGCGATCTTTTCGTGCTGCGCCCGCTCGCCCATGTCGCCGAGGCGGACTGCGCCCGCTTCGCCGCAGCGATGAACTATCCCATCATCCCCTGCGATCTCTGCGGCAGCCAGGACGGCCTTCAGCGCCGGCAGGTCAAGCAGATCCTCGACGGTTGGGAGAAGAACAGCCCCGGCCGCCGGCAGGTCATGTTCCGTGCGCTGATGAACGCACGTCCGTCCCATCTGCTCGATCCCGCCCTCTTCGATTTCCGCGGCCTCTCGCTGGACAGCGGAGAAGTTTAGCGAAATCGGCCGGTTATTGTCCCGGCGCGTTAACGGCCACCACAACCGGCTTCGCCTAGACTGCGGGGATCGATGCGGAAGGAAGGCGGCATGATGCAGAAATCTCCCCACGGGCGAAGGGGCTTGCGCAGGGCGCTTGCACAACAGCTCCTCACGCCGGTTGCGCTCGCCGCGTTGCCGCTGCTGTCCGTCGTCGGCTACCTGGCGATGGGCGAACTCGCCCTGTTCACTGTCGCCGGACTGCTGTCGCTGACCTGTCTTGTTGTCGGCTCGTCCGCAGGCGCGCGCGCCGTCATGCTGCCGCGCGATGCCCTCAGCGGTCTGATGCCCCGCGACCTCTTCGATGACCGCGTGGCCCAGATCCACGCAGCCACGGGTGCCAGGGAACAGTATGCGGCGCTCTTCACACTCGAAATCGACGATTTCGCCGCCCTTCGCGATCATCACGGCCAGGCGGCGGCGGATGCCGTGGTCAAGCGTTGTGCGGAACGTTTCACCGCCGTCATGCGCGAAACCGACGTGACCTCGCGGATCGGCGATGGCCGGTTCTCGGGCTGCGTCGGTCCCGTGCGCCATCTGGATCTGGAAAGCTGCATCCAGATCGCAGGACGCATCCAGGCCGAAATCGAGCAGCCCGTCGTTGTCGGCGGCACGACCATATTCGTGACGGTGTGCATCGGCTTCTGCCAGCATGCCCGGGTATCCGGCGACAGCGGCGAGGACTGGATTGAGGCGGCTGCGGTGGCCCTGCGCGAAGCGCAGCTCAACGGTCCGGCATCGATTCGCGCCTTCAATCACGAGATGCGCCGCAGGGCGCGCCATCACGCGGCACTTTGCGACGAGGTCTCCCTGGCGCTCGACAACGGACATATCCAGCCCTGGTTCCAGCCTCAGATCTCCACCGATACCGGCAAGGTCACCGGCTTCGAGGCGCTGGCGCGCTGGCAGCATCCCGTCCAGGGTCTGCTTGCGCCCAAGACTTTCCTGGCCGCCCTCGAACAGGCCGGTCTGCTGGAGCGACTGACCGATGTCATGCTCCATCACGCGCTCACCGCGCTCAAGGCCTGGGACGCTGCCGGGCTCGATGTCCCGCAGGTGGGCGTGAACTTCGCCGGCGCCGAACTGGGCAATCCGCGTCTGGTGGAGAAGCTGCGCTGGGAACTCGACCGCTTCGAGCTGGAGCCACAGCGGCTTGCCATCGAGGTTCTGGAGACGGTGATGGCGTCCGATCCCGACGACGTGGTGTCGCGCAATCTCGACGGGCTCTGCAAGCTGGGGTGCCGCATCGATCTGGACGACTTCGGGACCGGACATGCCTCGCTTGCCGCGATCCGGCGGTTTTCCGTCAGCCGGATCAAGATCGACCGGTCCTTCGTGATGAAGTCCGACCGGGACCCCGAGCAGCAGAAGATGATCAGCGCCATCCTGACCATGGCGGAAAGGCTGGGGGTGCAGACACTCGCGGAAGGCGTCGAGACCGCGGGAGAGCATGCCTATCTCGCCCAACTCGGCTGCGATCACGTGCAGGGCTACGGCATCGCGAGGCCGATGCCCTTCGAGCACACGATGGATTGGCTTGT
The DNA here is from genome assembly GCF_040801785.1 of Sulfitobacter sp. LCG007. NCBI lineage: Bacteria > Pseudomonadati > Pseudomonadota > Alphaproteobacteria > Rhodobacterales > Roseobacteraceae > Roseobacteraceae bacterium LCG007. The sequence goes on along the minus strand of NZ_CP161805.1, from coordinate 558,564 downwards.
CCAGCATGCCGCCAAGCTCTCGTCCACCCCGCAGATCTTCGGCGATCGCAGCACCTAGCCGATCCCGCCGCCCAGAGACATGCAGGACCGAAGAGGCGGGAATCGGGCCGACCCACCCGCTTTCGGGCGCCCGGACGCGACGGACCACCGCGCGCGCGGGCAGCCACGATGCAAAGAGCGACCGGGCAATCCCCACCCGTTGTCGCAGGCCGCATGACCATCACCCCGACGCGCGACGTTTCGCCTTTGCGGCAGGCGCCATGCGTCCCGAAATCCCCTTGACCTTTCGACCTGCACCTGTTGAACCCACGCTGATACTCGAAACAGCAGGTGGCTGTCCCTATGGACGATCAGAACAAGAACCTCATCCTTGCCACGGCGCTCAGCTTCGCCGTCATACTGGTCTGGTTCCTGCTCTTCCCCCCACCCGAGCCGCAGCCCCAGACCGAGGCGACCACCGCCGTGCAGACCGAGGGCGCCACGCCCGGGGCCGCTGCGCCGGGCGCACCCGCGACCACGGCGCCGGCAACAGGGGCCTCCCAGGGCGACATCCGCGCCGCCGCGATCGAGGACACGCCGCGTGTCGCCATCGCCACGCCGCGCCTGTCCGGTTCCATCTCGCTGATCGGGGGCCGCATCGACGACCTAAGCCTGAAGGACTACCGGGTCAGCATCGAGCCGGGCGCCGAGATCGTCACGATGCTGTCCCCCGCCGGCACCGAAGATGCCTATTACGCACTGTACGGCTGGGCTGCCGGCAGCGGGCTCGCGCCCGAAGCCGTGCCGGGGCCCAATACCGAGTGGTCGCTTTCGGACGGAGAGACGCTGTCGATCGACACGCCGGTCACGCTGAGCTGGGACAACGGAGCGGGCCTGACCTTCGAGCGCCGCATCTCGGTCGACGAGAACTACATGTTCTCGGTGACGCAGTCCGTCACCAATGCCACCGGGGCCGCCGTCAGCCTCGCGCCCTATGGCATCATCGCCCGTCATGGCGAGCCTTCGGACCGCAAGAAGTTCTTCATCCTGCACGAGGGCGTCGTCGCGATGGCCGACGGCACCCTGACCGAAATCGACTGGGACGACATTCCCGAATTCGAGATCGAGCAGCGCGAGGGCGTTCCGGCACAACGGATCGAGAACGCCACCAGGGGCTGGATCGGCTTCACCGACCACTACTGGATGGCGACGTTGATTCCCGATCCGGCAGTCTCGGCGCGCCTTACCACCAAGTTCCTGCCGCGCAGCGGCATCTACCAGACAGAGACCGTCCTGCCGACCCAGACCGTCGCTCCGGAGGCCACCGCCAGCGTCACCACGCAGCTCTTCGCCGGTGCGAAGGAGTGGGAAGTCATCCGCGCCTACCAGGATGCCGGCGTCGATCGCTTCGTCGACAGCATCGACTGGGGCTGGTTCTTCTTCCTGACCAAGCCGATCTTCTGGTTGCTGCACCATCTGAACCAGCTCATCGGCAACATGGGCGTGGCGATCATCGTTCTTACGCTGATCATCAAGGCGATCCTCTTCCCGCTGGCCTACAAGTCCTACGTCTCGATGGCGAAGATGAAGGAACTTCAGCCCCAGATGGAGAAGCTGAAGGAGCAGGCCGGCGACGACCGCCAGAAGATGCAGCAGGGCATGATGGAGCTTTACAAGCGCGAGAAGGTGAACCCGGCGGCGGGCTGCCTGCCGATCCTGCTGCAGATCCCGATCTTCTTCTCGCTCTACAAGGTGATCTTCGTCACCTTCGAACTGCGCCAGGCGCCCTTCTTCGGTCCGTTCCAGGACCTCTCCGCGCCCGATCCGACCTCGCTCTTCAACCTCTTCGGCCTTCTGCCCTGGGACGCGCCCGAACCGGGCACGATCCTTGCGCTGGTCTTCATCGGCATCCTGCCCCTGCTGCTCGGCATCTCGATGTGGCTGCAGCAGAAGCTGAACCCCGCGCCTGCCGATCCGACGCAGCAGATGGTCTTCGCCTGGATGCCCTGGGTCTTCATGTTCATGCTCGGCGGTTTCGCCAGCGGGCTTGTGGTCTACTGGATCGCCAACAACACGATCACCTTCATCCAGCAGTACACCATCATGCGCAGCCACGGACACAAGCCCGACGTGTTCGGGAACATCCGCAAGGGCCTCAGCCGGAAACCCAAGCCGGACGCAAAATGACAGCGGTCTCCTGCATCCTGCGCTACCCGCTCAAGAGCCACGGGCGCGAAGCGATCGAGCAGGTGACCCTGACCGCCGGCGAAGCGATGCCCTGGGACCGCGTATGGGCCGTGGCCCACGAAGCGTCAAAGGCGCAGCCCGGAGAATGGGCGCCCTACATGAATTTCAGCATCGTCTCCAAAGCGCCCGCGCTGATGGCCATCACGGCGACGCTGCATGAGGATACCGAGCGTCTCACGCTCCGGCATCCGCGCCTGCCCGCGCTGACCTTCAACCCCGACAGCGAAGCGGAAGCCTTCCTGAACTGGGTGACGCCGATCGTCCCGCCGACCCGGGCGCTGCCGGCGCGCATCCTGCGGCTCGACCGACGCGGCTACACGGACAGTGAATTCCCTTCGGTGACGATCTGCAGCATGGCCTCGCATCGCGCGGTCGAAGAGCACATGTCCCGTCCGCTCTCGATCCATCGCTGGCGCGGCAACATCTGGCTCGACGGCGAGCTGGACCCATGGGAGGAACTGGATTGGGTCGGCCGCGAGATCGCCATCGGCGACGCCGTGTTGCTCGTGCGCGAACGCACCGACCGCTGCATGGCCACCGCCGCCAACCCCGAGACCGGGCAGCGCGACGCCGATACGCTCGGGGCGCTCGACCACTGGGGCCACAGGGATTTTTCCGTGAGGGCGGAGGTCGTCCGGAGCGGAAGGATTTCGGTCGGCGACAGGGTGGCGGTGCAGTGATGCAGATCAGGTTCACGATCGCGGAAGATCCTGACGCGCAAGCTCTCGAACGCGGGCGGATGCTGTTCGCCGGGGAGACGGCCTTTTTGAAGGGCGTCGTCGCCATGTCCGGGCTGCCCCCGGCTGACCGGACCGAGGTCTGCTTCGCGGGTCGCTCTAACGTGGGCAAATCGACACTGATAAACGCGCTGACCGGGCACAAGGCCCTGGCGCGCGCCTCGAATACGCCCGGCCGGACCCAGGAGATCAACTTCTTCACCGCTGGCGAAAGCCACTACCTTGTGGATCTGCCCGGATACGGCTTCGCCAACGCACCCGTGGCCGTCGTCGAGAAATGGCAGCGCCTCCTCAAACAGTATCTTTCGGGCCGCCAGAACCTGCGCCGCGCTTTCGTGCTCATCGACGCACGCCACGGCGTGAAGGCCGTGGACGAAGAGATCATGTCCCTGCTCGACAGCTCGGCCGTCGCTTTTCAGGCGGTGCTGACCAAGGCCGACAAGGTGAAGGAAGCGGAACGCGAGAAGATCCTCGACCAGGTCCGGGGCAAGCTGGCCGCGCATCCGGCAGCGTTTCCGGAGATCGTCGTGACCTCCAGCGAAAAGGGCTGGGGGATCGCCACGCTGCGCGCCATCATCGCCACGTTGCCCTGACTCCGGCAAAGCGCACCCTTGCGCCCCGGACCCCGGTTTCCCATAAACGCCAGCACCACGGTGAACAGGATGAAGACGCAAGACATGGACCGCGACTGGATCGGCACCGCCCGCACGCTCAACATGGCCCTGCCCTATCTGCAGCGCTATGCCGGAGCGACGGTGGTCATAAAGCTCGGCGGGCACGCCATGGGCAGTGAAGAGGCGATGGACGAATTCGCCCGCGACGTCGTGCTGATGCGCATGGTCGGCATCAATCCGGTCGTCGTGCACGGCGGCGGGCCCATGATCAACGCCCTGCTCGAGAGGCTCGACATCAAATCCGAATTCCGCAACGGCAAGCGCGTGACCGACGAGGCGACCATCGAGGTGGTCGAGATGGTGCTGAGCGGGCTGGTCAACAAGCGCATCGTCGAGGCGATCAATTCCCAGGGCGGGCGGGCCGTCGGTCTGTCGGGCAAGGACGCCAACCTGATCACCTGCACGCCCGAGGACGCCGCTCTCGGGTTGGTGGGCGCCCCCACGAAGGTCGATCCGACCGTGCTGCGCGATCTCGGGGCGAAGGAATACATTCCCGTCATCGCGCCGCTTGGCGTGGGGGAAGACGGCCAGACCTACAACATCAACGGAGATACGGCCGCCGGCGCGATTGCCGCCGCGCTGAAGGCCGACAGGCTTCTGCTGCTTACCGATGTCTCGGGCGTCAAGAACGCCGCGGGGGAAGTCGTCACCCAGCTTACCGCCAGCCAGATCCGGGCGCTGACCGCCGACGGGACGATTGCCGGGGGAATGATCCCCAAGACCGAAACGGCCCTGACCGCCATCGAGGGCGGCGTACGCGCGGCTGTGATCCTCGACGGACGCGCTCCGAACGCCTGCCTGCTCGAGCTCTTCACCGAACACGGGGCCGGCAGCATCATCCGGGCCGGGTGAGCGCGGCGCGGATCTGGCGCAACGGATGGGCAAAGGGGAATTGTGCCGCGCGCAGCCCCCGCTAGGCTTTCGTCATGCCCGAGCGAAGCGAATCCCGTACCACAGAGCATGCCCGCCTTGATGCAGAGGCACGGGAGAGGTCGCTTTGCATCCTCGGCGGCTTCCATCCCGAAACTGACGACGGACTGCCGCAGGGCACCGGCACATTGCTGCTGCTGGGCCCGGACGAGCCGCGTTTCTGGCCCGTGCTCCAGGCCTCCCGCGAATGGCGAGATGGCGGCCCGGACCCGGTCGATCGCTGGTCGTCCCGGGTCATCGGGGGGTGGGCGCGCGAACTGGGGGCAGTCGCCCTCTTTCCCTTCGGCGGTCCGCCCTTCCGCCCCTTCATCCGTTGGGCCCTGCGCAGCGGGAACCTGCACGCCTCTCCCATCGGCCTGCTGGTGCATTCCCGGGCCGGGCTTTTCGTCTCGATCCGGGGCGCACTTGCACTGCAGACGCGGATCGACCTGCCGCAACCAGAGTCGTCGCCCTGCGCGCGCTGCGTTGGCCGGCCCTGCAAGAGCGCCTGCCCTGTCGACGCCTTCGACGGGGTGGCCTATGACGTGGCGGCATGTAAGGTGTATCTCGAAACACCTTTTGGATCGGACTGCATGGAGCGGGGCTGCAAGGCCAGACGTGCCTGCCCGGTTTCGCAGGATTTCGGTCGGCTGCCAGAGCAGTCCGCCTATCACATGAAGGTCTTCCGGGGGTAGCGGATGCTCAGACTGATCCTCATGCGACACGCCAAGTCCTCGTGGGATGCACGGAACGTGGCCGACTTCGACCGGCCACTGAATTCACGCGGTACCCGCTCCGCCCGGGCCATGGGCGATTGGTTGCGCGCCAAGAGTTATGTGCCGGGACAGGTCCTCTGTTCGACCGCGCGGCGCACGCGCGAGACGCTCGAAGGTCTGGCCCTGCCCGGCGATGTTCCGGTCGAATTCCTTGACGAGCTCTATCACGGCGAACCGATCACGATCCGGAAAGTCCTTCGACGTGTGTCGGCGGACTCTGTGCTTGTCATAGGGCATAACCCCGGCATCGGGATTGCCGCCCGGAAGTTTCTGGACCGGCCGCCGGCGCATGACAGGTTCGACGACTATCCGACCGGCGCCACACTCGTCGCGGATTTCGACGCCCCGGACTGGAGCAATCTACAGTGGGGCGATGGCCGGGCCATGGATTTCGCGGTCCCCCGCGAACAGCTCGGAGAGGCGTCGGACAGGACGTGAGGCGGGCCCCGGCCCGCCCTGCCCTGCCGTCAGTGACCCAGGATCTGACTGAGGAAAAGCTGCGTCCGCGGCGACCTCGGATTGTTGAAGAATTCTTCCGGCTCGTTCTGCTCGACGATCTGGCCCTCGTCCATGAAGATCACCCGATCGGCGACCTGCCGGGCAAACCCCATCTCGTGGGTAACGCAGAGCATGGTCATGCCCTCCTGCGCCAGCTCGACCATGGTGTCGAGCACTTCCTTGATCATCTCCGGGTCAAGCGCCGAGGTCGGCTCGTCGAACAGCATGATGCGGGGCTTCATGCAGAGGGAACGCGCAATCGCCACCCGCTGCTGCTGCCCGCCGGACAACTGGCCGGGGTACTTGTTCGCCTGATCCGGAATCTTGACCTTGCGCAGGAAATGCATCGCGGTCTCCTCGGCCTCCTTCTTCGGGGTCTTGCGGACCCAGATCGGCGCGAGGGTGCAGTTCTCGAGAATGGTCAGATGCGGAAAGAGGTTGAAGTGCTGAAAGCACATGCCGACCTCGGAGCGGATCTTGTCGATGTTCTTGAGATCGGAGGACAGCACGGTTCCGTCCACCTCGATCCGCCCCTCCTGATGTTCCTCCAGCGCATTGATGCACCGGATCAGGGTCGACTTGCCCGAGCCGGAGGGGCCTGCGATGACGATCCTCTCGCCCTGATAGACGGTCAGGTCGATGTCGCGCAGCACATGGAAGGTGCCGTACCACTTGTTCATTCTGGTGATCTGAACGGCCACCTTGTCGGAGATCATGGATCTTGCTTGTTCAGCCATTGTCCTGGCCCTTTCCCTAGTGGTGGCCGGTCTGAAGCTGACGCTCCAGCCACTGCGAATATTGCGAGATGCCGTAGCAGACGACGAAGAACAGCAGCGCCGCGAAACCCCAGAGTTCCCAGTAGACGCCATTCCATTCGGTCGAGGCGAGAATCGGGCCGCGGATCATGCCCACGAGGTCGAACATCGAGATGATCGAGACCAGCGTGGTGTCCTTGAAAAGGCCCACGGCGACATTCACTATACCCGGGATCGAGATTTTCAGCGCCTGGGGCAGGATGATCAGCCGCATCGACTGCGCGTAGTCGAGGCCGAGACTGTCCGCCGCCTCGTATTGCCCCTTCGGCAGTGCGGCGAGCCCGCCCCGGATGACCTCGGCGATATAGGCCGAGGCGAACATGGTGATCATGATGATCACGCGCAGGATCAGGTCGAAGTTCGTGCCGGGAGGCAGGAAGTAGGCCAACACGACATTCGCCACGAACAGCAGCGTGATCAGCGGAACGCCCCGGATGAACTCGATGAAGACGACGCAGATCAGCTTGATGATCGGAAGCCTGCTTCTCCGTCCCAGCGCCAGCAGGATGCCCAGCGGCAGCGAAAGCGACACGCAGATCGTTCCAAGGATCATGTTCAGCATGAAGCCGCCCATGTTGCGCGACGGAACCTCCTCGAGCGCGGCAAAGCGGGGCATGGCCTCTGTCAGGTACCCGCCAAGCCACCAGACCAAAGCCGCGCCGACGATCCCGCCAAGAAGCGCGGTGAGGAAACCGCGCGCGACGAGGCGGCTGTAGACCAGATAGCCTGCAACCACGCCGGCCAGCTGAACCACCGGGATAAGGAAGGTGCCGCCCCATATCAGCCAGTAGGCGATGAAGGGATAAAGCGCGCTGACGATCAGAAGTCTGCGGGGCAGATGCGCGAACAGCAGCGGGGCCGCGGCCACGAAAAGGAGCACGAATGCCAGGGTGGGGCGCCAGTATCCGTCCTGGGGATAGGCGATGCCAAAGAGCAATTGGTTCCAGCGCTCGGTGAGGACCGCGAAGCAGCCGCCCTCCGCTCCGGCGAGGATCTCGCGGCAGGCGCGAATGTCGGGCGCGTTCCAGACCCCGCCGAAGAGCCAGGGCAGGATGCCCGAGAGCACCGACCAGACGACGTAAAGCGCCAGCAGGGTCAGGATGGAATAGGGGATCGACGAGAAGAGGTTCTCGCGGACCCATTTCACCGCGCCCGTTTCGCGCGCGGGCGGATCGGTCGGCGGCAGCATCGTGTCGCGGACATAGGCAACGGTCTGGGCGTGGGTATCGGACATCTCAGCGCTCCTTCAGCGAGACGGAGCTGTTGTAGACGTTCATCACCGCAGAGATCAGCAGCGAGATCGTGAGATAGAACAGCATCAGCAGCAGCACGCATTCGATGGCACGGCCCGTCTGGTTCAGCGTGATGCCACCCAGCGTGGCGGTGACATCGGCATATCCCACTGCGATTGCCAGCGATGAGTTCTTCGTGATGTTGAGATATTGCGAGATCAGCGGCGGAATGATCACACGCAAAGCCTGAGGGAGGATCACCAGGTTCATGATCCGCCCCGGGCGCAGGCCAAGTGAGGCGGCCGCCTCGGTCTGGCCCTTCGAGATCGCCTGGATCCCGGCGCGCACGTTCTCGGCGATGAAGGCTCCGGTATAGACCGAAAGCGCCAGCCAGAGCGCGATCAGCGGCGCGCCGATCTGTATGCCGCCCTGGAAGTTGAACCCCCTGAGCTCGGGCAGATCGAGCGAGACGGGAGACCCAAGCAGAAAGAATGCGATCAGCGTGGGCAGGAAGAAGAGCGCCAGCGACGGCCATGCAACGGGCAGAGAACGGCCGGCGTCGTAAAGCTGCGCCACGGCATAGCGCCGCCACGCGATGATCGCGATGATGGAGAGGATGAAGACACCGACCACGATCGAGGAGCCCGGCCCCCAGACCGGGGCGGGAATGTAGACGCCGCGGTTGGTGAAGGCGAAGCTGCCGAGCAGCATGCTCGCTTCAGGTGTATCCCCGCGGAACGCGCTCGGCGGCGAAAGGACCGCGGTGAGGATCGTGTAGATGATCAGGATCCAGATCAGGACGGGCACGTTGCGGAACGCCTCGACGTAGACGGCCATGAGCTTGGCGACCAGCCAGTTTCTGGACAGCCGCAGGACACCCGCGATCACACCGATGACAGTTGCGGTCACACAGGCAAGAAATGCGACCAGAAGCGTGTTGATGATACCGACCAGCGCGGCCCTCATGTGGGTCGAGCGCGAAGAGTATTCGATGAGGGACTGGTTGATGTCGTAATTCGACGCCTGCTGGAGGAACCCGAAGGAGATGTTCAGACCCGCCGAGGCAAGGTTGTCCATCAGGTTGGCCCAGAGGTACGATACCAGTGCGATCAGCAGGATCAGCGCGATGAACTGGATCGTGTAGGACCGGTACCGAGTGTCATAGAGAAGCATAGACAGTCGGAACGAGCCCCCGGAAGGGTCGGATATTGTCGTCATCTGAATTCCCCGTGGCTCCGGCCCTGTGTTTTTTGTCAGGTGCGCGGCGGACCCGCTGGCCGGGTCTTGTTGATTTGGGTCGTCAAAGAGAAAGGGCGCAGATCTGAACCTGCGCCCCTGTTTCTTGCGCTGTTACCGGAACGGGGGCGAGTAGATGAGCCCGCCGTTCGTCCATTGCGCGTTCAGGCCGCGCGCAAGGCCGATCGGAGTCGATTCCCCGATGTTCTTCTCGAACACCTCGCCGTAGTTCCCGACCGCGGCGATGGCACGCTTGGCCCATTCCGCATCGAGACCCAGCATCGCGCCGAGGTTGTCCTCGGTGCCCAGCAGGCGCGCGACTTCGGGATTGTTGGTGCTTGTGCCGATCTCGGCGACGTTGGCCGAGGTGACGCCAAGCTCTTCGGCCGCGATGAGCGCGTAGAGAGTCCAGCGGGTGATGTCGGCCCATTCGTCATCGCCATGACGTACAAGCGGTCCGAGCGGCTCTTTCGAGATGATCTCGGGCAGAAGGATGTGATCGCCCGGGTTCTCGAAGGCTGCGCGCGTCGCCGCGAGGCCGGACGCGTCCGTGGTGTAGACGTCGCAGGCACCTGCAAGGTACTGCTGCTGCGCTTCGGCGTTCGTCTCGATCGGGACCGGCTCGTAGCTGATGTTGTTGACGCGGAAGAACTCGGCCAGGTTGAGTTCCGTTGTGGTCCCGGTCTGTACACAGACCGTCGCCCCGTCGAGCTCCTTGGCCGAGGACACGCCGAGCGCCTTGGGCACCATGAAGCCCTGACCGTCATAATAGTTCACGCCGATGAACGTGAATTTCAGGTCGGCATCGCGCGAGAATGTCCATGTAGTGTTGCGCGCCAGCAGGTCGATCTCACCGGAAGCAAGTGCGGTGAAGCGCGTCTTGCCGGTCGTGGGGACGAATTCTACGGCTTTCGCGTCGCTCAGCACGGCGGCGGCCACGGCGCGGCAGACAGCCACGTCAAACCCGTTCCACTCGCCGTTGGCGTCAGGTGCCGCGAAACCAACGAGACCGGTGGTCACGCCGCAGTTCAGCTTGCCGCGCGCCTTCACGTCCTCGAGTGTGCCAGCGGCGGCAGCGCCTGCTGCAAGCCCGGCAACGGTCAGCGCCCCAAAGATTACGGTTGATCTCATTTTTACCTCTTCCTGATGTTCCGCCACATTTTTAGACGGTTGATCCAGCATTTCACCCGCCGGATGGCGATAGGGAAGGCGTTTTCCTTCCGATAGCCGGCATTCTGGGCGCAACCCCCGTCAAACGTCAAGGCCGGGTTATCCCAAATGCACCGGACGTGATCGGCTTTTACGCACACGCCCTTAGTTTTTGCACTCAGCCCGAATGAGCGAGGTAAAACACCGTCTTCGCGTGAAGGAACGCGAGCCGCTTGATCTCGGCGGCCTCTGCGGCGTCCGCGTCCTCGCCCCACTGCTCCGACTGCCAGATCTCGTCCAGTCGCGAAATCTTCCAGAGCGCCTCTGCCGGTGCCACGTCACGCGCCGCCGCAAAACCGAGAATCAACGACCCCGAGAGGCTGACGAGGTCATGGAACGCCGCCAGCTCGAAGGGCGTGAGTGCGTGGACGCGCGCGCGCAGCCCGGCCAGGACATCGGGATCCTGCGCTTCATGCATCACCCCGACACGTGTCCTCAGCCGCGCGCCAAGCGTCTCGGCCGCCCAGTCGAGCAATGGATCCCACGCTTCCGACTGGCGGTGGACCAGCGCGTCGGGACCCTCTGCACGGTAGCAGAGAAGGTCGCTGTCCCCATAGTCGGCAAGCAGATCGGCCACGGCCTCGTGCTGCGGTGCAACCTTGTCGATGGCGGCATTCGCCGTGCGCGTGAAGGGCATCGAGATGGGGTCGATGACGCCCTCCTGCGCCTCCCACTCGGCCGCGATGCGCTCGGCCAGAGCCTTGGTGGGCGCGACAAGGACGCGTTTGGCGGGCGTTCGAACCGGACGCCCATCCAGCGCGATCCCGAAGCCGCCCTGTGCCTCGGTGACAGAAGCACTCTGCCAGAACCGTTTGGCCGCCCAGCCGCTCATGGCGCCACGCATTCGACCGGACCGAGCGCCGTCGCGAGTTCGCTGAAGCTGTGGACGATCTGATGCGCGCCCGTAAGCCAGCCAACCGGGTGGTATCCCCAGCCGACGCCGATCCCGCGCACGCCGGCCGCCGCGGCCATATCCATGTCATATGTGGTATCGCCGACCATGACCGTCGCTTCCGGCCCGACGCCTGCCTCGGCCATGGCCTGCAGGATCATCGACGGATGCGGTTTCGACGGGTGGAAGTCCGCGACCTGCCGGGTGGCGAAGAACGGATGAAGGTCATGCGCGTCGAAGAGCTTGTCGAGCCCGCGCATCGATTTTCCGGTGGCGATCCCCAGCACAACTTCGTCCTGTGCGTGAAGCGCCTCGAGCGCGGCACGGGCGCCCGGATAAAGCGGCGACGACTGCGCCGCGCCGGTCTTCTGCCGCAGCGACATGTAGGCGTCCTTGTACGCACGCACCATCACTGCATGCGTGTCGGCCTGCGCTTCGGGAGCCAGCCGTTCCATCGCCACATCGAGCGACAGGCCCACGATGCCCAGCATCGTGGCGCGGTCGGGCGGTGTCAGCCGCGCCGCGTGAAAGGCTTCGCCAAGCGCCGTGATGATGTCGCCCTGGCTGTCCACCAGCGTCCCGTCGACGTCGAAGATCACCAACCGCAGCGGTGCGCTCATGCCCAGTCCTCTTCGAAGGGGTCTTCCGGAACATCCGAGGCCTGCCACTGGAAGGTCTCCCATGTCCGCTTCATGTGTTCGGGCAGCGGCGCGACCAGATGCAGGGTCGCCTTCGTCACAGGATGTTCAAGCCTGAGCGTCCGGGCGTGCAGATGCAGCTTCTTCGAGATCTCGCCGCCAAGCTGTGCGCCCCAGCCGTCGCCCATGTTGTCCTGCCCCGATCCGCCGTACTTGCCGTCGCCAACGATGGGATGCCCGATCTCGGCCATATGTGCCCGAAGCTGATGCGTGCGCCCCGTCACCGGGATCAGCGCCGTCCAGCAGCAGCGCTTCGCCGCCTGCGCAAGCGTCGCGTAATCCGTCACGGCCCGTTTGGCGCCCGGCGTCGTGTCGATGTCGCGCGGATGGACGCAGATCATCTTCTCGCCCTCGCCGCGCGCACCATGCCCCGGCGCCTTGACGAGACCGAAGCGGATGGTGCCGTTCTTCGGAGCGGGCACTCCGGCGACGGCTGCCCAGTAGATCTTGCGCGTCTCGCGGTGCCGGAAGGACGCTGTCAGCGCCGCCGCCACCGCCCGGGTGCGCGCCATCAGCAACACACCGGACGTATCCTTGTCGAGCCGGTGCACAAGGCGCGGCTTTTCGTCGAGCTCGAACATCAGGGCCTCGGCCAGCCCGTCGACGTGGCGTTCCTGACCCGAGCCGCCTTGAACGGGCAGACCCGGCGGCTTGTTCAGCGCGATCACATGGTCATCGCGGTAGATCACGCAGGAGCGGATGAGCTTCGCGTCCGCCTCCGATATGCGACCCTTGTTCTCGGGCGGCGGGGCCTCGCCTTCGGGCAGTGGCGGGATGCGCACCTGTTGCCCCTCGACGAGGCGCGTGGCGGGCTTGACCCGTCCACCGTCGACGCGCAGCTCGCCCTTACGACACATCTTCTCGATCCGGCCCTGGCTGATCTGCGGAAAATGGCGGCGGAACCAACGATCGAGGCGCTGATCGCCCTCGCCCGCCTCCACCGTGAGGGTCTGCACCGGGCTCATGCGAGCGCTCCGCGCAGGGCCCACATGCCGAGCGCGAGGGCAAGGACCGAGACCCCGACGGACAGCAGGACGTAGGCCGCGGCATAGCCGATCTCGCCGCGCTCGATCAGCGTCACGGTTTCGAGCGAGAAGGAAGAGAAGGTCGTGAACCCGCCGAGAAATCCGATGGAAACGAGCGGCGCGAGATGCGTCAGGCCCTTCTGGGCGGCAAGGACGACGAAGGCCCCCATGAGGAACGATCCGAGGATGTTCACCCCGATGATTCCCAGCGGAAACGCGGTCAGCCCGAAAAGGCGCACGGCCGCGATACCGAAAAGGTAACGCAGCATCGCGCCGCAGGCCCCGCCGAGGGCCACAAGGGAAAGGGTCGAGATCATGCCCGGTCTCTCACGCCTCACGGGTCGGATGTCAAGTTTGCCGCTTCGTGCGCATCTTGGCGAAGTAATCCAGCCGCTTCTTCAGATCACGTTCGAAGCCGCGTTCGACGGGCTGGTAGAAGGTTTCGCGCGCCATCCCGTCGGGAAAGTAGTTCTGTCCGGAAAACGCGTCCTCCGCATCATGGTCATAGGCGTATCCCGCCCCGTAGCCCTGCTCCTTCATCATGCCCGTCGGTGCGTTCAGGATATGCTTCGGCGGCGGCTCGGAACCCGTGGACCGTGCAGCCTTGCGCGCGGCCTTGTAGGCGACGTAGGCCGCGTTCGATTTCGGCGCGAGCGCGAGATAGGCGACCGCCTGCGCAAGCGCCAGTTCGCCCTCGGGCGATCCGAGCCTTTCGTAGGTTTCCCATCCCTGCAGGCAGATCGCCTGGGCCTGCGGATCGGCCAGACCGATATCCTCGACCGCCATCCGGGTTATCCGCCGCGCCAGATAGCGCGGGTCCTCGCCCCCCTCCAGCATCCGCGCAAGCCAGTAGAGCGCGGCGTCGGGGTCGGACCCGCGAACCGACTTGTGAAGCGCCGAGATCAGATTGTAATGCGCATCGCCGCTCTTGTCGTATTGTGCCGCACGGCGCGTCAGGCGGGCGGAAAGGGCGGCGACGTCCAGCTTGCCCTCGCCCTTCCAGGCCGCGACCTGCTCGGTGAGGTTGAGCAGCGCACGTCCGTCACCGTCCGCCATCTCGAGGAGCGCCTCGCGCGCGGGGCCGTCGAGCGGCAGCTCGCGCCCGAGTTCGGCCTCGGCGCGCTGCGCCAGCCGTTCCAGATCGCCGAGCGGCAGACGTTCCAGCACGAGAACCTGCGCGCGCGACAGAAGCGCGGCGTTCAGTTCGAACGAGGGGTTTTCGGTCGTGGCCCCCACCAGCAATATTGTGCCGTCTTCCATATGCGGCAGGAAGCCGTCCTGCTGCGCCTTGTTGAAGCGGTGGATCTCGTCGACAAAAAGCAGCGTGCCCTGACCGTTTCGCCGCCGGATCTTCGCCGCCTCGAAGACCTTGCGAAGCTCCGGAACGCCCGTGAAGATCGCGCTGATCTGAACGAAGTGGAGGTCGGTCTCCTGCGCCAGAAGGCGGGCGATGGTCGTCTTCCCCACGCCGGGCGGTCCCCAGAAGACGAGGGAACCCAGGCTGCCCGAATCCAGCATCGCGGTCAGCGGGGCTTCGGGGCCCAACACCTTCTGCTGCCCGATCACTTCCGAAAGCGTCTTCGGTCGCAGCCGGTCTGCGAGGGGACGGAAAGCCGATCCCTCCACGGGCGTCGCGACGCTGTCGAACAGGTCCGCCACCCCGTCAGACCCGGAAACGGAGCGCGATGCGCCGCGCGCCGCGCTGGATGACGACCTCGTAGCCGCGCTGTCTCGCCTCGAGACTGTCGCGCACCTCCGCGGGCCGCGTCACGGGACTGTTATTGATCGACAGGATCAGATCGCCTTTCCGGAAACCCACGCGCGCGCCAGTCGATCCCGGATCCAGGATCAGCACCCCTTCCGCATCATAGGCCAGCCCGTTGTCCGCTGTCACGGCCGGGTTCAGGCGCGAAAGGGTCAGCCCGGGCAGAAGGCTTGACCCGCCAAGCTGCATCTCCTCGCGCGGCGGATCTTCCGGCGCCGCCATGAGCACGACGGGCAGGGCAAGTTCGGCCCCGCCGCGCACCAGGTCGATGGTGGCGGTCCCGCCCAGACCGATGACGGACATCCGATAGATCATCTCGGAGGCGCTGTTGACCGGCTGACCGTTGACAGCCGTGATCACGTCGCCCACCTCGATCCCCGCTTGTGCGAAGGGACTGGAAGGATGCCGGTCCGACACGATCAGCCCGCCCGGCCGCTCGAGCCCGATAGAGGCGGCAAGGTCGGCGTCCACCGGCTGTCCGCGCATGCCCGCCCAGGGCCGTTCGAAGACATGCCTGCCGGCGCGGGCCTGCTCCATGAATGCCGCGACGAGATCGGCCGGGATGGCAAAGCCGATGCCGTTCGAGCCGCCCGAACGCGACAGGATCGACGTGTTGATCCCGACAAGCCGGCCTTCGGTATCGACCAGGGCGCCCCCGGAATTGCCCGGGTTGATCGGCGCGTCGGTCTGCACATAGTAGCCATGTCCCAGCCCGCCTGCGCCCCCCGACCGGGCCAGCCCCGACACGATCCCCGAACTGACGGTCTGACCCACCCCGAAGGGATTGCCGATCGCCAGGACCAATTCGCCGACCTCGACCGAGTCGCTTTCGCGAAGCGGCAGGTACGGCAGATCATCGCCGTCCTCGATCTTGAGAAGCGCCAGGTCGGCATCCTCGTCCGCCAGAAGCACGCTGGCCGTGAACTCGCGCCGGTCCGAAAGCGCCACGCGGATCTCGGTGGCCATCCCGACAACGTGGTAGTTCGAGACGATGATGCCATCGGGCGACAGGATCACGCCAGAACCCAGCGAATTCTGAACCCTCGGCTTCTCGGCCTCGGGGTCGCCGAAGAAACGCCGGAAGAAAGGGTCGCTCTGAAGCGGTGTGCGCCTCGGCTCGGCCATGATGCGGGCATAAATGTTGACGACCGCCGGGGCCGCACGCTTGACAAGCGGCACGAAGCTGAGCTGCACCTCGGCCTGCGACTGCGGCACGCGCTGGAGCGGCGCCTCCTCGGCGGCAAGCGGACCTGCGAGGCAAAGGATCAGCAGAAGCGGACGGAACATGGCGGCCTTCTTGACGTGCGGACTTCCGATATGGTCCCGCACTCGGCGAAAGGCAAGCTGGGCGGCGCGGTGTCCGGGACCCGGCCACCGATGCCCGACGGACCGCACCAAAGAAAAAGCCCCTGAACCGGGCGGGTCCAGGGGCGAGGATGGTCCGCCCCGGCCTGCATCGGGCCGGGGTCGTGATTTGAAGGTCAGTCTTCGGCGGTCGCCGATTGTTCCTCGGCCACGCGGGCCTTGTCTGCGGCGCCTTTCGCGTCACGGTCGCGATCGACGAACTCGATGATCGCCATCGGCGCCATGTCGCCATAGCGGAAGCCGGCTTTCAGGACACGGACATAGCCGCCCTGACGCTCGGCATAGCGGGGCCCGAGGACCTCGAAGAGCTTGGCGACATAGGCATCCTGCTTGAGCTGCGATGCGGCTTGGCGACGGGCATGCAGATCGCCGCGCTTGGCAAGCGTTATCAGCTTCTCGACGATCGGGCGCAGTTCCTTGGCCTTGGGCAGGGTGGTCTTGATCTGCTCATGTTCGATGAGCGAGCCGGCCATGTTCGCCCAGAGCGCCTTGCGGTGCTCATGGGTGCGGTTCAGACGGCGGTATCCACGTGCGTGGCGCATGTTGGTTTTCCTTCTTTATACTTTGTACGGCCCCCGGTGCGTGCCGGCGGCTCTGTTGGGGCGGGATTGCCCGGTGGTTTGGCGCAAGGCGGGTTCTGGGCCGCCTTGCGTGTCGGTTCGGCTGAACGGGCTTTCAGCCCATCCGGATCTCAGAACGCGTCTTCGAACTTCTTCGCCAGATCCTCGATGTTGTCGGGCGGCCAGTCCTCGACATCCATGCCGAGGTGCAGGCCCATGCCGGACAGCACTTCCTTGATCTCGTTCAGCGACTTGCGACCGAAGTTCGGGGTGCGCAGCATCTCGGCTTCGGTCTTCTGGATCAGATCGCCGATGTAGACGATGTTGTCGTTCTTCAGGCAGTTTGCCGAACGCACGGAAAGTTCGAGCTCGTCCACCTTCTTCAGCAGAAGCGGGTTGAACTCGAGACCATCGTCATCGCTGTCCGAACGTGCCGACTCGGGCTCTTCGAAGTTGACGAATATGCCGAGCTGGTCCTGCAGGATGCGCGCGGCGAATGCCACGGCGTCATCCGGCGAGATCGAGCCGTCGGTTTCGACCTTCATGGTCAGCTTGTCATAGTCCAGAACCTGCCCCTCACGGGTCGGCTGAACGTCGTACGATACTTTCTTGACCGGCGAATAGATCGCATCGATCGGGATCAGGCCGATGGGCGCGTCCTCGGGTTTGTTCTTGTCGGCCGAGACATAACCCTTGCCGGTGTTGACCGTCAGCTCCATGTAGACATCGGCGCCGTCGTCGAGGTGGCAGATGACATGATCGCGGTTCAGCACCTCGATGCCGTTGGACTGCGAGATGTCGCCTGCGGTCACGACGCCCGGACCCTTGGCGGAGATCGACAGGCGCTTGGGTCCTTCGACTTCCATGCGCAGCGATACGCCCTTGAGGTTCAGGATGATGTCGGTCACGTCTTCGCGGACGCCTGCGACCGACGAGAACTCGTGCAGGACATTGTCGATCTGGACCGAGGTGATGGCCGCGCCCTGGAGGGAGCTCATCAGCACGCGACGAAGCGCGTTGCCAAGCGTCAGACCGAATCCGCGCTCGAGCGGTTCCGCCACGACGGTCGCCTGGCGGGCGGGGTCGTTGCCGGGCTTCACGTCTAGTTGCTGGGGCTTGATCAATTCAGCCCAATTCTTGTGGATCATGCGGTCCCTCCATTCCTGTCTGCTCCCCATGTTCCTAAGGTGCAGACGCTCGAGGTTTCAAAAAGCGGATTGGGGCCGCGCATACAGGTGCGCAGCCCCTCGACGGGTTGCTCGCTCAGACGCGGCGACGTTTCGGAGGCCGGCAGCCGTTGTGGGCCATCGGGGTCACATCACGGATCGACGTGATGTTGAAGCCGGCGGCAGCCAGGGCGCGCAGCGCGCTCTCGCGGCCCGAGCCGGGACCCTGGACTTCGACCTCGAGCGTCTTGACGCCATGTTCCTGCGCCTTGCGGCCTGCGTCCTCGGCAGCCATCTGGGCAGCATAGGGCGTCGACTTGCGCGATCCCTTGAAGCCCATCGTACCGGCGGAGGACCAGCTGATCGCGTTGCCCTGAACGTCGGAGATCAGGATCTTCGTGTTGTTGAAGCTCGAGTTCACATGCGCCACGCCGGCGGCGATGTTCTTGCTGACCTTGCGCTTCGTGCGGGTCTTGTCACGTGCCATTGATCTGCCCCCTTACTTCTTCTTGCCGGCAATGGCCTTCGCGGGGCCTTTGCGGGTGCGTGCGTTGGTATGGGTGCGCTGGCCACGGACCGGCAGGTTGCGGCGGTGGCGCAGGCCACGGTAGCAGCCGAGATCCATCAGACGCTTGATGTTCATCTGCACGTCGCGGCGCAGATCGCCCTCGACCGAGTAGTTTGCGTCGATATGCTCGCGGATGGCGAGGACTTCAGCGTCGGAAAGCTCGTTGACCCGGCGGGTCAGGTCGATCCCCACTGCCTCGCAGATGCTGCGCGCGGTGGTGTTTCCGATACCGGTGATGTAGGTGAGGGCGATGGGAACCCGCTTTGCAGTCGGGATGTTCACGCCGGCAATACGTGCCACGTTATATCTTCCTTTCGTTGCGGGTCCGTAGTTCCAGACCCTTTTTTCACAACGTGAAACCCGAGGCGGCAGCCTGCGGGCATCAGCTGATCAGGTGATCTTGCTTTCCCCGCTTGGCGGGTCGGCAATTGATTCTCGTGCGAGATAGGGCTGGTTATGGGGTTTTCGGGGTGCCGTCAAGCCGGGTTCCGCCCATGACTCCGATCGGCCCTTGACCTGAACCCTGGAGGTCCGCGCGAGGGCCGATTCAACAGGCACGTCATGGGCCGAAGCGTCAGTGCTGTCAGTCCGCCGGAAGCCCCTCGAGCAACTTGTCGAGCGTTGCCGGATAGTCGCGCACACGCACCCCTGTCGCGTCGTAGATCGCATTGGTGACCGATGCCGCTGCGCCGCATATGCCAAGCTCGCCTATGCCCTTGGCCTGCATCGGGTTGGCGTAGGGATCGCGCTCCTCGACGAAAAGGACCTCGATCTGCGGGACGTCGAGATTCACCGGCACATGGTATTCGGCAAGGTCGTTGTTGACGATCTGGCCGTACCTCTGATCCTGGACAAGTTCTTCGGTCAAGGCCATTCCGATGCCCCAGGTCATGCCGCCAAGGCACTGCGAGCGCGCCGTCTTGGCGTTGAGGATGCGCCCCGCCGCGAAACAGCCCAGCATGCGACGGACACGGGTCTCGCCCGTGATCGCGCTTACGGCGACCTCGGCGAAATACGCGCCGTACGTCGCCTGGCGCACGTCATCCGAGGTCGCGCCCGGAACGCAATGGCCCTGCGCTTCGAGCGTGTCGCCGGCCAGGATCTGCGTCAGCGCCAGTTCCCGGTTTCCGGCGATCGCCCTGCCGTCCTTCAGCGTGAGGTCGCCTTCATCGCATTGCAGCCTCTCGGCCAGTTTGCGGCGCAACTCCATGCACCCGAGGTAGACAGCCGTTCCGACCGAAGCCGCGCCGAACGACCCGCCGGACCCGGGCGTCGCCGGAAAGAGCGTGTCCCCCAGACGGCAGGTGACGCGGTCCATCGGCTGGCCCAGCATCTCGGCGGCAATCTGGCTGAGGATGGCATATGTGCCGGTTCCGATATCGGTCATGTCCGCTTCGACCGTGATCGAGCCGTCCGCGGCCAGTACGACGCGCGCCTCCGCCTCGAGAAGCATGTTGACGCGCACCGCCGTGGCCATTCCGGTCCCGATCAGCCATTCTCCGTCCCGCCCGCTCTTTCTGTCGGCCCAGCCAAACGCCTCTGCGCCGCGTCTGAGCGTTTCCGCCAGTTTGTTGGACGAAAACGGCTTTCCGGAGCTGGGGTCTTTTTCCGGTATGTTGCGCAGCCGCAATTCGACCGGGTCGATGTCCAGTTTGCGCGCCAGTTCGTCCATCGCATTCTCGAGGACCGTGTGGCCGACCGATTCCCCCGGCGCGCGGACCGATCCCGCGCATGTGGAATTCACGCGCCCTACGTGGATCGACGTCACGCGGTTTTCACCGCGATAGACGAAGGGGGTGGCCTGCGTGACCGGCTCGTAGAAGCTTTCTCCCTCGAGGTTCGTCACCCAGGCCTCATGCCCGATGCCCGTGAGCCGTCCGTCGGCATCCGATGCCAGACGTATGCGCTGCCGCGTCTCGCTGCGCCGCATGGTTGCGCGAAACACCTGCTGGCGCGACAGCACGACCGAAACGGGACGCTCGAGCTGCTTCGCCGCGATCGCCGCCGCAACAGCCTCTGGCGCAAGGCCGAGCTTGCTGCCGAAGCCGCCCCCGACATAGGGAGACAGGACCCGCACCTTCTTCTCGGATATTCCCAGCGAATCGGCGAGTTCCGAGCGGTTGAACTGCGGCATCTGGTATGATCCGCGAACGGTGACCGAGCCATCCTCCCATACCGCGATCGTTGCATGCGGCTCCATCGCCGCGCTGCTGTGGCCCGGCGTGGTGTATGTCACGTCGACAGACGCCGCGGCCTCGGACATCTCCGCATCAAGATCGCCCTGGCTGTCCTCTTCCTGCGTTTCCCACGCGTCCTCGCCCGGTGCCGCGATGATGTCGTCCGCCTTTACGTCGGGCCTCAGACGCGCGGCCGCATCGCGTGCCGCCTCGAATGTTTCGGCCACGACCAATGCGACCGGCTGACCTAGATACTCGATCTTCTTAACGCCCTGGACCGGAGCCTCCGCGGCCATCCCCTGGGCGGGGTTGCGCAAAAGGCGCTTGTCGTGGATCACCGCCAGCACGCCGTCCAGCGCCTCAACCTCCGCATCGTTCCACCCGGTGATGCGACCTGCCCCCACCGGCGCACTGACCAGAACGCCATGCGCGAGACCCTCCATCTGCCATTCCGCCGCGTACGTGGCAGTGCCGGAGACCTTCATCGGCCCCTCGGGGCGGTCCGCACCCGTCCCCAGCACGCCTTGCGCCATGTCGTCCAGGCGGTTGTCGCGGTCCGGTTCATCGATCTTCATACGCAGGGTCATGCCAGTTCCTCCGTGGCTTCACGCAGCGTCGCAAGCATGGTGCGCCTGATGAGCGGTATCTTGAAATCGTTGCCGCGCTGACCTTTTGCCGATCTGAGAAGGATATCGGCGGCCTGATGGAACAGCCTGTCCGATGGTTCCTGACCGACAAGCGCTTTCTCTACCTCCCCGTCACGCCAGGGTTTCGGCGCAATGCCACCGAAGGCCAGATCGGCGCGTGCGATACGCCCCTCCGCCACCTCGACGATGGCAGCCACAGAAACGAGCGCGAAGGCGTAGGACGCGCGATCCCGCACCTTGCGATAGATCTGGCGTCCCGCCACCGGGGACGGAAGGCGCACCGCCGTGATCAGCTCACCGGGTTCAAGCGCCGTTTCGATGTCTGGTCTGTCGCCGGGAAGGACATGGAACTCTGCAAGCGGAATCTCGCGACCCGAGCCGCCAGCGCGCTCGGTCTCGACTACGGCTCCAAGTGCCTGCATCGCGACGGCCATGTCCGAGGGATGGGTCGCGATGCAGTGGTTGCTGCCGCCGAGGATCGCATGCAGGCGCGTCGCGCCGCCCATAGCGGCGCAGCCGCTGCCCGGCTCGCGCTTGTTGCAAGCCATGTCGGTGTCGTAGAAATAGTAGCACCGGGTACGCTGCAGAAGATTTCCGCCTGTCGATGCCTTGTTGCGGATCTGACCGCTTGCGCCGGCAAGGATCGCCCGCGAAATCAGCGGCCAGCGCGACCGGACGCGGGCATCCGCCGCGAGATCGCTGTTGGTGACTGCCGCCCCGATCCGAAGACCGCCGTCGCCTGTTTCCTCGATCCCGTCCAGCCCGAGACCCTGGATGTCGACAAGCCTTTCGGGCGTCATCACCTGAAGCTTCATGAGATCGAGAAGGTTTGTACCGCCTGCGATGAATGCGGCACCGGCATGCGCAGCTGCTCCCGTCGCCTCGCTACGAGAACCCGCGCGGGCATAGTCGAAGGGCCTCATTCCGCGGCCTCCTTCATCGTCTGCGCGCCGCCGGCGACCTCGAGGATCGCATCGCGAATGTTGGGATATGCG
The DNA here is from genome assembly GCF_040801785.1 of Sulfitobacter sp. LCG007. Taxonomy (NCBI): domain Bacteria; kingdom Pseudomonadati; phylum Pseudomonadota; class Alphaproteobacteria; order Rhodobacterales; family Roseobacteraceae; species Roseobacteraceae bacterium LCG007. Next base: position 536,394 of record NZ_CP161805.1, on the reverse strand, counting down.
GCGCAGCGGCAGAGATTGCCGCTCATCCGCTCGGCGATCTCGTCCATAGTCGCCTCGACCTCCCCTTGAAGGTCGGAGGTAACGTTGCTTGGCCAGCCGTCCCGAAGCTCGTCCAGCATTGCCGTGGCCGAGCAGATCTGGCCCGGCGTGCAATAGCCGCACTGGAAACCGTCGTGCGCGACAAAGGCCTGCTGCAATGCCGACATCGCATCCGGCTGTCCAAGGCCCTCGACGGTCGTGATCTCGTCGCCGTCATGCATGCAGGCAAGCGTCAGACAGGAATTGATGCGACGCCCGTTGACGAGGACGGTGCAGGCACCGCATTGCCCATGGTCGCAACCTTTCTTCGTGCCGGTCAGACCGAAATGATGGCGAAACGCGTCGAGAAGGGTGGTGCGTGCGTCGGCGTCCAGAAGCCGCTCCTGCCCATTTACGGTAAGCCTTGTCTGCATTTTCCCATCCTCTCGCGGTTCGGCAAGCCCCAACCCCCCCGGCGTCGTCTGGTTGCAAGAGAACTGCACGCATCCGCAAAAAACACCTGTGCGCCGCGCGCGTCGGCAGCACGGCAAACGGCCCTCCGGGAACAGAGGGCCGCTGTAAAAATCGGTTCGGATCTGGAATGGCGGGCCTTTCAGGCCTGCCGGGGAAGGTTCAGGCGTCAAGCACCTTGCCGATGTCGCCCTGAACCTGCTCGATGGATCCAAGGCCGTCGACGCGATTGAGCAGGCCCTTGGCATAGTAATAGCCCAGCAGCGGCGAGGTCTGCTTGTAATACTCCATCAGACGGGTCTTGAGCGACTCGGGGTTGTCGTCCGCCCGCCGCTTGAATTCCGTTCCGCCGCAATTCGAGCACTTGCCGTCCTCGGGGATCGGCCGGGTCTGGTCGTTGTAGACCTCGCCGCAATTTCCGCAGGTCGACCGTGCCGAGACGCGCGACACCAGCACGGCATCGTTGACCCGCATCTCGATGACCTTGTCGAGGGTCTGACCCTCCGCCTCCAGCAGCTTTGCCAGGGCATCGGCCTGCGCCAACGTACGGGGGAAGCCGTCGAAGATGAATCCGTCGGCTTTCACCGTCTCGAGCTTCTCGCGGATCAGCCCGATCACGATGTCGTCCGTCACCAGCGCGCCGCGTGCCATCACGTCCGCGACGACCTTGCCCATTTCGGTGCCCGAGTCCTTCGCTTCGCGCAGCATGTCCCCGGTGCTGAGCTGCACCATGTTGCGGGTTTCCACGAGGTGCCGGGCCTGCGTGCCCTTGCCAGCCCCCGGGGGCCCCAGAAGTATTATGTTCATCGGCGGACCGGGCTCCGTTTTCTGCGGGTCTTGGAGCTCTTTCCGCGCAATTGCGATTTCTCGAGCAACCCTTCGTACTGATGGGCCAGAAGATGGCTTTGCACCTGCTGGATGGTGTCCATGGTGACGGACACCACGATAAGGACCGACGTGCCGCCGAAGTAGAACGGAACCGCGAACTGCCCTCGCAGGATCTCTGGCAGCAGACAGACCGCCGCGAGATAGGCGGCGCCGAGGACCAGAATGCGGTTCACCACGTATTCGAGATATTCCGCCGTCTTCTTGCCGGGCCGGATGCCGGGCACGAAGCCACTCTGGTTCTTGAGGTTGTCGGCCACCTCGTCGGGTTTGAACGAGACGTTGAACGTGTAGAAATAGGCGAAGAAAACGATCATCGCGACGAAGAAGCCCAGGTAGAGCGGTTGTCCGGGGCCGAAGTTCGCCAGCAACCATGACATGACCGGGTTTGTGGAATTGCCCGAGAATGTCGAGATCGTCACCGGGAGAAGCAGCAGCGACGAGGCGAAGATCGCCGGAATCACACCTGCCGGGTTCACCTTGATCGGCAGATGGCTCGATCCGCCGTCATAGACCTTCATGCCGACCTGGCGACGCGGATACTGGATGTGGATCTTGCGCAGGGCGCGTTCCATGAAGACCACGAACATGATGGTGGCGATGACCATGACGATCACGCCTATGATCACCGCCGGGCTGATTGCCCCGCTGCGTCCCGATGCGAAGAATTGCGCCAGGGCGCGCGGAACCTCTGCGATGATTCCGACGAAGATGATCAGCGAGATGCCGTTGCCGATGCCGCGCGAGGTGATCTGCTCGCCCAGCCACATCAGGAACATGGTGCCGCCGACCAGTGTGATCACGCAGGACGAGACGAAGAACCAGTAGGGGATGTCCGACTGCACGATGTCGCCGGCCTGGAGGCTTACGGCAAGCCCGTAGGCTTGCAGCGTCGCCAGCGCGACGGTGCCGAAACGGGTGTACTGGTTGATCTTCTTGCGTCCCTGCTCGCCCTCTTTCTTGAGCTGCTCGAGCGCGGGCACCATCGAGGCAAGAAGCTGCACGATGATCGAGGCCGAGATATAGGGCATGATCCCGAGGGCGAAGATGCCCATGCGGCCGAGCGCGCCGCCGGTGAACATCGAGACCATGCCGCCGATGCCCTGCCCCGCCTGGGCCATGAACTCGCGCAGGGCCGCACCGTCGATGCCGGGGACCGGGATGAACGTCCCAAGGCGGTAGACGCATAGCAGACCGAGCGTGAAGAGGATCCGGTTGCGCAGGTCGGTCGCCTTGCCGAGGCTTGCCCAGCTGGTGTTGGCGGCCATGTTTTCGACGGCAGATACCATGAGGTCTCTTTTCTGTTACGACAACGCCGCCCGGGCCGTTTTCCGGCGGGGCGGCGTGTTGGAAAACGCGAGGTCTATGTAAGCGGCGGGACCGCCGCTCACAAGCCTGTTTCGCGGGCTCACGCCTCTGCCGGGGCCTCTGCCGGAGCGGCGACGGTAAGCGACCCACCGGCCTTCTCTACCGCTTCGACCGCCGATTTCGAGGCACCGGTCACTTCGATCGTGAGCTTTGTGCTCACATCGCCCTTGCCGAGGATGCGCACGCCGTCACGCTTGCGACGCACGAGACCGCACGCGACCAGCGCGTCCTCGGTGATCGCCGCCTTCGCGTCGAGCTTGCCGGCGTCGACGAATTTCTGGATCAGTCCGAGATTGATGACCGTATAGGCCTTGCGGTTCGGCTTGTTGAAGCCGCGCTTCGGCAGGCGCTGGTAGAGCGGCATCTGGCCACCCTCGTAACCCTTGATCGCCACGCCCGAACGGGATTTCTGGCCCTTGATACCACGGCCACCCATCTTGCCCGTGCCCGAGCCGGGACCACGTCCGACGCGCTTGCGCTTCGGCGCGGCGCCGTCGTTGTCTGACAGTTCATGCAGTTTCATGTCGCTACTCCTTTGCCGGATGCGGCCCCCAGCGACGGGAGCGGCCGAACGCGGCGTTTCGGTTCAAGTCGGACCACGCGGGTCCACCGGGGGCGTATAAGGCAGCCTGTGGCGCGGTGCAAGGGAGCTTTCGAGACCTTGCCGGCCCCCGGGACGCCTGCCGGGCCGCTCAGACCGCCCTGCGCGTCGCTGCGCGGGCCTGACCCGCGGCGCGGCCGGAGCGGGTCCAGATCACGCGTCGAGCGCCGACCGCAGCGCTTCCGACAGTTCGAGCACGCCCGTCGGCTTTCCCAGCACCGGAGCCACGACGTCGCCCATGTCCTGCTTCGTATACCCTGCATATCCCGAGCGATAGAGCACCGGCATGTGGGGGAATCGCTTCCGCACCTGGCGGGCAAGCTCGTATCCCCCGATTCCCCCCGGCATCACGATATCCGTCAGCAACAGGTCGACCGCCACCCCGGAATCCAGTTTCTCCAACGCCTCCTTGCCGGTCGCCGCCTGCACGACGTCATAGCCGAGCATCTTCAGCACGTCGTTCGAGAGGCGCAGCAGTTCCTCGTTGTCCTCGACCAGCAACACCCGCTCACCCTTGCCACGCACAGGTTCACCCCGCTTGCGCGGGCTCTCACGCTTGTTGAAACGATCTCCTCGCGGAACCAGCAGACGTACCGTCGTGCCTTTCGCGAGCTCGGAGTAGATGCGCATCTCGCCCTGCGCCTGCTGGACGAACCCATAGACCATGGACAGCCCCAGCCCCGATCCTCCGTCGGCCTGTTTCGTGGTGAAGAACGGATCGGTCGCGCGCCTCCTGGTCTCGTCGGTCATGCCCGGCCCGTTGTCGGAAATCGCGAACTCTACGAAACGGGAAATCTCGCCCCGGCCGGACGTCAGCTTCTGCACCCGTTCGATTTTCAGGGCTTCCGACACCGCAGCGTCGCCGACGCGCACCAGCGGATCGTCGGCTTCCCTTTCGGGCACGCCACGCACGCGTATGGTGATCCGGTCTCCGATACCGGACTGCCGGATGGCGTCACGGCTGTTGACCACGAGGTTGAGCAGGGCGTTCTCGAGCTGGCCCACGTCGCAATAGACGTAAATCTCCTTGCCATCGATCTCGGCGTCCTCGATCTCGAAGACGACTTCTATGTCCTTCTGGATTGCGGGCTCGGTAAGCTCGCGGAACTCCTTGATCACCTTCGACAAGGGCACGGAGGCAGCGACACCGGGCTGTTGTCTGGCAAATGTCAGCAGGTGACGGGTAAGCCCCGCGCCGCGCCGGATCGAGGACAGGGCAATGTCGAGATATCCGTCCCGTGTCTCGACATCGCCTTTCGCCAGCACGATGGCGTTCTCGATTGTCGCCAGGATGTTGTTGAAGTCATGGGCAACGCCACCCGTGAGCTGGCCGAGCGCGTCCAGCCTTGCGGATCGCTCGACCTGTTGTCGGTTGCGTTCCTGCTGCGTCACGTCCTCGACGACCAGCACCGCGCTCACCTCGATCCCCGAGCTGCTGGCCACCGGCGCGGATGAAACCCGGACGTAGATCGGCGCCCGGTCGTTATCCCGGCGCATCAGCATGGTCTCACCCATCAGCTTTTCGCCCGCCAGCGCGCGACGGACCGGATCGTCGGCCGCGGCAAGGGGGGTCTGGCTGTCCACGGACAGGAAGTAGGTTGCACTCGGCCACTCGAGCGGAAGATCTTGCGATCCGAGGCCGAGGATGGCGCGGGCACCGTGGTTTGCAACCACGATGCGACCGTCCTTCGCGATGCCGGCGATGCCGTTCTGATTGGCGTTGAGCACGGCCCTGAGACGATCGCTGACGGCGCGGGTCTGCCCTGCGAGAACCTCGGCGCGCCTGCGCGCGCGCAGGGTCTGGATGAGGAAGGCAGCGGCAATGGCAAGGGCGGACAGGATGCCCACGACCTTCGCGACCAGGACCCGCCGGTCCGTCCAGAAGGTGGGCGGCCCCAGCCACTGCCGGTTGAGCGTCTGGTATTCCTCGGACGAAAGATAGCCGGGTATCACCGCGTTGAGCCGCTCGCGCAGGGTCGGCAACCCCGAACGCAGTCCGATGGCGCGCTGCGATTCCGCGACCGGCGGGCGGATCTCGTCGAAGCTCTCGCTCGCATCCATCGCGGCGGCGGCGCGCTCGAAGGTCGCCGTGGCGTAGATGACCGCGTCGACTTCCCCCTGCAATAGCGCCCGCAAAAGCGCTTGTTCGTCATCGACAAGCACAAGCTCGAAGCCCGGATCGGGCCCAACCAGGGAGTTGGCCCAGCTGTTGCGGGTCAGACCGACGCGCATACCGGCAAGATCCGCCATTCCGCCGATGCCGTCGCCTTCCCCGGCCCGGGTAAAGATCGAGTAGGGAGAGGTCTGCACCGGCAGGGTGAAATCCATCTGGCGCCGCTTCTCCTGCGTGATGCTCAGCGGCGGGAGCATGTCGTAGGTTCCGTCCCTCGGTCCCGCGGCCCATTCGTCGGCAGTGATCTCGATGAAGCGTAGTTCGAGCCCCGCCCGCTCTGCGACATCGCGCAGGGCCTCGACCCCGTAGCCGGTGAATTCTCCGCTCTGGGTCACGACTTGATAGGGTGGAAACGGCGAGACCCCGACGGTCAGGACATCCGGCGGGTCAGACGGTCTGGTGACGTCCCAACGTCGCAGGATCTCGTCGAGGCTGCCGTCCGCGCGCATTTCCGCGATTGCGGCGTTGATGCGCGGCAGCAGTTCCTCGTGACCGGGCGACAGGATGGCGTAGAAATCCTCGGTCTGCAGGGACGGGTTCACCGGGCGCACACGGCTGTCAAGACGGGTCCGCCGCAAGAGGTCGGTCGCGAACTTGTACGTCGTCACCAGACCGTCGACCTGCCCGGTGACTAGGGCGCCGAGCGCATCGCGCAGATCACTGAACGGCACGACCTCACCGGCACGCCCGCCAAGGTCCCCGTACTCGCTTCCCGCCGCGCGTTCGACAACCCCGATGCGGCTGCCGGTCATGTCGTCGAGCGTGATCTGCCGGGTTTCGGGATCGAGCACGAACAGATAGGTCACCGCTTGCCCGATCGGATCCGAGAACAGGTTTGCCGAAAGCGCCTGTGTCCGCGGCGGGCCGGCAAGGAACTTGGGACCGCTGCCACGCCACGCGCCGATCGCTTCGGGCAGTGTGTCGTATTCCACGAACTGCACATCCAGACCCGCACGCTGAGCGATGGCCTGGGTCAGTTCGCCATAAAGCCCCGACGGAGGGCCGTCCGGTGTCCTGTCGAAAACGCCGGGCCACTCGGCCCAGGGCGACAGGAACTGCGGCGCCTCCTGCGCGTCGAGACGCAACCCCTGAATCGCGATTGCGCAGAGACAGAGCCAGACTGCCAGCATGCTGCGGAGGGGATGCGGCGCCACGAAAATCCCCATGGTTGTAGTGCGAAACATTATTCCCGCAAATGGTGTTACAGGGCCGGGACGGCCCGTACAACACACAACAGGATTTCATTGCGAAACAGTTAGCAATGCCGGAGGGCAAGTCATCGGGCACGCTGTCCGACGGGCTGCTTACAAAGCAAGACAGCCCCGGCGATCCGCCGGGGCTGTCTGCTGTCCCTGTCCCGAGATCTATCCCGGAAAGTTATCGTACGGGGCCGATTGGCTCAGCCCTTCTCCTCGATGATCTCCACGAGGTGGGGAATGGATTTCACCATGCCGCGGATCGAGGGCGTATCCTCGAGTTCGCGGGTGCGGTGCATCTTGTTCAGGCCCAGGCCGATGAGCGTGGCGCGCTGCTTTTCCGGACGGCGGATCGGTGAGCCGATCTGCTTGACGACGATGGTCTTAGCCATTTGGATCAGGCCTCCTCAGCGACTTGGGTGGACGCCTCGGCAGCTTCCTCCCGCTTGGGCAGGATGTCCGCAACCTTCTTGCCGCGGCGTTGCGCCACGGAGCGCGGCGATTGCTCTTTCTTCAGACCGTCGATGGTGGCCCGGATCATGTTGTAGGGGTTGGACGAGCCGATCGACTTCGACACGACGTCCTTGATCCCCAGCATCTCGAAGACGGCACGCATCGGGCCGCCTGCGATGATACCCGTACCCTCGGGCGCGGTGCGCATCTCGACGCGTCCGGCGCCCCAACGGCCGTTCATGTCATGGTGAAGGGTCCGGCCCTCGCGCAGCGGCACACGGATCATGCCGCGCTTGGCCTGCTCGGTGGCCTTGCGGATGGCCTCGGGGACCTCCTTGGCCTTGCCCTTGCCGAAGCCGACACGGCCCTTCTGGTCGCCGACGACGACAAGCGCCGCGAAGCCGAAGCGCTTGCCGCCCTTCACGGTCTTGGACACACGGTTGATCGCGACGAGGCGATCAGCGAATTCCGGAGTTTCATCGCGGTCGCGACGGTTGCCCCGCTGGTTGGGTTCTCTGGCCATGTGGCCTCCTTGAAGTACGACGCGAAACGCGCCCTTGTCTGGTCCGATCCCGTGGTGAGCCCGAAGCTCCCGGATCATCGAGGTGGCCGCACGGCCCCCTGCCCTCTTGTGGCCGCGCGGTCGCTGAGGACCGCACGGGTCTTAGATCTTCAGCCCGCCTTCACGCGCGGCTTCGGCCAGTGCCTTCACCTTGCCGTGGAAGAGAAAGCCGCCGCGATCGAAATAGGCGCTTTCGACGCCAGCCTTCTTCGCGCGCTCGGCGATCGCAGCGCCGACCTTGGCGGCCGCTTCGATGTTGTTCTTGCCGACCACGCCGAGATCCTTCTCGAGAGAGGAGGCCGAGGCGAGCGTCACGCCCTTCACATCGTCGATCAGCTGCGCGCTGATATTCTTGTTCGAGCGATGAACCGAGAGGCGCACGCGCCCCGCATTCACGCTGCGAAGCTTGTTCCGGACGCGCAGGCGGCGCTTCAGGAACAGTTGCCTTTTGCTGTTTGCCATTTTTTGCGTCCTTACTTCTTCTTGCCTTCCTTGCGGAAGATGTATTCGCCCTTGTAGCGAATGCCCTTGCCCTTGTAGGGCTCCGGCGCGCGCCAGCCGCGGATGTTCGCAGCGACCTGACCGACGAGCTGTTCGTCGGTACCCTCGACCACGATCTCGGTCTGCTTGGGGGCGGTCACCGTCACGCCCTCGGGCGCTTCGAAGTCCACGTCATGCGAATAGCCGAGGTTCAGCTTGAGCACCTTGCCCTGGACGGCGGCACGATAGCCGACACCCTGGATCTCGAGCTCGCGCTTGAAGCCTTCGGTCACGCCGGTGACGAGGTTCGCGACCATCGTGCGGCTCATGCCCCACTGCTGACGCGCCCGCTTGGACGAGCCGCGCGGCGTTACGGTCACGACATTGTCCTCGACCTTGAGGGTCACGTCGTCGGTGGCCTTGAAGCTGCGGGTTCCCTTGGGACCCTTCACTTCGATGGTCTGACCGGACACGTTCGCGGAGACACCCGAAGGCAGCTCGACCGGTTTCTTGCCAATACGAGACATCGGTACCTCCTCAGAACACGGTGCAGAGCACTTCGCCGCCAACATTGGCAGCGCGTGCATGTGCATCCGACATGACGCCTTTCGGCGTGGAGACAATCGACACGCCCAGGCCCTGACGGACCGAGGGAATGTCCTTGACGGCCATATAGACGCGACGGCCCGGCTTGGAGACCCGCTTGAGTTCGCGGATGACCGGTTCGCCCTCATAGTACTTGAGCGAGATCTCGATGGCGGGGTGTCCGTCCGGCCCGGTGACCTTTTCGTAGCCGCGGATGTAGCCTTCGTCGGCCAGCACATCGAGAACCCAGACACGCAGCTTGGATGCCGGCGTGATCACGGTGGACTTGCCACGCATGGACGAGTTCCGGATCCGGGTGAGCATATCGGCGATAGGATCGTTCATGTCATGCCCTCCTTACCAGCTCGACTTGACCATGCCGGGGATCTGGCCCTTGGAGCCGAGATCCCGGAGCGCGATCCGCGAGATTTTCAGTTTGCGATAGTACGCATGCGGACGGCCCGTCAGCTGGCAGCGGTTGTGCAGACGCACAGGCGAGCTGTTGCGCGGCAGCTTGGCCAGTTTCAGGGTCGCGCGGAAGCGCTCTTCCATCGGTTTGCTTTCGTCGTCCACGATAGCCTTCAGCGACGCACGCTTGGCGGCATATTTGGCCACCAGAGCTTCGCGCTTCTTCTCGCGTTCGATCATAGATTTCTTAGCCATGTCTTCTGATCCTTCCCGCGCTTACGAGTTGAAGGGCATGTTGAAATGCTTCAACAGCGCCTTGGCTTCCGCGTCGGTTTTCGCCGTGGTGGCGATCACGATGTCCATTCCCCAGTTCTCGTCGATCTTGTCGAAGTTGATCTCGGGGAACACGAGGTGCTCCTTCAGGCCCATGGCATAGTTGCCACGTCCGTCGAAGCTCTTGCCGGAGACGCCGCGGAAGTCGCGTACGCGCGGCAGGGCGATCGTGATCAGGCGGTCGAGGAATTCGTACATGCGGTCGCCGCGCAGGGTCACCTTTGCACCGAGCGGCATGCCGTCACGGACCCGGAAGCCCGCGATGGACTTCTTGGCGATCGTGGTAAGAGCCTTCTGGCCTGCGATGGCCGTCAGGTCTTCCTGGGCCGACTTGGCCTTCTTGCTGTCACGGACAGCTTCAGCACCGCAGCCGATATTCAGGACGATCTTGTCCAGGCGCGGGATCATCATGTCGTTCTTGTAGCCGAACTCTTCCTTCAGCGCGGCACGGATCTTGTCCTTGTACTCGGCCTTCAGGCGGGGCGTATAGTTTGCGGTATCAAGCATCGATCACGTCCCCCGTGGTCTTGGCGAAGCGAACCTTCTTGTCGCCATCCATCTTGAAGCCGACGCGGCTGGCCTTGCCGTTCGCGTCCACGATGGAGAGATTGCTCAGGTCGATCGGCATCGCCTTGGGGATGCGGCCGCCCTGGCTCGACTGGCTCTGGCGGGTGGCGCGGATGGCCATGTTCACGCCGTCGACGACGGCCTTTCCGGCCTTCGGATCGACGGAGGAAATGGTGCCGGTGCGGCCCTTGTCCTTGCCGGTCAGCACGATGACCTTGTCACCTTTGCGGAGTTTTGCGGCCATGGTTACAGCACCTCCGGAGCGAGCGAGATGATCTTCATGAAGTTCTTGGCGCGCAGCTCACGAACGACCGGCCCGAAGATGCGGGTGCCGACCGGCTCGTTGTTGTTGTTGAGGATGACGGCTGCGTTGCGATCGAAGCGGATCGCGGTGCCGTCTTCGCGACGGACTTCCTTGGCGGTGCGCACGACGACGGCCTTACGGACATCGCCCTTCTTCACGCGACCGCGCGGGATGGCTTCCTTGACCGAGACGACGATGATGTCGCCCACGGACGCGTACTTGCGCTTGGAACCACCCAGAACCTTGATGCACTGAACTCGGCGAGCGCCGGAGTTGTCAGCAACATCCAGATTGGTCTGCATCTGGATCATTTGGTTTCTCCCGACCTTTGGGGGGCTGATGCGGCCTTGTCCCCAGGGTTTCGATTATTCGGAAAGTGCTCAGGCCTCGGCGGACTCGAGAACTTCCCAGCGTTTGGTCTTGGACCGCGGCGCGCATTCGATGATGCGAACCACATCACCCACGTTGTAGGTGTTGTTCTCGTCATGCGCGCGATACTTCTTGGACCGGCGAATGGTCTTCTTCAGAACGGGGTGCTTGAAACGACGCTCTACGGAAACGGTGATCGTCTGCTCGTTCGCGTTCGAGGTCACGGTGCCTTGGAGGATACGTTTGGGCATTGCTCTCAGGCTCCCTTATTCTGCCGCCGCTTGCGCGGCTTTCTGGTTCAGCACGGTCTTCACGCGGGCGGCGTCACGACGCACGTTGCGGATTCGCGCCGCGTTCTCGAGCTGGCCGGTAGCCTGCTGGAAACGGAGGTTGAAGCTTTCCTTCTTCAGCCGGGTCAGCTCTTCGCGAAGCTGGTCAGGCGTCTTGTCATGCAGTTCCTTGGCGTTCATCGCCCTTCTTCCTTTCAACATCACCGGCTGGCCCCTCTGGAAGGGTCACCCTGATTCCGGTGGAGTCCATGATGAGGGGCCGCTATAGGCGGGATGAAGGAAGTTGGCAAGGCCTTAATCCGGATCCAGCACGGGGCGCCGCGCGAACCGACGCCCTGCACCAGGGCCGGAGTCGAACCCGCTTGCGGCTTGCTCTGCGAGGCAGCGTGCGAGTCTAGTTGCCGGCGGGCTCGAATACACCGCAGGCAAGCCTGTCGCCCGCGGAGCCGGATGGCTGGCTTGTGTAGTCATCCGCCCCTTCATGAATGATCAGGGCAGAGCCGTCCGCATCCATCATCATGTCTTCTACGCTCAGTTCCGCAAGGAATACTTCACCCTTCCAAGCGCCATCCGGACCCACGACGAGGTTTGGCATGTCACCGGGGTGCGGCCCGTCGGCATCCATCACGCCATGTGCCGCCCCACCCGCCAGATGCCCTCCCGCCCCGGAGAAGTCGCCTGAACAATCACCCGTCTCGTGGATGTGGATCGCATGTGTGCCTTCAGGCAGACCTTGCAGATCCAGCGTGACCAGAACCATGCCGGACGCGGTATCCGCGGCGGTAACCATACCGAAATCCGTGCCATCCTGGCCGGTGATCGAACTGCTTGCCTCGGAGGCGTGCAGCGCGCTTCCGAGTGCAATGGCGGAGATGGCGGCAAGTGCGAGTGTCTTCATGGGGGCCTCCCTGGGCGTTTGACGGTTGTACAGCATACATCGTACGCCCGCGCCCGAGGGCAACCCCTTTCCGTTCCCGGTCCCGTGAGTCAAAGGCAAAACCCCCGCCGATCTCTCGGCGGGGGCTCTCAGTTTTCTAAAGGTTTACGGCCCGCAGATTTCTTCGAAATCCGCTACACCGCACTGGTCGGGCGCAAGCGCACGACCGTCACCAGTCTTCGCGGTGGACGATGCGCGTCTTGATCGGCAGTTTCATCGCGGCGAGGCGCAGTGCCTCGCGAGCGACTTCCTCGGTGACGCCGTCGAGCTCGAACATGATCCGGCCGGGCTTGATCCGGGCGGCCCAGAAATCGACCGAGCCCTTACCCTTACCCATCCGGACTTCGGTAGGCTTGGAGGTGACCGGCACGTCCGGGAAGATCCGGATCCAGACACGGCCCTGGCGTTTCATGTGGCGCGTCATCGCGCGGCGAGCCGCCTCGATCTGACGGGCCGTGACGCGCTCGGGCTGGGTCGCCTTGAGGCCGAAGGTGCCGAAGTTCAGGTCGGAGCCGCCCTTGGCTTCGCCATGGATCCGGCCCTTGTGCTGCTTGCGGAACTTTGTGCGTTTAGGTTGAAGCATCTGTCATTCCTCCTCAGCGCCGGCCGCCGCCAGCACCACGAGGTGCCGGGCCGTCCTGAAGCTCCTGAGTCTTGCGGTCACGAGCGGAAGGATCATGCTCGAGGATCTCGCCTTTGAAGATCCAGGTCTTGATCCCGATGATGCCATAGGCCGTGGTGGCCTCCACATGCGCGTAGTCGATGTCGGCGCGCAGGGTGTGAAGCGGCACGCGACCTTCGCGGTACCACTCGGTCCGGGCGATCTCGGCGCCGCCAAGGCGGCCCGCGACGTTGACCCGGATGCCCAGGGCGCCCATGCGCATGGCGTTCTGCACCGCGCGCTTCATCGCGCGACGGAAGGACACACGATGTTCGAGCTGCTGGGCGATGTTCTCGCCGACCAGCTGCGCGTCCAGTTCCGGCTTGCGCACCTCGACGATGTTGAGATGCAGCTCGGACTTGGTCATCTTGGCGATCTTCTGGCGAAGACCTTCGATGTCCGCACCCTTCTTGCCAATGATGACGCCCGGTCGCGCCGTGTGAATGGTCACGCGGCACTTCTTGTGCGGACGCTCGATGATGATGCGCGCCACGCCGGCCTGCTTGCACTCTTTCTTGATGAACTCGCGGATGGCGAGATCCTCGAGCAGCAGATCACCGTATTCCTTGGTGTCGGCGTACCAGCGGCTGTCCCAGGTACGGTTGACCTGGAGACGCATCCCGATCGGATTGACTTTGTTACCCATCAGGCTTGCTCCCCTGCGGCTTCCTCGACCTGACGCACCTTGATGGTGATCTCGGAGAACGGCTTCATGATCCGTCCGAACCGGCCACGCGCGCGCGGACGTCCACGCTTCATGGTCATGTTCTTGCCGACATAGGCTTCGGCGACGATCAGTTCATCCACGTCGAGGTTATGGTTGTTCTCGGCATTCGCGATCGCCGACTGAAGGCATTTCTTCACGTCGAGCGCGATCCGCTTCTTCGAGAAGGTCAGGTCCGTCAGGGCCCTGTCGACCTTCTTGCCGCGGATCAGGGCGGCTACCAGGTTCAGCTTCTGCGGCGAGGTACGAAGCATGCGCAGTTTCGCCATTGCTTCGTTGTCGGCCACGCGGCGGGGGTTCTTGTCCTTGCTCATGGCTTATTTCCGCTTCGCTTTCTTGTCGGCGGCATGCCCGTAGTAGGTACGGGTCGGCGAGTATTCACCGAACTTCTGGCCGATCATCTCCTCGGAAACGTTGACCGGGATATGCTTGTGGCCATTGTAGACGCCGAATGTGAGACCCACGAACTGGGGCAGGATCGTCGAGCGACGCGACCAGATCTTGATCACTTCGTTGCGGCCCGATTCACGCGACGCTTCGGCCTTTTTCAAGACATAGCTGTCGACGAACGGACCCTTCCAAACAGAGCGAGCCATCTATCAGCGCCCTTTCTTCTTGGCGTGACGCGAGCGCAGGATGAGCTTGCTGGACGCCTTGTTTCTGTTGCGGGTCTTGGCACCCTTTGTCGGCTTGCCCCAGGGCGTGACCGGGTGGCGGCCACCGGAGGTCCGGCCTTCACCACCGCCGTGCGGGTGGTCGATCGGGTTCATGACCACACCGCGCACGGAGGGACGGATGCCCTTGTGACGCATGCGGCCGGCCTTGCCGTAGTTCTGGTTGCTGTTGTCGGGGTTCGACACGGCACCGACGGTGGCCATGCATTCCTGACGCACCATGCGCAATTCGCCCGAGCTGAGACGGATCTGGGCGTAGCCCCCGTCCCGGCCAACGAATTGCGCGTAGGTGCCCGCGGCGCGCGCGATCTGACCGCCCTTGCCGGGCTTCATCTCGATGTTGTGGACGATCGTGCCGATCGGCATGCCCGAGAAAGGCATCGCGTTGCCCGGCTTGATGTCGGCCTTCGCGGAGGCCACCACCTGATCCCCGATGGCGAGACGCTGCGGGGCCAGGATATAGGCCTGCTCGCCGTCTGCATAGCGCACCAGCGCGATGAAGGCCGTGCGGTTCGGGTCATATTCGATGCGTTCGACGGTTGCCGCCACATCGAGCTTGTTGCGTTTGAAATCGACGATCCGGTAGAGGCGCTTGGCCCCGCCGCCTGTGCGGCGCATCGTGATCCGTCCGGTGTTGTTCCGTCCGCCCGACTTGGTCAGACCCTCTGTGAGGGACTTGACCGGGCGGCCTTTCCAGAGCTCCGAACGGTCGATCAGCACCAGCCCACGCTGGCCCGGCGTCGTCGGTTTGTACGACTTGAGTGCCATGTTGTCTGTCTTCCGTTTTGCTGTGCAGCGGCTATCACGGGGAATGCCCCACGATCCCGCCTATGTGGTTTTAGGCCCCCGTAGGTGCCCGGGTGGTGACCCGTAAGGTGCGGCATGCCGCACCCTACCGGCAAAAGCGAAGCCCCGGACGAATCCGGGGCCGCGCGGATGGGTTCGTCTAGTTGAGGGATCGCGTGAGGTCAAGCGGTTCCGGCCGACATCTGCCCGGAGCCGCTTTCACCGCAAGCGCCTCGAACGCCGCCGGAGCCCTCCCGGCCTCAGCGCGCAGGCCTCTGACGCCTGACCCCCGCAAGCGCCGCCATCGACGTCAGGCCCAGCAGAAGCCCCGCCGGCAGCGGCACCGGGCTGACCGGCACCGGTTCTCCATAGAGGAAGTCATCCATCACCGGCTCGTCCTCGACATAAGCAAGCCCGGTTCCGACCGAAACGCGCGCCACCAGCGGGTCGTCGAATACCACACCGAGGAACGACAGGTTCGTCAGCCCGCTGGGAAGCACGCCCTCCTTGGCGAGCAGATCGCCCTTGATGTCATAGAACGACAGGATCACCTGGTCGATCAGTTCCAGGCCGGTAAATACCGCCCCGAATCCGCGCGTCGTGGCGGCGGTCTTCTGGTCGGTCGGGTCGAAGAAAAGGATGTCGAAGGTTGCGCCGTCATCCGGCCGGAAGATCTTTTCTGGCGAGAAGAAGGAATACTCGTCAGGTTCGTCAAAGAGGATCGGAACACCGGAAGCGGATGAGGAGGACACCTCGAACCCCTCCGTGTCACCCGTCGCGACGAACTCGATCCCCCGCGCCCGGCCCGGCGTGCTGCCGTTGAAGAAATCGCCCGGGAAGTCATTCGGATCGGACAGGCTGTCCGGGACGCCATCCCAGTTGATCTCCCGCCTGCCATCAGGATCTTCGTTTGTCGGCGTATTCGTGTTCAGCGCCGAGAATTCGGCGCGGAACGCGTCAACCGTGTCCTGAATGTCCGCCGCCCGGGGCCCGGCATCCGAAAAAATGACGGGAGCCGCGACGCCGGGGCTGGCGGACAGGGCAAGTGCGATGAGTATCGTGGAAAATCTGCGCATCATGAATGCTCCAATGACAATGCCGGTGAATGACCGGAACGTGTGCAAGAGGGCCGGAAAGGCCGGTCCCACGAGCCACGAAACCAACCCAGCGTTGTAACGAGCGTTGTAAGATGGCAGTTTTCACACGCATTTCGTGAATTTTCGGACGGGCAGCGCGGCGTCCGCCCGTTTCCTGAGCATCTGCCCCCTAAAAACGAAAAACCCCGGCCACCTGGATGGCCGGGGTCGGACTCGGGATGAAACGAAGGTCAGAGACCGGTGGTCACATCGATCGTGTTGCCCTCTTCGAGGGTCACATAGGCCTTCTTGACGTCCTTCCGCTTGCCGAGCTGGCCGCGGAACCGCTTGACCTTGCCCTTGGTGATGGAGGTGTTGACCGCCTTCACCTTGACACCGAAAAGCGCCTCGATGGCATCCTTGATCTGCGGCTTGGCAGCGTCGATCGCCACCTCGAAGACCACGGCGTTCTTCTCGGACGCCATCGTCGCCTTCTCGGTGATGATCGGCTTGCGGATCACGTCGTAATGTTCTGCCTTCGCGCTCATTTCAGACGAGCCTCCAGTGCTTCGATCCCCGCCTTGGTGATCACCAGGGTGTCACGCTTGAGGATGTCGTAAACGTTCGCGCCCATCGACGGCAGGATGTCCAGGTCGGCGATGTTGCGCGCGGCCATTGCGAACT
The DNA here is from genome assembly GCF_040801785.1 of Sulfitobacter sp. LCG007. NCBI lineage: Bacteria > Pseudomonadati > Pseudomonadota > Alphaproteobacteria > Rhodobacterales > Roseobacteraceae > Roseobacteraceae bacterium LCG007. The sequence continues at coordinate 519,789 of NZ_CP161805.1, read as the reverse complement.
TTTCGTCGACGGAGGCTCCGTCGATGATCAGCGCGCGCTTCCAGCCGAGGTTCTTGAGCTGCTTGGCCAGAACCGAGGTCTTGCCCTCCGCCGCAGCGGACTCGATGATGACCAGTTCACCCGCCTTGGCCTTCGCCGAAAGCGCATGACGCAGACCCAGCTTGCGGAACTTCTTGGTCAGCTCGTGACCGTGGCTGCGCGGGGTCGGACCCTTGTAGATACCACCCTTGCGGAAGATCGGCGCGTTGCGGTCACCGTGGCGTGCGCCGCCGGTGCCTTTCTGGCGATAGATCTTCTTGGTCGAGTAGCTTGTCTCGGACCGGGTCTTGACCTTGTGGGTGCCCTGCTGCGCGTTGTTGCGCTGCCAGCGCACGACGCGGTGCAGGATGTCGGCGCGCGGCTCGAGGCCGAAGAGTGCCTCGTCCAGGTCTACCGACCCGGCCTTGCCGCCGTCGAGATTGATGACGTCGAGTTTCATTCCTCGCCTTCCTTCTTCTCGGGTTCGGCCCCGGATTCACCTTGCGCCGCGCCGCCGTCCTTGTCTGCGGCAATCTCCGCCTCGGCAGCTTTCAGGGCTGCCTCCTCGGCCGCCGCCTGTTCCTCGGCGAGGCGTTTTGCTTCGGCTTCCGCCTCGGCGGCGGCTGCCGCTGCGGCTTCTTCCGCTGCCTTCCGGGCTTCCTCGGCTGCCGATTTCAGGGCCGCCGGCAGGATCGCGTTCTCGGGGAACGGTTTCTTCACCGCATCCTTGATCGTCACCCAGCCGCCCTTGGAGCCCGGAACAGCCCCCTTGACCATGATCAACCCACGGTCGGCATCGGTCTTCACGACTTCGAGATTCTGCGTGGTCACACGGGCCGCGCCCATATGCCCTGCCATCTTCTTGCCCTTGAAGACCTTGCCCGGATCCTGGCACTGGCCGGTGGAGCCATGCGAACGGTGGCTGATCGACACGCCGTGCGAGGCGCGCAGACCCCCGAAGTTGTGCCGCTTCATGACACCGGCAAAGCCCTTGCCGATCGATGTCCCCGCCACGTCGACGTACTGGCCGGCGAAGTAGTGGTCAGCGGTGATTTCCTCGCCCACGCCGATCAGGTTCTCGGGATCGACGCGGAACTCGGCGACCTTGCGCTTGGGTTCCACCTTTGCCGCGGCGAAATGGCCGCGCATCGCCTGGCTGGTCCGCTTGGCCTTGGCCACACCCGCGCCGAGCTGCACGGCCGTGTAGCCGTCGGTCTCGGGGGTACGCTGTGCGACCACCTGGAGATTGTCGAGCTGGAGGACAGTCACCGGCACCTGCCGTCCGTCTTCCATGAACAGCCGGGTCATGCCGACTTTTTTCGCGATAACGCCTGAGCGCAACATTTCAGATACCCTCCCGCGCTTACGATTGCAGCTTGATCTCGACGTCCACGCCGGCGGCGAGGTCGAGCTTCATGAGCGCGTCCACCGTCTGCGGAGTCGGATCAACGATGTCGAGCAGGCGCTTGTGCGTCCGGATCTCGAACTGATCGCGGGATTTCTTGTCCACGTGCGGACCACGCAGAACGGTGAATTTCTCGATCTTGTTAGGCAGCGGAATCGGACCGCGCACCGAGGCGCCGGTACGCTTCGCGGTGCTTACGATCTCCTGCGTGGAAGCATCCAGCACGCGATAGTCGAACGCCTTCAGGCGGATACGAATGTTCTGGCTTTGCATTGCCATGTCTCTTGTCCCTTGTTCGGGTCTGTCGACGGAGAGGAAGAAGCGCGCCCATCGCAGCCCTTCGTCGCGTCGTCTTGTAGCTCCGGTCTGTCCGGAACGGGATCGGGCGCCGGCTTCCCGGCACCCGCAATTTCATGCAAGCGCGCTGCTTACTTGGTGATCTTGGAGACGACGCCGGCGCCGACGGTGCGGCCGCCTTCGCGGATGGCGAAGCGCAGGCCCTGCTCCATGGCGATCGGTGCGATCAGTTCGACACCGAAGCTCACGTTGTCGCCCGGCATCACCATCTCGGTGCCTTCGTTCAGCTTCACCGTCCCCGTCACGTCCGTCGTCCGGAAGTAGAACTGCGGCCGGTAGTTTGCGAAGAACGGCGTGTGGCGGCCACCCTCTTCCTTCGTCAGGATGTAGGCCTCGGCCTCGAACTCGGTGTGCGGCGTCACCGAACCCGGCTTGCACAGAACCTGACCGCGCTCGACGCCGTCACGGTCAACGCCGCGCAGCAGCGCGCCGATGTTGTCGCCCGCCTCGCCGCGGTCCAGCAGCTTGCGGAACATCTCGACGCCCGTGCAGGTCGTCTTCTTGGTGTCGCGGATGCCTACGATCTCGATCTCGTCGCCCACGTTGATCACGCCGCGCTCGACACGACCGGTCACAACCGTCCCGCGGCCCGAAATCGAGAACACGTCCTCGACCGGCATCAGGAACGGCTGGTCCACGGCACGCTCCGGCGTCGGGATCCATTCGTCCACAGCCGCCATCAGCGCCCGGATCGACTTCTCGCCGATCTCCTCGTCGCGACCTTCCATCGCCGCAAGGGCCGAGCCCTTCACGATCGGAATGTCGTCGCCCGGATATTCGTAGGAGGACAGAAGCTCGCGCACTTCCATCTCGACGAGCTCCAGAAGCTCCTCGTCATCCACCTGGTCGACCTTGTTGAGGTAGACCACCATCGTCGGGATCCCGACCTGACGGCCGAGCAGGATGTGCTCGCGCGTCTGCGGCATCGGGCCGTCCGCCGCGTTCACCACCAGGATCGCGCCGTCCATCTGCGCCGCGCCCGTGATCATGTTCTTCACGTAGTCCGCGTGGCCCGGGCAGTCCACATGCGCGTAGTGGCGCGCCTCCGTCTCGTATTCCACATGCGCCGTCGAGATCGTGATCCCCCGCGCCTTCTCCTCCGGAGCCCCGTCGATCTGGTCATACGCACGGAATTCACCGAAATACTTCGTGATCGCCGCCGTCAACGTCGTCTTGCCGTGGTCAACGTGACCGATCGTGCCGATGTTTACGTGCGGTTTCGTGCGTTCAAACTTTGCCTTGGCCATCTTGAATGTCCTTCTTGCGTGTTACTGGTCCGACCCGAACAGGGCCGCGCGTACGGTTTTCGCGTAGCCCCGCAGGGCGCCGCGGTAATCTTCTTCCACCGACAGGGTCGTGGCAGCGCCCACCACCCCGATTGCCCGGAAGTTGTCGGTATTGCCGCTGACTTCCGTGGCAGGCACCACGACCCGACCCGTCCCGATCTCGGTGACCGAAACCATGGTCGTCACGTGACTGGTCTGCGCGACAAATCGCTCGGCGGTGTTGGCGAGATGAAGGTCCACGAGCTCGACCGCCACGACCACCGGCGTTCCGTCTTTCACGGAGACCGGGCGCAGTTCCGCCTCCAGCGCCGCCGTCACATCCTGCTTGAGCTGAGCGCGCGAACGCTCGAGCTGCCGCCCCTTGATCACCAGGTCCAGCCGGTTAGCATCGACCTGAATGTCACGCACGTCAAGGGCACCCGCATCCCCGACCGTCCGGATGGACGGTGTGGGGGCGCAGGCGGCGACCGCGGCCAAAACGGCCACGGCGAGGATATGACGCATCACCGCCATCAGGCGAACTTGGCCTGGATCTCGTCCGAGATGTTCTGCGGAACCGGCTCGTAGTGATCGAACTGCATGGTGAAGTTCGCCCGGCCAGAGGACATCGACCGCAGGGTGTTGATGTAGCCGAACATGTTGGCCAGCGGCACGAAGGCGTCGATCGCGATCGCGTTGCCGCGCGTGTCCTGACCCTGAACCTGCCCGCGACGGGAGGTAAGGTCACCGATGATGCCGCCGGTGTATTCTTCCGGCGTAACCACCTCGACCTTCATGATCGGCTCGAGCAGCTTGGCGCCCGCCTTCTTCATGCCTTCGCGCATCCCCATGCGGCCCGCGATCTCGAAGGCGAGAACGCTCGAGTCCACGTCGTGGAACTTGCCGTCGATCAGCGCGACCTTGAAGTCGATGACCGGGAAGCCCGCCAGCGGACCGGAGTCCATGACCGACTTGATCCCCTTCTCGACGCCCGGAATGTATTCCTTCGGAACCGCACCACCGACGATGCGGCTTTCGAAGGAATAGCCTTCGCCGGGCTCGGTCGGAGAGATGATCAGCTTGACCTCGGCGAACTGGCCCGAACCGCCCGACTGCTTCTTGTGGGTGTAGGTGATCTCGGCCTCGCGCGAGACCGTCTCGCGGTAAGCCACCTGCGGCGCACCGATGTTGGCCTCGACCTTGAACTCGCGCTTCAGACGATCGACGAGGATGTCGAGGTGAAGTTCGCCCATGCCCTTCATGATGGTCTGGCCGGATTCGATGTCGGTCTCGACGCGGAAGGACGGATCCTCTGCGGCAAGACGGGCCAGGCCCGCGGACATCTTCTCCTGGTCGGCCTTCGTCTTGGGCTCGACGGCGATCTCGATCACCGGGTCCGGGAAGGACATGGTTTCCAGAACGACAGGCTGCTGCGGATCGCAGAGCGTATCGCCCGTGGTGGTGTCCTTGAGACCCGCCAGCGCGATGATGTCGCCGGAAAACGCCTCGTCGATCTCGTCACGGTTGTTGGAGTGCATCATCATCATCCGACCGACGCGCTCTTTCTTGCCCTTGGTCGAATTCAGAAGGCTGTCGCCCTTCTTGATCTGGCCCGAATAGACGCGGGTGAAGGTCAGCGAACCGACAAACGGATCGTTCATGATCTTGAAGGCCAGACCGGCGAACGGCATCGCGTCATCGGCACGCCGTGCGATGTTGCGCTCTTCCGTTTCGTCGCCCGGCTTGAAGCCCATGTAGTCGACCACGTCGAGCGGGCTCGGCAGATAGTCGATCACCGCGTTCAGCAGAGGCTGGACGCCCTTGTTCTTGAAGGCCGAGCCGCAGAGGACCGGAATGAACTTGATCGCCAGGGTGCCCTTGCGGATCAGCTTGCGCAGCGTGTCCACATCCGGCTCTTCGCCTTCGAGGTAGGCCTCCATGGCGTCATCGTCCATCTCGACCGCGGTCTCGATGAGATTGGCGCGCCACTCGTCGGCCTGATCCTTGAGGCTGTCGCGGATCGGCTGCTTGATCCAGGAAGCGCCAAGGTCTTCGCCCTGCCAGACCCACTCTTCCATGGTCACCAGGTCGATCATGCCTTCGAGTTCGTTCTCGGCGCCGATCGGAATCTGGATCGGAGCCGGAGTCGCGCCGGTGCGGTCCTTGATCATCTTCACGCAATTGAAGAAGTCGGCGCCGATCTTGTCCATCTTGTTGACGAAGACGATGCGCGGCACCTTGTAGCGGTCGGCCTGGCGCCACACCGTTTCGGTCTGCGGCTCGACGCCGGCGTTGGCGTCCAGAACCGCAACGGCACCGTCGAGCACCGCCAGCGACCGCTCGACCTCGATGGTGAAGTCCACGTGGCCCGGCGTGTCGATGATGTTCATCCGGTACTTGGTGTCCGAGGTGCCGTCCTTGGTCGGCTCTTCCTGACGCTGCCAGAAGGTCGTGGTCGCGGCCGACGTGATGGTGATCCCGCGTTCCTGCTCCTGCTCCATCCAGTCCATCGTGGCCGCACCATCGTGCACCTCACCGATGTTGTGGGACTTGCCGGTGTAGAACAGGATCCGCTCGCTGCAGGTCGTCTTGCCTGCATCGATATGGGCCATGATGCCGAAGTTGCGGTAGCGCTGAAGCGGATATTCGCGTGCCATTGGGCTGCTTCCTCAAGAATGTACGTCAGTGTTGCCGGGCCTTGCAGCCCCGAATGCGACGGGCCGCCCCGTGCGGCCCATCCGGAAAGGCAACCCGACAGGTTACCAGCGGTAGTGGCTGAATGCCTTGTTGGCGTCTGCCATCTTGTGCGTGTCTTCGCGCTTCTTCACCGCGGTGCCACGGTTCTGAACGGCGTCCAGAAGTTCACCGGCAAGGCGCTCTTCCATCGTGTTCTCGTTGCGGGCGCGCGATGCCTTGATCAGCCAGCGGATCGCCAGCGCCTCACGGCGCTCGGGGCGCACCTCGACCGGAACCTGATAGGTCGCGCCGCCAACCCGGCGGGAGCGAACCTCGACCGACGGCTTGATGTTGTCGAGGGCCTCGTGGAAGACCTCGATCGGAGCGCGTTTGATCCGGGTCTCGACGCGGGTCATGGCGTTGTAGACGATACGTTCCGCGACCGACTTCTTGCCGTCGATCATCAGGTTGTTCATGAACTTCGTAAGCACCAGATCGCCATACTTGGCGTCCGGCAGGACTTCGCGCTTCTCGGCGGCGTGACGACGTGACATCTGTGTCTCTCCTTACTTCGGACGCTTGGCGCCGTATTTCGAACGGCGCTGCTTGCGGTCCTTCACGCCCTGGGTATCCAGCACACCGCGCAGGATGTGGTAGCGGACACCCGGAAGGTCCTTCACACGGCCGCCACGGATCAGGACAACCGAGTGTTCCTGAAGGTTGTGGCTTTCGCCCGGGATGTAGGAGATGACCTCGAACCCGTTGGTCAGACGCACCTTGGCGACTTTCCGCATGGCCGAGTTCGGCTTCTTCGGCGTGGTGGTATAGACACGGGTGCAGACGCCGCGCTTCTGCGGGCACTGCTCCAGGTGCTGGGACTTCGAGCGTCGTACTTTCGGCTGCCGCGGCTTGCGGATCAGCTGTTGGATCGTTGGCATACCGGATCTTTCCCCGTGTTGCTCACATATGTGTGCACGAGGTCGACCCCCATGCGGTTGGTTAGGCTCGCATTGCGCACTCGCAAAGCGAAAAGACCGCAACCGTTTCCGTACCGAGGAAACGAAGCGGTGGGCATTCAGAGGATCGGGCCAGCAATAGGCCGGATCGTGACCACTACAGTTCAGAATTCGGAGCATGGGACAGACCCCACCCCCGAGATAGCGGCGCTATAGAGGGAGTCGCACCGGGTGTCAACAGCACCCCCCTGCCCTCCAGGGCCTCAGACGGCCGCGACCTTCCGTTCCCGGTACAGCGTGAACAGACCGGTGGCGACGATGATCGCGGCGCCAAGCAAGGTCAGCGGGGCCGGCCAGTCGCCGAAGACGAGCCAGCCGAGCAGCAGGGCCCAGAGCAGGCTGGTATAGCGGAACGGGGCGATATAGGAAATGTCGCCGTGGCGCATGACCTGCACGCTGGTATAGTAGCCACCGACGATGAAGACGGCCGAACCGGCGATCAGCAAGGCGTTCGCGCCGTCGACGGGCACCCACGGTTCCGTGCCCGCCGCGAGACCGGCGCAGATCGTCACCGTCAGCGAAGCCGCGAGGGTGACGGCGATCGATGAGACGGCCGGTGACATGCGCCGCACGGACAGATCGCGCACCGTGACGCAGGCCACGGCGAGCAGCGCGTAGATCGACCAGACGCTGAAGCCCTCCGGTCCCGGGCGCAGGATCAGCAGCATGCCGATGAACCCGATGAGGATCGCGAGAAGCCGCCGCCATCCCACCCTCTCGCGCAGGAAGATCGCCGAGGCCAGCGTGACGGTGAGGGGCAGCGCCTGGAGCACCGCCGAGACATTGGCGAGCGGCATGTGAAACAGGGCCGACAGAAAGAAGTAGGCCGCCCCGACCTCGGCCAGGCTCCGGATACCGATGAGGACGCCGTCACGCCGCGAGATCGGGGCACGAAGCGAACCGCGGGCCCGGGCCCGGGCCAGCACGAAGATCAGCACCGACGCCAGCAGGCCGCGCAGGAACAGCAACTGGAACAGCGGCACTTCGCCCCCGGTGGCCTTCAACATCGTGTCGTTGATCGTGAACGCCGCCATTGCCGCCATCATCAGGAGAGCGCCGGTCATGTTTTCCGACATCTTCGCCGGCGCGGACAGCCCTTTTCCCGTAACGTCTGACACGGCAAGTTCCAATTCTGATGCGGGATGGTAGGCGGGAAGGTCGAGAGCACGGTCTGGATGCCGCGATCGGGCGACATTTGCAAGATGCCCGGCAGCATGGACGGGAGTGCGGCGGTGCAGCTTCCGGGAAATCCGCAACCCGCGGTCGGGATCGCGGACTACGATAAGGTGGCAGGCAGGTTAGCTCCTCCCGGTCTGCGCCGGGGCGCCTCGGTCGAACCGATGTGACCGGACCGCATCCGGCGACCGCTCACGATCCATCCTGGATCTGACGCGGGGCCGCCACACAGGCATGGCGCGCAATTCCCATGATGCTACAGGCCGTATGCGCGGCGCGCGGTCCGTGACCCATTCGAACAAGAAAGCCCCCGCGATCTGCATCGCGGGGGCTTGAGCGTTTCGGGATCGGTCCGAGATCAGTCGCGGCTGTCCTCGTTCAGCGTCACCGTCTCGAAGGCGTCGCTGGTCGAGCCTTCGTCGTGCACAGGCGCTGCCAGAGCGGCGGCCGCCTCGGCCTCCTCGCGACGCGCCTCGATCACGACATTGTCGCGGTCGGAGGCGACACGGCGAACCTGCATGGTCGCTCCGCCGGTCCCTGCCGGGATAAGACGGCCCACGATGACGTTCTCCTTGAGGCCCACGAGCTTGTCCACCTTGCCCTGCACCGAAGCCTCGGTGAGCACGCGGGTGGTCTCCTGGAAGGATGCCGCCGAGATGAAGCTGCGGGTCTGCAACGACGCCTTGGTGATCCCCAGCAGGATCGGTTCGCCCTGAGCCGGACGCCCGCCCTTCTTGAGAACCTTTGCGTTCGCCTGGTCGAACTCCTGCTTGTCGACATGCTCGCCCTTCAGCAGCGTGGTATCTCCGCTCTCCTGGATCTCCCACTTCTGCAGCATCTGCCGGACGATCACCTCGATGTGCTTGTCGTTGATCTTCACGCCCTGAAGCCGGTAGACGTCCTGCACCTCGTCGATCATGTAGTCCGCCAGCGCTTCGACACCCATGATGGCAAGGATGTCATGCGGCGCCGGGTTGCCGTCCATGATGTAGTCGCCCTTTTGCACGAAGTCGCCTTCGGCAACCGGGATGTGCTTGCCCTTGGGCACCATGTACTCGACCCGGTGATCGGGATCCTCGGAGCTTTCGATCGCGATACGGCGCTTGTTCTTGTAGTCCTTGCCGTAGCGGACATAGCCGTCGATTTCCGCGATGATGGCGTGATCCTTCGGGCGACGCGCCTCGAAGAGTTCGGCCACACGCGGCAGACCCCCGGTGATGTCCTTGGTCTTTGCACCCTCGCGCGGGATCCGCGCGACGACGTCGCCGGCCTGGATATCCTGACCGTCCTCGATCGAGAGAACCGCATCCACCGACATCGGATAGGTCACCGGGTTGCCCTGCTCGTTGCGCACGGGCTCGCCGTCTCCATCCACCAAAATGATCTCGGGCTTGAGCTCGTTGCCTTTCGGCGCGGCGCGCCAGTCGATCACGATCTTCTGGGTCATGCCGGTGGCTTCGTCGGTCTCGTCCTTCACCGCGATCCCCGACACCAGGTCGACAAACCGCGCCGAGCCGGCCTTCTCCGCGATGATCGGAAGGGTATAGGGATCCCATTCGAAGAGCTTGTCGCCGCGCTTGACCGACTGACCTTCGGTAACGAAGAGTTTCGTCCCGTAGCCGACCTTGTGGCTCGAGCGCTCCTCGCCCGCATCATCCTTGATCAGCACCTTCATGTTACGCCCGACCACGAGGATCTCGCCGGACGAATTCTCGATCGTCTGGGTATTCTCGTAGGCGATCGTGCCGGAGGCGCTTGCCTCGAGGAAGGATTGCTGACCACCCTGCGCGACGCCGCCGATGTGGAAGGTCCGCATCGTCAGCTGCGTGCCGGGTTCGCCGATGGACTGCGCCGCGATGATGCCGACGGCCTCACCCTGGTTCACCAGCGTGCCGCGCGCCAGGTCACGACCATAGCAGAGCGCACATACGCCCTCCTCGGCCTCGCAGGTCAGCGGCGACCGGATGCGGGCCGATTGCACGCCCGCTTCCTCGATGGCATCGGCCATGCGCTCGTCCACCAGCGAACCGGCGGAGATCAGCACCTCGTCGGTGCCCGGGCGCATGACGTCGTCCGCCACCACGCGGCCAAGCATCCGCTCGGCAAGCGACGCGACGACTTCGCCGTCGTTGACGGCGGCGGACGCCATGATCGCGGCATCGGTGCCGCAGTCATGCATGCGCACGATGCAGTCCTGCGCCACGTCCACCAGACGGCGGGTCAGATAGCCCGAGTTCGCGGTCTTGAGCGCGGTATCCGACAGACCCTTGCGGGCGCCGTGAGTCGAGTTGAAGTACTCGAGAACCGTCAGGCCTTCCTTGAAGTTCGAGATGATCGGCGTCTCGATGATGTCGCCGTTCGGCTTGGCCATCAGGCCGCGCATCCCGCCGAGCTGCTTCATCTGCGTGACCGAGCCCCGCGCACCGGAGTGCGCCATCATGTAGACCGAGTTCGGTTCCTTCTCGGCGCCGTTCTCGTCCTTCTGGCTCGCGGAAATCGCGCCCATCATGGCCTCGGTTACCTTGTCGTTACATTTCGACCAGGCGTCCACGACCTTGTTGTACTTTTCGCCCTGAGTGATCAGGCCGTCCATGTACTGCTGCTCGAAATCCTTCACCTGCTCGCGAGTCTCTTCCACGATCGGCCATTTGCTTTCCGGGATGAGCATGTCGTCCTTGCCGAACGAGATCCCGGCCTTGAACGCCTCGCGGAAGCCCATGGTCATGATCTGGTCGCAGAAGATCACCGATTCCTTCTGGCCGCAGTAGCGGTAGACCGTATCGATGACCTGCTGCACTTCCTTCTTGCGCAGCAGGCGGTTCACGAGCTCGAACGGCGCCTTCGCGTTTAGCGGCAGCAGCGCGCCCAGACGTACCCGGCCGGGTGTCGTCTCGTAGCGCTTCGTCACCTCGTTGCCTTCGTCGTCGATCTGCACGATCCGCGCGGTGATCTTCGTATGAAGGTTGACCGCACCGGAATCCAGCGCGTGCTGCACCTCTTCGACCGAGGAGAAGACCATGCCTTGACCCGGCATCCCCTCACGCTCGAGCGTGGTGTAGTAGAGACCGAGGATCATATCCTGCGACGGCACGATGATCGGCGCGCCGTTGGCCGGCGAAAGAACGTTGTTCGTCGACATCATCAGGACACGCGCTTCCAGCTGCGCCTCGAGCGACAGCGGGACGTGCACGGCCATCTGATCGCCGTCGAAGTCCGCGTTGAAGGCCGAGCAGACCAGCGGATGAAGCTGGATCGCCTTGCCTTCGATCAGGATCGGCTCGAAAGCCTGGATGCCGAGACGGTGCAGGGTCGGCGCACGGTTCAGCATCACCGGATGCTCGCGGATCACCTCGTCGAGAATGTCCCAGACTTCCGGGCGCTCCTTCTCGACCAGCTTCTTCGCCTGTTTCACGGTGCTGGACAGCCCCTTCGCCTCGAGCCGCGAGTAGATGAACGGCTTGAACAGTTCGAGCGCCATCTTCTTCGGCAGGCCGCACTGGTGCAGCTTGAGCTCCGGTCCGGTCACGATGACCGAGCGGCCCGAGAAGTCCACGCGCTTGCCCAGAAGGTTCTGGCGGAACCGGCCCTGCTTGCCCTTGAGCATGTCGGACAGCGACTTCAGCGGGCGCTTGTTGGCACCCGTAATGACCCGGCCGCGACGGCCGTTGTCGAACAGAGCGTCGACGGATTCCTGCAACATCCGCTTTTCATTGCGCACGATGATGTCGGGCGCGCGCAGCTCGATGAGCCGCTTGAGGCGGTTGTTCCGGTTGATCACCCGGCGATAGAGGTCGTTCAGGTCGGACGTGGCAAAGCGGCCGCCGTCCAGCGGAACCAGCGGACGCAGCTCCGGCGGGATGACCGGGATGACGGTCATGACCATCCATTCGGGACGGTTGCCGGATTCGAGGAAGCTCTCGACCACTTTCAGCCGCTTTATGATCTTCTTCGGCTTCAGTTCACCGGTCGCTTCGGCGAGTTCGGCGCGCAGGTTCTCGGCCTCGGCCTCGAGATCGATGGCCGCGAGCATTTCGCGGATCGCCTCGGCGCCGATGTTCGCCGTGAATGCGTCCATGCCATAGGCGTCCTGGGCGTCCATGAACTCTTCTTCGGTCAGCATCTGGCCGTATTGCAGGTCGGTGAGACCCGGCTCGATGACGACGTAGTTCTCGAAGTAGAGCACGCGTTCCAGATCGCGCAGAGTCATGTCCAGCATCAGTCCGATGCGCGAGGGCAGCGACTTGAGGAACCAGATATGCGCGACCGGCGATGCCAGCTCGATATGGCCCATGCGCTCGCGCCGGACCTTCTGCAGCGTGACTTCCACGCCGCATTTCTCGCAGACGACGCCGCGGTACTTCATGCGCTTGTATTTGCCGCACAGGCATTCGTAGTCCTTGATCGGACCGAAGATGCGCGCGCAGAACAGGCCGTCCCGCTCGGGCTTGAACGTACGGTAGTTGATCGTCTCGGGCTTCTTGATCTCGCCGAACGACCAGCTGAGGATACGCTCGGGAGAGGCCAGCGAGACCTTGATCTCGTCGAAGACCTTCGGCGGCGTGAGCGGGTTGAACGGGTTGTTGGTCAGTTCCTGGTTCATTGGATGACCTTTCCTTGCTTAGCGCATTCAAATCGGGCCCATTCGACCGCCAATACGCTTGATTCGATTGTGTAGTCTTCGACTTGGAGTTCCCCACCGCAAACCGAAGCTGCGATCTCCATCGGATCGAACGACGTTGGATGCATGATGGCGACTTCGCCAGTCAATTGGTCAGGTTCCCCAGCGAGAATACTCACAGCGGGCAGCGATGTAGCGGCTGTGGCTGCTCCCACGACAAAGCCCAGCAGAGCTGCCACAGGTATGGCCACTGTTACGACAAGTTTGAGACTCACTCGTCTTCCTCCGCGTCCAGAAGTTCCATGTTCAGGCCGAGGCCGCGCACTTCCTTGACGAGAACGTTGAAGCTCTCGGGGATGCCCGCTTCGAAGTTGTCCTCGCCCTTGACGATGCTTTCGTAGACCTTGGTCCGTCCCGCCACGTCGTCCGACTTGACCGTCAGCATTTCCTGCAGGGTGTAGGCGGCGCCATAGGCTTCCAGAGCCCAGACCTCCATCTCCCCGAAACGCTGGCCACCAAACTGCGCCTTCCCGCCCAGCGGCTGCTGGGTAACGAGGCTGTAGGGTCCGGTTGAGCGCGCGTGGATCTTGTCGTCCACGAGGTGGTGCAGCTTCAGCAGGTACTTCACACCCACGGTCACCGGACGCGCGAATTGCTCGCCCGTGCGGCCGTCGAACAGGATCGATTGACCCGAGGTGTCGAAGCCTGCCCGCTTGAGCGAGTCGTTGACGTCCGCTTCCTTGGCGCCGTCAAAGACCGGCGTCGCGATCGGCACACCACGGACCACGTTGCCCGCTGCCTCGATGAGGGTTTCCTCATCCATGCCGCTGACGCCCTCTTCATAGACGTCCTCGCCATAGGCATGCTTCATCGCCTCGCGTACCGGGGTCAGATCGCCCGACCGGCGGTACTCCTGCAGCGCCTCGTCTATGTTCAGACCCAGACCGCGCGCGGCCCAGCCCATATGCGTCTCGAGGATCTGCCCGACGTTCATGCGCGACGGCACACCCAGCGGGTTGAGGCAGAAGTCGACCGGCGTCCCGTCCGCGAGGAACGGCATGTCCTCCATCGGGACCACCTTCGAGATCACGCCCTTGTTGCCGTGACGCCCGGCCATCTTGTCGCCCGGCTGGAGCTTGCGCTTCACGGCCACGAAGACCTTGACCATCTTCATGACGCCCGGCGGCAGGTCGTCGCCCCGGCGCACCTTCTCGACCTTGTCCTCGAAGCGGTTGTTGAGCGCGCGCTTCTGGATCTCGTATTGCTCGTTCAGGGCCTCGACCACCTGTGCGTCGGCCTCTTCCTTCAGCGCGAGCTGCCACCATTGGCCGCGGCTCAGGCTCTCGAGCAGATCTTCGTCGATCTCGGTGTTCGCCTTGATCCCCTTGGGCGCCTTGACGGCCACCTTGCCGAGGATCATCGACTTGAGACGCGCGTAGATGTTGCGGTCGAGGATCGCGAGTTCGTCGTCGCGGTCCCGGGCGAGGCGTTCGACCTCTTCCCGCTCGATCTGCAGGGCACGCTCGTCCTTTTCGACACCGTGGCGGTTGAACACCCGCACCTCGACGACCGTTCCGAAGTCGCCCGGCTTGACCCGCAGCGAGGTGTCACGCACGTCAGAGGCCTTCTCGCCGAAGATGGCGCGCAGAAGCTTTTCTTCCGGGGTCATCGGGCTTTCGCCCTTCGGTGTGATCTTGCCCACGAGAATATCGCCCGGCTCCACGTCGGCGCCGATGTAGACGATGCCCGCCTCGTCGAGGTTGCGCAGGGCTTCCTCGCCGACGTTCGGTATGTCGCGGGTGATCTCTTCCGGCCCGAGCTTGGTGTCACGGGCCGCGACCTCGAATTCCTCGATGTGGATCGAGGTGAAGACGTCGTCGCGCGCGATGCGCTCGGAGATCAGGATCGAGTCCTCGTAGTTGTAGCCGTTCCAGGGCATGAAGGCGACGACGACGTTCTTGCCGAGCGCCAGTTCCCCCATGTCCGTCGACGGACCGTCCGCGACGACCTGTCCCTTCGCGACCGTGTCCCCCACCTTCACCAGCGGACGCTGGTTGATGCAGGTGTTCTGGTTGCTGCGCTGGAACTTGCGCATGCGGTAGATGTCCACACCCGCGTCGCCCAGCTCGAGATCCTCGGTGGCACGTATCACGATCCGCTGCGCATCGACCTGGTCGATGACGCCGCCCCGGCGCGCCATGATGGCCGCGCCGGAATCCCGTGCCACGACTTCCTCGATGCCGGTGCCCACGAGCGGAGCCTCGGCCTGCAGGAGCGGCACGGCCTGCCGCTGCATGTTCGATCCCATCAGCGCCCGGTTGGCGTCGTCGTTCTCGAGGAACGGGATCAGCGAAGCGGCGACAGAAACGAGCTGCTTGGGCGACACGTCGATCAGGTCGACGCTCTCGCGCGGTGCGAGCGTGTAGTCACCGGACTGCCGGGTCGACACGAGGTCGTTGATGAACCTGCCCTCGGGATCGAGCGTCGCGTTGGCCTGGGCCACCGTATGACGCATCTCTTCCGTCGCGGACATGTACTGGACCTCGTCGGTCACCTGCGCGTCCTTCACCTTGCGGTAGGGCGTTTCGATGAAGCCGTACTTGTTCACGCGCGCGAAGGTGGCCAGCGAGTTGATCAGGCCGATGTTGGGACCTTCCGGCGTTTCGATCGGACACATCCGGCCATAGTGGGTCGGATGCACGTCGCGCACCTCGAAGCCCGCACGCTCGCGCGTCAGGCCGCCCGGCCCAAGCGCCGAGAGACGCCGCTTGTGGGTCACTTCCGACAGCGGGTTGGTCTGGTCCATGAACTGCGAGAGCTGCGAGGAACCGAAGAATTCGCGCACCGCCGCCGCGGCCGGCTTGGCGTTGATCAGGTCCTGCGGCATCACCGTGTCGATCTCGACCGAGGACATGCGTTCCTTGATCGCGCGCTCCATGCGAAGCAGCCCGACGCGGTACTGGTTTTCCATAAGCTCGCCGACCGAGCGTACACGACGGTTGCCGAGGTGGTCGATGTCGTCGATCTCGCCGCGCCCGTCACGCAGGTCCACCAGCGCCTTCACACAGGCCACGATATCCTCGCGACGCAGCGTGCGCATGGTGTCCGGCGCATCGAGGTCGAGCCGCATGTTCATCTTGACCCGGCCCACGGCGGAAAGGTCGTAGCGCTCGCTGTCGAAGAACAGGGTGTCGAAGAGTGCCGAAGCGGCCTCGACGGTGGGCGGCTCGCCCGGACGCATCACGCGGTAGATGTCCATGAGCGCGGTGTCGCGGTTCATGTTCTTGTCCTGCGCCATGGTGTTGCGCATGTACGGACCAACATTGACATTGTCGATGTCGAGCACCGGGATCTCGGTGACACCCGCGTCGATCAGATCCTTCACCGAACCGCCGATCAGCGTGCCGTCGCGGTCGTATTCGAGCGTCAGCTCGTCTCCGGCCTCGACGTAGATCGCGCCGGTTTCCTCGTTGATGATGTCACGGGAGGCGAACTTGCCGACGATATGCTCGAACGGCAGAAGCAGTTCCTTGACCTTGCCTTCGTCGATAAGCTGCTTGACTGCCCGAGGTGTAACCTTCTTGCCCTTCTCGAAGAGCACCTCGCCGGTCGCGGCGTCCACCAGGTCATAGGTCGGACGCGTGCCGCGCACGCGCTCGGGGTAGAACGGCGCAACCCAGCCCTGACCTTTCTGGGTGTAGGTCACGGTCTTGTAATAGGCGTCCATGATCGCTTCCTGATCCATGCCGAGGGCATAGAGCAGCGTCGTCACCGGAAGCTTCCGGCGGCGGTCGATGCGCGCGAAGACGATATCCTTGGCGTCGAATTCGAAATCGAGCCACGAGCCGCGGTAGGGAATGATGCGGCAGGCAAAGAGAAGCTTGCCGGACGAATGGGTCTTGCCCTTGTCATGGTCGAAGAACACGCCCGGCGAGCGGTGCATCTGCGAAACGATCACGCGCTCGGTGCCATTGACCACGAAAGTCCCGTTCGGGGTCATCAGGGGCATGTCGCCCATGAACACGTCCTGCTCCTTGATGTCCTTGACGGACTTCGCGCCGGTGTCCTCGTCGACATCGAACACGATCAGGCGCAGCGTGACCTTCAGCGGCGCCGAATAGGTCATGTCGCGCTGCTGGCATTCCTCGACGTCATACTTCGGCTTCTCGAGCTCGTACTTCACGTATTCGAGCACGGAGGTCTCGTTGAAATCCTTGATCGGGAATACCGACTGGAAGACGCCCGCGATTCCCTCGCCATCGGCCGGAAGATCGCCGTCGCCGGAGTTCAGGAACAGGTCGTAGGACGATTTCTGAACCTCGATGAGGTTCGGCATTTCCAGGACTTCCCGGATCTTGCCGTAATATTTGCGAAGACGTTTCTGGCCAAGGTAGGATTGCGCCATGTCAGGTGTCACCTTTCAGAGTTCTCACCGGTCAGGATTGCCGTCGGGCCACGGCGTCCTGCCCATACGAGACGATGCGTTCGGGTCAATTCGTGGCCGCCGTCCCACCGGCGGCCTCCCGACCCTTGGAGCGCATCCTGGAAAAGGTCCTTCCGTGAGGGCCCTTTCCAAGACAGGCTAGGCTGGACCCGGAACTCCCGGGACCAGCCTTGTTTTGCTTGCGGGGCGGGCCTTGATGCAGACCCCGGCACGCGCCTTTCCGGCGCATGTTACCCCAAAGTCCGGCTCAGGCCAGTTCGACCTCGGCGCCAGCTGCTTCCAGCTTGCTCTTGATCTCTTCTGCTTCGGCCTTCGCAACGCCTTCCTTGATCTTGCCGCCGGCTTCGACCAGGTCCTTGGCTTCCTTCAGGCCAAGACCGGTGATGCCGCGGACTTCCTTGATCACGTTGATCTTGGAAGCGCCGGCGTTCTTCAGAACGACGTCGAATTCGGTCTTCTCTTCCTCGGCTGCGCCACCGGCGTCGGCTGCCGGGCCGGCCATCATGACAGCGCCGCCAGCTGCGGGCTCGATGCCGTATTCGTCCTTGAGGATGGTTTTCAGTTCTTGCGCTTCCAGCAGGGTCAGACCAACGATCTCTTCTGCCAGTTTCTTCAGATCAGCCATGTTAAGCTCTTTCCGTTACGATATGTGTGTCCCAACGTCGGTATTCAACCTGACGCCGGCTTGACGTTGCTTCAGGCGGCCGCCTTGTCCTCGATGGTGGACAGGATGGACGCGATATTGCTTGCAGGAGCGCCAATGGCGCCGGCGATGTTCGAGGCAGGCGCGCCGATGCAGCCGACGATCGAAGCGATGAGCTCTTCACGCGACGGCATTTTCGACACGGCTTCGACACCAGCCGGATCCAACGCATTCTCACCCATTGCACCGCCGAGGATCTCGAATTTCGAGTTCGCCTTGGCGTAGTCCTGGGCCACCTTGGCTGCTGCCACGGGGTCTTCGGAAAAGGTGAGAACGGTCATGCCCGTGAGAAGCGAAGCGATGCTTGCGCACGGCTTTCCCTCGAGGGCGATCTTGGCGAGCCTGTTCTTGGCAACACGCACGGCCCCGCCCGCAGCGCGAGCGCGCGCGCGAAGGTCCTGCATTTCGGCAACTGTCAGACCGGCGTAGTGGCTGACCACTACGACGCCAGAGCTTTCGAAAATCTGGCCGAGCTCGTCGACCAGTTGTTCTTTCTGGGCTCTATCCACAGTTTCACTCCAGTTATGGGAGTTTCCCCCCGGCTCAGAAATGCCGGCCAGCGGCCGGCGTCGATGTCCAAACGGGGTACGCCCAGAACCGACCGCGGAGTGCCCACGGCAAAATCTGGTATTTCCCGTCTCAGGCAGGAATTATGGCAAGCCACCCGCCATCTCGGACGAAAGCGAAAGCGCACGACGAATCGCATGCTTGGCGCAGGCATGTTGCCTAGTCCGTTCGGCCGCCGATGCCAAGACCGAAACGGCAAAAACCACCGGCAAACGAAAAGGGCGGGCCCTGCGGCCCGCCCCGATCGGTTCTTGTCGCCGAAAGGGCTCAGTTGCCGCTGTTGGTACCCGCGTTCTCGACAGAAACGCTCACCCCCGGACCCATGGTCGAGGAAAGCGAGATCTTCTTCATGTAGGTCCCCTTGGCGCCGGCGGGCTTTGCCCGCGCGACAGCGGACACGAAAGCACGCACGTTCTCGACCAGCTTGGCCTCGTCGAACGACACCTTGCCGACGCCCGCATGGATCACGCCTGCCTTCTCGACCTTGAACTGGACTTCGCCGCCCTTCGCCGCCTTGACGGCTTCGGCCACATCCATGGTCACCGTTCCGACCTTGGGGTTCGGCATCAGATTGCGCGGGCCGAGCACCTTGCCCAGCCGGCCGACGATCGGCATCATGTCCGGCGTGGCGATGCAGCGGTCGAACTCGATCTTGCCGCCCTGCACGGTCTCCATCAGGTCTTCCGCCCCGACGATGTCAGCACCGGCCGCCTTTGCCTCGTCCGCCTTCGCGCCGCGGGCGAAGACCGCAACGCGCACCGTCTTGCCCGTGCCGTTCGGAAGTCCGACCACGCCGCGCACCATCTGGTCCGCGTGGCGCGGGTCGACGCCGAGGTTCATCGCCACTTCGATCGTTTCGTCGAATTTCGCGTTCGCCTGGGACTTCACCAGGGCGACGGCGTCTTCGACCGACAGGTTCTCGCGGCCGTCGAAAGCTTCGCGTTGCGCGCGGACACGTTTTGAAAGCTTTGCCATCTCAGCGCACCTCGATTCCCATGGACCGGGCCGAACCCAGGATGATCTGCATCGCGCCCTCGATATCGTTGGCGTTCAGATCCTTCATCTTCGCTTCCGCGATCTCGCGCACCTGCGCGACGCTCACCGTGCCGATGGTCTCGCGGCTCGGGTTCTTGGCGCCACTTTGCACCTTCGCCGCCTTCTTGAGGTAATACGACGCCGGCGGCGTCTTGATTTCCATCGTGAAGGACTTGTCCTGGTAATAGGTGATCACGGTCGGACACGGAGCGCCCGGCTCCATTTCGGCGGTCTTCGCATTGAAGGCCTTGCAGAATTCCATGATGTTGATCCCGCGCTGACCGAGGGCGGGGCCCACGGGCGGGGACGGGTTGGCCTGTCCGGCCTTAACTTGCAGCTTGAGGCTGCCGATAACTTTCTTGGCCATTGGCCATCTCCTTTTCCAACACCTTCCCGGCGCGCCGGTCAGGCTTTTGACTGGCGGTTCATTATTCCGCCGGTGTTGCCGTGGTCCGGTCCGGGTGCCGCGGCCCCCTCGCCTCCCACGCCTGCCGGGTCGCCCCGGCGCTCGCTCAGACCTGCTTGTTGACCTGAGTGAATTCCAGCTCGACCGGCGTTTCCCGGCCGAAGATCGAGACCGACACCTTGAGGCGCTGGTTGTCCTCGTCGACTTCCTCGATCATGCCATCGAAGTCCTCGAAGGGACCGTCGGCAACCTTTACCTTCTCGCCCACCTCGAAGTGGATCAGGGTCCGCGGCGTCTCCTCGCCTTCCTGGACCCGGTTCAGGATCGCGTTCACCTCGGCGTCGCGCATCGGCATCGGGCGGCCCTGCGGCCCGAGGAACCCCGTGACGCGATTGATCGAATTGATCAGATGGTACCCCTGATCGGACATCTCCATATGCACAAGCACGTAGCCGGGCATGAAACGCCGCTCTGTCGTCACCTTCTTGCCCCGCCGCACCTCGATCACCTCTTCGGTGGGCACGAGGACCTCGTCGATCTGTTCTTCCAGTCCCTGCTCGGCCGTCGAGGCCTTGATCTGTTCCGCGATCTTCTTTTCGAAGTTCGACAGAACCGAGACCGAATACCAGCGTTTTGCCATCTGAACCAAGGTTCCCGTCTTGCGGTACGGCCTGCCGCACCAAATTCCGCTTGTCCTGGGCCCTCAGCCCACCGCCCCGAAACAAAAAATCGGCGCGCAACTCGAATCGCCGCACGCCCCTGCTCAGGTCAGGAGTGCGGCTTACCCCGCCGGGGCTTTCCTTGCAAGTGCCCGCGGCGATTTGAACCTTCCGGTCCCGCCTCGCCTCAGCCCTGCCCGAAGAACGTCAGGACCGCCTGCAGACCGCCGCGGATGATGATGTCCACGGTGGCGAAGAAGATCGCCGTCAGCGCCGCCAGGATGAATACCATCACCGTCGTCAGCAAGACCTCGCGCCGGGTTGGCCAGACGACCTTGGAAACCTCGGTGCGAACCTGCTGGATGAACTGAAGCGGATTGGTGGTAGCCATGAAGGATGTCCTGCGGCGTATCGGTCCGGGCCATGTAACCGGGCGCCGCCCGGAATTCAAGGCCGGAACGCGGACGGCCCCGCCAGCGAAGCCCTCAGGCCAATGCCCCGCCGCGCAGCCGCCCCTGCCGTGACCGCGGGTCGGCCTGATGCCGGGCATCGGCCGAAACGATATGCGCGAAGTCCGGCATGTAAAGCCCCTCGACCCAGCGCTCGGGGAAGCGGTCGAGCACCTCGTCCCAACGCATGGCGAGCGCGTCGAGCCGGTGGCGCATGGCAGCGGCCCGTGCCGGCCGGCGCTGAGCGATGCGGTCGATCCGTCCCAGCACCGCGCCCCAGACCCGCCTGGAGCCAAGGGCAAGAAGGATGCTCGCCATGCAAACGATCGCGGCTCCCAACAGGATGGCGGCCGGCAACGGATGCATGAGGGCGACGACGATCAACGCGGCGCACATGATACGCGGCGCGAGAGACGGGCGCTCTTCGGCTGGCGGTTCAGTGGATATCCCTCGATGCGCCGGGTTCAGCTGACGTGATCCGCGCACATCGGGCATCGCCAGGGATAGCTGATCCGCCACCTCGAGCGCTGCCTGCGCCGCGCTGGCTGCGTTTCGGGCCGGACCTTCCGGCGGCATACGCGTGGATGCGGCTTCCGGTGTCCGCTCTCTCTGGGCCATCACATCCGCGACTTTCGACGCAAGCGCCCGCATCCTCTCGGGGTCCGCGCCCGTGCGACGCCTGGGCGCTTTCGGCGAAACCGGCTCTTCGGACAGCAGCCGGCGTATCGCGATCAGTTCGGCGTCCAGAGGCGCCTTTACGAGATGGGGATTGGTAATGCGCATGTCACCTCCTGCAGGTCGGTTCCGGCCACGTGCCACTGAACATCTTGGTAAACAGCGAATCCGGCGTCGGAAGGGAGGGTTTGTGTCTTTTTGGGGGAAAGCCTGCCGTGTGAAGGCCAGCAATCCGGCCAACAGGGATTGCGGCAACTTGTGATATGGCAGGGGCTGAGGGACTCGAACCCACGACCCTCGGTTTTGGAGACCGATGCTCTACCGACTGAGCTAAACCCCTGCGGTGCACGGCTGTGCAGGCCGCTGGGTAGTCGCAAACCGGCCCGGGTTCAAGAGGATTTGCGCCGGCGACCGGTTTTTCGCCAGCCAGAAAGGGTTGCGCTATCCTCTTTGCCCGGACCATCCGAAGGGGGCGGCGGCAATGAATAAGGGCCGCCCCGAGGCGGCCCTGTATGACTTTCGGGCGGGATGATTCCGCCCCTGCAAGCGCGCTGCTTACTTGGTGATCTTGGAGACGACGCCGGCGCCGACGGTGCGGCCGCCTTCGCGGATGGCGAAGCGCAGGCCCTGCTCCATGGCGATCGGTGCGATCAGTTCGACACCGAAGCTCACGTTGTCGCCCGGCATCACCATCTCGGTGCCTTCGTTCAGCTTCACCGTCCCCGTCACGTCCGTCGTCCGGAAGTAGAACTGCGGCCGGTAGTTCGCGAAGAACGGCGTGTGGCGGCCACCCTCTTCCTTCGTCAGGATGTAGGCCTCGGCCTCGAACTCGGTGTGCGGCGTCACCGAACCCGGCTTGCACAGAACCTGACCGCGCTCGACGCCGTCACGGTCAACGCCGCGCAGCAGCGCGCCGATGTTGTCGCCCGCCTCGCCGCGGTCCAGCAGCTTGCGGAACATCTCGACGCCCGTGCAGGTCGTCTTCTTGGTGTCGCGGATCCCCACGATCTCGATCTCGTCGCCCACGTTGATCACGCCGCGCTCGACACGACCGGTCACAACCGTCCCGCGGCCCGAAATCGAGAACACGTCCTCGACCGGCATCAGGAACGGCTGGTCCACGGCACGCTCCGGCGTCGGGATCCATTCGTCCACAGCCGCCATCAGCGCCCGGATCGACTTCTCGCCGATCTCCTCGTCGCGACCTTCCATCGCCGCAAGGGCCGAGCCCTTCACGATCGGAATGTCGTCGCCCGGATATTCGTAGGAGGACAGAAGCTCGCGCACTTCCATCTCGACGAGCTCCAGAAGCTCCTCGTCATCCACCTGGTCGACCTTGTTGAGGTAGACCACCATCGTCGGGATGCCGACCTGACGGCCGAGCAGGATGTGCTCGCGCGTCTGCGGCATCGGGCCGTCCGCCGCGTTCACCACCAGGATCGCGCCGTCCATCTGCGCCGCGCCCGTGATCATGTTCTTCACGTAGTCCGCGTGGCCCGGGCAGTCCACATGCGCGTAGTGGCGCGCCTCCGTCTCGTATTCCACATGCGCCGTCGAGATCGTGATCCCCCGCGCCTTCTCCTCCGGAGCCCCGTCGATCTGGTCATACGCACGGAATTCACCGAAATACTTCGTGATCGCCGCCGTCAACGTCGTCTTGCCGTGGTCAACGTGACCGATCGTGCCGATGTTTACGTGCGGTTTCGTGCGTTCAAACTTTGCCTTGGCCATCTTGTACGGCGTCCTTCGTTTCTGTGGGCCGCAGATGGCCCTCTCCTGACATGGCGGGCGATGTATTGCCTCGGGCGCGGAAAATCAAGCACGTCTTGGCGCGTTCCCGCCTTCTCCCACAGGCCCGGACGGCCGCAATGCCAAGCTATTTTTGGGCGGCCGGGAAGACACACTATATAAGGAGGAGTAAAGTAAGGAGTACCAACATGTCCTTGGCCGAAATCCACGACACCAGTGCCGCCAAGCTGCCGGTCCGCGTGCCCCTCGTCACCAAGCCCCTGGGCATTCTGGGAAGCCTCGGCGCCGTTCGCCGCAATGTGCTGGGCATCATACCCGAGATCGCGACCCGCCAGCCCATGGTCTCGGGCAAGACCGCCACCAGATGGCACATGGTCATGGATCCCGGCGCGATCCGCGAAATGCTGCTTGAACGCCTCGACGACTATCCCAAGTCGGTCGTCACCAAGAACCTGCTGCGCCCGGCCATCGGCGAGTCGCTGTTCATCGCCGAAGGGGCGCACTGGCGCTGGCAGCGCCGTACCGCCGCCCCCGCCTTTTCCCACCGCAACGTGATGAACCTCTCGCCCATCATGACCCTTGCCGCGGAACGTGCCTGCGCCCGCATCGCCGCCGCCGGGCCGCGCGCGGCCGACCTGCATGCGGAAATGGTGGCGACCACGTTCGAGATCATCTCGGACGTGACCTTTTCGAGCGGCGAGGGCTTCGACCTGGCCGCCGTGCACAAGGCGATCGAGGACTATATCGCCGAGGCCGGGAAGGTCTCGCTGTTCGACATCCTCGGCCTTCCCAGCTGGATCCCGCGCCCCGGCCGCATCTCGGTGAGCGGTGCGATGAAGGAGATGAAGGCGCTTGCCGACCGGGCCATCGAGGACCGGGCCGGCCGCGAGAAGGAAGGCGTGCCGGACCTGCTCGACCTGCTGCTCGCCGGCGAGGACCCGAAATCGGGCCGGCGCATGAGCACTGCCGAGCTGCGTGACAACCTGCTGACCTTCATCGTCGCGGGTCACGAGACCACCGCCCTTGCGCTGGCATGGTCGATGTATCTTTGCGCCTTCGATCCCGACGTGCAGGACCGGCTGCGCGCCGAGGCGAAATCCGTGCTCGGCGAGCGCGCGGCCACCGGCGAGGATGTGCCGAAACTGACGTATACCCGGCAGGTGATCGACGAGGCGCTGCGGCTTTACCCCCCTGCCGGGGTCGTCTCGCGCACGGCCCTGAAACAGGACACCCTGTGCGGGCGCGAGATCCGGCCCGGAGACACGGTGATGATCCCGATCTATGCACTCAACCGGCACCATATGCTATGGGACAACCCCGACGCCTTCGATCCGGACCGCTTTGCCGACCGCAAGGCGATCGACCGCTACGCCTACATGCCCTTCGGCGACGGACCGCGGATCTGCATCGGCGCGTCCTTCGCGCTTCAGGAAGCGGTGATCATACTGGCCACGCTCATGGCGCGCTTCCGCTTCAGGGCCGTCCCGGGCCGCGATCCGGAACCGGTGATGATCCTCACCCTGCGCCCCGAGGGCGGGGTATGGCTGACCGCCGAGCCCGCGTGATCAGGTGAACCGATTGTCGCGCGGGAAGCCGCGCGGCGCCATCCGGCCTGACGAGGCGCGCTTGCCCTCCCATTCGGCGAGATCCGTCTCGGTGCGCGTACGCCCGGCAGGATCGAGCCAGCTCAGACCCACGGCACGGCTGAACGTGGTGGCGTCCGAAAGGCCGCCATCCTTGTATTTCTGCAAACGCACGCCCTTTCCCCGGGTCATCTCTGGCAATTCGTCCAGCGCGAAGACCAGAACCTTCCGGTTCTCGCCCACCACCGCGACGCTATCGCCCGCGACTGGCTTGCATACCGACGCGCGCACGCCCTCGCGCAGGTTCAGGGCCTGCTTGCCGCTGCGGGTCTGCGCCAGTATCTCATCTTCGGGCACCACGAACCCGTCGCCTGCGCTGGACGCGACCAGCAGCTTCCGTCCAGGCACATGGGCGAAGATGGTCATTATCTCGGCCTCCTGGGGCAGGTCGACCATCAGACGCAGCGGTTCGCCCATGCCCCGTCCGCCCGGCAGGTTCGCTGCCGAGACCGTGTAGAAGCGTCCGTTCGATCCGAACACCAGCAGCCGGTCGGTCGTCTCCGCATGGAAGATGAAGCGCGGGCCGTCGCCGTCCTTGAACTTGAGGTCCCGGGTCAGGTCGATATGCCCCGTCATCGCCCGCACCCAGCCCATCTGCGAACAGACCACCGTGATCGGCTCGCGCTCGATCATCGCCTCGAGCGGCACGTCCTCGATTTCGGTCGGCGCATCCGACAGCTCGGTCATTCGCGCGCCACGATGCCAGTCCTTGCCGAACTGCTTCTTCGTCGCCTTCAGCTGATCCGCGATCCGGTCCCACTGCAGCGACGGATTTTCGAGCAGATCCTCGAGCGCCGCCCGCTCTTCGAGCAATTCCGACTGCTCGCGCAGAAGCTCAAGCTCTTCCAGCCTGCGCAACGAGCGCAGCCGCATGTTCAGGATCGCCTCTGCCTGCACGTCCGAAAGCCCGTTCTCGCGACCCGCATAGCTTTGCGGCATGGCCTGCTGCTGCCCATCGGAAATCTCCGGCGGCGCCACGGCAGCCTCGTCGGACACCAGCCGCAGCAAGGCCTTGTCGACGCCCGCCAGCGGCGAGAGGTAGTCCGCCTCGGACATCGCCCGCGCGATGCCGGACTGGTGCGTCTTCGACCAGTCCTCGTACATCAGCGCCGCCTTCGGATCGTCGTCATAGCGGATGATCTCGATGACCCGGTCGAGGTTGAGAAAGGCGGTGATGAATCCGTTCAGCACCTCGAGCCGGTTGTCTATCTTGCCAAGCCGGTGCCAGGACCGCCGGATCAGGACCTCGCGGCGGAAGTCGAGGAAGGCGCGCAGCACCTCCTTGAGCGAGCAGACCTTCGGCGTCACGCCGTCGATCAGCACGTTCATGTTCATCGCGAAGCGCACTTCGAGGTCGCAGTTGCGGAACATCATCCCCATCAGCATGTCCGGATCCACCGACCGCGAACGCGGTTCGATGATCATGCGAACATCCTCGGTGCTTTCGTCGCGCACATCCGCGAGGATCGGGATCTTCTTCGTCTGGATCAGTTCCGCGATCTTCTCGATCAGCTTCGACTTCTGAACCTGGAACGGGATCTCGGTGACGACGATCTGCCACTGGCCGCGGTCAAGCTGCTCGACCTCCCATTTGCACCGCAGCCGGAAGGATCCGCGCCCGGTGCGATAGGTCTGGGCGATGGAATCGCGTCCCTCGACAAGCACGCCGCCGGTCGGGAAGTCCGGGCCGGGGACGTAGTTCAGCAACGTGTCGTCGCGCGCGTCAGGCACCTTGATAAGGTGGATGCAGGCATCGCAGAGCTCGGCGATGTTGTGCGGCGGAATGTTCGTCGCCATTCCGACTGCGATCCCGCTCGCCCCATTGGCAAGAAGGTTCGGAAACTGCGCGGGCAGCACGACCGGCTCGGTCAGCGTGCCGTCGTAGTTGTCCCTGAAATCGACCGCGTTCTCGTTCAGGCCGTCGAGCAGCGCCTCGGCCACTGCCGTCAGGCGCGCCTCGGTATAGCGCGAGGCGGCCGGGTTGTCGCCGTCGATATTGCCGAAATTGCCCTGTCCGTCGACAAGCGGATAGCGGATGTTGAAGTCCTGCGCGAGCCGCGCCATCGCGTCGTAGATCGCGCTGTCGCCATGGGGGTGATAGTTGCCCATCACGTCGCCGGAAATCTTCGCCGACTTGCGGAATCCCCCCGTCGCGGAAAGCCTCAATTCGCGCATCGCGTAGAGTATGCGGCGATGGACGGGTTTCAGCCCGTCGCGCGCGTCCGGAAGCGCGCGATGCATGATCGTGCTCAGCGCATATGTCAGGTATCGCTCGCCCAGGGCTCGGCGGAGCGGTTCTGACAGGTTCATGTCGGGAGTATCGAGGTCTTCGGCCATGGATCGTGTCTAGTCGCGACTTTCTGACGGGACAAGCGATCAATCGCCGCGTCCATCCAGGATCGCGCGAGAAGCCTGTAAGCGCATGATTTACCGGGCGCGCGGGTTTGAAACTGACACATAAAGCGAAATCTGGTAGGAACCGGTCAAGCTTCCAGACGTATTGATTGCACACGAAATCTCTTGCCGGTGCCCCGATGTTCAAGTTCATGCTCCTGACCTTCGCCTTTCTCGCCTTCGCATTCTATCAACTGAGCGGCGGATCGGATTTCGATCCGGCTGAGGCGCGTCAGGCCGCCATGACCCTGCGCGCCGAGCGCAAAGGTGACCCGATACCTGCCGAACAGCCGCAAATCGCCGCGCTCGAGGAAACGGATGGCGCCCCTGAGGAGGAAAACGAAGTCAGCCGCGTGGCGCTCAATCTCACTTCCTTGCGCGCGGTGCTGGATGAGGATCGCCAGCCCAAGCCGCCCATCCTTCCCGCCGACGAGATCGTGCAGTCCGGCTCGTCTCCGGCCCCGACGGGACAGGATGTGGATTCGGCGCTGGCGATGGCCCTGGACGATGAGTCTTATGGTGAAGAGCCAGCCGAAGTCGTCATTCCCAGCATGATCTTCTCGGGCGAAAGCTACGAGTCGTCACCGGCCGGATACACGTCTGACAGCGGCAGCGTGCGTGAGGTGACGGGCTCGCTGGTCAACGTGCGCGGCGGCCCCGGCACGGAGTTCGAGGTCGTCGGCCAGCTTTCGCGCGGCGCGGCGGTCGAGATCCTTCAGGACAGCGGCACCGGATGGGTGGAAATGCGCCCGCTGGATGGTGGCGCACCCGGCTGGATGGCAGACTTCCTGTTGGGCGAGGGATGAGGCAGGGATCGTTCCCCGCGATGGGCGGGAATGGGCGGGGCTGAAGAGAGGGTGGGCCAGAAATCCATCCTGATCACCGGATGCTCGAGCGGCATCGGTCTGGACGCTGCGAGAAAACTGAACGGCCGCGGGTGGCGGGTCTTCGCTTCCTGCCGGAAGGCCGAAGACTGCGAACGCCTTCGCGACGAGGGGCTGGAGAGCCCGCGCCTCGACTACGAGGATCCAGACAGCATCGCGTCGTCGCTGGCCGAAGTTCTTTCCGCGACCGGCGGCACGCTCGATGCGCTCTTCAACAACGGCGCCTATGCCATACCCGGCCCTGTCGAGGACATTCCGACCGATGCGCTGAGACGCATATTCGAGGCGAACCTGTTCGGATGGCACGACCTCACGCGGCGCGTCATTCCGGTGATGCGCGCTCAGGGACACGGGCGCATCGTGAACTGTTCCTCCGTCCTTGGCTTCGTTCACGCCCCCTGGCGCGGCGCGTATGTCGCGACGAAATTCGCGCTCGAGGGGCTAACGGCAACGCTGCGCATCGAGATGCGGGGAACCGGCATAGATGTCGTGCTGATCGAGCCCGGACCCATTGCCACGGACTTCCGCCGGAACGCGATCGCCCAGTTCGAGCGCTGGGTCGACTGGAAATCGTCGGCGCGCAGACCGCAGTACGAGGCCGAGCTTCTCGACAAGCTCTACAAGCGCAATGCCAAGCCGGACCGCTTCGAAATGCAGCCCTCCGCCGTGACGAGGCGTCTCGTCGAGGCGCTGGAAGCAAGCAATCCCCGGCCACAGTACTTCGTGACACTGCCCACGCATGCAGCGGGCATGATCCGGCGCCTGCTGCCGATGCGGCTCGTTGACCGGCTGGCCGCGCGCGGCTGATTTCGCCGGTCTTCTGCAGGCGACGCGTTGCCGCCTTCGCTTTCCAGGCCATCGGGGCTACATCCTTGCCATACGCCAAGGAGTTTGCATCATGTCCGATCCGCTGTTCGTCGTCGTGCTCATCGCCTGCCTGGCGGTCATCGTCATCCTGATGATCGGCCTCGGCGGCTTTGCCGGAGGCGGCGAGTTCAACAAGCGCAACGCCAACAAGATCATGCGCTGGCGCATCGGCGCGCAGGCCTTTGCCGTGGTGCTCATCCTGATCTATGTCTGGCTTCGCAATTAGGAGGGCATCCCTGAATGGTCGTCTTGAACAAGATATACACCCGCACCGGCGACACGGGCGAAACCGCCCTCGGCAACGGCGCGCGCGTCCCCAAGCACGCCCCGAGGGTGGAGGCATATGGCACCGTGGACGAACTGAACGCTTTTCTCGGCGTGGCACGCACGGTGGCGTCAGCCGATCTCGACACCGGACTGTCCCGGATCCAGAACGACCTTTTCGATCTCGGCGCCGATCTCTGCCGGCCCGCTGCCAGTGACGAATCCGAAGCCGAGCACCCCCCGCTGCGGATGACCATGGCGCAGGTCGACCGCCTCGAAGGCGAAATCGATGTGATGAATGCGGATCTCGAACCCCTGCGAAGCTTCATCCTGCCGGGCGGCTCCGTGCTCTCGGCGCATCTGCATGTCTGCCGCACGGTCGCACGCCGGGCAGAACGCCTTGTCGTCGAACTGGCGGGCCACGAGACCGTGACACCTGCGGCGGCGACATACCTGAACCGTCTCAGCGACTGGTTCTTCGTCGCCGCGAGAGTCGCTAACGAAGGCGGCAGCAAGGACGTGCTCTGGGTCCCGGGCGCCAACCGATGATCCAGCCTGCCGCCGGTGGAGGTGGCGGCGAAGCGTCGCATGATGCCGATTTTTCACTGTTTCGCCCCGGCGGCCTTGGGTAAACCACAGATGATACGCCAGGCTCGAGGCGTAGCGCCGCGAGTCGCAACATAGGAGAAGCTTTCCGATGAAGGTACTGGTACCTGTCAAGCGGGTGATCGACTACAACGTGAAGGTGCGCGTGAAGGCGGACGGTTCCGGGGTCGATCTTGCGAACGTGAAGATGTCGATGAACCCGTTCGACGAGATATCGGTCGAGCAGGCAATCCGTCTGAAGGAGGCCGGGCAGGCCGAAGAGGTCGTGGTGGTCTCGGTCGGCGTGAAGCAGGCGCAGGAGACGCTGCGCACCGCGCTTGCGATGGGAGCGGACCGCGCGATCCTGGTGGTGGCCAGCGAGGACGTTCACAAGGACGTCGAACCGCTCGCCGTGGCGAAGATCCTCAAGGCGATCGTCGAGGAAGAAAAGCCCGGGCTTGTGCTTTGCGGCAAGCAGGCGATCGACAACGACATGAACGCGACCGGCCAGATGCTCGCCGCGCTGCTGGGCTGGAGCCAGGCCACATTCGCTTCCGAGATCGCCATCGATGGCGACAAGGCGAAGGTCACGCGTGAGGTGGACGGGGGTCTTCAGACCATCGAGGTCACGATGCCGACCGTGGTGACGGTCGACCTCCGCCTGAACGAGCCGCGCTATGCCTCGCTGCCCAACATCATGAAGGCGAAGAAGAAGCCGCTGGAAGAGAAGACCGCCGCCGATTACGGCGTCGACGTCACCCCGCGGCTGGAGATCCTGAAGACGGTGGAACCCCCGTCGCGGGCAGCTGGAATCAAGGTGGGCTCGGTGGATGAGCTGGTTTCGAAACTGAAAGAAGCGGGGGCTCTGTGATGGCGGTACTTCTCCTGGGCGAGGTGAACGACGGCGCGCTGTCGATGGATGCGACCGCGAAGGCGGTGACGGCAGCGGCGGCGCTGGGTGAGGTGACGGTGCTCTGTGCCGGCGGCTCGGCGGCGAAGGCAGGCGAGTCTGCGGCGACGATCGAGGGAGTTTCGAAAGTGCTGGTGGCAGAGGATGCCTCGCTTGGCCACCGTCTGGCGGAATCGACCGCCGCACTGATCGTGTCGCTGGCCGGCGACTACGACCATATCGTGGCGCCCGCGACAACCGATGCGAAGAACGTGATGCCCCGTGTGGCGGCGCTGCTCGACGTGATGGTGATCTCGGACGTCTCGGGCGTGATCGACGCCGACACATTCGAACGCCCGATCTATGCCGGCAACGCTCTGCAGACCGTGAAATCCGGTGACGCGAAGAAGGTCGTGACGATCCGCACGTCGAGCTTCGACGCCGCGGGCACGGGCGGCAGCGCGCCGGTCGAGACCGTTGGCGCGGCGGCGGATCCGGGGCTGTCGTCCTGGGTCGAGGACAAGGTCGCCGCGAGCGACCGACCCGAGCTTACCTCGGCGGGAATCGTCGTATCCGGCGGGCGCGGCCTCGGGTCGGAGGAGAACTTCGCGATGATCGAGAAGCTGGCCGACAAGCTCGGCGCAGCCGTCGGTGCCAGCCGGGCCGCGGTGGATTCGGGTTATGCCCCGAACGACTGGCAGGTTGGCCAGACCGGCAAGGTCGTGGCCCCCGAGCTTTACGTCGCCGTGGGCATATCGGGAGCGATCCAGCACCTTGCGGGGATGAAGGACAGCAAGATCATCGTCGCGATCAACAAGGACGAGGAAGCTCCCATATTCCAGGTCGCTGACTACGGCCTTGTGGCGGACCTCTTCACGGCTATTCCGGAACTCATCGAAAAGGTGTGACGGCCCATCGAACGTCGAATGCGCAAGCCCGCGGCCCGACCGGCCGCGGGCTTTTTCTATGCAAGAAGCCTCATAAGCGTCGTTTCGAGCCGGGCGGCCGCCTGCTGGTGCACCGCCGGTCCCAGCATCTCCTTTGCGGCGGCGGACTCCATATTGTTGAAGAGCATCCCTTCCGTACCCTGCGCTATTGCCTCGGGCGATGCGACCACCTCGACCAGTTCGGTTCGTTCGTTCATCACCGCGCTCATCATGCTGCGCGTCACGAAGGCAGGATCGGTCAGATCGAGTGGTCCGGATGACAGGTTCTCATTCTCGCCAGGCGCGCGGCGGCCGATCCAGAGCAGGCAGATCTTGCCCGGAACATTGCGGATGAAGAGCCGCATCCGAGCGACCCATGCATTCTGGAGCTCGAGCCGGAGAAGTTCGAACTGTTCGCTCGAGACCTTGTGCAATTCGCGAAGCATGTGGCCGGTGAAGTGGATTTCCGTGAAGTCGAATCCCTTGTAGATCGCCCGCAGCGTGGCCGACGCAGAGACAAAGCGGTCGTTGCGGCGGGGATGGACCGTATAGAACCTGTTCGACAGGTTCTGGGCACCAAGCACCTGAAGCACCGTGACGCGCGAGCGGTTTGCGGCGGAGCGCACGAACGGATCGGTGGCGAAGACATCGATGCCCGCGTTCGGAATGCCGAGATTGACGCAGGTCACCCCAAGCGCCTCCTCGAGCAATGCCGGGAACGGTTTCTCGATGAAACGCCCATATGTCTCGGTCCCGCCGAGGAAAACGGCATAGGGATCGTCAAGACACCGGGCCGGCCCCCGGAACACCAGCCGCGACCCGTCATAGCGACACGGGTCGTATTGCAGGGCAGACAGCCCCATCACGTCGTAGGTCATCGCCCACCTCTCCTTACTCACCCGAACCTGTTTTCCCACCGCCGTCCTACGAATTGCTTAAACAGCCAATTCATCGACAGTTTTCGGCACCCCCTCACCTTGAAGCCCCCACCCCGAGGGGCATAAAGTGCGGCAACCACAGAAAGGTCGCGGCATGGAAATCAGACAGGTCGGAATCGTCGGCGCGGGGCAGATGGGCAACGGGATCGCCCATGTCATGGCGCTCGCAGGTTATGACGTGCTGCTCAACGATCTCAACGAGGACGCGCTCGGCAAGGCTGTCGCCACCGTGACGCAGAACCTCGAACGTCAGGTCACGCGTGACAAGATAACCGCCGAGCAGAGGGACCAGGCGCTCAGCCGGATCACCACCACCAAGGTGCTTTCCGATCTCGGCACCTGCGATCTCATCATCGAATCCGCGACAGAGCGCGAGACGGTCAAGACCGCGATCTTCGAGGACCTTGTTCCGCATCTCAAACCCGAAACGATCCTGACCTCGAACACCTCCTCGATCTCGATCACACGCCTGGCGAGCCGGACGGACCGGCCCGAGAAGTTCATGGGATTCCACTTCATGAACCCGGTTCCCATCATGCAGCTGGTCGAACTGATCCGCGGCATCGCCACCGACGAGGAGACATTTTCCGCCTGCAAGCAGGTGGTGGACCGGCTTGGAAAGATCCCCGCATCGTCCGAGGATTTTCCGGCCTTCATCGTCAACCGAATCCTGATGCCGATGATCAACGAGGCCGTCTACACGCTTTACGAGGGGGTCGGGTCGGTCCAGTCCATCGACGATTGCATGCGGCTGGGGGCGAACCATCCCATGGGCCCGCTGGCGCTGGCCGATTTCATCGGGCTCGACACCTGCCTTGCGATCATGAACGTGCTGCACGACGGGCTGGCCGACACCAAGTATCGCCCCTGCCCGCTTCTCACGAAATATGTCGAGGCCGGCTGGCTCGGACGCAAGACCAAGCGCGGTTTCTACGACTATCGGGGCGAAACGCCGGTGCCTACGCGCTGAGGCGCGTTTGCGTCCTAATCCCTAGTCTTGCAGGCCGAGGGTGTGCTCGCGCAGCCAGGCCATGAAGCCCCTTGGGTCATCGTCCCATCGGGCGACCTGCTCCTCCGTGAGCGGATGGCCCACGATCGGGGCCTGAGCCTTGTTGAGCGCGTGCACGATCTCATGCAGCAGGAGACCCTGCCGCAGCAGGGGAGAGACCTTGTTGGCGATCTGGTAGGCGCGGGAGTTTTCTCCCGGGAACTTCAGGGGCACGACTTGCGCGCCTGATCGGCGGATCATCTTGGCGGTGAAGACGTTCCATTCCCGTTCGATCGCCGGGCCGAAAAGCGTGTCGGAGCTTGCAACGACTCCGGACGGAAAGAGCGCCACCACGCCGCCGTCCCGCAGGTGCGACATCGCTTTGGCCCGCATCTCGATATACTTGCGCTGCGCGTCGGGGTCGTGCGGGAAAGGCACCGGAATCATGTAGGATCCCGCCACCTCGTCGATGGCCGTCAGCAGCGAGCGCGTCAGGATGCGGTAGTCCGGCCGCACACGGCCGATGAGGTCGGCAAAGATCATTCCATCGACCATGCCGTGGGGATGATTGGCAACCACGACGACGGGGCCGGTTTTCGGGATACGGTCAAGCTGCTCGCGCGGCGTCTGCAGATCGATGCCCATGGTGTCGAGCGCGGCGCGCCAGAACGCCTGACCCTGTGGGGCGCCGCGACGCTCGAACTCGCGAATCAAGCGCAGGATGGTGATCTTGCCTGTCATAAGTTCGATCAGACGGATCGCCGACGCCTTCAGAGGGTCGTCGAATGTCGAGGCGTAAGAGAGACTGCGACGGTCGTATTTGGTGAAAGAGACCGTCTTCTCCTCCGCCATCATCGTCTTCCTGTCATGCGTACCGTGTACCAAGAACCGCCATCCTTTGCGTCGCGGGTGTGGTCCATTCGCCCCGGTCAGGCGCCCTCGCCGAACTTGTCCGCGACGAGCGCGCTCAGCGCTTCGGCCAGCGCCTCGGCGTCCGGACCCGAGGTTTGCACGTCAATAAAGCTTCCGCGGGACGCTGCCAACATCAAAAGCCCCATTATGCTGTCGCCGGAGGCAGACAAACCGTCCTTGCTGACCTCGGCCTGTGCGTCGAAGCCCTCGACCACCTCGACAAGCTTGGCCGAAGCCCGCGCATGCAGACCCTTCTGGTTGACGATCTCAAGTCTTCGCTTGGCCATGCGCCGGAAATCGCCCTATTCTTCTGCACTGACGTTTTGTGCGTCGATATACTTCTTACCCGCTTCCAGTGCCGCACGCACGGCTTCGGCCACGGTTTTCTGGCGACATTTGGTCAGTTTTATCAGCATCGGCAGATTGGCGCCATAAAGGATGCGCCGGTTCTCGGGCCGGCATGCCAGCAGACTGAGGTTCGACGGCGAACCGCCGTAAAGGTCAGTGACCACCACCACGCCGTCGCCCTGATCGACATCGTCCGCGGCGATGCAGATCTCGCGTTCCTTGTCGGGGCGGTCGTAGTCTGGCTGGATCGAGATGGCACGGATGCCGGGCTGATTGCCCACGACATGCTCGATCGCGGCCAGATATTCTGCCGCGAGTCCACCATGAGCCACGATCACGATCCCGATCACGCTCTATGCCACTCCCTCTTTGCGGCGGAGGTCCAGCTCGCGGTGTCTTATTGACACCTGCCAGCCCTGCTCGGCAAGGCGCAAAGCGTGCAGTTCGGCCATGACCACCGAGCGATGTTGCCCCCCGGTACAACCGAAGGCGATCGAAAGATGCGCTTTTCCCTCCTCGCGATAGGCCGGAAGCAGAAACCGGCTGAGTTCGAGCGTCTGCTCCGCAAACCCCGGAAAGCGCGGATCGGCCCTGACGTAGGCGCTCACCGCGGGGTCCGTTCCGTTCAGCGGGCGCAGCTCGGGGACCCAATAGGGGTTCTTGAGGAACCGGCAGTCGTAGACCATGTCGACACTGCGCGGCAGTCCGCGCTTGTAGGAGAACGACTGCACCGAGACCGACAGCACGTGCTCACCGTCCTGGGCGAACCACTGTTCCACCTCTTCCCGAAGCTGGTGGACGTTGAGGTCGCTGGTATCGATCAGCACGTCGGCCCTGGCCCGCAGCGGCCCCAGCATCTCGAGCTCGCGCCGGATGCCCGCAAGCGGCTGATCGCCGTCGGCCAGGGGATGCCGCCGGCGCGTCTCCGAATAGCGCCGTAACAGCACGTCGGTCCGGCAATCGAGATAAAGCAGTTCCGGCGCCAGTCCGGGAATGGCGGTCATGCGCCCCAGCGCGTCGGTGACGGCGTTCGTCGAGAAATCGCGGTTGCGCGGGTCAATGCCCAACGCCAGCGGGCGATCGGGGCCGGATCCGTCCATCAGCGCGCCGATGAGACGCAGAGGCATGTTGTCGATAGCCTCGAATCCGGCATCCTCGAGCACCTTCAGCGCACTCGAACGACCGGCTCCCGAAGGGCCGGTCACGAAGACGAGGCGTCTTGCGGATTCGTCCTGTCCAATCATGACGTTTCGCTTGTTCCAGCCTTGAGATACTGCAGTATTGCCGCGGGAAAATAGCCCGCCTCGACATTGTGAAGCATGGGTATCGAGATTCCGTTGATTTCGCAGAAGCGTCGGGGTGGCAACCGTTCAGTCTCGACCCGGTCCAGATCGATCGCAAGCCAGAGCGCGATTGGGCCCGCGGTCTCGGCATTGAGCAGCGCCACCCCCCGCGCCTCGATCAGCCCGCGAATGCGCTCCGGCGCGGAAGCGATGAGCCTTCCGTCACGCGGCTCCACCAGCGTGCGGTCGTCCGAAACCAGCCGCGCTCCTAATGCCATGAGCTGAAGCGCCAGGGCCGACTTGCCGCTGCCGGAAGCGCCCAGGATCAGCACCCCCCGCCCTTCCAGCGACACGCAGCTTGCATGGAGCGGGCCGTCGCGGTCGGTGTCGTGGCGGTCCTGCGGGGACATGCTATCAGACCGGAAGGCCCACGATGAAGCGTGCGCCAAGTGGATCGGAGGTGACATCGGCCTCGGTCGGGCGGATGTTCTCTGCCCAGATCACGCCGCCGTGGGCCTCGACGATCTGCTTGGAGATCGACAGTCCGAGGCCGGAATTGTTTCCGAAATGCTCTTCGGGTCGTTGCGAATAGAAGCGCTTGAAGATCTTCGACAAGGCCTCGTCCGGGATCCCCGGCCCCGTATCCTCGACCACGATCAGCACCCGGTGCTTCTTCTTGCGGGCCCAGACACGGATCGCGTCACCGTCCTCGCAGAAGGACACCGCGTTGGTGATCAGGTTGACGAATACCTGCGCCAGACGCGCTTCCAGCCCGTATACGATGATGGGCTCGTCCGGAAGGTCGGTGATGAAGTCGATCCCGCGCGACTTCGCATCCGCGCCGAGATGCTCGCCCAGGCTCCGGAGCATGGTCAGGACGTTGAAGGGTTCTTCCTCTTCCTTGACCAGTTCACTGTCCAGCCTGGACGCGTTCGAGATGTCGCTCACCAGCCGGTCGAGCCTGCGAACGTCATGGTCGATCACATCGAGCAGCTTTTCGCGCTGGTCCTCGCGCTTGACGCGGCGCAGGGTCCCCACGGCGGAACGCAGCGAGGCGAGCGGATTCTTGATCTCGTGCGCCACATCCGCGGCGAACTGTTCGTTGCC
Source organism: Sulfitobacter sp. LCG007 (assembly GCF_040801785.1). Lineage (NCBI taxonomy): Bacteria > Pseudomonadati > Pseudomonadota > Alphaproteobacteria > Rhodobacterales > Roseobacteraceae > Roseobacteraceae bacterium LCG007. Next base: position 482,543 of record NZ_CP161805.1, on the reverse strand, counting down.
CTCGATGCGGTTGTAGAGCGCGGAAACCATTCCCCGAAGTGCGCCGCTCAGCCGCCCTATCTCGTCCGGACGCGCCGTCAGATCCGGGATCCGTATCCTGCCGGGATTCATCTTGCGGGCGTTCTTGTCCCGGCCCAGTTCGGCGGCGGCGGCGAGATCGGCCAGCGGGTTCGCGATGGTCGACGCCAGAACGAGGCTGAGGGCGACGGACACGAGCGTCGCGATCACGAACATCTGCAGGACCTGCTCGCGCTCGGCCCGGACGAGATTGTCGATCTCGCCGGCGGCGGTCGCGACCGCCACCACACCGACCGCCTGCCCGGCGTGGACGATTGGCGTGACGACCGTGAAAAGGGCGCCTCCCGCAGCATCTATCTCGTTCTTTATCTGCGTCCCGTCGCGCAGGCTGCCGGCGATCATCGGCGCGAGCTTGTCGGCGAGCGATACTGCATCCCCGGTGTGCCTTGGGGCAAAGGGCGCCGATACCTTCGACCAGATCCAGGCCAGCGCGTCCGTTATCAGGGCCCTGCCTCCCGGATTGGCATGGTCGCCCTCTGGCACGAGGCGTCCCTCGGTGTTCGCGACCAGCTGCTGGTTCTGATCGAAAACGAACACCTCTATGCCGGTCCTGAGATCGAGCCCGGCCAGCGTGCGCGTGATATTCACCGGTTCCGCACGGCGCGAGGTTCCGACTTCGCGCGCATCGAATTGCGCTTCGATCACATCGGCGATCAGTTCCGCCTCGGACACGAGCGATGCCGCGCGCTGAACCGCGAGGCTGTTGCGCGACGAATTGAGATAAAGGATGCCGGCTGCGAGGATGTTCAACGCAATCAGGTTGAACGTGATGATCTTTCGCGCTATGGGAGAGGAGCGAAGGGAAAGAAGGCCCCTGCGCTCGCGATTTACCCGCATTTCGCCGGCGGCTGCGCTTTCAGGCGCCACCCAGTCCTCGCCAAGGACGACGTCGCCGTCCCGGCGAATGTTTGTCATGTCTCGCACAAATTACGTCCTCGGCATACGCCGCAGGGGCTACTCTTCGTTATACCTGTATCCGATGCCGTAGAGTGTCTCAATCGCCGAGAACTCGTCATCCGCGGTCCGCATCTTCTTGCGGAGGCGCTTGATGTGGCTGTCGATCGTACGGTCGTCCACATAGACCTGGTCGTCATAGGCCACATCCATAAGCTGGTCGCGTGACTTGACGAAGCCGGGACGCTGGGCAAGTGCCTGAAGCAGCAGGAACTCGGTCACCGTCAGCGAGACGTCGTTGCCTTTCCAGCTGACCGCATGGCGCAGCGGGTCCATGCGCAGGTTGCCGCGCTCCATAACCTTCGTGTCCTCGCCCTCGGGGACGACCTCGCCGGAAACCGCCTCCTGCCGCCGCAGCAGCGCCCGGATGCGCTCGACCAGAAGCCGCTGCGAGAAGGGTTTCTTCACATAGTCGTCCGCGCCCATGCGCAGGCCGAGAACCTCGTCGATCTCGTCGTCCTTGGACGTCAGGAAGATGACCGGCATCGAACTTTTCTGACGCAGCCGCTGCAGCAGGTCCATCCCGTCCATCCGCGGCATCTTGATGTCGAGCACCGCCATGTCGGGCATCTTCTTGTTGAAAGCGTCCAACGCGGACTGGCCATCGTTATAGGTCTCGACTTCGAAACCTTCGGCCTCGAGGGTCATCGATACCGACGTCAGGATATTCCTGTCATCGTCCACAAGCGCGATCTTGGACATTTCTACTTCCCTTGTATGCTCTGCATGCGGCAACTTCGGTCATTTCGTATTTGACCGAACTAAGCAATTGTTAACTACGAATCAGCCTGACGCGCGGCAACAATCAGGCCAGAATTTGATTTCTAATGACTAAATTGCCTCAATCCGGACACAAGTGGCCTGAGGTTCGTGCGCTGCCCTCCGGGCAGGGAGAGACAAACTTTCGCATGGTGGCGCTAACTGCCTTGAAGCGCTCTGTTATCTGCGCAAATGCCCATGGTATGAGGCGTTTGGGTCTCGGGCCGTCTGGCCGTTTATCCAGGACAGGACCGTTCGCAGCGGCCGATCAGGAGTATGAAAGATGACGATTGGACGGGTCAACAAGAGCTTTCGCCTCGAACACCAGGGCATCACCGGGCTGGGAACTGTCCACTACAATCTGATTGAACCGAACCTGATCGAGGAGGCCCTGAAGCGCGGCGAGGGAACGCTCGGCAAGGGCGGCGCCTTTCTCGTGTCGACCGGAAAGTTCACCGGCCGCTCGCCCAAGGACAAGCATGTGGTCAAGACGGACAGTGTCGCCGAAACCATCTGGTGGGAAAACAATGCCGCCATGTCGCCCGAGGGTTTCGACGCGCTGCATTCGGACATGCTCGCGCACATGCAGGGCAAGGATTATTTCGTTCAGGACCTTGTCGGCGGGGCGGACCCCAAGCACGCCATCAACGTCCGCGTCGTGACCGAGCTGGCCTGGCATGGGCTTTTCATCCGCCATATGCTGCGCCGTCCCGATCGCGAGGACCTTGACGAGTTCGTGGCTGATTTCACGGTCATCAACTGCCCGAGCTTCCGCGCGGATCCGTCACGGCACGATTGCCGGTCCGAAACCGTCATCGCGATGAATTTCGACCGCAAGCTGATCCTGATCGGCGGGACCGAGTACGCCGGCGAGAACAAGAAATCCGTATTTACCCTTCTCAACTACCTGCTGCCGGAAAAGGGCGTGATGCCGATGCACTGCTCGGCGAACCATGCCAGCGGCAATCCGGTGGACGCGGCGGTTTTCTTCGGGCTTTCGGGCACCGGCAAGACCACGCTCTCGGCAGATCCCGCCCGGACGCTGATCGGCGATGACGAACATGGCTGGTCCGATACCGGCACCTTCAACTTCGAAGGCGGCTGCTATGCCAAGACGATCAGCCTGAGCCAGGAAGCAGAGCCGGAGATCTACGCCACCACGAAGAAGTTCGCGACCGTGATCGAGAACATGGTGTTCGATCCCGAGACCAAGGAGCTCGATTTCGAAGACGACAGCCTGACGGCGAACATGCGCTGCGCCTATCCCCTGCACTACATCTCGAACGCGTCCAAATCCGCCGTCGGCGGACATCCCAAGAACATCATCATGCTGACCTGCGATGCGTTCGGCGTTCTGCCTCCCATCGCACGGCTGAGCCCAGCGCAGGCCATGTATCACTTCCTGTCCGGCTTCACATCCAAGGTCGCGGGGACCGAACGCGGCGTCACCGAACCGGAACCGACGTTCTCGACCTGCTTCGGCGCGCCCTTCATGCCGCGTCGGCCGGAAGTCTACGGCAATCTGCTGCGCGCCAAGATCGCGACCCATGGCGCGACCTGCTGGCTGGTGAACACCGGCTGGACCGGAGGTGCCTACGGCACAGGAAGCCGCATGCCCATCAAGGCGACACGGGCACTGCTCTCGGCCGCGCTCGACGGGTCGCTTTCGGAAGGCTCGTTCCGGAAAGACGCAAACTTCGGTTTCGAGGTTCCGGTAAATGTCGAGGGCGTCCCCAACATCCTGCTCGATCCCCGTCGGACCTGGGACGACCCGGAATCATATGACCGCCAGGCCCAGAAACTGGTCCAGATGTTCTCGGACAACTTCGAGAAATACCTGCCCTACATCGACGATGACGTTAAGGCTGCCGCGATCGGGTGACCCCGATCGCGCATTGTGCACCTTTAAAGAGCCGGCCTGACCGCCGTCAGGCGGCCAAGGCTACGTATTCGTGCAACGGCATGTCCAGCATGAAGCGCAGATCTTCATGGCTCATGTAGACCATCATTCCCTCGAATGGCTGGTCATTGCCTTTCAGGAACCACCGAAGGCAGCCGGGATCGGTATGCATGTATCCCTGCCGCTCCACGAAACCCTTGTAGGCAACCTGCTTGGGCATGAAGCCGAAGACATAGTCGGGTGCCCACCGCTGCATCGCCGTCAGGAACGCGATGCGTCCCAGGACAGATGACAGGCCGGTACCGCGGTACTGTCCTTTTTCACCGCCCATCCATACTTCGCCATGATAGCAGACCTTGCCCTTGATGCGCATGGCTCCGGGTCCGGCCCGATAGCGGGATCTCCGGAAGTCGATCGGCACACCGGAGGGCGGGTACCCCTTGAAACCCTTGCGCAGGTAGTCACTGAGCGGAGAATGGCCGATATCCACCAGGCGAATGGCCTGAGTATGCATCAATTTGCCGTTTTCGTCGTTTCCGGTGATCCAGATGGCGTTGTCTTCGTTAAGTTCATGCAACTCTGGGTCGAAAGGCGCACCGATCACGTGATCCTGCCGCCCTTCCGACAGAATCTCTCTGTAAACAGAGAAATCGGAACCAGTTGTGAGGGTGACCCCACAACTATTCAAGATATTGTAGCTTGCTGCGATGAAATGGGTGTCATCATTCACATTATGGATAGTCATGGGGGCGCTCCACGTTGTCCTGCGCCCGATACTAGCCTAACGAATTGATTAACACCCGAACTTTAACGCATTCTCGTCCACCTCCATGACAAGTTCCTCCGGCATGCTGCGAATTTCGCTGTCTTCCAGACCTTCGATCCGCAACTCGTAGCAACGGTCCACGACCGACAGCAACGCAAAGGACCCATCGGGGAAGCGCCCCCCCATGAGCAATCTCTGGTAGCTGATCGGCAGCATCGGCCCGCCTTCTTCACGCGGCATCATGGTATGTATGTGATCAAGCCTGATCCCATGATTCTGGTGGACCTCTTCATGGGCCATGTTGACCAGACGTCCGAAATCGTCGCCCCCAGGCATCTGGCCCAGATTGCGGCCGATGCTGCTGCGCGCGTTTGACCAGCCGAACCATGACACATACGAACAATCATCACCCAGCTCGACGCAGATCCAACCGGTGGGTGTATCCCTGAAAACGATGAAATAGGGGCGCACGTGCTGAAGTGCCGGATCCTCCAGCGATCCACCGGCGTTCGCCCAGGCGCGCACGGCTTCCCGCAGCAACGGGCGTGAGGAACTCCAGATATCCGATATCGGACGTTGCTGCTGCCAGAACTTCCAGCCGTCAGGAAGCTGCGTCCTTACCTGTGGCAGACCACTGTAGTTGGTGATCTTGCCGCTGAGCCACGAGTTCCCGAGCGCGAGAATGTTAAGGGCCTCGGGCAGCGCCTGCTCGCCCGCAGCAGTCAATCTGTATTGGCGATCCTCGACGGTGAAGAGCGCAGTCCCCTTGGCCTCTTCAAGCTGGCTGATGTGCCGGCGCACGGTCTGGCGCGTGCTGCCCAGCTCCTTCACCGCATGGCTCAGGTTCAACGTCCGGGCGAGCGTCGTGAACGATCGGATCATCTCATGGAGCAGACCATGCGATTCCGCGCTCTTGCTGACGTACGAAGCGTCTACCGTGTTATCGATGATCTTGTTCATGTCGCCTTGATGGTAAATTGATCATCCAATAGTGCAACATCAATCATACATCAACGGAATATTCATGCAACGTAACAGAAAAAATTCATCCAGTTGATCCGTTGTAACGTTCCGGGGATCACTAAAAGCTCATGCAACCTTAGGTATTAAATAGTTATGTCGCATCCCGTAGATGTTCACGTCGGTAAGAAACTCAAGCAAATCAGGACCATGCGCCGCCTGTCCCAGACAGACGTGGCGAGGCAGCTGAACCTGTCCTTCCAGCAGATCCAGAAGTACGAAATCGGCTCCAACCGGATTGCCGCCAGCCGTCTCTACGAACTGTCCGAGATCCTCGGCGTCCCGACGGCCTATTTCTTCGAGGGGCTCGAATCGAAGGAAGAGACCGAGGTGCGTGATCCCGGCCTCGAAATCGTGGCGGCGCTTTCCTCGATCCGGGACGACAGGGTCAAATCGCGGATCGTGACCTTCATCGAGGATGTGTCGGGCGTGACCGTCGCGCGGCAGAACTAGCCCGTCATACCGCGGCGGACGAGGTTGAGGCCGGCGAGAAGCAGTACCAGCAGCGTCACCCGTCCGAACATCCTCTGGTCGATCCGGTCAAGGATCATAGTGCCTACCCACATTCCGATCACGGCCGGGACGATCAGAGCCATCGAGAAGGGCAGGGTTTGCGCGCGCAGGACCCCGGATGTCAGGTGCGCGCCGACCAGCGCCACGGCCCCAAGGCCGTAGATCACGCCCTGGGTTCTGACATGCTCGTGCTTCTCGGTACCAAGCGCCGTCAGGTAGGCGACGGTCGGAGGGCCCCATACGCCTGAAAGCCCGCCGATGAACCCGGCGAGGCCGCCGATGGCGGCTTCGACCAAGGGGATCTGGCGAGCCATCTCGAACTGACGGCCGCTGAGCCGCAACAGCGCGAAGAGGACGATCGGCACGCCGATCAGCATCAGCAGCAGGTCCGCAGACAGCAGCCGGACCAATTGCGCCGAGATCAGCAGGGTGACGAGACCGCACAGAAGAAATACGCGGAACTTGCGGACCGTGTCCCAGGCCGGCCCGATGCCTTGGCGAAGCGCCTGCATGAGGTTTGTCACCACGGTCGGCAGGATCAGGCCCGCAAGCGCGATTTCGGGCGGCAGGAAAACCGTCAGCCCCGATATCAACACCATGGGCATGGCAAATCCGACTGTACCCTTCACGATGCCGGCAACCACGGCGATACCGCAGGCTACAGCGAACGCGAGTGGTGTCATGAGGGTGAAGAAGTTTTCCATGCGACACTGTTAACAGTGGTTTTTTGCCGCTGCATCGCGAAACTCAGAATCATCTAAGCAATATTCGAACAAGATTAAGCACTCAGAAGAAAGCTTATTGCGCCGCAGATGCGGAACGCATAGACCACCGGGGAGCGCAAATGGGAGTGATCATGATGGCGCATGATGGACGCGATGTTTCCCTGCAGGGCGAGTGGGCAATCGACGATCTTGTCGGGCTCACCGGCTCGGCCCTTGACCCTCTCGACGGTTTGCTGAAAGCCGCGATCCAGCGCACGAGGGAACTGGTGACGCAAGACGGGCGCATCAGCCCGGCGTTGCTGGATGCAGAGCAAACCGCGGTCCACGGGCTTGCCTGGCTTGCCACATATATCGAAGCGCTGCGGCAGATGCACTCCTGGGCTGCCGGGCTTGATGCGGCCGGGCGGCTGGGTGAAACCGAGTGCCTTCTGCTGCAGATCGCGTTCGGTGAGTATCTCGCGCAGATCCGCGGCGGCATTCCGATGAATCAGGGAGAGATCGTCCGCCCGCAGGATCTCGGGCTTGGAGCCGCGGACATGGCGGCGCTTGAAAGCGGCGCCGCGGACACCCTTTCGAGGGTCGGTAACAGCCCCGCGGCGCGCGCGCGGCTCGTGGCGCTGATGCAGGAGCATTCCGCGAATATCACCGTCGGCGCCACGGGGCTTGATGACGAACTCGAGATGATCCGCGAGCAGTTCCGCCGCTATGCGGTCGAAAAGATAGAGCCCGTTGCCCATGGCTGGCACCTGAAGGACGAACTGATCCCCCTCGAAGTCATCTCCGAACTGGCCGAAATGGGGGTCTTCGGCCTGACGATCCCCGAAAACCTCGGCGGTCTGGGTCTTGGAAAGGCGTCGATGGTCGTCGTCTCCGAGGAACTTTCACGCGGCTACATCGGGGTCGGCAGCCTCGGGACACGCTCGGAGATAGCGGCCGAGCTGATACTCTGCGGCGGCACGGACCACCAGAAAAGCCACTGGTTGCCGCGCATCGCAAGTGGAGAGATCCTGCCCACGGCGGTCTTCACCGAGCCCAACACCGGGTCCGACCTTGGCGCCCTGCGCACGCGCGCGGTGAAGGACGAAGACGGAAACTACAGGATAACGGGCAACAAGACCTGGATAACCCATGCCGCGCGCACCCATGTCATGACGCTGCTGGCTCGTACCGACCCGGAGACGGCCGACTACAGGGGCCTGTCGATGTTTCTCGCCGAGAAGGAGCCCGGCACAGAGACCGATCCATTTCCAACGCCAGGGATGACGGGCGGCGAGATCGAGGTGCTGGGCTACCGGGGCATGAAGGAATACGAGCTGGCCTTCGACGGCTTCGAGGTCAAGCGCGAGAACCTTCTCGGCGGCGAGGAGGGCAAGGGCTTCAAGCAGCTCATGGAGACCTTCGAGAGCGCCCGGATCCAGACCGCCGCACGGGCCGTCGGCGTCGCCCAGTCGGCGCTGGATGTCGCGCTGCAATATGCACGGGACCGCAAGCAGTTCGGACGTGCCCTTGTCGACTTCCCCCGGGTTTCCTCGAAGCTCGCCATGATGGCGGTCGAGATCATGATCGCCCGCCAGCTTACATACTTCAGCGCGCGCGAGAAGGACCAGGGTCATCGCTGCGATCTGGAAGCGGGCATGGCAAAGCTCCTCGGGGCGCGCGTGGCGTGGGCTGCTGCGGACAATGGCTTGCAGATCCACGGCGGCAACGGCTTCGCGCTGGAGTACAGGATCAGCCGCCTGCTCTGCGACGCGCGGATCCTGAACATCTTCGAGGGCGCGGGCGAGATACAGGCCCAGGTGATCGCAAGACGCCTGCTTGGCTGATCACTCGGCCGGTTCGGCGCGTGCCGCGTCCTTTCGCCCCGGCGGCCGGCGCTCTCCAAGCCGCGGGTGAAGCCGCCCAGCCACGGCGAAGGTCGCAAGCATCCCGGCCGCGCAGGTCGCGAAGATGAAGGAAAGGGGTGCGACCAGCAGCACCAGGCTTGCCATCGCCGGAGTGAGGATGCCCGATACGTCCCGGAAGGTGGAATAGACCGCGGCCATCTCGGTCCGCTCGGAGGGTTTCACCGCCATGAGGAACGGCAAGCCGCCGCAGACGTCGAGAAGAATGAGCGAGCTTGCCGCCACGAGCAGCGACGCCACGCCAAGCCAGGGCCAGCCTGCAAACGCCCAGCCCGCCGCGAAGAAGATGCCGGCGAATAGAAAGCCTGACCGTACAGCGCGCCTTACACCCACCCGGTGAACGAGCTTAAGCATGAGCGGCGTCAGGAAGAGGAAGGCGTTTGCCGCCGAAACGCCCACCGCGCCGATCGTCTCTCCCAGACCGCTCTGGATACAGAAGATCGGCATGTAGACCACATAGACCCACCAGCCGCAGGATCGCATGACCGCGAAGAGCCAGCCCGCGATCAGGCGGGGCTGGCGCGCGAAACGCCCGAGAAAGGCAAGAGGGTTCGGCGCCGGTCCCGCCGCCCTGGTGATCTGCTTCCCGTTGCCGAGGCGCAGCCACCAGAAAGCCGCCAGCACGGCGAGGGCGAAGCCCCCGGCGACGATGAAGGGCGCCGGCTCCCACCAGTTCAGGAGCAGCACGCCGATGAACGGGCCTCCTGCCCAGGGCACCGCCGAATATACCATGCGCATGCTCTCGGACTGGCCCAGATCCTGTCGCGCGATGTAGTCGAGCACATAGGCATTGAGACAGATCGCCAGCGTTACCGTGCCCATGGCGTTCAATCCGAGCACCAGGACCATCCCCTTGGCCGGCGCCGTCAGGGCGAGCGTCATGCCCGACAGGTAGAGTGCGGCCCCCAGCGTATACATCCATCGCCGGGGAACGCGCCGCGAGACGTAAGGGACCATGAGACCGTAAAGCAGCGAGGCGATCCCCACCGCGAGATAAAGGCGGCTCACGACCCCCGCGTCCTGATAGGCGCGATACATCATGAGCGGCATCACCGACATGAGCGTGCCGCGAATCCCGGCCTCGAGCGCTGCAAGGATGGCAAAATGCTGCACGCGCGGCACCGGCGCGTGCGAAAGGTATATCGGCGTCCGCTGACTGATCATGGAGCACGTAGACCGCAGCCGGACCCGTGGTTCTGGCTCCGCCACGACACGCACCGCGTCGGTTTTCCCCGATTGCATGCAATTTTACTCAACCGAACGGCGATCTGCGCATCCGAATTGAGCAGGCCCGACCGCTTGCCGCGCGCCTGAAGACAAAGACCTGCAAAAACACATTGCAAGACGGGTCATATACTTGCCGGAAACCATTCCGCTGCGTAGGCAATGCTGCATGAGCAAAACGCGACTCACCCGCCAATCCTGGATCGACGCCGGGCTCGCCGCCCTGGTCGCCCAAGGCCCTTCAGCGCTTGCCGCCGAACCGCTGGCGCGGCGTCTGGGGGCGACCAAGGGCTCTTTCTATTGGCATTTCAAGGATGTACCCGCGCTTCAGGAAGCCGTGGCAAGGGACTGGCAGGCGCGCGCGCTGTCAAGCATCGTCGATGCGCTCGGCGACGACTCCCCGGCCGAACGGCGGCTGAGGCGTTTCGGACAGACAATCCTTTCAGACCCGCAGGATCCGGCAATGCGGGGTTGGGCACGGACGAACCCTATGGTCGCCAGCATCGTCGGGCAGGTCGACGACGAGCGCATGACATATATCGGCGCCCTTCTCCGTCAGCTTGGCGTCGCGAACCGCGACTTCGCCCAGACAAGCCTCGGCTCGCTTGTCGGCATGCCGCAGCTGCCAGGAGCCTCCGCTCCGGCCGCGGCCTTCGACACCCTGGTCGACATGGTGGTTGCGCTTCGCTGAGTCCGGCGTCACGGTGGCAGGCGACATCACGAGGGAATGCTGCATGCGCGCCATGAAGACCGTAGCTCTGTCGCTCTTTGCGGCGGTTTTCACCGCGACCGGCGCTGCCGCGAATCCCTATGACGATCCCGAAACGGTCTGGACACTGGTCGAACTCGACGGAGCGCCATTTGCGCAGCGCGCCACGCTAAGCTTCCCCGATGCGGGCAGCGTCAGCGGCAGCGCACCCTGCAACAGGTACTTCGGTCCGTTGATCGCGGAATTTCCGGCTTTCGCCACCGGCCCCCTTGCAGCGACCCGCATGGCCTGTCTCGATCTCGCTGCCGAAGAGCGGTTCCTGACGGCCCTTTCCGCCATGACGGCGGCCGAGCTGCGCGACGGGCTTCTGATCCTCACGGGCACGATGGAGGTGGCTGCTGACCCCCAGCCGGAAGAAGCAGTGCGGGAGGAGTCCGAACCGGAGGCGGAAGCCCCCGCTGAAGCGCAGGCCGAGGCCGACGGGACTGAAGAAACAGAGGTCGACGGGCAGTCCGGCGAAACCGAAGCCGATGCCACCTCTGATGCCCAGGACGCGCGGCCCACCCAATCCGTGGAGGTCACGATGGTCTTCAGCTCCGACGGCTGAAGCCTTCGACGAAGCGCCGCCGCGCCTCCGGCAGGGGTTTTCCGCCGAGGTCCCGCGCAAGGTGACTTTCCAGGAAATAGCCAGTGGTGACGAATCCGGCCGCGATTTCGTGATCCGGTGCATCGCCCAGACCGCGAAGCACCGCAGGCAGCGGCAGCAGGCGCTGCGCCCAGTCACCGGCCCCCGCCCGCGACACGGCCCTGCCCGACTTCGGCGAGACGAAGACCAGATCCTCGGTCGCACCGGTAACGGCGCAGGTTTCGAGATCGAGCCCATAGCCCATTTCCTGCAGCAGCCCCAGTTCCCAGCGCAGATAGGCCAACGGCCAGACGTGATCTTCGCCGAGCAGATCGAGCAGCGCTTCGGTCCGTGCGTAGAGCGCGGGGTGCGGCTCGCGCTCCGGGAGGCAGAAGGACAGCAGGGACGTCACTGCATTCAGTCCCGCAAGCGTAAGGCGCGTTCCCATGGCCGCCGCAGCCCGGCTGCGCACCGGCTCGACGGTGAAGGCGCCGATATGATCCTCGAGCCGCGCGCGCCAGACCAGATCGAGCTGCGCACCCGGTTGCAGCACCGGCGCGATCTTCCGGCTTGTGCCCCCGCGCACCACACCGGCATGCCGCCCGTGTGCCGGGGTGAAGACCTCGACGATCGCCGCGCTCTCGCCGTGCTTGCGCGCGCTCAGGAGGATCCCTTCGTCGCGCCATTCGATCATCAGGCCAGACCCGGCTCGTCCAGCAGGTGCCGCCCGGCCCGGTCCTCGACCTCGATCACCCAGAGATCCGGATCGAAACCACGCTGACGGGTCGCGGCCGCGTCCACATCCGCCTCCGCCCCTTCCGCCAGCACGACCCAGCGTCGTTCGCCGCTTTGCAGGTCGAACGAGCGTTGGTAAAGAACCGCCTGTCCGTCCAGCGTGTTGAGCAGGATCAGCACCGCCCCGCCGGTGTCATCCCCATGCGCCACAACGAAGGCAGGGATGTCCTGAAGGCGGAGCCGTGTCAGGTAGGCATCCACCCAGAACCGCGCCGTCAGCCGCACCATGGCATGCCCGGCCACGTCACGTTTCGGGAGGCACGCACGCAGCAGGCACCCGCGGGTCCCGCCCGCTCAGCCGTTGCCATCCTTGAACTCCAGTCCCATCTCGGAATAGCGCTCGGCCTCGTCAAGCCAGTTGGGCCTGACCTTGACCTGCAGAAAGAGGTGGACCCGGCGCCCGAGAAACGCTTCCAGCTCTTCCCGCGAGGCTTTCGAGACCGCCTTGATCGTCTCGCCCCTGTTGCCCAGCACGATGCCCTTGTGACCGTCGCGCACCACATAGATCAGCTGATCGATCCGGGCCGAGCCATCCTTGCGTTCTTCCCAGTTCTCGGTCTCGACGGTCAGCTGGTAGGGCAATTCCTGATGCAGGCGCAGGGTCAGCTTCTCACGGGTCATCTCCGCCGCGATCATCCGCATCGGCAAATCCGCGATCTGGTCCTCGGGGTAAAGCCATGGCCCCTCTGGAAGCTCCCGCGCCAACCAATGCCGCAGATCCTCGACACCGTGTCCGCGCTCGGCGGAGATCATGAAGGTTTCGGCAAAATCGAAGCGTTCGTTCAGATCCTTCGTCAGGCCAAGCAGCACCTCGGCCTGCACCCGGTCGATCTTGTTGATCGCGAGCGCGACCCGCGCGCCGCCGCCGAGGTCGCGCAAACCCTCGAGGATCTTTTCGACCCCCTCCGTTATACCGCGATGCGCCTCGATCAGAAGCACGACGATGTCGGCGTCCGCCGCCCCGCCCCAGGCCGCCGCAACCATCGCACGGTCCAGCCTGCGACGCGGGGCGAAGAGCCCCGGCGTGTCGACGAAGACGATCTGGCAGTCGCCCTCCATCGCCACGCCGCGAATGCGCGCACGCGTGGTCTGCACCTTGTGCGTCACGATCGACACCTTTGCGCCGACCATGCGGTTCAGAAGCGTCGACTTGCCCGCATTGGGCTCGCCTATCAGGGCAACGAAACCCGCCCGGGTACTCATGTCTCGTTCTCCAGCCGTTCCAGCAGGGCCCGTGCCGCCGCCTGTTGCGCTTCGCGTTTCGATCCCGCTGTAGCACTTTCGCTCTCGCCGGTCTCGAGCATCGCGACCAGCGTGAAGATCGGCGCGTGATCGGGCCCCTCGCGCGCGGTCTCGACGTAGCGCGGCGGCGCAAGCCCCCGTGCCTGCGCCCATTCCTGAAGCGCCGTCTTGGGATCGCGTGCATCTTCCGCTACCGCATCGACCCGGTCGCCCCAGAGCCGCAGGATCAGGGTGCGCGTGGTCTCGAACCCCGCGTCGAGATAAACCGCGGCGATCACGGCCTCGATGGCGTCCCCCAGCAGGGCCTGCTTGCGCCGCCCGCCCGACAGCATCTCGGAGCGTCCAAGCCGCAGGACAGCCCCAAGTCCGATCTCGCGGGCCACATCGGCACAGGTCTCCTTGCGCACCAGCGCATTGAAGCGGGGCGCCATCTGACCCTCGCGTGCCCGGTCGTCGCCGCAGAACAGCGCCTCGGCCATCACGAGGCCCAGAATCCGGTCGCCCAGAAACTCGAGACGCTGGTTGTCGTCGCGATTGGGAGAGGACATGGACGCATGGGTGACGGCCTGACACAGAAGTTCAGGCCGGGCGAAGCTGTGGCCGAGGCGCGCCTCGAAGGCCTTCAGTTCGCCCGAGATCTTCACTCGATCGCCTTGAAGAAGCGGTCTCCGCGCCAGGTCCAGAAGAACAGCATCGAACGGCCCGCCGAAGAGAACATGATCCGGTCCGCGCGGCCGATGAGGTTCTCGAAGGGAACGAAACCCACGCCCTGCGCCTGCTGCGCCAGACGGCTGTCGGCCGAGTTGTCGCGGTTGTCGCCCATGAAGAAGAAATTGCCCTCCGGGACAGTGTAGATGCCCGTATTATCGGATGCCTGGTTGCCGATTTCGAGAACCGTGTGCCTGACGCCGTTGGGAAGGGTCTCGATCGAGCGCGCCTTCAGACATTGCGCCCCTTCGCCCACCGGCCCGTTCATGCAGCGCGGGTAGCGCCCCTCGGGCCCCTGGCGCTCCATCACCTCCGCGAACTCCCCTGCCGGCTCCTGCGGCGCGGGCGTTCCGTTGATGTAAACGATGCCATCCTTCATCTGGATCGTGTCGCCGGGCAGGCCGATCAGGCGCTTGATATAGTCGCGACCCGAGACGGGGTGGCGAAAGACGACCACATCGCCGCGCTCCGGCACATCGCCGAAGAGACGCTTGTTCTCGCCGTCGAAGATGCCGCAGATATCCTTTGCATCGATGTCCAGACCGATGCTCGGGACGATCACGCTGGGACAGGACGCGTAGGAATAGCCGTACGCCATCTTGTTGACGAAGAGGAAATCGCCGATCAGCAGCGTCTCCTTCATCGAGCCGGACGGGATCCAGAACGGCTGGAAGAAGAGGGTCCGGAAGATCCCTGCGATCAGCAGCGCGTAGACGATCGTCTTTATCGTCTCGACAAAGGCATTTCCGGAGGCTTTTTCCTTGGTGGCCATGCCGGCCCTCCTGCTCGTATGATTTGCGCCTAGATGCGTGGCAAGGGGCGGCGAGTCAAGGCGATGGCCCAAGGCGGGCCGGTCACCCGGCCCTTCGCCGCAAGCTCGCTAGCCGATCAGCGGACGTGCCTCGATCAGCACGAACGCCTGCGCCCAGGGGTGGTCGTCGGTCAGGGTGACGTGGATGATCGCCTCGTGGCCCGGCGGTGTCATCGCGTCCAGCCGTTCCTTCGCCCAGCCGGTGAGTTCCATCACGGGCTGTCCGCTCCGCAGGTTCGTCACCGCCATGTCCTTCCACGAGATGCCCATGCGCAGCCCGGTCCCCAGCGCCTTCGAGCAGGCCTCCTTCGCCGCCCAACGCTTGGCGTAGGTGCCGGCCGTATCGGCCCGCCGCTCGGCCTTGCGCTGCTCGGTTTCGGTGAAGACACGGTTGCGGAACCGGTCCCCGAAACGATCCAGCGTCCCCTGAATGCGCTCGATATTGGCGAGATCGGTACCGATGCCGAGGATCATGCGGTCCATCCGGACGAATTCGCGCATGCCGTCACGCAGGCGCCGCGTTTTCCAGCGAAGACGGGACTTCTCAAACAGCGCGTGTCGGTGCCTGCCGCCGCCCTGCCGCGCTGCCGGTCTGCGGATTCAAGGTCGAGGCATAGGCGCGCGGCGCCAGGCGTTCTTGTTGGCGATCCCGCCATCGTCATTCCTCCGTCCCGGTCGGCCCGGACGGAATGTCGGGACCATCCGGCAAAAGCGTCTCGGGCGTTCCGCCTGTGTCGAAGAAGGATGCTGCCCAGGCAAGCAACGATTCGACGACAGACCCAGCGGTCCCGGCCCAATCGAACTCGGCAAGACCGATGCCCGCGGCCCTGGCCTGCTCATATGCCGCGGATGGCGCATTCTTCATGGCGGCCCAGATGGCATCCTTTCCGGGCAGATCGTCATACTCGGGGATCAGCGTCCTGCAATCAAACCCGTCATAGGCGGCCTGGCGGACGGATTCGAGCTCTTCCTCGGATCCATCGGCGGCGAGTGCCGCCTCGAGCCCCGCCATGTCGGCCGCGGTAGTGCAGGCGTCCTCGACCTCGAGCGCCAAGGCTCCGGCGATCACGGCGATGCCCAGGATGGGGATCGCCTCGCCCCCGACCGATGCGATGTTGCGGGCGGCGCCGCGCTGGACGCGCCGCGTGACCCTGCGGGTCGTTTCGCGGCCGATCTTCGTTGTCGCCCGGCGCTGAACGAGCTTCGCACCGGCCTCGCGCGCGGCAACCGTGGTGACACCCATTGCGTTCAGCGCCGTGGACGCCGCGACATAGACGCCGGAGACCGTCAGCGTTGCGATGTTGAAAAGCAGGGAGGCGACAAGCAGGAGTACCAGCAGCAGGCCCGGCAACCGCGCCATCAGCCGGAAGGGAAAAAGCAGCAGGCGGCGGAAGACACGCATGGCAGCCTCGTCAGACGCGGGCCTCGTCCATCAGGCGGCGCATTTCGCCGATGGCCGGGCCCAATCCGCGAAAGATCGCCTCGCCGATCAGGAAATGGCCGATGTTCAGCTCGATCACCTGGTGCAAGGCCGCAACCGGTTTCACGGTCTCATAGGTCAGCCCGTGGCCCGCATGAACCTCGAGCCCCAGACTGTCGGCGAATTCCGCCATCTCGCGAAGGCGCACCAGTTCCGCATCGCGCGCGGACAGATCTCCCTCGGCATGGAAATCGCAGTAGGCCCCTGTGTGCAGTTCGATCACCGCCGCGCCGATTCGATGCGCCGCCTCGATCTGGCGGGGGTCGGCGGCGATGAAGATCGACACGCGGCAGCCGGCCTCGCGCAGCGGCGCGATGAAATGCGCCAGCCGGTTTTCCTCGCGCGCGACTTCCAGCCCGCCCTCGGTGGTCCGTTCCTCGCGCTTCTCCGGGACAAGGCAGACCGCATGAGGCTTGTGGCGCAGCGCGATACGCTGCATTTCCTCGGTGGCGGCCATCTCGAAATTGAGGGGCAGCGTGAGCGCCGCCATCAGCCCTTCGATGTCGGAATCGGAGATATGGCGGCGGTCTTCCCGAAGATGTGCCGTGATCCCGTCGGCCCCGGCTTCCTCGGCGAGTTTCGCCGCGCGGACCGGATCCGGATACGCGCTGCCGCGCGCGTTGCGCACCGTCGCCACATGGTCGATATTCACCCCCAGGCGCAGCTTGCCGCGCCCCTTCACCCCTGCGGTCATGTCCTCAGCCCGTCCCGTCTGTCCGTTCAACCGTCCAACGACCCTGCGCCGCGCTTGGCCTCGGCCTTCGCCGCCGCCTTCGCCTTGAGGGCATCGAACTTCGCCTTGATGGCACCCTTTCGCCGCTTCTGGTAGGCCCGGATCAGCGGAACGGACAGATAATAGCAGATCCCCGCGCAGACGAGACCCGGAACGATGCCCCCGACAAGATAGGGAAAGAAGACTTCGCGGAAGAAGATCGCCAGGTGATGCCAGTCCGCCGTGCGATCCGTGAAGACGGCAAGAAAGTTGTTCAGCAGGTCGTGACCGGCATCGAGGAACTTGCCGCCGAGAGAGCGCTCAATGTCCTCGTCCATGTGGCGGCCCAGCAGCCAATGCCCGGTCGTCAGGGCGGAAATTCCGATCGGCAGGTAGGTAAGCGGATTGCCGAAGAAGGTACCCATGAGCGCGGCCAGCACGTTGCCGCGCGCAACCACGGCCAGCAACGCGGCAACGATGAAATGCATCCCGTAGAATGGCGTGAACGACGTGAAGACACCGGCGCCGATGCCCCGCGCGATTCGTTCCGGACTGTCCGGCAGACGGCGCACCCGGTGCTTCACGTAGTGAAACGCCCGCGTCCATCCTCCACGCGGCCACAAGAACTCCGCCAGGGCGGTCAGGATCGGTTTGCGATCGCGGCGTTTAAAGACCAAGGGACACGTCCCGGCTACTCCAGCTACGTCATCGGCTACGGCGCAGGTAGCCGCCCAATTATGACCGGCACATGTTCCGGCCGGGGGATTTATGCGTCCACGGCATCCTCTGACCGTGCCATGTTGCGATAACGCGCAACTGCGGCCACGTCCGCCTCTGCCTCCAGCGTCAGCATCAGCGAATGCAGATGTTCCACGTCCCGCAATTCCACGTAGACCAGCAATCGGTAAAAGTCCGGTTTGCGGTCAACGAATTGCAGGTCCGAGATATTGGCGTTGGTCTCTCCTATCAAGGTGCAGATTCGCCCGAGGACCCCCGCGTCGTTTCCGATCGTGATGTCCAGGGTCGCGCCATAGACCGCCGGGTGCGTGCCGTCGTGCCAGTGCAGGTCGAGCCAGCGATCGGGCTGTTCCTCGTACTGGCCAAGCCGGTCGCAGTCGATCGCGTGGACGACAACGCCCCTGCCGCGGAAGGTGATGCCAACGATGCGCTCGCCGGGCAATGGCTCGCAGCAATGCGCCCGCTCGAAGGACTGTCCGGGCTGCAGGCCGATGACTGCGCGCCGCGTATCGACATGGCTTCCGGCCTTCGGCGCGAGATCCGGGTAGACCGCCTGCACGACATCGCGTCCCGAGATCTCGGCGCTTCCGAGCCGGGCCAGCAGATCCTCGGCACCGTCGAGCCGCATGTTCCGTGCGGCAGTCCGAAGCGCCTTGTCGGTCGCCTTGCGGCCCACATGCTCGAAAGCCGAGCGCGCCAGTTCCTGCCCGAGCTTGACGAAACGCGCGCGGTCGGCCTCGCGCAGGGACCTGCGGATCGCGGCCTTGGCCTTGCCCGTCGTCGCGATATCGAGCCAGGTCGCCTGGGGCATCTGGCCCTCGGCGGTGATGATCGTCACCGACTGACCGTTTTTCAGTCGCGTCCAGAGCGGCACACGCATTCCGTCGACCTTGGCCCCGACGCAGGCAGTACCGATGCGCGTATGGATCGCGAAGGCGAAGTCGATGGGCGTCGCACCACGCGGCAGCTTCACCACCTCGCCTTTCGGCGTGAAGCAGAAGACCTGGTCGGAATACATCTCGAGCTTGACCGCCTCGAGGAAATCCTCGTGATCCTCTTCCGCGTCGAACTGCTCGGTCAGCGTCGCGATCCATTTCGCGGGATCGACCGCGAAGGGGTTCCGGCTTCGCACACCATCCCGGTAGGACCAATGCGCCGCCACCCCCGTCTCTGCCACATCGTGCATCTGTCTGGTGCGGATCTGGACCTCGACCCGCTTGCCGTCCCGTCCGGAAACCGTGGTGTGGATCGACCGGTACCCGTTCGACTTGGGCTGGCTGATGTAGTCCTTGAAACGCCCCGGCACGGCACGCCAGCGTTGATGGATCGCCCCCAGGGCGCGATAGCAGTCTTCTTCTGTCCCGGTGATGATGCGGAAACCGTAGATATCGGAGAGGCGCGAGAAGGACTGCTCCTTTTCCTGCATCTTGCGCCAGATCGAATAGGGCTTCTTCGCGCGACCGAAGACCTCGGCGGAAACCCCCGCCTTGTCCAGCTCGTTGCGCATGTCGCCGGTGATCCGCGGGATTACGTCGCCCGCCTCGCGTTGCAGGTTGATGAAGCGGCGAATGATCGAGGCGCGCCCATCGGGATTGAGCACCCGGAAGGCGAGGTCTTCCAGCTCTTCGCGCATCCACTGCATACCCATCCGACCCGCGAGGGGGGCGAAGATATCCATCGTCTCGCGCGATTTCTGATGCTGCTTCTCGGGCCGCATCGCCTTGATCGTGCGCATGTTGTGCAGGCGGTCGGCGAGCTTGACGAGGATCACCCGCAGATCCTTCGACATCGCCATGAAGAGCTTGCGGAAGTTTTCGGCCTGCCGGGTCTCGTTCGAGTTGAGCTGAAGATTGGTAAGCTTGGTGACACCGTCGACGAGCACCGCAACTTCGTCTCCGAAGCGCGCCGCCAGATCCTTGTAGGATGCTTTGGTGTCCTCGATCGTGTCGTGCAGAAGCGCCGTGACGATGGTCGCGTCGTCAAGCTGCTGCTCGGTCAGGATCGCCGCCACGGCCACAGGATGGCTGAAATAGGGCTCGCCCGAATGCCGGGTCTGGCCCTCGTGCATGTTTCGGCCGAAGTCGTAGGCGTCCCGGATAAGCTTTTGGTTGGTCTTGGGATTATAGGGCAGGATCAGTTCGATAAGATCGTCGGCGGTCATCATGCCTGCTGCCCCCAGGACCGGAGCGGTTCGAGGTCAGCCCTGCCCCTGGGCCGCCATGAGCTGACGCAGAAGCATCTCTTCGGACATGCTGTCCTCTTCGGGCTTGTCCTGCTCGGCGCCCATGAGAAGCGACATCGCGTCCTCTTCCGGCTCGTCGATCTCGATCTGGCTCTGGTGGCTCTCGATCAGGCGCTCGCGCAGCTCGTCGGCGCTCTGGGTCTCTTCCGCGATCTCACGCAGCGACACGACGGGGTTCTTGTCGTTGTCGCGGCTGATGGTAAGTGCGGAACCCGAAGCAATCTCGCGCGCCCGGTGCGCGGCGAGCATTACCAGCTCGAAGCGGTTCGGTACCTTGTCTACGCAATCTTCGACGGTAACGCGGGCCATAGAGAGTCTCCGGTGACAGGAAATTTCCAGAAGTGGTGTATTTAGAGGCCTTCACCGGGCAATACAAGCGTCTATTGCAGCGCCACGATTTCGCCGAGCGCTGCCTCCGGCTGACCGTCGAGCATCTCTCGTACCGTGCGATCGAGGACCGGATGGCGCCAGTCAGGCGCAATATCGGCCAGCGGGACCAGCACGAAGGCCCGATCCTGGATCCTCGGGTGCGGCAGTATGAGTTCGCTTGGCGCTTCACGCATCTGCTCTTGGGGCGCCAGATCCGCCCACGCTCGGTAGCCGTCCGTGTCAGGCAACACCAGATCGTCGATCGCGAGCAGGTCGAGATCGAGCCCCCTTGCCGCCCAGCGGCGGGTCCGCACGCGTCCGGCCTCGGCCTCGATGGCATGGAGCATGTCCAGAATTTCCAGCGGTTGCCTGTCGGTGACGAGCCAGGTGGCGGCGTTCACATAATCCGGCCCTGCGCCTGCGGGATAGGCGGGAGTGCGATAAAATCGGCTCGTGGCGCGAATCACTCCGACATTCTCACCCATGAGTTGAAACGCGTTACGCAGCGTCGCCGCCGGGCCTCCAAAAGATGACGTTAGGTTAGCACCGCCCGCCACAAGGCAATTTCGTTGAAATTCCGGCAAAAATTTGCCTGCCACCCTAGATACTCTCACTTGCAGGAAACCAAAAATTCCCTATTTTACAACATTGAACCGATCGCTTTTGGTTAACAACCCATACTCACGGATCTGAGCGGTTCGGTATATCGGAAGGACGCGGATGTTTTACAAGGACGAACGGCTCGCGCTGTTCATCGATGGCTCTAACCTATATGCGGCTGCCAAGTCCTTGGGTTTTGACATCGACTACAAGCTGCTTCGGCAGGAATTCATGCGGCGCGGCAAGCTGCTCAGGGCATTCTACTATACGGCTTTGCTCGAGAACGACGAATATTCGCCGATCCGACCGCTTGTTGACTGGCTCAATTACAACGGGTTCACCATGGTGACCAAGCCGGCCAAAGAATATACCGACAGCATGGGCCGGCGCAAAGTCAAGGGAAACATGGACATCGAGCTGGCCGTCGACGCGATGGAGCTTGCCCCGCGTGTCGACCACATCGTCCTGTTCTCCGGCGACGGCGATTTCCGCCCGCTTGTCGAGAGCCTGCAACGATCCGGTGTCCGTGTGTCTGTGGTTTCGACGATCCGCAGCCAGCCTCCGATGATTTCCGACGACCTTCGCCGCCAGGCGGACAACTTCATCGAGCTCGACGAGCTGAAGGAAGTGATCGGACGGCCGCCTCGCGACTATCAGGAAGCCGCGCAGGCCTGAGAAAGCAAGCATTATTGTTACAGACACCCGCGTCCAGGTGACTGCGGGCGTCCGTGATTCAGTCATGCGCGCTATGGACCACGGCCAGGCAAGGCTCTAGGAAAGCTGTTACCGACGGAGACGCCGATGACCAAGCCGCACCTCACCCTCCTTCTCGCTGCGCCGCGCGGATTCTGTGCCGGCGTCGATCGCGCGATCAAGATCGTGGAGATGGCGCTGGAGAAATGGGGCCCGCCGGTCTACGTCCGCCACGAGATCGTTCACAACCGTTTCGTTGTCGACGGACTTCGTGCCAAGGGCGCCGTCTTCGTGGAAGAGCTCGATGACTGCCCGGCCGATCGGCCGGTGATCTTCTCGGCGCACGGCGTGCCCAGGGCCGTTCCGGCCGAGGCCGCGCGGCGCCAGATGATCTATGTGGATGCGACCTGCCCGCTGGTCTCGAAGGTCCACATCGAAGCCCAGCGGCATTTCGACAACGGCTTGCAGATGATCATGATCGGTCACGCGGGCCATCCCGAGACGATTGGCACCATGGGTCAGCTGCCCGAAGGCGAGGTCCTGCTGGTCGAAACCGTGGCGGATGTGTCGTCGGTCGAGGTGCGAGATCCCGAAAGGCTTGCCTTCGTCACCCAGACGACGCTGAGCGTCGACGATACGGTCGATATCGTCGCCGCCCTCAAGGCGCGCTTCCCTGCCATCGTGGGGCCGCACAAGGAAGACATCTGCTACGCGACCACCAACAGGCAGGAAGCCGTGAAGGCGATCGCGCCCGAGTGCGACGCGCTGCTGGTCGTGGGCGCACCAAATTCATCGAACTCGCGCCGGCTGGTCGAGGTCGCCTCGCGGGCGGGCTGTCCCTACGCCCAGCTCGTCCAGCGCGCCGCCGACATCGACTGGCGTGCGCTCGAGAGCATCAAAAGCGTCGGCATCACTGCCGGGGCGTCGGCGCCGGAGGTGCTGATTGACGAGGTGATCGAGTCCTTCCGCGTCCGCTACGACGTGACCGTGCGGCGGGTCGAAACGGCCGTGGAGAACATCGAATTCAAGGTGCCGCGCGTCCTCCGCATGCCGGTTGCCGGCTGAGTCATGTTCAAGATCCGGAACATCAGCTGCGCGTCTCGGGCGGTGCGAAGGCCGCGCGGCACGAACGCAGCCGCGGGGTCTGTCGCGCACCGGCAGTCCTGGAGGTGGACATGAGCGACGCTCAGACCCTTCGCGCCTATGCAGCAAGGGCGGCCGAGTACGCCCGTTTCACCGGGGACTTCGTGGACCCGTTGCTGGCCGAATTTCTGGCGCGGCTCCCGGAGAACGGCCACATACTCGATCTCGGCTGCGGGCCGGGACGTGATGCAGCCATCATGGCCGACGCCGGGTATCGGGTCACGGCTGTGGACGCGGTTCCGGAAATGGTCGCAATGGCGGCGAGGCACCCTGACGTCGAGACCCGGATCATGCGCTTCGACGAGATGAGCTGGCGACATGCATTCGACGGCATCTGGGCTAATTTCAGCCTTCTGCACGCGCAGCGCGGGGCGATGTCGCACCATCTCGCCGCCATCGCCCGGGCTTTGAAGCCGGGGGGATATCTGCACCTCGCGCTCAAGACCGGGTCGGGAAGCCGCCGGGATTCCCTCAAGAGGTTTTATACCTACTACGAAGAGGCCGAGTTGCGCGGGCTGCTGCGAGACGCGGGCCTGAAATGGGTGGAAGCGCGCACCGGGAGGCACAAGGGGTTGAGCGGGCTCGAAGAAGACTGGATCGCGGTGCTCTCCCATGCCTGAACTTTTCGCCTATACCGATGGGGCCTGCAGCGGCAATCCGGGGCCCGGCGGCTGGGGTGTGCTTCTGCGCGCCACGGACGGCGAAACGATCCTGCGCGAGCGTGAACTCAGCGGCGGCGAACCGCAGACCACCAACAACCGGATGGAGCTTCTCGCGGCCATCAACGCGCTCGAGGCGCTGGAGAGACGCAGCGCCATCACGATCGTGACCGACAGCAACTACGTCAAGAACGGCATCACCGGATGGATCTTCGGCTGGAAGCGCAACGGCTGGAAGAACGCTGCCAGGAAACCGGTCGCCAACGCCGAGCTCTGGCAGCGTCTCGACGCCGCGAACGCCCGGCATGACGTGACCTGGAAGTGGGTCAAGGGCCACGCGGGCCATCCCGAGAACGAGCGCGCCGACGAGCTCGCCCGGCAGGGGATGGCGCCCTACAAACCGTCCCGCCGCGAAACCACAGGACGCTGAGCGGCCTGGTCCTCGACCCAGACCGGATTCGTCCAGGCGCGCTGCCCCGCCTTGTCGACAAGCGTGACGCGCAGCCAGGGCGAACGCGAGACCCGGTCAAGCGGGATCCGCGTGCGGGTCATCGAAAGGCCATGGACCGTTGCGGTTCGCGACCCGCGCGCCTGCACGATTGCCGTCGTGACCGGCGTACTCTCGATCACCACCGCGTTTCTCTCCCAGTGGATGCCCCTGATCTCGGGACCCTGGCTGGCATAGTGGTGGCCCGCCTTCAGTGCCTCGAGCAACGCGTCCGGATCGTTCTCCTGCGCCTTGACCATGACCCAGCCGCCGAAATGGTCGGGCTCGGTGAAATGGGCGTCGTCGGTCGCGCAAAGCGTCAGCCGGCGCCCCTGCTCGAGCAGGCGGTCGAGGGTGTAGAAGCCGTGCGGCCGGTCGCAGGCGACGGCGCAGCCATGGTTGTAGACCTCGACCGCATGGGCGGCTTCGATGGCCAGGGCATCCTCCATCGCAAGCCCCGACCATTCCGGATGGGCAATGGCGACGAAGGCTCCGGCAGCGCGCGCACGTGCGGCAATCTGCGCACCGGATTCCTGATCGGCGGTCGGCTCGAAGGTTTCGGTGGCGGGCGGCTCGAAGTCGTCTGGCAGGCCCACGGCGAGGATGTGCCAGATCTCGCCGTTCCGCATGGCGCCCGAGTGCAGCTCCGCGCCTATGATGGTGGTGAAATCATTGCTCCGGAACGGCCGGGTATCGGCGATGGGGTATCCGAAGTGGCCCACCAGGTGATCGGTCAGCGAGATGAAGTCGTAGCCTTCGTCCCGGTAGCGCCGGCAGACATCTCCGGGATCGAGCGCACCGTCGGACAGGTTGGAATGGGTGTGCAGATTGCCCCGGAAGAAGCGTCCGGGGGCGGCGAACATGGTGTCGGTCAAGGCAGGGCTTCCTTTTGACGAGCCGGTGCGCGTGACGGCAGCGGCGAAACCGCTGCTTCGCGCCGTACGGGCGAGCAGCGGCTGCCAATGCACCATAAGCTTGCACACCCAGTTGATTCGGTGACTGCATAACGTATAATTATCTTATGTATCTCAGAGGCTTGCCATGGGGCACCCTTCCCTGCAAGGCATAAGCATGCACAGTTGACGCATAAGCATGCGCGGCTGCGGCCAAAAAAAGGGCCCGCAATGCGAGCCCTGAAACGTCCATACCCGTATTGGCCAGCCACTATTCGTCCAGCACCATCTCCATGAGTTTGTCGCTGTCGATCATGTCGCGATAGCCCGGTGCGGTGAAGGGGCACAGGCCCCTAGGCAGGCGGGAGTTCTGGGCAAAGGCCTCGGAGAACGTTTTGACCGTGGCGGTCTTCTGGGCGCGAAGTCGTCACAAGCCGAAGGCGCGCATCAGCAGCTCGATGACAAGACCCCGCCTGGAGGAGCAGGCAAAATCGAGGCGCTGCAGAAAATCGACGTCAACAACCTCTTCGACATCGATATCGGTGATGTGCTACCCGACGCGCCCTCGGCCGTCCTTAGAGTTTCCGGGCTTGCATCAGGCTCACGGGCTGGTGTCGTGAGCTGATTTGATCAGGTCTGCCGGGACCTTGTTCGCGATGGCCCCGTGCGGTCTTTCTTCGTTGTAGTCTCTACGCCAAGCCTCCAGCTTTTCGGCGGCATCTTCAAGGCTCATGAACCAGTGGCTGTTCAGGCATTCCGCCCGGAAGCGCCCGTTGAACGCCTCGATGAAGGCGTTGTCCGTGGGTTTTCCGGGGCGCGAGAAGTCCAGCGTCACACCCTTGGCATAGGCCCATATGTCCATGTCCTTCGAGACGAACTCGCTGCCCTGATCGACGCGGATTGTGGCTGGATAACCGCTGCGTTTGCACACCCGCTCGAGGGTCGCGACGACGTCTTCGCCGCGGTAGGTGAAGCGTGCGTCGAGCACCGGCACGTAGCGCGAGAAGGTGTCCACCACCGTGAGCACGCGAAGCTTGCGCCCCGTCGCGAGCTGATCGTGGACGAAGTCCATCGCCCGGATATCGTTGGGCCCGACAGCCTCCTTCCGGTCGTCGCGGAGCTTGGCCTTTACCCGCCGCTTCGGCGTCTTGTTCCGCAATTGCATGCCCAACTCCTTGTAAATGCGATAGGTCTTCTTCACGTTGATCTCCCAACCCTCGCGGCGCAACAGCACATGCACCCGCCTGTAACCGAAGCGGACACGGGTCTGGCAAATCTCTCGGATCCGCTGTTCCAAAGCGGCCTGTCCAGGTCGGCGAGACTTGTAGCGATAGGCCCTTGGATCGAACCGGATCACCTCGCAGGCGCGGCGGATCGACACCTGCCAATCCGCCCGCATCTCGTCGACCAGCGTCCTCTTCCGGGCAGGCCTCAAAGCTTTCGCTTGATGACATCCTGCAACATCTCCTTGTCCAGCGCGAGATCGGCGACGATCTTCTTCAGCCGCGCGTTCTCCTGCTCGAGCTCCCGCAGCCGCTTCATCTCGGACGGCATCAATCCGGCGTATTTCTTCCTCCAATTGAAGAAGGTCGCCGTGCTGATCCCCACTTTGCGGCAGACCTCCACGACAGGCGTGCCATCCTCCGCCTGCTTGATGATGAACGCCTTCTGCGCGTCCGTGAACTTCGATGCCTTCATGCGTTTCCACTCCTCTCCCAGCCAAGGATTCCGCCCGGAAAACTCTAAGCTGGAACGGGGGCGTTTTCGGGGATCACATCAAGCGTTAAGGTCGTCCACCCGAAAGCAGATCATCCACTGTTGGGCCTTGCGGCCGAAATACTCGGATTCCTGGTTAAACGGCGCGAATACTGTTTGCCCGGCCTGCTGTACCCACGTCTTGCTTGAGATATCAACTCCAAGGTTCTGTTCATACCATTGCACAAGCACGGCTGGGTTCTGCGAGCGGAAGAACACCCCCCCAATTCCTGTCACTCTCTGCATTCGAACTATCTCCTATATTGCCGCTGCTGACCTGCAGACGCTAGCCAGTCGGCGCACCGTAACTCGCGCCTTGCATTTATCGACCGACGACGGACCAACCGCAAATCCTGCTGCCGGTAAGCGCACCAAGGATCACGACCCATATACGTCGTACTGGGCTTCGAAGGCCCGCTTGTATGCGGGCCGCTCGACGGCACGGCCGACATAGTTCACCAGAGCGGGGTAGTCTTCCACCAAACCGGATCCTTCGAGCCTGCGCAGTGAGTGAACCATCAGAATATCTGCGGCGCCGAAGTCCTCCGCTATCCACTCCGCATCCCCGAGCGCGGCGACGAACTGATCCAGGCGCACCCTGATCCTGCCGTCGACGATCGCGAACCGTTCGGCCTGCCAGTCCTTTTCGCTTTCGAAGAACCTCACGTTGTCGCGCTCGACGATCGGCGGCTCGACCGTACTCATCGCCGCAAAAACCCAACTTAGCGCCCTGGCCCTTCGCGCCGAATCCTTGGGCAGGAGGCCCGAGTAACGTTCAGCGATGTACAGGACGATCGCACCGGACTCGAAGAGCACCACTCCCTCGTCCTCGTAAGTCGGGATCTGACCGAACGGTTGCAGCGCCATATGCGCAGGTTGCTTCATTTCCTCGAATGTCACCAAGCGGACGTCATAGGGCTGGCCGACTTCCTCCAGGGCCCAGCGGACACGCATGTCCCGCGCCAGACCGGCACCTCTGTCGGGGGAACTCTTGAAGGCTGTTATCGTGGGCATGGTTCGTCTCTATTTATGGATTTGTCGAGCTGAAGAAAGCCAAGCGCCGCCTTCACGGCTCGCGCCATAGGGCGGCGCGTCGGAGCGGGCCGCAGTCGCGGCGTCGCGCGCCAGTCCGGAGCCGATGCAATCGGCGCCGACCGAGGCGGTTGGCAGGAACAGCGGCAGGGCAAGGAGGAGGCATTTCGTCCGCTTCTCTGGGGGGGGTGGGGCGGCGGCTCGGTCCCACGGGGCGGGGCCGCCAACGGTAGGCCTAGAGCGCCGCGGCCCGCGCGGGTGGCCGGAACAGGCGACTTAGCCAACCCGACGGCCCCCCCGTCCCGGCTCTCGATTCAGGCGGCGGCGCCGTGGCTACGGGCGGGTGAGTGTCAAAGCGCAGGGCCTCGGCGCTGCCCCGGCGGATCGTGCGCTTCGCCTCCCAGGGCAGGACGCCCGGGTCGAGGCCCTGGCGGTCCCTGTGCTGGGCCACGTGCTGGATCGGGTCGATGAACGGAAACATGCCGTCTCTCCTATAGTCAAACGCCCGGTCCGGTCCCCGGGCAGGGTTTGGTCGCGGCTTCGGGTCGAACCGGGGCGCGCATCACGGATGGACGCCATTCGATCCGGCAGACGGCCGGCGCGAGAGGATCACGGGCGCCGTCGGCAGGGCTCTAGCACCGGGTCCGACGGGTCAGACGGCGGCGCCGCCGAGGCGCCGCGAGCCTCGGGATGCGGCAGCTTCACCAAATGGCGAAAAAGAAAGCCCCGATCCTCCTGCTCGACAGATGATGCATGACGTCCGCTCCTAGATCTGTATCCTACTCCAGTTCGGAAACTGGCCCACCACGGCGTCACGGACCGCCTCGGGCCGAGGTCAGTCCTTCAGCTTGATGGCCACGATGGTCTTGCGTTTGTCTTCGTCAGGTTCATCCAGCGGGCCATTGGGATAGAACTCGACGCGACAGGCGAAGTGGTCGCCGTCAGGCGCGGGCTCCATGTCGAGAACCAGATCGTTGTCCCGCGACCAGTCGATCAGGACGCCATTCACCTTCGTCAGATAGCGGTATGGTCCGACATAGGTCAGTTCAGCATATCGCCCTGCTGGCAGCATGCCGCTTTTCAGCGGACCTTTCGCCGATTGCGCGGAACTGGTCTCGAACCCGAATTCCATCTCCAGTTCCGGCATCTTGACGATGTTGTACTTGAAGATCGCGGCGCCCGTCCCCAAGATGCCTTGCCTGTCGATCTCGCCAACCACCTCGTCCATGGTTTCGGTTGCGACCTGCCTGATGGGCATCACCACCTGACGTCGTAGCGAGACGTAGCGTCGGGCGGCATAGTCAGCGACCTTGGGTGTGCCGATGTTCATGTTCCTCTCCCTCGATGTCTTGCGCCTGACGCGCTTTGGCGGCCGCATAATCCGCCGCTACCCCGTCGATGCGGGGGCTGCCTTTTGGCCGCCAGTCCTCCAGTCCGAACAGCAAGAGATAGGCATCGAGCAGATCGAAACTGCTGTGCCAGCCACGACCGTGACCGTCCCGCTCGGCCCGGTTGAGAAACGGCGTTTGTCTGAACAGCATCCGCGTGGTGCCGTCAGGCTGCGCGATGAAGTCCATCGTCACAATGGTCTCGAAGCCGTCGCTTACGTTGGTGTAGGTAAAGCTCAATCGGTGCGGTTCGTCGATCTCGATGAACTCTCCGAAGATCACATGGGCATGGCCGGGGCCGGAGGTCATCGTGCGCCGCCATGTCCCGCCCGGGCGAAAGTCCTGCTGGCACTCGCTGAGCGCGCATCCCTCGGGGCCGTGCCAGCGCACCAGATGTTCGGGGTCCTTCCAAAGGCTCCAGACCAGCTCCGGCGGCGCGGCGAACACCCTGTCGATGTCGAGCGTCAGCGCACGTTGCTCCGGTGTCGCGTCAATCGATGGCATCGGACCCACCTTTCTGAAGCTCGGCCAGGTAGTCATCCATGCGATCGAAGGCCTGCTCCCAATGCCGGCGATACCTTCCGACCCAACCCGCGACCTCGGCCAAGGGGGCGGCCTCAAGTTGCACTGGGCGCCATTGCGCAGTCCGGGTCCGTCTGACGAGGCCCGCACGCTCCAGCACCTTCAAATGGCGAGAGATCGCGGGCATCGAGATATCGAAGGGTTCGGCCAGCTCCCCGACCGACGCCTGCCCGTCGCTCAGTCGTTGCAGGATCGCCCTGCGGGTCGGGTCACCCAACGCCGAGAACGTAAGAGACAGCGAATCGGTTTGCATTGAACCGCCTTGTTAAGTAACAGATGTGTTAAATGCGAAAAATCCGGGATCGTCAAGATGCCGTGGTGCGCACCCAGGGCGGGGCTCTGACTGCGTCGATGAGTGGAGCTACATCTGCGGCTTGTACGCCAACTGAATAATTATCTTGAAACTCCGAAACCAAGCGTACAGTCCAATTTCGAAGGTTGCGGTCATGAGACATGACATCTTTCGCGGGGCCATCTCCATTTTGCCTTTTGCTCTCGGGGCGGCCATCTACGGCTTCGCCTTCGGCCTCCTTGCGGCACAGGTGGGTTTCCCGTGGTGGGGGGTGAGCCTGATGAGCGCGTCGGTCCATGCCGGATCGTCGCAGATCGTTGCCGTGGAACAGTTCGCCACCACCGGTTCCATGCTTGGTGCAGCCTTCGCCGGGGCAGCGCTGAATTTGCGCTACGTCGGTATCGTGGCTTCGCTTTCGGACCTACTCGAGAGACTGTCCTTTCGGACAAAGCTGGTCGCGATCCACCTGACCGGGGACGAGAACTGGGCCCTAATGATGGCGGAGCGGGCGCGGTCGTCCGACGTCGGCGCTGGCTTCCTCATTGGATCGGGGCTCGTGATGATCTCGGTCTGGACGGTATCGACCGCGCTCGGTTCGGTATTCGGGGCCGTCCTGCCCGACCTCGAAAGCTTCGGCCTCGGCTTCGCGTTCACCGCAGCCTTCATCGCGATGGCCCGCGGTCTGTGGCGCGGGCGGTCCGAGGCGCTGCCCTGGACGGTTTCGGCGGCTGCAACGATCGCCGCCGTCTCGCTCGGCGCGCCCAAGGCCTATGGCATCGTGGCGGGGGCTATCTTTGGGCTCATCGCGGTCTCCTTGCTGCGCCAACTGCGGAAAGAAGCCCTGTGAGCGTCGCGCATTGGGCGGTGATCGGCCTTCTGGCAGCCGGTGCCTTCGCGATCCGCATAGCCGGTCTCGTTGCGGGCAGACGGATTCGTGCGTCCCGATGGGCGTGGATCCTGACCGAATTGCCGGGGCTGATCGTCGTCAGCTTGGTGGCCTCGTCCCTGATCGGCCAGCCGCTCGTGACGTGGCTCGCGGCGGGAGTCGCGCTTGCCGTCGCGCTGCTGACCAACCACGTGATCGCGACCATGACCCTTGGGGTCATGGCCTATGCCGGCCTCATGTGGATCGGGCTGTAGTAGCAGCGGACTGGGCCGACATGGCCTACGAACTCGGATACTCGAGCCAGCAGCACTTCATCACCGACTTCCGCACGGTGACGGGCGAGACTCCGGTGCAGTACGCGGCCGCGCTTAGGCGGTCGCGGACGTCGGACTAGGCGGAACCGGCGGCACGTCTTGGGGCCATTTCCGGCCCTCGATTGCACGATGCGCGGCCGCCAGCCCGGCGGGGCGCATCTCGCCGGTCTCGATCAGGTGCCAGACGGCACGGGCGTTGAGGACGCTCCAGTTGCTGCCCGGGCGTCGCCGGGAATAGCGCTGCAGGAAGCTGGTCGCGTCGAGGGCCTTGCGATGGCCGTCGATCCAGCCCCAGCAGAGCGCCATCCGCGTGGCCTGCTCGGGCGTGACGGTGGGGGTCCCGGAGCTCCTCTTGTGGATCCGGACCCAGATGCTGTCCTGAACGGCGTGATGGGTCTCCAGCCAGGCGTAGAAGCGCCGGGCGTCCGCAAACTCCACCACCTTCGTTAGATCGACCTCGACTGCGGCCATGACATGCCCTCCTTCTCGTCTTGGCGAAGCGTAGCGGAGGCGGAGGCGGCCTGTCTTACATGAAACCGCAGAAAATCGGCGGAAGCATCGAACAGGTATCTTGACGCCAAGACAATCCTGATTATCTTAGCGCCAAGATAAGAGGATCTCATGACCAACGAATACGACTCCGTCGACACCTTCATCGCCCAATGGCATCGCGAATGGCCCGATCTCGACGTCTCTCCGATGGCGACGCTCGGGCGGATCAACCGGATTTCCCGTCTCATGGCGCCGCATATCGAGAAGCTGTTCGCCGCCTACGGCCTGGAGCGTGGGGAGTTCGACGTTCTGGCGACGCTCAAGCGGAGCGGTCCTGATCACCGACTGACGCCGACCGAGCTTTACGGCGCCCTGATGATCACCTCGGGCGGTCTGACCCACCGGTTGAAGCGGCTTGAGAAGGCGGGGCTGGTGCGGCGCGTGCCCTCCGCCGAAGATCGCCGAAGCCTCCTCGTGGAGCTGACCGAGGAGGGGCACGAGAAGGTCGTGGCTGCCTTCGAGAAGGACATGGCGCTCGAGGCGTCGTGGCTCGAGGCGCTGACGCCGGATGAGCGTGCGCAGCTCGCGACGCTGCTCCGGCGCCTGGCGACCTCCTTCCCCCCGCCTGACGAGAGCCTGTCCGCGAAGCCCCCGCCCTGACGCGCGGGCGCGCCAGCCCCGACCGCCCTCCCCTACCGGAATCCCCCCACCCGCGCAGTCGACCGGCTGCGTGCATGCAGAAAGATTGCCTCATGGCCACCGCCGACATCGCCCTCACCCCGGAGCCCGCGCTCCCCACCGGAACGCGGGCCTTCGCCCTTCTGCTCGTCACCGGAAGCCTGTTGAGCCTCGCCGTCCTGCTGTCCAAGCTCGCCGCCACGCAGTCCGCGCCGATGATCTGGTATCTCGCTTTCGCCATGGGCGGCTCTGGCGCCATCCTGACCGCCGACGCCGTGCGGCGGGGCGAGGCGATGGGGCGCTGGCAGGCCCTCGTCCCCTATAGCCTCGCGGCCGGCGCGCTGATGGCCGCGGGAAGCATGCTGGGCTACATCTCCGTAGGTCGCGTCGGGGCGTCCTTCGTGTCGATGGCCATCGCCTTCCCCACACTACTGACACATCTGCTGGCCCTCGCGTTCCGGCTCGAACGGCTCCGCGCGAACCGCGTCGCCGGGGTCCTCGCGGGGCTGGTCGGGGGACTCTGGCTGGCCTTGGCCAAGGGTGGCCAGATGCCGACCTCCGACCTGCCCGCCGTCGCGGCCGCGAGCGCCATGCCGGTGGTCCTCGCCGTGGGCAACGTCTTTCGCACCCGCTACTGGCCAAAGGGCGCGCAGCCGCGTCTCCTTGCGGGTCTGATGCTTTTGTGCGGCGCGGCGATCAGTATTCCGGTCGCCTGTCTTTATGATGGTCCGGCGAGTGTCGCCCAGCTTTGGCAGGGCACGACCCTGCCTCTTGTCCTCGGCGTCGCGGTCCTGTCCTTCGTCGCCCAGTACCTGGCCTTCTTCCGCCTCCAGCAACTCGCCGGTCCCGTCTATCTCAGCCAGATCGGATCGGTCGCGGCCATCGTCGGCAGCCTCGTCGCGTTCACGGTGCTGGGCGAAGCCGTCTTCGCGGGCTTCTTGCCCGCGGCCATCTGCATCGCGCTCGGCCTGCTGTTCTTCCAGCTGGCGCTGAAGGCCTGAGGACGGGGAGATGGCAGACACGCTCGCCCTCCACCCCGTCTTCACCCGCTGGACCCTGCGTCACCCCGAGCGGCTGCAACTCTTCACGGCTCCGACGCCCAATGGGGTGAAGGTCTCGATCCTGCTCGAGGAGCTCGGGCGGCCCTACGAGGCGCACCGCGTCGATATCGGACGCGGCGACACCGCGACGCCGGAGTTCCGGGCGCTGAACCCGAACGGCAAGCTGCCCGCGATCCTCGATCCGGACGGGCCGGGGAAAAGGCCCTTCGCTCTCTGGGAGTCGGGGGCGATCCTGCTCTACCTGGCCGAGGCTGAGGGACGCCTGATCGGCTGGGACGCGGCAGGCCGAATGGCCGCCCTCCAGTGGCTGATGTTCCAGATGAGCGCCGTCGGCCCGATCTTCGGACAGGTCGGCTGGTTCCACCGCTTCGACGGCCGCCGGATCGAAGACCCGCGCCCCAAGGAGAGATACGTGGCGGAAGCCCGTCGCCTCCTAAGCGTCCTCGACGACCGGCTGACGCGCTCGGAATGGATCGCTGGCGATAGCTACACCATCGCAGACATCGCCACGATCGGCTGGGTCTGGACCCTTACCGAGTATTACGACGCCGCCGACTTGGTCACACTGCCCTCCTTCGCCGCCGTGGATCGCTGGCGCCGGGCCTGCCTCGCCCGCCCCGCGGTTCAAAGGGGCCTGACGGTCGGCGCCGCGACATGACCCGAGGGGACGATGCCCCCATGCCTGCTCACGATCACAAAGGAACGACACCATGAAGGACGCACAAACGATGAAGGCCCTCTACATCCGCCACCGGGCCCTGCCCGGCAAGCGCGAGGAGGTCCTGCGAATCTGGGAAACCTATGCTCGCGATTACGTCGATCAGGCCGAGGGGCAGGTGGTTTACGTCTATGGCTTCGACGAGGCCGACCCGGACGCGGTGATCGCCTACCAGCTCTTCACGGACGACGCCGGGACGGACGGGTTTACCAGCCAACCCTGGTACGAAGCCTACCAGGCCGAGACCGCGGCGCTGCTGGCCGGCCCGTCCGAGTTCCGGGCGATCGCGCCCCAATGGATCAAGCGGACTGCGGCCTGACTCCAACCCATCCCCCCCCGGCAGCGCCCGCGCGGCGCTCGCCCTTTACAAAGGACGACCGAATGTCGAACATCGAAACCGTCGCGGGCGAGGAGATCGAGATCACTTTCGATCCGTCCCGCTGCATCCACGCGCGTTTCTGCGTCCTCCAGGCGCCGGATGTGTTCCTGGCGGACACGCCGGGCGACTGGATCCGCCCCGACGCGATGGATCCCGCCGCTCTTGCCGCGGTGGCGCGCAATTGCCCCTCGGGGGCGATTACCTACCGGGCGGTCGACCCGGCCCTGGACGAGACCGATCCGCCCGTGAACACGGTCCGGGTGCGGGAGAACGGTCCCTATGCCGTGAATGCACGGATCGACCTGCAGGGCGAGGACGGCCCCAGCCGCCGCCGCGTTCTGTGCCGCTGCGGCGCCTCCCGGTCGAAACCCTATTGCGACGGCAGCCATGCCGAGATCCGCTTCAAGGCCACGGGCGAGCCGCCGACGCAGCTCATGACACCGCTCGCCCCCCGGGATGGGACGGTCTGCATCCGCGCCCTGCCCGACGGACCGCTCGAATTTACGGGCCCTGTCGAATGGGTGAGTGGAACGGGCCGCACTTTCGCGAAATCGACCCGACAGCTGATCTGTCGCTGCGGTGGCTCGAAGTCGAAGCCGTTCTGCGACGGAACCCACTCGCTGAACGGGTTCTCGGACGCGCCCGGGCCCTCCCGCCCCGCGATCATGGACCTGCCGACGCTGGCAGAGGCCGCGGGCGGGCGCGCCGCGCTGCGCCGCCTGACAAAGGCCTTCTACGACAAGGTGGCGCAGGATCACGTCCTCGGTCCGCTCTTTGCAGACATGAGTCTCGAGCATGCGCAGCACGTGGCGGACTTCATCGCCGAAGTCTTCGGAGAGGGGCCGGTCTACAGCACAGAGGGCGGCTCCCACCTCGGCATGATCGGCCGCCACCTCGGCAAGGGGATTACGGAAGCGCAGCGCGCCTATTGGGTGCAAATGATGTTGGAGACGGCGGATGAAATCGGGTTTCCCGACGACGCCGCCTTTCGGACGGCTTTCGCGGCCTATCTTGATTGGGGCTCTCGGCTCGCGGTCATCAACTCTCAACCAGGAGTGACCTTGCCCGAAGGAAACTGGCCAATGCCCAAATGGGGATGGGGCGCGATCCAGGGTCCCGATCAGGTGTGAGGCGTCAAGGCTCGGGAAATCGAAACGGACCGTACCTTTATTTCGTGGTTGCGAACCAGGCGAAAGAATCTGAGTTAGGTTAGGGCCTGATGTGAGCAGATTGTTTTCGATTTCAGGACCGATCGCAGGAGCTAAAATGTAATGACGCAGGGTGTGGACGGTCAGACAACGGGAAAGCCGAGCGGCAGGTCGCTGGGTCTGCTTGCGCTATACGTATGTTGGGGCACCGCCATTCCGGCCATGAAAGTCATGGGCGCGGCGATAATCTCCTTTCGGCAGGCATAAATTTTCTTACCTTGTCGCGGACACGGAGACGGCCGACGACAGGCCAGGTATGGAAGATTGCGCTCGCGGGTTTTTTTCTGCTGGTTGGCGGTCAGGGGCTTGGGCATGATCGGCCTGCTGAAGGTGAGCTCCAGCCTCGGTGCAATCCTTGTTTCTGTCATAGCGTTAGGCGCCTGGGCTGCCTTTCTTCATCGTTGGGCGTTCGGCTGCGGCGGGATGCTCGCCTCGGCCAGTTGTCCTATTCCGTGAGCTCTTCTGTGCGGGCTGCTCGGAGCGCTCGACCCCAAAAGAGAAGCTGCCCCAGCATCTTTTCGCCTGACATTTCCAGGTGATCGAAATCCGACAGGTGCTTGTCTCCTTTGGACACGGGCAGATACTCGGCGAAGTTGATATGCACAGCAGATTGCATCGTGACCATTTCGAGTTCGGCCGCGATGCCACGCAGATGCTCAACCGCGCGCGCGCCGCCGACCCCGCCGTATCCGACGAACCCTGCCGGCTTGCGCGTCCAATCGCCGTGGTCCAGCGCATTCTTCAGGACGGCTGTCGGCGCGTGATTGTACTCCGCGACCGTGAACACGTAGGCGTCGAATGCGGCGAGGCTGGAGGCGAACGCCTCGGCTGCCCCCCTTTGGTCAGAGCTCGCCTTCGGATCGCCGAAGAACGGCAAGTCCACATCGCGCAGATCGACTGGCGTCACGTCGAAGCCGCCGTGCGACGCCGCCTTCTCGGCGATCCAGGACGCTGGCTTGTCACCGAACCGCCCTTCGCGCGTGCTGCCGGTAATCACGGCAAGCTTGAGCGGTATGTCGTGGTCCGGGCCCCGGAAACGGGCAACGAGATCGACCTGCACGGATTCCCCATGATGGAGCAGCGGCTCGATCCGTTGCAGATGCGCGGCAAAGTGGGATGAGTGAGCCCATTGCTCCTTCGCCTCCCTGGATCGAAAACGCGTGACGATAACGACCCGACCGCCATCTTTGGCACGATAGACTTCGTTGCCGAGCCAGCCCGATTGCGCCGCTGCTGCGCGCAGCTTTCCTATCTCCGCGAGTTGTAATTCCAAGAAATTGTCGGTTTCTCCGGCTTTCGGCGTGAAGGTGTTGATCAGCGTCTCGACGGTTTCGTCTGCCATGGCCTGCTCCCACAAAATTTGAAGCAAGGTTTATGTCTTGACTGATAATAAGTAAGTCGCTTACTGCCACAAGACGCGGCATAAAAATCAGTTGCTGACATGAAAGTAAGTCCCATCCCGGAGGCCCTTTCCGACCCGATGCATTCGGATTGTCCGGGCCGAGAGGTGTTCAAGCTCGTTACCGGTCGCTGGACGCTGCTCATCCTTTGGTCTCTGAAATCGGGTCCGATGCGGTTTCACTGGATCCGCGACACTGTGGAGGGGATTAGTGAACGGGTCCTATCGAGCGCGCTGAGGGAACTTTGTCGCAATGGTCTGATTGACCGTCACGTCGAGCCGAGCGTGCCTCCGAAAGTCAGCTACAGCCTCACGCAGTGCGGCGAAGGATTGCTGGATGTGATGGACCGGCTCACCGACTGGATCGCCAGCGAGTTGGCGTACATCGAGAGCGCTAAGAAGAATTACCGCGGGTAGGGCGTCTTTAGGTAGATCGCCACGGACACCTATCTTGTCCGACGGTTGCTATGCATCAACTGCGCCCGCCAAGCCATAGGTTGTGGAACGAGTCAGGTCGGTGTGTTGAGGGGACAGCAGCGGTCCCAGTTGGAGGGCAATACGTCGCCTGTGCAGAGACTTCGACGATTGAATGAGAGGGAAATTTTGCTTTTGCGGGCAGAGAAGGTTGGATATCAAGTCCATCCCCTCCGCCACTTGCCCAAGCGAAAGCGGTCTCCCGATCCAGCTGCGGCCAGATTTTTTGTTGTTTTCGACGGTTGTGCGGGTGGGGCTGAACACCGCCCCCTGCGCAAGGAGGCCCTTAAGCGGTCTCTCCGGCCCGATATTCTCCGGACCTCATAACTGCGCCCTTTCGGCGTTCAGGTCGTACCGCTATGTTTTCTATCCGATTTTTTGTAGGCCAGCAAATCACTTCGATGTCGGTCCCGTTCGGTCAGATGGAACTGAAATCGGAACTCGTCGCGACGACTGCCAAGTTTTTGTTGTATCGCCAGGCCAATATGCAAAGCGCAGCATCAAGGGCGGACACGGTCCTTCACCGCAGAATATAACAAGGTCCGCTTAGCGGACGTTTCTGACTTTCGCTGCACCTGCGCCAATGGCCGCTTCCAACAGGCATGCGCGCTTAAAGTGCCCCTCCACACCGCCCGTCAGAAATCGCGAAAGTTTCCAAGACATAGCGCCCCACCTCACCTCCTGAAACGATGCGTACGGCAACGAAGTTTGGTTCCTCAATGTCCGTTTGTTGCTGAACAAATGGAATGACAGACGGTGCATAGTGATTGCAAAGCGCCAATAAGAGATCATCCAAGTTTTCGCTGCCGAACAATCCGTTGGGGACTGGATCAGGTTTGATGCGCATCTCTATTCCCTCACCGTGAGATG
Organism: Sulfitobacter sp. LCG007; assembly: GCF_040801785.1. Taxonomy (NCBI): domain Bacteria; kingdom Pseudomonadati; phylum Pseudomonadota; class Alphaproteobacteria; order Rhodobacterales; family Roseobacteraceae; species Roseobacteraceae bacterium LCG007. Next base: position 444,269 of record NZ_CP161805.1, on the reverse strand, counting down.
AATGGGACAAGACTCCGGTATCGACCAATTTCCATTGTACATCTTATGCTGAGACGGGCAGCGCAACCAACAGAAAGAAGCTTGAGAGTATCTTACAACTTTTCATGTAGGAACCTATCTGGTGTTTCCAGATACTCTTAAAACGGTCATTGGAACAAGGTGCAGCATCGGTCAATAAGGGCTGGAAGCCGCCATTCGCTGTCCGAAACACGAACGACCGCTAAGCACATCCCCTCGCGTGAGCAAGCAGGATATCTCGAAGTTGGGCCGTTGGGTCGGCCTTGAAATGCCCCCTTGACAGAGGGTGTGCATGAAAACCCCCAAAACGTGCAAGCTTATGCTTCATTGGCACAGGCGCATTTTCTGGCGATCCCTTGAGGACTCGAACCCCAAACCTGCTGATTAGAAGTCAGCTGCTCTATCCAGTTGAGCTAAGGGACCGCTTGCGGCGGGTTTACCCGCTGCGCTTTGCGGATGGCAAGGCGCTTGTGGAATGTCGGCCCCTGCGTCTGCCCCGAGGCACTCTGGCGCGATGCGCAGGAAACCGGCATCTTGTCCGCGCCAATGCGACCTCGAATCCGCAGGTCGAAGAAACCGCCTTGCCACGCCTCGCGCGGGCAGTGACGCTGCAAGGTTGAATGGACGCTCGGACGCGAGGCGCGATTGGCCCCTATCCTTCTGATGAACCCCAACGCCAATGCCGCGACAACGGCAATGATGTGCGCGATCGCGGCGACCCGGCTTGCGGTCGCGCCGACCCCGTGGACAGCCCCGGCCGGACCGGGCATGATCACGACACGCCGGGAGCTTGCGCGGGCCGCGGACACCATAGCCGGGGCCGATATCGAGGTCTGGCCGCGCGTCATCATCGTCTCGGCCTTCGGAGATCCCGGGGCATTGCGCCTGTCGCGGCGCGCGCCCTGTCCGGTTGTCGGCATCGCTGCCGCCGCCGCCAGAGAGGCCTCGTCTGCCGGGGGCGGTTTTGCCGTTGCAACCACGACACCCGCCCTGAGGCCGACGATAGATTCCCTGATGACGCACTATGCCGACCGGGGCTGCTATCTCGGCTGTTTCAGTTCGCCGGACGATCCCGTTGCGCTTGCGGCGGATGAGGCGGCACTGGACAGGGCGCTGATCGCGCAGATCGAAGCCGCCTGCGAGGCAGGTGCGTCCCGCGTCGTCATCGGTGGCGGCCCGCTCGGGGCGGCAGCCGAACGATTGCGAGAGATTTCACCGGTTCCGCTGATCAACCCGATCCTGAGCGCGGCGGACGAAGTCAGACGGATGATTGGCATGGAAGAACCCCGTAACCGGTGATCTGGCCGGCCGACCGGCCCCCGGCACGGCGGGCAGCAGGGCGTGCGCGTTCCCGGCACATGCTGAAACGCGGAGCGGCACGAGAGGCTGCCAGCGCCAGGGAAGGGGCCCCGCCGGCCGAGCGTCAGGCCACTTCAGGTCGCCTTTGGAGCGGTCAGCAGACCGTAGGTCTGCGGCTCGCGGTGCTGCGCCAGATCGAAGATGTTTCGCCGGATCTCGGCGCAGCGGTCCAGGTCGATCCGGGCGGTGATGACCTCGTCCGCGACACCCTGGGCCTGCGCGACGATCTCGCCTGTCGGAGCGACGATCATGCTGCCGCCGATCATGTCGCATCCCTCTTCCCGGCCCGCCTTCGCCGCCGCCAGTGCCCACAGGCCATTCTGGTAGCAGCCCGCCTGGATCGACAGGGCATTGTGAAAGTACTGCAGGTGATCATGTTCGGGGGCCGGCGGAAAATGCAGGGGCGTGTTGTAGCCCAAAGCGACCAGCTCGGCGCCCTGAAGGCCCAGCATCCGCCATGTCTCGGGCCAGCGTCTGTCGTTGCAGATGCACATGCCGACCTTGCCGCCGAGGGCTCCGAAGACCGGGAATCCCAGATCGCCGGTTTCGAAATAGCGCTTTTCGAGATGCTGGAACGCGCGCCAGTCCTCGTAGTCCCGGTGGCCCGGCAGATGGATCTTGCGATACTTGCCCGTGACCTTCCCGGCCCCGACCATGATGGCGGTGTTGAAGCGCTTGCCCTGAGGCGTCAGTTCGGCGTAGCCCAGATGAAAGGTGACGTTCAGCCTCGCCGAGAGATCGAACAGGGGTTGCACGGCGGCATTGGGCATCTCGACCTCGTACCAGCGATCGAGGTCGTCGCCTTCCAGATACCACCGCGGAAAGAAGGTGGTCAGGGCCAGTTCCGGGAAGACGACGACCCGCGCCCCGCGATCCGACGCCTCGCGCATCATCGCGCACATCCGGGACACCGCGCTGCTTCTCGGTTCGTCGCGCGCGACGGGCCCCATCTGCGCAACGGCGGCGATCAGGCTACGCATGGGTGCCAGCCGTCCCCGCCCCTGCGCCGTTCGGCGCTCCCCGTCCGGAGTGACCGGCTTCCGTTTCCAGAATGCAGGCGACGGCCCGTCCCGGACCCAGAGCCGACAAGGGCGGACGCATGGTGCTGCAGACCGGAATGGCGACCGGACAGCGTGGGGCGAATGGACAGGCGCGGGGCGGCTCTTCCAGCGTCGGTGGCGCTCCGGGGATCGCCTCGAGCCGCGAGCCCTTGACCGCCCCGTGAAGGTTCGCCGCCAACAGTCCCCGCGTATAGGGATGACGCGGATCCTTGATGATCTGCGCAATGGTGCCGGTTTCGACGATGGTTCCGGCGTACATCACCGCGACCCGGTCGGCGATTTCGACCGCCACGCCGATGTCGTGCGTGACGAAGATCACCGACATCCCCATTTCCTGCTGCAGTTCGCGCAGCAGGAGCAGAACCTGCATCTGCACGGTTGCATCCAGCGCCGTCGTCGGCTCGTCCGCCAGCAGCAGGCGGGGACCGCAGGCCAGCGCCAGCGCGATCATCGCCCGTTGCCGCATCCCGCCCGACATCTCGTGCGGGTAGTTGTCGAGCCGCCGTTCCGGAGACGGGATGCGTACCCGCTCGAGCATGTCGAGCGCACGGCGGCGCGCCGCGTCGCGGGAAATACCTTCGTGCCGCATCACGGTTTCGGCGATCTGCGTGCCGATCGAATATACCGGGTCGAGCGCGAGCGAAGGGTCCTGAAAGATCATCGCGACCTCGCGACCCCGGAAGTCGGCAAGCGCGCGGCCCCGAAGCGCGAGCACGTCGCGTCCGTCGAAGCTGATCTGCCCGCCGATATATGTCCGCCGCCCCGGCAGAAGCTGCATCATCGACTTCAGCGTGACGCTCTTGCCCGACCCGCTCTCGCCCAGCAGCGCCAGGACCTCGCCTTTCGCCACACGGAGGCTGACACCGTTGATGGCGTGCACCGTCCGGTCACCGGAAAATCGAACGACAAGGTCCCGGATCTCGAGCAGTGCGCTCATGCGGCGGCCTGCGGGTGGCCGGAACCGGGATCATGCAGGTGGCATGCGACCTGATGGCCCTGCCCGAGCGTCACGACCCTGGGCTTTCGCATGGCGCAGACGTCGCTCGCATGGGGGCAGCGTGTATGAAAGCGGCAGCCCGACGGCGGGTCGATGGGGTTGGGCGGATCCCCGGCAAGCGGCGGCACGAGCGTGCGCGCGTCCGGGTCCATCGACGGCATCGCGGCGAACAGGGCCGCGGTATAGGGATGCGCCTGCACGTCATAGAGGGCTTCCGCCGGCCCGACTTCCACCACTTCACCCAGATACATGACCATGAGCCGATCCGAAACATAGCGCACGACGTTCAGGTCATGGCTGATGAACATGTAGGTCAGGTCGAAGTCGCGGCGCAGGTCGTCGAGCAGGTTCAGCACCTGCGCCTCGACGGACTTGTCGAGCGCGGAGACCGCTTCATCGAGGATCAGCAGGCGGGGCCGCATCGCCAGCGCCCGCCCGATGTTGACCCGCTGCCGCTGTCCGCCGGAAAGTTCGTGCGGATAGCGCGTGGCGAAGCGGGCGGGATCGAGCCCGATGCGCTCCAGCAGGTCGCGCGCGATCGCCAGCGCCTCGGCGCGCGGCACGCCGTTGACCTTCGGACCGAAGGCGATGGTCTCCTCGATGGTCAGGCGCGGATTGAGCGAGGCGAAGCTGTCCTGAAAAACCATCTGAACGCCGCGCCTGAGCCTGCGCAGGCTCAGGTCCGCACCAAGCTCCTGACCGTCGTAGAGGATCCTGCCCCCGCTGAGCGGCACCAGCCCGACCAGAAGTCGGGCGGTCGTGGACTTTCCGCAACCGGACTCTCCAACCACGCCAAGCGTCTCGCCCTTCCGAATGGTGAAATCGATGCCGTCCACGGCGCGCACGACCTTCCTGCGCGCGAAGGTGCCCGCGCGGACCGGAAAATGGCAGGTCAGGGACTGCGCGGTGATCAGCGGTTGGCGCGGGCCTCCGACATCCGCGAGGGAGGGCGCGAACGGGTCGGTGCTACTGTCGGACATTCATCGCGCTCCTGAGGCCGTCGGACAGCAGGTTCAGGCACAGCGAGGTGATGAAGATCATCATCCCCGGCAAGGCTGCGACCCATGGGTTGATGTAGATGGCCGTGCGCAGCGTGTTGAGCATGAGACCCCACTCGGGCTCGGGCGGCTTCACGCCCAGTCCCAGAAACGACAGGCCGGCAGAGATGATCATGCAGACGCTGGTCAGGCTCGTCGCGTAGACGAAGATCGGCCCCAGCACGTTGCCGAGCACCTGCACGCGGACGATGGTGACGTTTCCTGCCCCGCTGGCCCGCGCTGCGTCGACATAGTCCAGCTTTCGGACGGAAGCCGTGACGCTTTCCGCAACACGGGTGATCGGAGGAATGAAGACGATGGTCAGCGATACCAGCGAATTCACGATCCCCGCCCCCAGTGCGCCGGAGATCGCGATGGCGAGCAGCACGGAGGGGAAGGCGAAGAAGATGTCGGTCACGCGCATGATGAGCGAGTTGACCCATCCGCCCACATAGCCCGCGACCAGACCCAGCGTCGTGCCGATGACGAATGCACTCACCACGGGCGTGATCCCGAGAAAGAGCGTCAGTCTTCCGCCATGTACCAGGCGCGACAGCATGTCCCTGCCCAGCTCGTCCGTACCGAGCGGGTGCCCTTCGGTCCCGATGGGTTTGAGACGGTTGACCATGGAACCGGAATAGGGATCGTGAAAGCCGAGCCACGGCGCGAATACCGCGCAGAACATCAGCACGAAAAGGATCGCGGCACATGCCAGCGCGGCGCGATCACGGCGCAAACGGCGCCAGACGCCGCTCCAGTATCCGGCAGAGGGGGTGGCAGGGCTCTCGACCGAGACGGATGAAGAGGGTGCGGTGACGCTCATGCGCGCGAGATCCGCGGGTCTATCAGCGACTGCCCCATGTCCACCAGCAGGTTCAGCGTGACGAAGAACATCGCCAGCACGAGGATCGTTCCCTGCAGCATCGGAAGGTCCCGCTGGAGGATGGCGACCGAAAGCAGATACCCCGATCCCGGCCAGTTGAAGACAGTCTCGATCAGGATCGATCCGCCCAGCAGATAGCCGAGTTGCAGGCCGATGACGGACAGCGCCGTCGGGGCCGCGTTGCGTGCGACATGGCGCAGGATGCCGCTGCGGGTCATGCCCTTGGCCTGGAGTGCCTGCACGAAGTCCTGGTCGAGGATGTCGGACACGAGCGCGCGCGTGGTGCGCATGACGATACCCATCGGAACCACGGCGAGCGTGATGGCGGGCAGCACGAGATGGCGCATGTGCTGCCAGTCCCAGGACCAGTCGCTCGATCCGCCGGGCCCTGCTCCCATCGACGGCAGGAGCGGCCAGGTGATCGAGAAGAGGATCACCAGCACCATCCCCAGCCAGTAATTCGGCGTCGACACACCGGCGATGGCGGTTGCGGTTATCGCTCGGTCCCAGACGGTATCGCGCAGGTAGCCGGCCATGAACCCGAGGAAGATCCCAAGCGGGAATCCGATGATGCTGGCAGCGGCCGCCAGCAGAAGCGTGTTGCCGACAGCCCTCGTCACCTCGGGCGCCACCGCCCGGCCCGTGGCGATCGAGCGACCGAGATCGCCTTGCACAGCATGGGCCAGCCATATCCCGAACTGAACTGGCAGCGGCTTGTCGAAACCGTATGCGGCGCGCATCTCCGCTTCCTGTTCGGCGGTGGCATCGATCGGCATGACGGCGACCAGGGGATCGCCCGGGGCGATGTGGACCAGCAGGAAACAGATCAGGCTGACGCCGAGGGCGACAGGGACCACATGGATCAGACGGCGGAGGAGATATCCTGACATGGGTCTCGGACGGGACGGCGCGGATGCCGCCCCTGCCCTTCTATTCCATCGTGATGGAACTGAAGTTCTGGTACCAGTTCTGTGCCTGGACGAACCCCTTCACGCTTGCCGTCATCGCGCGCGGCGCGACGTCATGCGTGACCATGAGGAACAGGGCGTCGTTCACGTATTTCTCGTGTGTCCTGCGAAGCACCTCTGTCTGCTCTGCGGGGTCGAAGGTGGTGCGGATCTGTCTGATCAGCTCTTCCATTTCCGGGTCGCAGTAGTGGCCCCAATTGGTCCCGTTCGGCGCGATGAGATCGCAGGAAAGATGCCGGATCAGCCCGGTGAACGGGTCCTGGATGAAATAGGTGAAGTTGATGGACTGCGATCCCTGACTGCTCTCGTCAGCGGCGCCCGCACGCCAGATGTTGATCATCGTGTTCCACTCGACGACCTCGAATTCAACGTCGATCCAGATTTCCGCCAGGTTCTGCTGGATGAACTCGTTCATCGGCAGCGGCAGCATCTGGCCCGAGCCCGAGGGCGATATCAGAGCCTTCACCGCGAGATGCCTGTCGGGGCCGTAGCCCGACTCTTCCATGAGCGCCCTTGCGGCCTCGAGGTCATAGCGCACCTTGAAGTCCGGGGTGCCGAACCACTGCGAGCCTGGCGGCAGGAAGCCTTCCGCCGGCACCATCAGCCCGCCCAGCAGCGTCGACATGCCTTCGCGGTCGATGGCAAGGTTGGCGGCCTTGCGGACGTTGATGTCGTTCCAGGGAGAACCTTCCAGCCGCGACAGGTGCCAAGTCCAGTTATGCGGCATCGTGTTTGACACGATGCTGAAGCCGTTGCCCATCAGGGCGGGGATCATGTCCGGTGCCGGGGCCTCGATCCAGTCGACCTGACCGGACATCAGCGCGGCGGATCGCGCATTCGGTTCCGGGAGCGGGATGAGGATCATCCTGTCCAGCTGCGGGATGCGGGTGTCGTCCCAGTATTCGGCGTTTGGCAACAGTTCCGCGCGTTCCCGCGGGACGAAATTGTCCATGATCCAGGGTCCGGTTCCTGACGGGTCCTCGGCGAAGGCATCCCAGTTCTTGCCCAGGGCTTCCCACTGGGCCGGGGAGGACATCAGGATCCATGCAAGCTGATAGGGCAGTGTCGCATCCGGAACCTTCGTCGTGATCTCGAGCGTCATCGGATCGAGTGCGCGGTATTCTGCCACTGCCGGTATGCGTGACTTTCCCTGTGCGGATTGGCGCGGGTCATATTGTTCGGACGTGTCATCGAGCAGCTTGTCGAAGTTCCAGACTGCCGCGTCCGCCGTGAAATCCGATCCGTCATGGAATTTGACGCCCTCCCGGATCTTGAACGTCCACGTCAGTTCGTCCTCTCCCACCGACCATTCCGTGGCGAGACCCGGGATCAATTCCGACGGCTTGTCGGCGGAAGACAGGTCCCAGTTGATCAGTGCGTCGTAGACCGTGTAGCCCATGAACCGCATGCCCTCACCGCCCTGGTCGGTCTGACCGGTTGTCAGCGGGATGTCCGAGGCCGTCATTCCGATGCGCAATGTGCCCTCTGCCCAGGCCGGGAATGCCAGGAGAGCAAGGCCCAGGGTACAGCTGACTAATGTGGTCCCAATCCTTTTCATCATGTCTGGTCATTCCTTGTTTCGCTGATCCATGACAGGCGGGCCTGTCCTTCATAACAGTCCCATGACAACCGGGCCTCTTGTCAAAACGCGCTTGCCGAGGCGAGGCGTGTCAGGCGTCAGCGCAGCCCGGTTGCCCGATTATTGGGCTCTCGTCCGAAACAGATCCGGATTTTTCGCCGTTCCCGGAACTGCCGGAGAATCGTCGCGCATTCGGGACCCGATGGATCGCCGCAAAATTCTGAAGTTCTGGAATGTACGGACATGGGCGCCGAAAACGCTGACGCCGTGCCCGGGAATACCGTTCCCGACAACATGCCCGCTGTTGCGGCCTGAGCAGGGAATGACGGGGCCAGGTGGCCCCGCCGAGTCTCAGACGATGGTGCAGGCGTCGTCGAACGCCAGCCGCGGCAGACGTTCGAAGACCTTCGACGGATCCCCGTAGCCCAGGTTGCACAGGAAGTTGGCTTTCCAGCCGCGTCCTGCCAGAAAGGCTTCCTCGACCATCCCGGCGTCGAAACCCGACATCGGCCCCGCATCAAGCCCAAGCGCCCGCGCCGCCAGTATCAGGTAGCCGCCCATCAGCGTCCCGTTGCGGAAGGCCGTTTCATGCGCGACTTTCTCGGACCCGGTGAACCACGGCCTGGCGTCAGTGTGAGGGAAGAGTTCGGGCAACTTGTCGTAGAACGCCGGGTCCCATGCGATGATCGCGCAGACAGGAGCGGACATCGTCTTTTCGAGATTGCCGCTTGAAATGGCAGGCCGCAGCTTTTCCTTCGCCGCCGCGCTCTTGACGAACACGAACCGTCCGGGCGAGCAGTTGGCGGACGTCGGTCCGTATTTCAGAACGTCCCAGAGTGCCAGCAGCGTTTCGTCGGGGATGGAGCGGTCCAGCCAGCCGTTCTGGGAGCGCGCCTCGGTGAACAGCCGGGCGATGCCCCCCTCGGACAGGACGGCTTCTTCGTCAAGCATACGGTGTTTCCTTTCAGGTTCAGTAGCTCAGCCGCGCGGCACGCAGCTCGAAAGCGGATTCGATCATCTTGCCCACATGTGCAAGACGATCTTCGGCGAAGGCGGGGCCGATGATCTGCACCGACAGCGGGCCGTCCTGCGTCATCGCCACGGGCAGGCTGAGCGATGGCAGTCCCAGGATGGATGCGGGCCGGGTGAAGCGGGTCAGCCCCGCAATGACCCGGTTCAGTTCCGGATCGTTTCCGATATCGACCGACGCCCCCTGCGGCGGAACGTCCGCCAGGGTCGGCATCAGGATGACGTCGCATTCCGCGAATACACTGGTCATCCGCTCTATCCCCTCCTGCCGGATCTGTCCCGCCCTAAGGTAGTCCTGCGCGAGGATCGCCGCCGCCTGCACAAGCCGCGCCCTTACCTGCGGGCCATAGGTGTCCGCGTGTCGCTTCATGCGATCCGCATGCACGGTGGCCGCCTCGCTGATCGCGATGACGTTCGCGGGCTCCGTCAGGTCGTCGAAGAAGGCGATCTCGACATCTCTCAAGCCGTTCCCGGCGGCTTCCAGAGCGCGCCCCGCCTCGGCCATGGCTATCCGCATCCGCTCGGATGCCGCCTCCTGCATGGGGCCGGCCAGCAGACCGATCCGCAAGGGACCATCCGGGTACTCGATCGGGCGGCCCGCGATGATCGAAAGAACCGTGCTGGCGCAGTCGACAGAGGCGGCCAGCGGACCGATGCAATCCTGCGTCCACGACAGCGGCATCGCGCCGGAGACGGGCACGAGTCCCTGTGTCGGCTTGAAACCGACGATACCGTTGCAGGCCGCGGGGATCCGGATCGACCCGCCGGTATCCGACCCGAGCGCCGCGGGAACGATGCCCGAGGCGACCGCGGCGCCCGAGCCGGAAGACGATCCCCCCGTGATCGCCCCCGGTACAAGTGGATTGTCGGGCATGCCGTGATGCGCATTGTGGCCCGAGGGTCCCATGGCGAACTCGCTCATGGCGAGCCGGCCGATATCGACCTGCCCCGCCGCGTCCAGCCGCGCGAGCACCGTGGCCAGCCCGGCTGCGGTAAAGGCCGCGGAAGGGTGCGCCCCCATGCCGACCCGCTCTCCCGGCCGGTCGAACATGTCCTTGTGCGCCAGGGGGATTCCGGCAAGCGGGCCGGTTCCGCCTGCCAGGGTCCTGACCTGCGCAAAGGCGGTGCTGCCGCGGGCCTTTGCCGTTGCCGCCCGAGCCAGTTCCGAAGGCCCGGCGCGGCCTTCATCCAATTCGGTGCGCAGCGACGCGATGGTCGGCAGGGCAGGAAGGGTCATGGCATCTCGGCCGGGAAGGGATGCTGACGTCGCAGCCCGTCGGTCGGCGCCAACAGCGGACTGCTTCTGACCGCCCCGAGCCGAGCGGTCTGGTCCGCATGGATCGCGCGTTCCTCATCCGTAGGCGTCCGGCCCAGAAAGGCGGTGAGGGTGGCCTCGGGCATCAGCCGAAACTCTGCGGCTGGCGGCCGCGCACCAGTTGCGACAGCGACACCGCCACCACGAGCGCTCCGCCGTAGAACAGGCTTTGCACGAAGGCATCCGCCCCCAGCATCGTCAGGCCTGTGATCCCCGTGATCAGGAAGTAGACCGACAGCAGGGTACCCAGGGGATTGAAACGGCCGGGATAGATCGTCGTCGCCCCCAGGAAAGCCGCCGCGAAAGCCGGCAGCAGCAGTCCCGATCCCGAATTCGGATCCGCAGAACCGGTCATCCCGGCATAGAGTACGCCCGCGATGGCGGCGAGCGTGGAGGATGTGACGAGCGACAGGAAGCGTACCCGATCGACCTTGACGCCGTTCAGTCGCGCCACCTCTCTGCCCCGCCCCACGAAAAGCAGTTTGCGCCCCGCAATGGTGTATTCCAGCACCCACCACATGATCAGAGCCAGTGCCAGACCGTAGTAGAAGGCGAGCGGAATGCCGAACAGCCGCTTGATGACCACGACCTCGACCAGTTCCATCGAAATGCCCGAGATGGTGCGGCTTTGCGACATCCACAGCGTAAGCCCCTGCAGGAACGTTCCGACGCCAAGCGTGATGATCAGCGAATGGATCCGGAAGAACAGGATGAAAAGCGCATTGATCGCCCCGGTCAGCGTTCCGATCCCGATCGCCAGCACGATGGAAAAGCCGATCGGCAGACCGAGCTGCACATTCGTGATCGCGACCAGCATCGCCGAGAAGACCAGCACATTTGCCGCCGACAGGTCGAAGTCCCCGGCGGTCAGCGGAACGAGTATGGCGAGGGCGAGCACCACCAGCACCGCCTGGGAGCCGAACATCGAACTGAACGTCCGCCAGGTCAGAAACGTGTCCGGAACCGCGAGGGCAAAGATGCCGATGAGCACGGCCCAGGCGCCGAGAAGGGCGAAGCGTTCCACGTCCTTCTTCCAGAGCCGCGGCGTTCCTGCCGACCGGGGATGGGCGCTGTCTGCGGTCATGCGGAGACCTCCGTCTGAAGGGGAGTTGCGGGATCGGCCGCGTCGCTTCCAAGGCAGGCGCGCGCGATACGCTCCTTGTCGACATCGCGTCCGGCCAAGGTCATGACGGGCGTACCTCGCCGGAACACGACGACCCGATCGCAAAGCTGCGCGAGCTGCTCGTGATCGGTCGAGGCGACGAGGATCGACATGCCTTGAGACGCCGCCCGGTCGAGCGCCGCGAAGATCTGTTGCCGAGCCCCGTAGTCGACGCCCTGCGTCGGCTCGTCCAGGCACAGCAGCCGCGGAGCTTCGGCCAGCCATTTGCCAAGCAGCACCTTCTGCTGATTTCCCCCGGACAGGTTCCCGAGGGCTGCATCCGGATCTGCGGGACGGACGTCATGCTCTGCTATCAGGCGCGCCGTTTCCCGCCGCATCGCGACGGGGCTGAGCGCGGCCCCGCGGCGCAGCCTGGGCAGAGCGAGGAAGGTCGCGTTCTCGGTCACCGAAAGGGATCCGACACCGCCCTGGCCCATCCTGTCGCCGGGCAGAAGCGCGATCCCCGCAGCATGGGCCGTCGCGGGCGGCAGGCTTGCAGCGTCCAGTTCGGTCTCGCCAACGGTGATCCGCCCGAAGCCCGGGATCGCGCCGAACAGCAGGTACGGCACGTCGGCGAAGCCGGATCCGATCAGACCTGTGAGCCCGAGGATCTCACCGGCCTTCAGATCCGCGTCGAATTCCTTGCATCGTCCGCCCCTGAGCCCCCTGACAGAGACATTGGCCGGCCTCGCCGGAGGTCGCGGGGCCCGCGTATAGGCCGCGATCGCGCGCCCGACGATGGTGTCCAGGATCTGCTGGCGGCTGGTCTCTTTCGTGTTCATCACAGCCGCAAGACGGCCGTCTCGCATCACCGCCACCCGGTCTGTCAGGGCGAGCACCTCGTCGATGTCATGTGTCACGATGATGACCGATGCGCCCGTCGACCGGATGTTGCGCAGGACGGCGAACAGCTTTTCGACGTCGGCGACCGAGAGGAACGGCGTCGGCTCGTCCAGCACGAGGATCCCCTCGCCCGCCCGCCCCGCATCCGAGCGCCGCAGTTCCGCAAAGGCCCGGACGATGGCAACGAAGGCCCGCTCGACAGGTGACAGGGTCTCGACGATGGCGTCGGGATCGATGTCCAGTTCGAATTCGGCCATCAGCGCCGCGATCCTGCGCCGTTCTGCCCGCCAGTTGATGCCGTACGGCCTGCGCGAAGTGTCCGATATCAGCATGTTGTCCACCACGGACAGGCTCGGCACCAGGGCGAGATGCTGATGGACGAAGGCCACACCCATCTGGCGGATCCGCGCGGCATCGAGCGGCAGGGGCAGCGCTTCGCCCCAAAGCTGCACGACGCTGCCGGGCTGCGGCGAGTTGAACCCCGCCAGCACCTTGATCAGCGTGGACTTGCCGGACCCGTTGGCCCCAAGAAGCCCCACGATCTCTTTCCGGCGCAGGGTCAGGCTGACGTCCCGAAGGACCTCGACGGGACCGAACTTCATCCGGATCTGCGACATGCGCAGGATATCCGCATCGTGCGGGCCGGTTCCGGGCGATGCGAGGGGCTGCACCGTCATGGCTATTCCAGCATCCAGAGCTTGCGGAAACCGGCGATATGGGCGTCGCCGTAGCCATCGTCGAAGTTCGCGGGAATACCCGTGGTCTCGACGTTGGACTTGTCGAAGATGACAAGTGGCACGCCCAGATCCTCCGGCACAGGCAGGCCGCAAAGCTGGCGCATCTGCGCGTCGATGGCGGCATATCCCGCCCAGCCAAGGCTTTCGCCGATGTCCATCTCCACCGTACCCTCGCGGACCATGTCCAGCACGAAGGGGGTGCCGTTGAAGCTTGCGATCGGCACGTCCGCTCCGGCGATCCTCAGGGCCGGCGTGACGAACTGCGACATGCTGTCATAGATCGGCAGGATGTAATTGATGTCGGGATTGGACAGCAGCGCCGACTGGACCCCTGACTGGATGCGCGTGCCCCATTCGGCGAGCGGCACGTTCAGGTACTGTTGCGGACAATCGGGGCAGTATTCCTTCAGCTGCTCCTGGATACTCGCGACGAAGGGGATCGAGGGCAGCACGTCGTCGGACCCGATGATCAGCACATTCGGTTTGCCTTCCGTGCGCACGAAGGCCCAGGCGGCCAGCACCTCTCCGACCGACGAGAACGGGACCTTGGCCGAGGCATCGACGAATTCCGCCTGTTCCTGCGTTTCGTCATAGAGATGCGTCGTGGTGATCGTCGCTCCGGCCTCCCTGGCCTGCATCAGTTGCGGGCCGATCACCACCGGGTTCAGCCCGCCGGTCAGGTCTATCAGATCGTACCCCTGGGTCACCGCCTGATCGACGCCCTGGATGTAGGAATCCATGCCGCCCTGCGTTTCCCAGACCATGTATTCGAACCCCACTTCGGCGGCGGCGCGGCTCATCGCATCCTCGAGCGCCACGACGAAGGGAACGGTCATCGTGACGGGAACCGAAAAGACCTTCTTGTCCGCCATGCAGGCCTTGGCGTCGAAGGGTTCGCCTTGCGGAACGAAGTCGGGGATCACGCGGTGTTCAGCAATCAGGGCCTGCGCGTCAGACATGGCGTCCGCCTGGGCAACTCCGGGCAGCAGCAGCGGCAGGATCACGAAGGCATTGCAAATCTTCATTCTGTTGTTCCCTGTTGAAGCTTTTTTGTACGGACTATGTCCGGACATTTGAGAAAAAAGGGAAAGACGATTGTGCGGCTTCGTGAGGAGTTTTTGGCGTGTGCGGAAAGTTGAGGCGCTGAACGCGGCGTTATGCTCAAATATTATGTCCGTACATTTTCAGAAGGCGATGACGGCGCGCCGCGAGCGCACCGCCCGCCAGCCCGGCGACGGAAACGACGGCAAAGCAAAGCGGGTAACTGCCGAGGGCATGATAGATCGCCGCGAAGAGCGAGGGACCGACGATGACCCCGATGAAGGTGTAGGACAGGATCGCGCCGGTGGCGGCTCCGACCCGGCCCGGTGGCGACGCCCGAGCGATCGCGGCCAGAAAGACGCCGTTCCAGCCTGAGGCACAGGCTCCGAGACACACAAGCACAACGGCGAGCAGAGCAGTCGGCAGAACGGGCTGGAAGTAGAGGAGCAGCGAGAGCGTGCCACCGGCGAAGCCGAGCAGCGACAGGACCCAGAACGGGCCGAAGCGGTCGGCCACGACACCCCATAGAACGCGACCGGACGCTCCTGCGATCTGCAGCGCGGCCCCCACCAGACCGGCTGCGGGTATGCTCCACCCGATCTCCACCAGTGACACGACGGCAAAGGCCGTCACCGTCAACTGCAGCGCGGAAAACAGGCAGCCAAGTGCGGCCAGGGTGCGCAACGACGCATCGCCCAGCACCGCGCGCTGCTCCGCGAGCGCGGTCGCCAGAATGCCCGGACCGCCCATGCGCGCCCGATCCGGCGATCGCTCCATCTGTCTCAGCGTGGACGGCAGCAGCGCCAGCGGGACGACCGCAAGAGCCAGCACCGCCGTCTGCCAGCCCGACAACCAGAGCGCAACCAGCGGCAGGAATGCATTCGCCACGACCGCCCCAAGCGGCACGCCGCTCTGCTTGAGAGAAAAGACCAGACTGCGCCGCCGGGCCGGCGTCACTTCCTGGAGGATGACCGAGGATGCCGGGTTATTGATCCCGTAGGCCAGACCAAGCAGCACGGAAGCCAATACCATGAGTGCCGGGATCGCGGTGGCAAGCAACGCCAGCCCGACGATGAGAAGCCCAAGCTCCACCGCGATGATCGCCTCGCTCCTCAGCCTGGCGACGAGGCTTCCGGCACCGAGCGACGCAAAGAGCCCGGCGAAATAGATGAAGCTGACCTGATAGCCGACCCAATAGGCTCCGACGTTCAGGGTCTCGGCCACGACCGGCGCCAAGGCGGTCAACGCGAGCACGGCGGATGTCGCGGCAATCTGTACGCCCGTCATGCGAGCCAGCGTCAGCCAGAGATGCGTCCCGGTCCGCTTTGTCTCGCCAAAGTTCGTTTGGCTTGACATACTGGGCTGTGTCACCGGCAGATCTCCACGCTTCAGCGCTCCAAATGGACCTATGTACGGACAAACAGCAATAGGCAGTCTGAATCCCCATGTCCACAAATCTCGACGGGACATCTCCGCTCTACCTCCAGATCGCGCACAAGCTGGAACAAAGGATCCGCGACGACATCTACCCGGTCGGTACGCTTCTGCCGACGGAGGCGGAGCTGGTGACCGCCTTCCAGGTCTCCCGCCACACGATCCGGCAGGCAATCGAGCAGCTGAAGCGCAGTGGCACGCTCTCCGCGCGCAAGGGCGTCGGCACGAGGGTGGAAAGCCGCGGTACTGACTGGCGTACCCGGTTCCGCGGTCAGTCCCGCCATGACCTCTTCGACTTCTCACGCGATTCGGAGCTTCATTTCCAGATCAAGTCGGACGTGACGGCGCGCGCCGAGCTCGCCGCGGAAATGGGCATCCCCCCGGGACGGAGGTTCACCTACGCGGCCGGATTGCGCTATTTCAAAGGCGAGGACGTGCCGTTCTGCTGGAACGAAGTCTATCTGGACGAAAGCGTGGCGGAGGTCCTCAAGGGCGTCGACGTGTTGCGAAAGGCCCTGTTCAACATGGTCGAAAGCTACACCGGTGAACGGATCGCCTCGATCCATCAGGAACTGACGCCGGTCGCGATCGAACGTGAGACTGCCGCCAAGCTGTGCCTGACCGAAGGCGCTCTGGCGCTGCGCATGACGCGCCGATACCTGTCGTCGCGCGGGCGTCTTCTGGAGTACGCGATACAGACGCTTCCGGCCGACCGATTCCGCTATCGCACCGTGCTCTCGGCCGGTGAGCCGGAATCCTGAATCGCCCAAGTTTTCGACATCGTCTGTCAAATGATGCGCAGTTTTCAGACGGGCCGCCAAATCCCCGGTATGTCCGGACATATTCTGCCGTTTTCGCTGGCGCACCGGCCGAACTCAAAATTATGTCCAGACAAACACAACAGAGGGGTTTCGTCATGGACATGGGTGTCTTCATCCCGATCGGGAACAACGGCTGGCTGATTTCGGAGACTGCCCCGCAGTACATGCCGTCGTTCGATCTGAACAAGCAGGTCGTGCAGAAGGCCGAAGGCTACGGACTTGAATTCGCGCTGTCGATGATCAAGCTGCGCGGCTTCGGAGGCAAGACCGAGTTCTGGGACCACAACCTGGAAAGCTTCACCCTGATGGCGGGACTTGCCGCCGTGACGTCCAAGATCAAACTTTTCGCCTCGACCGCGATCCTGACGCTTCCGCCCGCGATCGTCGCACGCATGGCGAGCACGGTCGACAGCATCGCGCCGGGCCGCTTCGGCATCAACATCGTCACCGGCTGGGCCAAGAACGAATACACCCAGATGAACCTCTGGCCCGGCGATGCGTATTTCGGCTACCGCTACGATTATGGCGGGGAATACGTGCAGGTCATGCGTGAGCTGTGGGAGAAGGGTTCGTCCGACTTCAAGGGCAAGCATTTCACCATGGACGACTGCAAGCTGTCTCCACGGCCCGAAAAGGTCGAGATCGTGGCCGCGGGCCAGTCGGCCAAGGGCATGGCATTCGCCGCCGAACATGCCGACTACAACTTCGTCATGGGCGTAGGCGTCAACACGCCGCTGGCATTCTCGGAAGCCGCCGGCAACCTTGTGGCGGCGGCGAAAAAGACCGGTCGCGACGTCGGCGCCTATGTGCTGTTCATGATCATCGCGGACGAGACGGACGAGAAGGCGATGGCGCGCTGGGAACACCTGCGTTCGGGTGTGGATGCGGACGCGCTCGCCTGGATGGCGGATCAGGGCTCGAAGGACACGGCCGCGGACGAGACCTCGACGGCAAAGCACATCAACCTTCCGGAAGGCGCCGTCAACTTCAACATGGGGACGCTTGTCGGATCGTACGAGACCGTCGCGGCCATGCTCGACGACGTTGCCAGCATCGAAGGGGTGAAGGGGATCATGATGACCTTCGACGATTTCCTCGAAGGTCTCGATACGTTCGGGCAGAAGGTCCAGCCCCTGATGAAGTGCCGACAGGACAAGATTGCCCACGCGGCGGAATGATGGACGGCGTGCTGCCGGGCGGGCCGGGCGCGGACCCGCCCGCCGATCCGTTCGCACGGTTCGATCTGCATCTGGGCAAGCCCCGGACCGGCACCGGAACCCCGGAAGGTGCTGCACATGTGCCCGATGGGATCGCCGCGCTTTTGCAACTTTATGCGGAAGGTGAAACGACGCCGGCCGAGCAGATCGCGCGGATCGAATCCCTGTGCCGCCCGGCCCCTGCATCCGAGGCGGTGCTGTCGATCCTCGATACCGAGGCCCAGATCGCGGAGTCTGCTCGGCGATGGGCCGACGGCACCGCGCGCGCACTCGAAGGGGTGCCTTTCGGCGTGAAGGCCATCGTCGACGTCGCGGGCGGAGAGATCACCTGCGGATCGCTGCTTGCCGGATCGCGGATCGCTGCGCGGGACGCGCCGGCCGTTGCCCGGCTGCGGGCAGCGGGTGCGATTCCGGTGGCGATGCTTGCGACGACCGAATTCGCCGCAGGGTCCCCCTTCAATCCCCGCCACGGCGTCGTGACGAACCCTCATGATCCACGCCGCTGGACGGGCGGATCGTCGACCGGCTCCGGCGCCGCCGTGGCCCGGCGCATCCTGCCATTCGCACTTGGGACGGATACCGGCGGATCTATCCGCGTCCCCGCCTGCTGGTGCGGAGTGACCGGCCTCAAGCCGACCCGAGGGCTGGTATCGACGCAAGGTGTCGCGCCACTGAGCTGGACGCTCGACCATCTGGGACCGCTCGGCCTTTCGGCGTCGGACATCGCGCGGGTCATGCAGGTGATGGCCGACGTCGCGCCGATGCCGCCCAGACCTTTGCGCATCGGCGTGCCGGACGGCTGGTTCACCGAAATGGTCGACAGCGCCGTCCTGGACGCATGGTCGGACGCCCTGTCGGAGATGGAGAGGCTTGGCGCGACATGTGTGCCGGTCAGCGCCGCAGACATGTTTGGCGACATGTCGACGAACCACGAAGCCGGCTGGACGATCCTGACCGCCGAGCTTTCTGCCAGCCAGCGCCACAACGCCGACCGCCGATCCGAACAGGACGCGGGCCTGCAGGCCCGCATCGCCCGGGGCGACGGACTGTCGGCTGCGGATTATCTTCTTGCGATGTCACACCGTACCGCCCTGATCGGCCATGTGCTGGAGAAATGGAACATCGACCTTCTCGTGACGCCGGGTATCGGGGGCGAGGCTGGGCTTCTTGACGGGCTGCGGATCGAGGTGGACGACGAGACTTTCGGCTTCGACATCATTTCGCGCAATACGATGATCTGGGACCTCACGGGATTTCCTGCGCTGATGCTGCCGTCCGGAAAGGGCCGCAACGGTCTGCCCGTCGGGATCCAGATCGTTGGGCGTCCCTGCGAGGATGCCCTCGTCCTGTCGCTCGGGGCGGCCTTCCAGTCGATCACCGATCACCACCTGGCGCGGCCATGACGGAACTTGCGCATCTGACCGCCACGGCAGCCCTCGCCGGAATCCGGCGCGGTGACTTTTCGGCACTCGACCTGACGCGTGCCTGTCTGGAGCGGATCTCGGAGCGCGATGGCGAGATCCGGGCCTGGCTTTGCCTGAACCCGCAGGCCGAAGCGCAGGCCGCCGCCATCGGGGCCGACGATCCGCGTCCGCTTGCCGGACTCCCGGTCGGCGTGAAGGATGTCTTCGACACCGCCGAAATGCCGACCAGCCACAATTCACCCCTGTTCGCGGGCAACCGGCCCGCGCGGGACGCGGCGGCGGTTGCAATGCTGCGTGCCGCGGGCGCGATCATGCTCGGGAAGACCGACACAACCGAATTCGCTGCGGCAGGGCGCAATGCGGCAACCGGAAACCCCGCCGATCCGCGGCACACCCCGGGAGGCTCCTCGGCGGGTTCGGCGGCTGCCGTTGCCGATTTTCATGTGCCGCTGGCCATATCGACCCAGACCGGGGGATCGACGATCCGCCCCGCGAGCTTCTGCGGGATCAACGCGATGAAACCCAGTTTCGGCCTGATCTCGACCGAGGGGCTGAAGCGATACGCTCCCAGCTTCGACACGGTCGGATTTCACGCCCGCGATCTTGCCGATCTGGTACTGTTGTCGCAGGTGTTCGACCTGCCGACGCCCCGCACGCCCGGGCGGATCCGTATCGGGCTGTGCAGGACGCCCTACAGCGACCGTCTGACGGCGCCCATGGCCGCGCTTCTGGAGACGGCCGCAGAGCTTCCCGACATCGTGCGCTTCGATCTGACGCCCGAATTCGCGGAACTCGACGAGCTGCACCGGGCGGTCATGTTCGCCGAAGGCGCCGCGGCATTCCTGCCGCTGGCCCGCAACGATGGTGAAGACCTGCATCCCGACTTTCACGAGCGCATCGCCAGCCGCAGCACAAAGACCATGCGCGACGCCTTTGAGGCCCGTGACCGCCTTGCCCTGCTGGCCGCGCGCCTCGAGCGGCTCATGGAGGATGCGGAAGTCGACGCCTTGCTTGCGCCCGCGGCACCGGGCACGGCCCCGCTTGGTCGCGCCCCGGGCGATCCGGTCTTCAATTCGCTGTGGACGGCCATGCAGATGCCCTGTGTCGCCCTGCCGGGCGGGTCGCACGATGGGCTTCCCATCGGCCTCCAGCTTGTCGGTCCGCGCGCGTCCGACGGGATGCTTCTTCAGATCGCCGGCCGGATCGCTCCGTATTTCGCGTCAAGGGAGACCACGTTTGACACAGTCTGAAGCGTTCACAAAGGGCATGCGCCGCCTTGCGGCAGGCGTCAGCCTGATCACCACCGAGCAGGACGGTCGGCGCTACGGGCTGATCGCCACGGCCGTCACGTCGGTCTGCGCCGAGCCTCCGACCCTGCTGATCTGCGTCAACCGCACGGCATCGATCCACGCCCATCTCATGCAGGCCGGCTCGTTCTGCGTCAACGTCCTGTCGGCGCCCCAATCCGACATCGCCATCCGCTTTGCGACGCCACGGGACCGGGACACCCGGTTCGAGGTCGGGACCTGGGTCACGCGACAGACCGGGGCCCCTGCGCTGGAGGGGGCCTGCGTCAGCTTCGACTGCCGCACGACGCACCAGATGGCCCAAGGCACCCACACCGTCCTTTTCGGAGAGATCGCGGACGTCTGGCTGCAAGACGCCGCCGCCCCCCTTACCTACCACGAGGGCAGCTTCGGCACCCTGGCCAGAATTGCGTGACAGGAGATTTCAGCATGCACCATCCGACGCAGTTGACGCGGGCCCGGACAATGTCTCCGGCAATGGCGGATGCGATAGCGGCCCTTCAGCGGGGCGACGGCGTCATTGTCGCTGACGATCCCGCCCGCGAGAACGAGTGCGACTTCGTCTTCGCGGCCCGGACGCTGACCGAGGCGCAAATGTCCCTGATGATCCGCCATGGCTCGGGCATCGTTTGCGCCGTGATCACCGAGGACCACGCCCGCCACATGTGTCTTCCCGCGATGGTCGCCGACAATGCGTCGCCCTACAGGACTCCATTCACCGTATCGGTCGAAGCCGCGAGCGGTGTGACGACCGGCGTATCGGCGCGGGACCGGACCCGCACCATTGCCGCCCTCTGCGCCGAAGGCGCCAGCGCGGGCGATCTGCGACGCCCCGGGCACGTCTTCCCCCTCGTGGCGCGGCGCGCGGGCCTGCGCGAGCGGCGCGGCCATACGGAAGCGACGCTGGCCCTGATGCAATTGGCGGGCTTGCCCGAAACGGGTGTTCTCTGCGAGGCGATGACGGACGACGGGCGGATGGCGACCTACGCCGATATCGCGAGCCTCGATGCGGCCCGGGGCATGCCGCTCGTGATGATCGACGATATCATGGCGTGCCTCGGCGGGATCGACTGAAGCCGGAGCAGCGCGCCCGTGTGCTTTCCGCCTGAGGTCTCAGTCGGTGCCTTGCAGCAGGGGCGCCACAAGCGCCGCGATGCGCGCCGACCCGATTTCTGAGGGATGGGTCCGATCGGACGCGAATAGCGAGGGGTCATCGGGCCGGAACACGTCATCCATGTCCACGAGGCTCACTCCGTCACGCGAATCCGCCATTCGCCGCAAGCGCGCCTCAAGCATCCGGTAGGGCGCTTCACAGGCAGTCCCGGCGTAGAGGGGCGAAGTATAATAGTCCGCCCATATGACCCTGGACCCGCGCAGCCGAAGGCCGGATACCAGCGCCGGTATCGCGCCGCGGGTGCCGTCCTCCGAGATCAGTCGATCCAGCACGCCATTGCATTCGGCACAGTCGCAGCCGGCGTTCAGGTCATTGGCTCCGCCGTTCAGCACCACCCATTCCACCCTGACATCTTCGAGCTGCGACGAAATGCTGAAGGCACCGCGTCCATCTTCGATCCGCGCGCCGGGCATCGAGACGTCGCCAACCCTCTCTCCCAGACGGTCCT
Source organism: Sulfitobacter sp. LCG007 (assembly GCF_040801785.1). NCBI lineage: Bacteria > Pseudomonadati > Pseudomonadota > Alphaproteobacteria > Rhodobacterales > Roseobacteraceae > Roseobacteraceae bacterium LCG007. The sequence continues at coordinate 422,415 of NZ_CP161805.1, read as the reverse complement.
GCAGCCGGTCCGCGACCGACGCACCTGCTAGCCGGTTCCATGCCATGACCGAGTCGCCCGCGACGACGATACGCGCATCGTCGGGCACGCCGCGCCCGCAGGCCGCAAGCAGGACAAGGATCAGCACCGTCGATCTGTTCATGCGGCTTGAAACTAACACGCCGCGTCGGTGGATCAATCCGGGGCGGCCGCAGACTGCATCCGCCTCGGGACGCGCCGTTCTGTAAGTGGGGCCAAGGTTGTCTCCATGTGATCCAAAAAACCATCTGTATTCAATGGGTTAAATTACGACATTTCGTGCTGGGAGCAAGGATCTCGCGAAAATCGGGGTAACATCCCGCGAAGCCATGAAATCAAAAAGGAAAAGCCCGCAGAAGCGGGCTTGATCTCCAGATCTGCGATGTGTGTTCAGGCCGCGTTTCTCGCGCCGACGAGGGTGCCGACATCGACAACGATGGATCCGATGCCAGTCCGGCCGGGATTTCGAAATGCCGGGATCTTCCCCTGAAGAATTTCGGCGAAGAGGTGTTCGAAGCGACCGGCCCCATGCTGGCAGGCCTAGGAAATCGGGTGGAGATCGCCACCGCAGAAGGGATCGGCTTCCGGCAAAGAGGCAATCTTGGCCAGAAGTTCATCCAGATGTTTCCGGCAGAAGACAACATGGCGGACTGAGCCAGGTCCGAATCTGGGCACTAGGGGCAAAACGATTCCTTCGCGGTAGAGGGTTTCGACCTGGCGCTTCGATGCTCCAATATACTCGGGGACATCACGTAAGGGCACTGCTGTCTTGAACGCCTTGACCATCGGAACCGCGGTGGCCGCTTCGAAGACCATCCTCCCGCAGTCGACCTCGGTCGCATTGGCGGGGATCTCCCCAAGCTTCCTCAGGAGGCGCGACAGACGCGAACGGTCAATCCCAACAACGGCGGCCAGGCTGTAGAGGGTGTGATAGCGCCGTTCGGTGATCTCCGCGCCCAAAACCGTGGTGCCGGGCTCCACAGCGGAATGCTTCACGATATGGTTTCGAAGGATGTAGCGGATCGGCCCGGGATCAATGGAATTGCTCCGGCGATCCAGCCAGTCGAAGAGTGCGCCATAGTATGCCAAGGGGCCCGCCTGCACGGCATTGGCGGGAGACGTCTGACGGATGGTGTCCAGAGCTTCCTCAACTGCGTCAGGACCTTCGCTGCAGACCGAAAAGCCGATGTCCGTGGCCTCCTCGGTCTCTGCCGGGGACAGCCTGGTCAGCTTGACCTTGTGGCCGTGCTGCAGGACGCCGCCGATCATCTCGGACGCGGCCAGAACCTGTTCGAGAGTCTGATCAGCGAGCCATGACATCTCAGCGAGACCATCCCCCGCTACCCGGACGAGGATCACGGCGACGACGAGGATGACCTGGCGGAGGTCTGCTTCATTGCGGCGGCGCTGAACACGCAGCCCTCGAGTGAGGTTAGGGAACTGCCGGCCGACCGAGAGGCACTCGAGCAGGACTTCAAGCACGCGCTTCGGTGCAGCGAAACCGGCGTTCCTGTCCTGGTGGACAAGCTCACACCCGAAACGCGCGCCCTTCTGCGTCACGCGTTGAGGGGATGCGCCTGCCCTGTCGTGCCGGAAGGAGACGCGTACTACGCAACCGATGTCATCGTCGCGCTCGCCCGGGCAGCGACGACCGAGCCACAGGACGTAAACGGGGGCGATCAATGACCATGGGCGCCCTCCTGGGAATTGCAGGCATGGTGATCGGCGCGAGCGCCATCATCCGATCGCTGATGATTTACGGGCAGAGCATCCGCTCTGCCGAGCCCGATCCGGAACGCGTCCGCCGTTTCATCGAAACTGCTCCTCCCCTGCCGAAGCATCTCCTTCGGGCCGACCACGAGAGCGCTGGCATTGATGCGCAGGGCCCTTCGACGACCAGGGCCGACCCAGAAGCATATGGTCACGATCCTCAGGGCGGAAGTCGATGACTATGCTCTCACTGGCACGAGAGTGGTCCGGATTGCTGAGCACGGACGCGCTGATCTCGATCACCGGGATGCACGTCTGCCTGTTCGGCCTCTTCCGTGTCATCGTCGCCTATTCTGGGACGACGCGGTCGGCTGCCCCTGATCCCGAAAGGGTGAAGCGCTTTGTCGAAGGCGCCCCGCCCATTCAGGCTCTCCCGATCAACGACTCTCTCGCTCCCAGCCCCGCGGAGAGGCGCGCTCGGGCGCAGGACCTGGCCCGCACAAGGTTACAGCATCGCGGTAGATCTGAAACAAGATCCCCAAAAAGCCTCCGGCAATCCTAATTCACCGCACCAAATGCGCAAACCTCGATGAAATCTGCACCAGGCTTCATCCCTGGCCGACGGTGTCACGCCCCCACATATCGCGCTACCGAAAATGAACTATGGAGAAATCGAACATGGAATATTCACCTGACGATTGGGTGGTTCTGAAAGTTTCGTGTGCGACGCGGGACAGAACTTTCACTCAGCTCAGAGTGTTAGGTGGCTGGCACGGTGGGTATCTCGACGGGGATGCCTGGCGAATAAACTCAGGCATCCAAACCGTTCATGCGGACGACCTTGAATACCGCTTTCTTGGTCGATCAGGTTCCGTCTATCTATGCCGACGCGGCGGATATCGCGTGTCACGCATCATGGCGTCTGGCCTGGAAGAGCTGAAGCGTCAGCCGACCGTTGTCGATGCAGAGGTTCTGGAAGACCGGAATTGGCTTGAACCAGGGCTCCTTGAAGCACTTCTCTCGACGGCCGCTGACGATACAGCGGCGAGGTGACTTCTCCTCGAGACCTTCGTGAGTCAGCTAGGGACTGCATGATGCGCAGGTGTGAGACCTCAGCCGGAAGCGCCGCTGCTCCCGGCCCATAGCCGACCTTCGTGAAACTTGCGGCGAAGGTCCGATTTGAGCCGTCTTTCACAAATTTGTGACCCGGCGTGGAAAAATGACCCCGTAGCGGGGTGATCGGCGTCCAAAAATGACCCCCTTACATCGGTGGCCATGATGCTCCTGGAGCAACCGGGAGCAGGTGCGGGATGTTGGTCGTGGAGACAATCGCGAAGATCCGTCGGGCGTATTTCCAAGACAAGAAGCCGATCAAGCAGATCTGCCGGGAGCTGCGCGTATCGCGGAACACGGTGCGCAGGGTGATCCGGTCCGGAGCAACGGAGTTCAGCTACGAGCGCAGCGTCCAGCCGCAGCCCAAGATAGGGCCCTGGAAGGACGAGCTCGACCGGATGCTGGCCGAGAACGCCCGCAAACCGAAGCGGGACCGGCTCACGCGCATCCGGATCTTCGAGGAGCTTCAGGCGCTCGGCTACGAAGGCGGCTATGATGCCGTCCGGCGCTATGCCTCGTCGTGGACGAAGACCGAACGGGAAGCCTCGGCTGCCGCCTACGTGCCCTTGAGCTTCGATCCCGGCGAAGCCTACCAGTTCGACTGGAGCCATGAGGTCGTCCTGATCGACGGGGTGACCACGACGGTGAAGGTCGCGCATGTCCGGCTCTGCTACAGTCGGATGCTGTTCGTGCGGGCCTATCCGCGCGAGAGCCAGGAGATGGTCTTCGACGCGCACGACAAGGCCTTCGCCTTCTTCGGCGGCGCCTGCGCGCGCGGTATCTACGACAACATGAAGACCGCCGTGGACACGATCTTCGTCGGCCGGGATCGGGCTTACAATCGCCGCTTCCAGCAGATGTGCGGGCATTACCTCGTCGATCCGGTCGCTTGCACGCCTGCTTCCGGCTGGGAGAAGGGCCAGGTCGAGAACCAGGTCGGCGTGGTGCGCCGGCGGTTCTTCGTGCCGCGGCCGCGGTTCAAGAGCTACGCCGAGCTCAATGCCTGGCTCGAGGACCGCTGCGTCGCCTGGGCGAAGTCGCACCCCCATCCGGAGATGCGCGACCGGACGACCTGGGAGGTGTTCGAGGAAGAGCGACCGTGCCTCGTGCCCTATGCCGGGCGGTTCGACGGCTTCCACGCGGTGCCTGCCTCCGTGTCGAAGACTTGCCTCGTGCGGTTCGATAACAACCGATACTCGGTCGACGCCCGCGCGGTCGGCCGGGCTGTCGAGGTCCGTGCCTATGCCGAACGGATCGAGATCTGGCAGGATGGCAAGATTGTCGGCGAGCACGCCCGCGCCTTCGGTCGCGGCAAGGACATCTTCGATCCGCTGCATTACGTGCCTGTACTCGCCCGAAAGCCGGGCGCGCTGCGGAACGGCGCGCCGTTCAAGGACTGGGAATTGCCGGCGGCGATGCGGCGCGTGCAGCGCAAGCTCGGCCGCGTGCCGAACGGCGACCGCCAGATGGTCGAGATCCTGAGCGCGATCCTGACCGACGGCCTGGACGCGGTGGACGCGGCCTGCGCCGAGGCTCTGAGCGAGGGCGTCCATTCGTCTGCCGTCGTCCTGAACATCCTCGCCCGCCGCCGCGAGCCGGCGCCGCCCCTGACCATCGCGACACCGGACGCACTGCGCCTGAGCTGCGAGCCGGTCGCCGATTGCAGACGCTATGACAGCCTCAGGAGACCGGACCATGGAAAGATCGCAGGTGCTGGACGTGATGGGCCAGCTCAAGCTCTACGGAATGAAGGCGGCGTATGACGAGATCATCGCCACCGCCGTGAAGCGGCAGCACGAGCCGCAGAAAATCGTCGGCGACCTTCTGAAGGCCGAGATCAGCGAGAAGCAGGCGCGCTCGATCAAATACCAGATGACCATCGCCAAGCTGCCGCTGGCTAAGGAAATCGACGAGTTCGACTTCGAGGAGACGCCGGTCAACGAGACGCTGGTCCGCGACCTGGCGGGCGGAGACTTCCTCGAGCAGCAACGCAACGTCGTGCTGATCGGTGGGACCGGGACGGGAAAGTCGCATCTCGCCGTCGGCATCGCGCGCGCCTGTATCCGCAGCGGTAAACGGGGGCGGTTCTTCAATGTCGTCGATCTCGTCAACAAGCTCGACGCCGAGGCCCGCGCCGACCGCCAGGGCCGCACCGCGGACATCCTGTGCCGGCTCGACTTCGTCATCCTCGATGAACTCGGATACCTACCGTTCGCTCAGACCGGCGGGCAGTTGCTCTTCCACCTGATCAGCCGCCTCTACGAGCGCACGTCGGTGATCGTCACCACGAACCTCGACTTCGGCGAATGGCCGAGCGTCTTCGGCGATGCCAAGATGACCACCGCACTCCTCGACCGGCTCACCCACCACTGCGACATCGTCGAGACCGGCAACGAGAGTTGGCGCTTCAAGACACGAGCCTGAAACCCGGATCATCGCTGGCCCGATCCGGCTGCGCCGCGTGGAAGCTACGCCGCCTCGGGCCAGCCGCCCGTGTCCCATGAGGGGTCAATTTTGGACGCCGATACGGGGTCAAAGTTGGCCGCCGATTGACACACAAATTTGCAAAACTCAGCTATGAGATGATAGTCAAAGACCGTCAACAACCGCTTGATTTTCAAATGGGTATTTGGCAGTCGGAATCGGACTGTTTCTTAGCGGTGCCAGAAATGAGGGTCTTAGACTCGCCGCCGCGCCAGTTCGCGATAGAGTGCGGGTGGCGATACACCGATCTGATCTGCAACTCCGATCCACTCGCCCTTCTGCGGTGCTCCATAAAGGTCGAGCCATGCGTCCAGCCTGTCGGAGACGCGGCGCAGGCGCAGTATCCCGATCCGCGCACGTTGCGCCTGAACTTCTCGGGCATGGATTTCGATGAGACTCAAAGCTGCACTTGGATGCTCGCGCAATGCGGATAGAAAATTAGCTCGGGGCATAGTCGCGATCCGGGCAGGCGAGCGGACAACAGCTTCACAGTGGTAGGTCTCGGCAAACAGGGATGCCTCGGCCAGCGCATTGCCTTCAGTGGCGATATGCAGGGTCAGCGCGGTTCCATCTTCCATTCGTCGTTCCAGAGCGACTGCGCCGGACCGGACAAGATACATCGACCTGACACGATCGCCCCGCCGGAATAGAACCGCCCCCTGATCAAGGACGCGCAGCGGCGCGTCATCAAATATGTGCTGCCAGTCTGACATGATAGAAATCATATGGGCTTGCGAATGTGGATGATAGTCTGCAGCTGGATTTCAGCGAGGTTTGATGATGCAATTGAAGAATGTTCTGGCCGTGGTAGCTGTTGTCGGCAGCTCGGACGTCGCCTTGGCGCAAACGATGCACTCTGGTCACGGTAAGGGAATGGATCATGTAACGCCTGGCCAGGATCGACCCGCTGACGGCATCGGACTGACCGAACCAGGGCAAGGGGCCTTTGCGGCTCTGTCCGAAGTCGTGCGTGTTCTGGAGGCCGACCCCGAAACGGACTGGGGTCGCGTCGATCTGGCGCGCCTTAGGGCGCATCTGTTGGATATGGACCGGCTGGTCTCGGATACGGTCGTTACGGAAACCACATTGCCAAACGGTCTGTCCGCGCTGGCGACGGGCGATCCGGAAACGCTCGCCGCGCTTCGCCGGATGGTTCCGGCCCACGCCGTACAGCTCGCGCGGGATGATCGCTGGACAGTAGAAGTCTCGGAATTGGAAAGCGGGATGGAGCTGCGCGTCACCAGTGACGATCCCGCCGTGGTCGCCCGGATCAAGGGTCTTGGGTTCTTCGGGCTGATGGCGAGCCAGGATCATCACCGCGAACATCACCTGATGATGGCGCGAAGGGAAAATGCACACGAACATTGAAACGAAAGGAGCCGAGCGGATGCGATACCCGCTCGGCGTGAGAGTGGATGTCGGGCGAGCGCTACATCTGCCGCATCGACCGGGCCACGATCACTCTTTGATTTCTACGACCGTCAGTTTTCCTTCGACGCGATCTGCGACGAACTCGATGTCCTGACCTTCGGACAGGCGTGCCAGCATTTCCTCGTCAGCACGAAACACCATGGTCATCGCTGGCATATCGAGGTTCACCAATTCCTCGTGGATGATCGTGACCTTACCGGCTCCGGCGTCAATCGATTTGACACTGCCCTTGGTGAAGGTCGTGTCTTGCGCCCAGGCGGAGGAGCCCATTACGAGCGCGGTAACGGCGAGGATCGAAAGAATCTGTCTTTTCATTTGATTTTTCCTTAGGTTTCAAAGTGTCAGTTGACGACGGCAGGACCGTGCATGCCGGACTCGTAGTGACCGAGGATGAGGCAGGCGAATTCAAACTCACCCTCGTTTGCGAAAGTCCAAACGATCTCACCGGTTTCGCCGGGCTGAAGGCGAACCGCGTTCGGATCGTCGTGCTCCATCTCCGGAAAGCGCTCCATGAGGGCTTTATGCTCTTGGTTTTGCTCTGCCGTATCGAGGACGAATTCATGCTCCTGTTCGCCGTCGTTGCTGATCACGAGGCGCACGGTCTCTCCTTTCGCGAAGGCAAGGTCTCGCGGTTCGAACAGCATCTCGCCGTCGTCGGTTTCGATCATGGAGATTTCGACAGTCCGGCTCGCGTTATGTGCATCGCCCGGCATCCCGACCGCCATTTCCGCGCCGTGATGGTCATCGTGACCACCTTCATGGGTGCCTGCGGCGAAGGCCGGGGCGGTGAGCGACAGCATGGTTGCCACGAGTATCATCGTTCCGCTCATTGCATTTCCTTCTGGTCTGGGTGGGTTGTTGACGGAATGATCAGCCGCGCGAGCGCGGCGGATCGGTATAGCGGGTCACCGCATCGGCGACCTGAATGGGCTCGGGCACATCGCCGGTCCATTCGGCGGCCTGTGTGCCCGGCGGATTCTCATACCAGCCGGGGTCGGCGTAGTCGCCCGTGGCAATGCCCGGACGCACCTTCACGACCGAGAACATACCGCCCATCTCAATTGGTCCATGCTTGCCCCAGCCCGTCATCATCGGCGTCGTGTTGCGCGGGATCGGCATCTCCATCTCGCCCATGTCGGCCATGCCCGCGGTGCCCATCGGCATGTATTCGGGCTGCAACTGGCGGATCTTCTGCGTGACCTGCGTCTTGTCGGCCCCGATGAAGGTCGGGATGTCGTGGCCCATGGCGTTCATCGTGTGGTGCGACTTGTGGCAGTGGATCGCCCAGTCGCCCTCGTGATCGGCCTTGAAGTCGAAGGCCCGCATCGCGCCGACGGGGATATCGATGGACACCTCAGGCCATGCGGCTTCAGGCGGCACCCAACCGCCGTCTGTGCAGGACACCTTGAAGTCGTAGCCATGCATGTGGATCGGATGGTTTGTCATCGTCAGGTTGCCAACACGCACCCGCACGTCGTCACCCTTGTTGACCACGAGCGGGTCGATGCCGGGAAAGATCCGGCTGTTCCACGTCCACAGGTTGAAGTCCGTCATCTCCATGACGCGTGGGATGTAGGTGCCCGGATCAATGTCGAAGGCGTTCAGCATGATGAGGAAATCACGGTCGACCCGGCGGAACGCGGGGTCCTTCGGATGCACGACGAACATGCCCATCATGCCCATGGCCATCTGCACCATCTCGTCGGCGTGGGGGTGATACATGAAAGTGCCCGACTTCACCAAGTCGAATTCGTAGGCAAATGTCTTGCCGGGCGGGATGCCCGGATGGCTCAGCCCCTGGACCCCATCCATCCCCGAGGGCAGGATCAGGCCGTGCCAATGCACTGTCGTGTGCTCGGGCAGGCGATTGGTCACGAAGATGCGAACCCGGTCGCCCTCGACCGCTTCGATGGTCGGGCCGATGGAGGTGCCGTTGTAGCCCCAGAGGTACGCGGTCGTGCCCTCGGCCAGCTCGCGTTCGACCGGTTCGGCAACGAGGTGAAACTCCTTCACACCGTCCTTCATCCGGTGCGGCAGGGTCCAGCCATTCAGCGTGACGACGGGGTTATAGTCCGGCCCCGAAACCGGCGCGACGGGGGGTTGCGTTCCGGCCGCGTTGGTAAGCGCAGCCTCCGGCAGGCTGCGGTTCGCGGTCTGAGACCAGGTCTTTGTGGACACGAGCGTGGCACCTGCCACCCCGGTCCCGAGAAGTTGACGTCTGTTGAGCATCTGTCTTGTCCCTTATCGAGGGGTTGAGGTTCAGTGTCCGGCACCGCCGCCGGCGGCCAATTCGACGCCGCCGCCGTCGCCACCACCTGCCGCACCGGCGCCACCGTAAATGGCGGCATCGAGACCTGCTGCCGCGCGCCAGAATTGATGTTTGGCCTCGGCGGCATCGAGCTGGCTTCCGAGCCCCTCGCGCACATCGGCCAGAAGCTCGAACGTGCTGGTGATCATACCGTTGTTGGCAAGCAGCGATTCCTCGTCGATGATCCGGCGCAGGGGAAGAACCACGTCGCGGTATTGCCGCGCGATCGCATAGGTGCCGCGATACTGTGTCTCGGCCGAGCGGGCTTCGGACCGGACATTGACGGCGGCTTCCGCAAGCACATTGGCAGCTTGCAGATAGGACAGCTCGGCCTTTCGCAGACGGGCCTTGCCGCTGTCGTAGATCGGGATCGCGAACTCCAGTTCGATCTGGGGCGTCACTTCCTCCTCACTATTTCCGTCTTCGCGCTCGCGTTCCAGTTCGGCACCCGCGATCACTTCGAGATCGGTCAGCGTGCGGGTCGCGTCGGTCAGGCCGTAGGCGGCGGCGGTCGCCGCGAGACTGAGGCGCGCGACTTCGAGATCGACGCGGTTCTGCAAGGCGCGGACTTCGAGCCCGGCCGTCGAGCGCAGGCTGCCGGGAAGCGCGGGAAGAGCGTCCGGAACGAAATAATCGACTTCGGTCCCCCACAGCCCCATCAGTCGGGTCAACTGTTCCTTGGCGCTCGCAGCAGCCAGGCGGGCTTCGGCGGTCTGCGCGGCGAGTTCTGCGTCGAAGACCTGCTCGCGCGCCTGTGCGGCCCGGTTGAGCGCGCCGGTGCGCCCGAGCTGGAATGCCAGTTCCGAGGATGCGTCCGCCGACTGCGCGGCCCGGTTCAGAAGCGCCACGGTCTCGAACGCGGCCACCGCATCAATCCAGGCGGTGCGCGTCGCATTCGCAAGGGCGAGCGTGTCCAGAACGGCCTGCATCTGCGCACGCTGGAAATCGGCTTGGGCGACGGCAACACGGCGCTGCCGCGTCGGAGCGTCCAAAAGATTGACAGCGATCACGGATTCCAGCGCCCGAAACAGTCCCAACTCCGGGGCGCCGATCCCGAGCAGACCGACTGAGACGACCGGGTTCTCGGGCGTCGCCTGCTGCCAAACCTCGGCTGCGGAAATACCGATCGCTGCATAGGAAGCCTGCAAGCCGCGATTGTTCAGAAGAGCGACCTGAACGGCCGTGTCTGCCGTGATGGTCTTGCGGTGGACAAGAGCATGAATTTCGCCCGCGACCTGCTGCGCCTGTGCGCTGCTTTGCAGCCAGACCGAACGCCTCCCGGTCGCTTCGTGCGTTTTGCTGGCAACGAGAGCGAACCCCGCACCGGGAGCGGTGATGCCTGTGGGAAGTGTCGTCGCGCAAGCACCGAGAGCGAACGGAAACGCCATGACCGTCATCTTGAGACCGCCCATCACTGGCCCTCCTGCGATGAGTTGGACTGACGCCAGTCATCTGGATCGGTCACCGGGCGAGCCGTATAGTTGCGGATCGGGTTTGCATATCCGGTCTGCCGCTCGACGACGCCGGGTGTTGCGGGCGCGAGAATATGCGCCGTCTCCGGAAGCGGAGTCGCCGCGTCGCATGCAGCGAGCACCAGGGGCAGTGCCCCGGCTATGAAAGACTTGGATGTCATGAACTGTCCTGGTCGTCTGAAGTGGACCCCGAGGTTGCGGGATCATGTTCCGATGTCAGGCCCGCTTGCGAGCCGCGATCAGATGGTCAGAGACGGCGGACGGTAAAACTCAGTAGAACTGGGGCGAGCTAGCATCGGGCGGAAAGACGATTCATTGGACTTCCGCAAAGAAACCCTCGTCACAGAAGGCGCTGCGACTTCAAGGATTATCGTACATGTTCCGACGCAGCAGTCACCGTCATCCGCATCATGCGAACCTGCAAGATGACCTGAAGGACATACAACGTCGGTATGATGATCACCGGACATGTGCGTATCGGTAGAAGACATGTCATGATGATCGTTCTGCGTAGCCGACAGAGGCGTTGCCAGCGTACCGAAAGTGAAAAACCCTATCAGGGCCAGCACCATCCCAGCGCGGATCAGCTTAATGGTGGTGATCATCAAACTCATAAGGCTTTGGTAGACCGGGCGTTGCGGCGCGTCAATATACCCTCTGTGGGTATATTGACTTGACGGGATCACAAGCGGATGATCGCCAGTCTCAAAGCTACGGCGATTTGCAGGACTGATCGGCACCCTTTTTATAAACCCTGCGGCGGAGGAAAAATGGTTTATTTACGGGGTCAGTCTGTGAAGGTGGTGGCAATCATCGTCGCGAGTGCGGTCTTTCTCGGGGCCACCTTCCTTACCTTTCAACCGGGGTCGGCCGAACCGGACAGGATAGTCCTGCGTGCTGACGAATCTGAAACGGTTGCGCTCGGCGCTGACCTCTATGCCCGGAACTGCGCCTCCTGCCACGGCGTAAGGCTCGAAGGGCAACCGGACTGGCGCGCACCGGGGCCGGACGGTCGACTGCCCGCACCGCCGCATGATGAAACGGGCCACACATGGCACCATGACGGCGACACCCTGTTTCGTCTGACAAAATATGGAATCGGTCAAGTGATCGGCGATCCGGACTATGTATCGAACATGCCAGCCTATGAGGGCAGGCTGACGGACGACGAAATCGTCGCAGTTCTGAGCTACATCAAATCCACTTGGCCGCAGGACATACGCGACCGGCACAGTGGAATGGATGGAAGGCAGTGACGTGTATCTACGAGAACGCAGCCGGGTCAGATGATGAACACACCCATATCGCCAAAGGCGATCTCGACATCGCGTTGGAAAAGCTAGCGTGATGCTTTCTGCAAAAGCCCAATCAACTCATCGAACTTGGCCCGTTGTTCCTCGGGGTCGCCGCTCTCGATGGCGGAAGCGACGCAATGCTGCGCATGATTCTCGAGGACCAGCTTCTCGACCCCCAGCAAGGCGGACCGGATCGCCGCCGTCTGCGCCAGTATGTCCATGCAATAGCGGTCGCTTTCGACCATCTTCGCGACACCGCGCACTTGCCCTTCGAGCCGCGACAGGCGGTTCATCGTCTTTTCCTTGTTGGCCTTCATCAAGCGGCGCTCCTTTTCGGGAACCATGGGGCTGACATTCTGGTTATATACCCCATATGGGTATATTGAAGAGACAGGCAATGGCACATCGGGACGACACTACAATGGTTTCGCACGGCACGCATCACGATAGCAAAAGCGGCAAGGGCAGCAGCTATGGTCGGTTCTTCGCCATGATTGGCACCTCGACGGTTGTGATGTTTGGCCTGATGTATCTCAACACCTACGCCCTAGACCACGTCTTCTTCTCGCAGACCCGGATGTGGATGGCGCTCTACATGGGCGGGATGATGGCAATCATCATGCTTCCTTTCATGCTGGGCATGTATTCCAACCGGAAGGCCAACTTCGCGATCTTTGCGGGCGCAGCCATCGCCTTCACCGCCGGCGTCTATCTCGTCCGGTCTCAGGACACCGTGGACGATGTCGCCTGGATGAAGGCGATGATCCCACACCATTCCATCGCGATCCTGACCAGCGAACGGGCCAACATTTCCGACCCGCGTGTCCGCAAGCTTGCCGATGCGATCATCGAGGCGCAGCGCGGCGAGATCGAGGAAATGAAGAGTTACATCGCGGATATCGAGGCTAACGGGGATGCGGCCCCCGGCACTCCTCGCGCCGAAGAAGGAAACTGAGCAATGATGAATGGTGAAATGCACGAAGGTGCGGGCTGGATGATGATTGGCGGCATGGGACTGATTGCTTTGCTTTTCATGGCCTTTCTGATCACCGGTATCATTTATTTTATCCGCAATTCTCACGGACGCTGATCGCAAGGAGACCATGAAATGCCAAAGGATACCCGCGACTTTGCCGACGTAACAACAGATCCCGCCACCGCCGCGACCGGGACGACAGCCGTTCTCTACCGCATGGCTTTGCCGAACCACCTTTGCCCAGCGGGGCAAAAGGCACGCTGGCTTCTGGACCGCAAGGGGTTCAACGTCGATGACCGGCTGTTCCGCGAACGGTCAGAAGTAGATGCGTTCAAGAAAGAATACGACGTTCCCACCACACCGCAGGTCTGGATCGAAGGCGAACGCGTCGGTGGCTATGATGCCCTGCGCCAGAAGCTCACCGACTACGATCCGAAGGCCACGACCTACAAACCGGTGATCTACCTCTTCGCCGTGGCCGCGGCAACGGCGCTTGCGCTGTCCATCGGCTTTCTCGGCACAATCACATGGCAGACGCTCGGCTGGTTCATCTCGGTCTCGATGATCCTGTTGGGGATGCAGAAGCTCCGCGACATCGAGAGTTTCACGACGATGTTCCTTAACTACGACCTGCTGGCGCGAAAATGGGTGCCATACGCCTATATCTACCCTTGGGTCGAAACCGGGGCGGGCATTCTGATGACGGGTATGCTGCTGACCCCGCTGGCCGCCCCGGCGGCGCTGTTAATCTCCACCGTCGGTGCCATCAGCGTGTTCAAGGCGGTCTACATCGACAAGCGCGAACTGAAGTGCGCCTGCCTCGGCGGCAACTCGAACGTGCCGCTCGGGTTCGTAAGCTTGACAGAAAACCTGATGATGATGGGGATGGCGATTGTCATGCTGGTCCTGATCATTGTCTGAAACTGGTCTGGCGGCCGAAGGCAATGACTGCTTGGCTGATCGAGAACATCGAATAGTCTGACGGTGACCGCGCAGTGCAGACTGTGCGGTCTTTCGTTTTATCTGCGTCGACCGCTCACGACCCATAGAAGTCCGGAGTCAGTGGTGGTTCGAAAGCCGACGGCATGGATCGTGTTTGCCGCATCCGCTTAAAGGGTCAGGCCAATGCGTCATCCTTTAGGTCTCTGCGTCTTGGGCGTCTTTCTTTCAGCCCATTCCGCTGTGTTGGCTGTAGCACAAGTGTTCGTGTCCCGTGAGGAAATCATTACCCCGGCCGCGCTGAACGCGGAAGGTCCGTCCCTTGCCGTTATGCCGGATGGCCGCATCCTGATGTCCTGGATCGAAACGGATGGCCCGGTTCACGCGGCAGTCCTGACTGCGATCTTGGATGGAAATGACTGGTCGCAACCGGTCACGGTCGTGGAGGGTGATGACCTGTTCATCAATTACGCCGATTTTCCCTCGGTTGCCGCGATGCCGGACGGGAGGCTCGCCATCAGCTGGTCTCGCATGAACGGCGACAGCTATTTTGCCTATGACACCAACATTTCCCTGTCGCACGATGACGGTGTCACATGTGGCGCAGGAATCGTTCCGCATCGGGATGGGACGGAGCGGCAGCACGGGTTTGTGTCGATGGTGCCCGACGGGTCCGGCGGGATCATGGCAATGTGGCTCGACGGCCGGAACCACGACACCGGCGACAGTCAGGGTGCCACCGAGGCCAAAGGGGACGCCATCCAACTACGCGCCACCACGCTTGGCGCCGACGGAGAGCTTTCAAAAGAGGTCTTGCTCGACGACTGGACCTGCACCTGTTGTCAGACCACGGCAGTGACGTTGGACGACGGGGCTGTTCTGCTGGCCTATCGAGACAGGACAAAGGACGAAATCTGGAACATCTCGCTGGTGCGCCGGGTCGATGGAGTCTGGTCCGAACCTGTCGTTATCAGTGGCGACGGCTGGGAGATATCGGGCTGCCCGGTGAACAGCCCCGCCATCGACGCCAATGGCAGCCGGGTCGCTCTGGTGTGGTTCACGGCGGCAAACGGCATTCCCGCCGTCAGGATGGCTTTCTCCGACGACCGGGGTGCCAGTTTCGGCGAACCGAAGTGGATCGACCTCGGCGCGCCCTTCGGCGGGGTGGACGTAGCACAATTGTCCGATGGCTTAGCGCTCTTCAGTTGGGTCGAGCGGACCGCCGCGGGCGAAGCCGTCCTTGTCTGCCGCGCCACACCGACGAATGGTTGCGGCGCGTCGGTTGCGCTGACCCTCGTCCGCACGGGTCGGACGATCGGTTTTCCGCGCATGGTCGCTTCAGGCGCGGATCTCTGGATTGCATGGAACGAAACGTCGCGCGATACGAGCGGGTAGATGGCTGGCGCACTGATCGTCCGATTGGCGCACGCGACGGTAGAGTTGACCCGATGATGTGTTTCGGGAAGTTTTATCGACAACTCATTCACCTTAACGAACCCTTACGCAGTCCGTTACGTCTACGCGTGCCGGTCAAAACCCAACACCTCACGGCACCGGCGATATCGACCGTTTGTTAAACAGCGGCCATAAAGTGGACATTCGGAATTCTACGGCAGAAGATAGCTTCGTCCCGCAAACCAGACTTCCGTGCCCGGCGCAGCGAATGTCTCCTTCCCGCCCTTCGCGCCAAGGCAGATCATCATGCAGCGCCGGACGTGACCAATGACTATGGGCCCTTGAAGCAAACCATTCGCTCCCAAGAGTGATGACGCTTCGTGTATTGGTATCTGGTTTTAAGCCCAATAACCCGGGAAGCCCTCGGGAGGCGTCACTCAGGTCTGATCTCCCGCTGATGGCGAGCAAGAAGCGTGGCCAGTCGTCTGCCGGAAATCACCTTCTGGCGATTGAGGTGGATGAGGCCCCGTTCGACCGGGTCGAGGTCAACGTCGTCTCCACAGACGCGAGCAATGCTGTCGGCGTAGACATCTGTTGCTGTGACGGGCACCTGACATTTTCTCCGACGCTGATATCGGTTCAGTATCGTAGCGACAGCTTGCGTCGGCTTAATGGTCTTCATCGGAGTTCCCACCGCTTCCAAGCGACCTCGTGTCCAAGGTCTCACCATCGCACGCCAGCCCCACTGCGCCATGCTAAGACTCATACGGGGAGAGCACAACGGCACTCCGCCGGATCCGTGGCCCCATGCCACCAACCGCAGGATCCTCTCCATACGCGAAAGGCGCCGGAGCATCAGCGCCAGCGCCTCCATCACCGTCTTTCAGAGAGCAGCCCAGAGACACTAGGCAGTACGTTTCGTCCCTGACACCCCTTGCGCTGCGCAGACTTAATGCTTCCGTTTGCGCATTCATCTGCTTTCTCTAACTACGCCTCGCCGAAGCGATCGGCCTCTCATTTCAGTGGCTTCAACATGCGCACCGTCCAAGCCAGTCCATGCGAGAGCCGATGGTCGGTCGAAGCGTCTCACTGGACCAGATGCCGAAAGGAATAACTGCGAAGCCGACTGAAAGCGGGATGCATCCACGCCCTTCGAAATAGGCCTCGGCCGGATCACGTGGCCCATTCGGCCGCAACTTGATCCCGATTTACAGTTCTCAGTGCGTCCATACCCCGCGGCGGGAGGTGGCGAAATTCTCTCCGTAGCCGCCGGGGCGGATGTTGGGCTTGCGGATCTTCGGCTCGATCACCTCGGCGTCGATCCCATGCGCACGCGCATAGTCGAGCGCGGCCTCCTTGCTGTCAAAACGAAGGCGCACCTGGGCCTGGGTATCGGTGGAGGAGGTCCAACCCATCAGCGGATCGACTTCCCGCGCGGAGGCCGGCGCATAGTCCAGCACCCATGCGTGGGTCTTTGCGTTCCCTGACTGCATGGCGGTCTTGGCGGGTTTGTAGATGCGCGCGCGCATTTGAGGCCTCCGGACGGAATGACGGCGTCCCGGTTATCGCGAATCCGGCCTTCTGCGGCAAGGGGCGAATTCCGGCATGCTTGAGCGAAAGTGCACAGTCTGATATGCGGCGGGCAATGATCTTGCCCCTTGCGCGAACGCAGTCCAATCAGGAGGGGCAGGCAACAGGCGGCGCCGACGAGCAGTGCCATTTGAGCCGAGCGGCAGGGGAGGCTTCCTTCCCGACATTTTGCGCCCTCGTCCGGCCAGGCGGACGGAACCGACGTTGCAGAGGTGGAAGCCGTGACGAAGTTCAAGCATATCCTGAGCGCCGCCCTCGCGACCATGTCGCTTGCGGGTTCGGCCGCCGCGACGTCCTATTCGATCTCATGGAGCGGGGACTTCGGACACAGGCTGGAGGGTGAGTTCGGCTTTGCGAAAGGGCTGAAGGGCGTCATCAACGCAGACGACATCGATTATCTCAAGATCTCGATCTATCGGGGCAGCTCGCTTCTCGGGTCGCGGCAATGGAGCGACGGAACTTCGGATGGCGTCTTCAACCTCAATTTCGACACGGCTGCCGGGATGTTCATCACGGGGGGTGACGGATTCGGTGCGGGCGGCCAGGCCTGGTTCCTCCAGGCGGGCGATCTTGGCTGCTCTACCGCGGGCTTCTTCTCGGGCGGGTTCGGCGAGGGCGTCTGCTACATCGACCATTCCGCCGGAAAACCGGTTTCGACGGGGGTCGTCGGCCAGGACCTCGCCCGCGGCGTTCCCGCCTCCCGCCTCACCGCGAGCCTTTTGCAAATGCCTGCGGTGCCCCTGCCGGCCGGTGGGCTCCTGGCGGTCACCGCCTTCGCGCTGCTGGCCGGCCTGCGCCGCCGGAAAGCCGCCTGAGCAAAGATCGGCCAGCGTGTGTTCCTGACAATTCCCGTCAGCTGACGCCTCCGACCCCTTGAACATCCGGGCACGGCGCGCACCTAATGGTCCTGTCCCCGAGGAACGCGCCATGCCCCACGCCCATACCGACAAGTCGAAGCCGACGATGCCACTCGCCAATCCTGCGCCCGACGTGCGCAAACGCGAGAAGCTGGAAGGCGGCAGGCGCTTCGTGATGGCGACCGAGTTCGAACCGGCGGGCGATCAGCCCAAGGCAATCGAGGAACTTGCAAACGGGGTGAAGGCAGGCGAACGCGATCAGGTCCTGCTGGGGGCCACGGGCACGGGCAAGACCTTCACCATGGCAAAGGTGATCGAGGAAACCCAGCGCCCCGCGATCATCCTCGCGCCCAACAAGACGCTGGCGGCCCAGCTTTACGGAGAGTTCAAGGGGTTCTTCCCGGACAACTCCGTGGAATATTTCGTCAGCTTCTACGACTACTACCAGCCCGAGGCCTATGTGCCCCGCTCGGACACCTACATCGAGAAGGAATCCCAGATCAACGAGCAGATCGACCGGATGCGCCACTCGGCGACCCGCGCCCTGCTCGAACGCGACGACGTGATCATCGTCGCCTCGGTCTCCTGCATCTACGGCATCGGGAGCGTCGAGACCTACGGCGCGATGACCCAGGACCTGAAGGTGGGGAAGAATTACGACCAGCGCCAGGTGATGGCCGACCTGGTGGCCCAGCAATACAGGCGCAACGACCAGGCTTTCCAGCGGGGATCGTTCCGCGTTCGTGGCGACAGTCTCGAGATCTTTCCGGCCCACCTCGAGGACCGGGCCTGGAAGCTCAGCTTCTTCGGAGAGGAGCTCGAAAGCATCACCGAATTCGACCCGCTGACCGGTGAGAAGACCGACAGCTTCGACCAGATCAGGGTCTATGCCAACTCGCATTACGTGACGCCGAAACCGACGATGCAGCAGGCCATCATCGGGATCAGGAAAGAGCTGCGCACCCGGCTGGACCAGCTTGTCGGCGAGGGCAAGCTGCTCGAGGCGCAGCGGCTGGAGCAGCGCACCAACTTCGATCTCGAGATGCTCGAGGCGACGGGCGTATGCAACGGGATCGAGAACTACTCGCGCTATCTGACGGGCCGTTCGCCGGGCGAGCCTCCCCCGACGCTCTTCGAGTTCATCCCCGACAATGCCATCGTCTTCGCCGACGAAAGCCATGTCTCGGTCCCCCAGATCGGCGGCATGTACAGGGGCGACTACCGGCGCAAGTTCACCCTGGCCGAACACGGCTTCCGCCTGCCTTCCTGCATGGACAACCGCCCGCTGAAATTCGAGGAATGGGACGCCATGCGCCCGCAGTCGGTCTTCGTATCGGCAACCCCCGCCGCCTGGGAGCTCGAGCAGACGAGCGGCGTCTTCACCGAACAGGTGATCCGCCCCACCGGCCTGCTGGATCCGCAGGTCGAGATCCGGCCCGTGGAGATGCAGGTGGACGATCTTCTGGACGAGGTGCGAAGGGTCACGGCCGCCGGCTTCCGGACGCTCTGCACGGTGCTGACCAAGCGCATGGCCGAGGATCTGACCGAATACATGCACGAACAGGGCATCAAGGTGCGCTACATGCATTCGGACATCGACACGCTCGAGCGCATCGAGATCCTGCGCGACCTGCGCCTCGGCGCTTTCGACGTGCTGATCGGCATCAACCTCCTGCGCGAGGGGCTCGACATTCCCGAATGCGGGCTGGTGGCCATCCTCGACGCCGACAAGGAGGGCTTCCTGCGCTCGGAAACCTCGCTGATCCAGACCATCGGGCGCGCCGCCCGCAACGTCGAAGGCCGGGTCATCATGTACGCCGACCGCATCACCGGCTCGATGGAGCGCGCGCTGGCCGAAACCGACCGCCGCCGCGCCAGGCAGATCGCCTATAACGAGGAACACGGGATCACGCCCGCGACGGTGAAGAAGAACGTCGATGACATCCTCGCCGGTCTCTACAAGGGCGACACGGACATGTCCCGCGTCACCGCGAAGATCGACCCGACGCTTGCGGGCTCGAACCTTCAGGCGGTGCTGGACGGACTGCGGACCGACATGCGCAAGGCGGCCGAGAACCTCGAATTCGAGGAAGCGGCACGGCTTCGGGACGAGGTCAAGCGGCTGGAGGCGGTGGACCTCGCCGTCCACGACGATCCGCTGGCGCGCCAATACGCGGTGGAGAAAGCGGCCGAGGCGGCGGTGGGCTCAAGCGGGCGGTCCACGGCGGGCAGAGCGGGGCAGCGCGGGGGGAATGTGAAGCGGCGGGGGAGGTAGGCAAAGAATGCCCAGACTAAAAAATTATCATTGGTCTCAAATAAAAGACTGGTTCTGCCCCTCCCCAGGTTATGTTCTCGATTTTAGCAATAAGACCTTCTCAGATTTTTTCGAAGATCATTTTAGCATTAATATCTACGCCGACGCGTTCAGTGGACACGGGACTTCCAAGTTCAATAGATTGAAGGCATTTGTTGAGATATCTCCACCTCACATAGTTGTCGAATTATTTAACCTACTTTGGCGCGAGAAGAATAGAGAGCGCGATGATGAGCTTGAGATCTTGTCCCTAAGAAGTCAAAGCGATGTTTGGGCTATCGATCCAGAGTATGTATCGGCTTTGATGGACTCAGCAGCCATCGATGACGCACCCTTCATCAATCTCATTAACGAATTGGCATCGCTGCCAAGCCACTCTGCGGCACCTCACCTTCAAAAGATCAGTGCAGAATGGACCCTCGATTCGCTTGATCGGGAAGTTCGACGGGCCCAAGAAAATGTCGAGAAAGACCCGGAAGCAGCTGTCACTGCGGCCTGCTCAATGCTTGAGAGCGTCTGTCGTTCAATTTTGGTGAGTCGAGAAATCGACCTTCCAAAACAACTCGACATCAAGACGCTTTATAAGGAAGTTCGCGAACCACTGGGCCTCTCGCCTGCCAAAGCAGGAATCGATACCGAAGTTGAAGCGGATGTTCGGACGATCTTAAGTGCATTAGGAAACAGCATCCAGGGGATTGGGGCGCTTAGATCGCACTCTGGCACCGCTCACGGAAGAGAACGAGGATTTCGCCGCTTAGATCCAAGAATAGCAAGGCTAGCAGTCAACAGCTCTTTTGCCGTTGCGTTATTTCTCATTGAGACTTGGGAGAAGCGATTTCCCGAAGACAAGTTAACTCTTAGATAAAGGCTCACCTCAACACAGGGCAAGCGCCTGCCCGTGGGATGGCGCTGCAACGCCGGAGCGGGGCACTTTATCCCTCCAGCCCGCCGAAAGGCCGCCCGGCGCTAAACCTTACCAAGGCGCCAGCCCGGTCGTGCCGGAGGCACGCCTGCAGCGCGATACGGGCAGGCGCTCGCCCGGCGCTCCGCGGCATCTTCCCGGCCGTTTGTTGGCCACTTCCTATTATACGCAGTTCACCAACGCTCTTTGCCCCCTCCCCTCCCCGTTGCGCCCGCACCCCCCTTTCACTACATGGGAGCGAACCCCACACTCTGCCGGAGCGAACCATGGCCGCCTACCAGTACGTCTACCACATGCACGGTGTCTCCAAGACCTATCCGGGCGGCAAGAAGTGCTTCGAGAACATCAACCTCAACTTCCTGCCCGGCGTGAAGATCGGGGTCGTCGGCGTAAACGGCGCGGGCAAGTCCACGCTGCTCAAGATCATGGCCGGGATCGACAAGGACTTTCAGGGCGAGGCATGGCAGGCCGAGGGCGCCAAGGTCGGCTACCTGCCGCAGGAGCCGAAACTCGACCCGGATCTGACCGTTCGCGAGAATGTCATGCTCGGCGTGAAGGCCAAGAAGGACATCCTCGACCGCTACAACGAACTGGCGATGAACTACTCGGATGAAACGGCCGACGAAATGGCCGCGCTCCAGGACCAGATCGACGCCGAGAACCTCTGGGACCTCGACAGCCAGATCGACGTGTCGATGGAGGCCCTGCGCTGTCCGCCAGACGATGCCGACGTCAAGACCCTCTCGGGCGGTGAGGCACGCCGCGTGGCGCTTTGCCGGCTGCTGCTCGAAGCGCCCGACATGCTGCTGCTCGACGAACCGACCAACCACCTCGATGCCGAGACGATCGCCTGGCTCCAGCAGCACCTGGTCGACTACAAGGGCACGATCCTGATCGTCACCCACGACCGCTACTTCCTCGACGACATCACGAGCTGGATCCTCGAACTCGACCGCGGGCGGGGCGTTCCCTACGAGGGCAACTATTCGGCCTGGCTGGAACAGAAAGCCAAACGGCTGGAACAGGAGGCGCGTGAGGACAAGTCCAAGCAGAAGACGCTCGAGCGCGAGCTCGAGTGGATGCGGCAGGGGGCGAAGGCGCGCCAGGCCAAGTCCAAGGCCCGGATCCAGGCCTATAACGAGATGGCGAACCAGTCCGAACGCGAGAAGATCGGGCGCGCCCAGATCGTCATCCCGAACGGTCCGCGCCTCGGCTCCAAGGTCATAGAGGTCACGGGCCTCGCCAAGCACATGGGCGACACCCAGCTGATCGAGGGGCTCGACTTCTCGCTGCCCCCCGGCGGGATCGTGGGTGTCATCGGACCCAACGGCGCGGGCAAGTCGACACTGTTCCGGATGCTCACCGGACAACTCGAACCGGATGCCGGTTCGATCGAATACGGCGACACGGTCGATCTGAGCTATGTCGACCAGTCCCGTGACGACCTCAAGGATTCGGACACGGTCTGGGAAGCGATCACCGGTGGTGCAGAGCTGATCCAGCTCGGCGATGCCGAGGTGAATTCGCGCGCCTACTGCTCGTCCTTCAACTTCAAGGGCTCGGACCAGCAGAAGAAGGTCAACCTTCTCTCGGGCG
Source organism: Sulfitobacter sp. LCG007 (assembly GCF_040801785.1). Classification (NCBI taxonomy): domain Bacteria; kingdom Pseudomonadati; phylum Pseudomonadota; class Alphaproteobacteria; order Rhodobacterales; family Roseobacteraceae; species Roseobacteraceae bacterium LCG007. The sequence goes on along the minus strand of NZ_CP161805.1, from coordinate 399,995 downwards.
GCGAGCGCAACCGCGTCCACATGGCCCGCCTGCTGAAGTCCGGCGGCAACGTGCTGCTGCTCGACGAGCCGACCAACGACCTGGATGTCGAGACCCTGCGGGCTCTCGAGGATGCACTGGTGGACTTCGCGGGTTGCGCCGTCGTGATCTCGCACGACCGGTTCTTCCTCGACCGCATCTGCACGCACATGCTGGCTTTCGAAGGCAATGCCCATGTGGAATGGTTCGAGGGCGGCTTCACGGATTACGAGGAAGACAAGAAGCGCCGGCTGGGGGCGGATGCGCTGGAACCCAAGCGCATGAAGCACAAGAAATTCGCCAGATAGGCCGGAAGCGGCGCGACGCGACATTCACGCTCGCGCAGGCATTCTGACGGGGGCTGGCGGCGCCACCACATGCGGCCGGCTTGAGGTCGGGTGCGCTTCCGGCATGGGGATCCACGGCCTTGCCGGATCGCGACAGGGATCGATGCCGGGCAGCAACGGCACGCACCGTATGGTCGACTTCGGACCAGCGGCCAGGGACCGGAACCGCCGGCACCTCCGCGGTGTTTCGCTACAGCATCAAGGAGGCTCCTCATGCGTGGCGTTCTGCTCTGGCTCCTCGGGATTCCCATCCCGATCATCATCCTTCTCTACGTCTTCCACGTGCTCTGATCCGCCAGGCCCGAAAAGAAAATGGGGCGGGTTTCGAACCCGCCCCTGACTTGATGAAATGAAATCCTCGACTAGGCCTGTGTCTGCAGATGGTCGAGGTAGCGCCACTGGCGCGGGGGCTTGGACCACTCGGGGCGCATCGTCGCGGAAGGGCGTACCTCTGGCTTTGCAGTCATGAATGTCTCTCTGAAATAACGTATCATCGTTTCCGTTCCCGTCATCCGGCGGCGTAATGGCCGCTGTGAAAACATGGTTAACGATTCGTGAGTCACAGGTCTGTGATGCGGTTCACATCGGTTTCCCGGGAAATGAAGACGATGGGAGAGACTGACAGATCACCGACGCCTGTTGCGACATCGAGCGCACGGGAGGCCGATGCCGGGCCAGGGTCTTTCTCTCATGGCAAGAACGTGGTGTCGCGGGATGAACTGACACGTGGGCCTGTGGATCCCAAGGATCGGGTCGGCGCCATGCGGCACAAGAGCCACTGATACGCTCTACGGCTTTCGCCGCAGGATGACGATCCGCCTGATCAGCGCATTTCGCCGCTTCGAACGATGCCCGTGCGCCATGTGTCGGCACGCTCAAGCCGCTCGGAGCGCGCCTGGAGCAGACGGACCAGATTGACGACCAGCAAAACGGAGTGAAGCACGGTCACGGGCGTTGCCCCGAGACTGGCGGCGAGCGCGACGAACGACACGTTTGCCGCAAGCGCGAAGACTGTGCCCAGGATCGTCGGGCGCGACGTGAGCATCGCGATCATCGCCAGACCGGTGCACATGCCGAGTGAAATGAGCAACATCCTAAAATCCCCCGAAGCCGATGTTCGACAATGACCCTTGTGCCGTGCAGCGAAGGAAGCTTGAGGGCAACTGCCCCGACCGTTCTTCGATCTGCGTCAAGAAACGGGGCTGCTTCCGGGACCCGCCCTCGATCGAAAAGCGTGGTGTTGCCATCATGCCAACCGTCTCTTTCGGCTGCGCAGGCGACGTTCCGCACAGATCTCCCGCGTGCGCGCGCTACCCCGATCCGGCCCGGACCAGGTGCACTTCAGGCCTTGCGACGAATGTAGTAGTCGCGAAGGACGATGATTGCGATGACGGCGATTATGACGCTGACTTCGAACATTTCTGACCTCCTTTGCTGCAGCCACTCTCTCATGAGCGGTGCCAACAATCAGTGAACGAGGTCACAAGTCCGAAAAAAGATTTACCCCCGGCGGCACGGGCGGCCGACGGGGGTGAACTGCAAGTCCGGGAACAGGGACTTGCGACAAGCCGCGGTGCGAGGGACTGGTACCGCGGGCAGGCTAGGGCGGTCAGACGCTCGCGCGCGACGATCTCGGCCCGGCGATGAGCCAGATCAGCAGGCCGAGCACCGGCAGGGCGATGATGGCGATCGTCCAGATGATCTTGGCGAGGGTGGATGCACTGGAACCCAATACCTGAATGATGGCGTAGATGTCCGCGATCAGGATGATCAGTCCGAATATTCCATATTCCATTTTTCCACTCCGATTCCATTTGTTGGGAATGCAACCCGATCGAACCGCGAAAGTTCCGCCCATCCATGCAATTCGGGGATATAGATGCCGGTCGGGCCGGAGTGCCGCGTTGACAAACGTCTTTACCGGCGCACTAGTGCGCTCTGAGCAGCGCGGATTGTCAGCCGGGAACCCCTCCTTGAGACACGATCTCCCCCTGGCAACGCCGGGTCAGTGCATCGGACTCTTCGGCGGGTCCTTCGATCCCGCGCACGGCGGCCACGTGCATGTGACGCGCGAGGCGCTGAAGCGCTTCGGGCTTGACCAGATCTGGTGGCTCGTGTCGCCCGGAAACCCTCTCAAGACCCAAGGCCCTGCACCGCTCGATGCGCGCATGGCGCGGGCGCGCGCGCTGATGCACCATCCCCGGGTCGAGATCAGCGACATCGAAGCGCGGCTCGGCACGCGCTACACGGCGCAGACGCTGGAGCGGGTGCTGTCGCTCTACCCGCGCACACGCTTCGTCTGGCTCATGGGCGCGGACAACCTGTCGAACTTCCACCGCTGGCAGGACTGGGAAGAGATCATGCGCAGGGTGCCCGTGGGCGTCCTGGCCCGGCCGGGAGAGCGGATATCGGCGCGCATGAGTCCCGCGGCGCGCCTGTTCAGACGCTACAGGCTGCCGGCATCGGCCGCGCATCTACTGGCGCGCTCGACGCCCCCGGCCTGGTGCTTTCTCAACGTCCCGATGATGGACCAGTCCTCAAGCGCCATACGCGCGTCGGGCGCCTGGGAGGTCGCGCGCCGAGGACCCTCCGCACATCCCCCGCGCGGGACATAACGTCCTGTTGTGCAGGATCCATGTCAGGCGATAAGACGACGTCATGACGAGTTCCGAACAGAGCCGGCAAGGCAATCGATTGACGCGGCGCGGTCTGCTTGGCGGACTGCTGGCAAGCGTCGCCGCACCGGCGCTGGCCGATGCACCCGTATCTTCGAAGCGCCCTCACCTGCGTGGCGTCGCGCGCAATCCGGTTGCGCCGCCAACGCTCGAGTCCCTTGTCAGCAAGGCAGGGCTTAGCGGAGAGATCGCCTTTGCCGTAGCCGACGCCGGAACGGGCGCGTTCCTCGAGGGACAGGCGCAGGAGAAGGGTCTGCCGCCGGCCAGTACCGCGAAGGCGATCACCGCCTTCTACGCGCTCGACAGGCTTGGGCCCGCGTACCGGTTCGAGACACGGGTGATCGCGACCGGAGGATTCGCCGATGGCGTCGTGGCGGGCGACCTCGTGCTGGCCGGGGGCGGCGATCCGGAACTCGACACCGACGGCCTGATGGAACTTGCCGCCCAGCTCAAGAAGGCGGGACTGCGCGAAGTCAGGGGAGAGCTGCTTGTCCATGACGCAGGCCTGCCCAGACTGAGCGAAATCGATCCCGACCAGCTCGAGTATGTCGCCTACAACCCGGGCATCTCCGGCATCGCGCTGAATTTCAATCGCGTCTATTTCGAATGGCGCAGGGGTGGTTCCGGCTACGCACTCTCGATGGACGCGCGGACCGAGAAATACCGGCCGGATGTATCCGTGGCGAGCATGGCGATCGAGAACCGTGCGCTGCCTGTCTATACCTACGAGGACGGCGGCGATCGCGACATCTGGACCGTGGCGAAGGGTCAGCTTGGCGAGGCCGGGTCACGCTGGCTGCCGGTGAAGAAGCCCGGACTCTATGCAGGCGATGTGTTCGCGACCATGGTGCGGGCGCAGGGCATCAAGCTCAAAAAGGCAAGGACCGTCTCGGAAATGCCCGCCGGCGAAGTGATCGCAACGCGATCCAGCGCGCCGCTGCGCGATATCCTGAGGGAGATGCTGAAGCATTCGACCAACCTGACAGCCGAGATGGTCGGGCTCTGGGCCACGCAGATCCGCTCGGGACCGATGCCGACGCTGGAAGCATCCGCGCAGCAGATGAACCTCTGGGCGGCCGAACGGATGGGCTGCGCGGGACTGCAGCTGAAAGACCATTCCGGCCTCAGCGATCGCAGCCGGGTGCGGCCTGACGACATGGTCAGGATCCTGGCGCGTGCGCATGAGACGAACCTGCTGCGCCCGCTGATGAAGGGGGTCGCGTTGCGCGATGCCAAGGGCAGGCCGGTCGAAGATCATCCGGTGAAGGCCGCGGCAAAGACAGGCACGCTGAACTTCGTCTCGGGGCTTGCGGGCTATGTCACGGCCACCGATGGGCGGGAACTGGCGTTCGCGATCTTCACCGCGGATCAGGAGGCGCGCAGCCGCATTCCGCGCGCCGATCAGGAAGGCCCGCCCGGTGCGAGGCCATGGGCAGCGCGCTCACGCAACCTGCAGGCAAGACTGCTCGAGCGCTGGGGCACGGTGTACGGCAGCTGAGCCCGGGCGTAGGGTGCGGCAGGCCGCACCTTACCGCCTCAGGTCATATGTCTCGCCCGCGCGCCACGCTCGATGGCGGCAGCGTGCAGCCGGTCGAGATCGAGCTCGTAGCGTATCTCCTCGAGCAGACGCAGCTCCGGCTCGTAAAGCTGGCCATCCGCCGCCGCCACATCGCAGGCCAGCGCATAGGCGGTTTCGTAAAGCCGCTTCGGAAGGGATTCGCGGATCAGGCCGAACAGCGCGTCGAGCCCGTCTTCCTGTTCGAACAGGTCGAAGACGATCTGGCTGACCGTCTTCAGCCGGTCCTCATCGTAATCCGCAAAAACCGGCAGGCCGTTGACCGCCGACTGGATCTTGACGAGTTCCGCTGTCCGGATGTTTTCGTCCGAAACGGATATCGAGATCATCAGCGCGACAAGGCAGTCTTCGGCGCTGAGCGAATGGGGCGTTTCGTCCGACACGTCTGCGGTCTTCCTGTGGGCGCTCGCAACCAATGCGCGCGGGGGCAGATTATTGACGCCACTCCGGCAAGGCAATAGGGACAGGCGGCACCGCGCGCACGGGGCGTGCAGTCGCATCGGCGGGTAAAGAAGATGGCGGATTTTCACGAGGCAGCACTGACAAGCAAGGCATGGCCCTTCGAGGAAGCCCGCCGCCTGCTGAAACGCTACGAGAAGGCGCCGCCCGAAAAAGTCCATGTCCTGTTCGAGACCGGCTACGGCCCCTCGGGCCTGCCCCATATCGGCACCTTCGGAGAGGTACTGCGCACGACGATGATCCGGCGCGCCTTCGAGGTGATCTCGGACATACCGACCCGGCTGATCTGCTTTTCCGACGACCTCGACGGGATGCGCAAGGTTCCCGACAACGTTCCCGATCCCGACATGCTGCGCGCGCACCTGCAGAAGCCGCTCACCTCGGTGCCCGATCCCTTCGGCACGCACGAAAGCTTCGGCGATCACAACAACGCCATGCTGCGGCGTTTTCTCGATACCTTCGGTTTCGAATACGAGTTCATCTCGGCCACCGATTTCTACAAGTCCGGTCGTTTCGACGACGTTCTGCGCCGCGCGGTCGAGCGCTACGATGCGGTCATGGAGGTCATGCTCAAGTCGCTGCGCGACGAACGGCAGCAGACCTACTCGATCTTCCTGCCGATCCATCCCGAAACGGGGCGCGTGCTCTACGTACCGATGAAGGAAGTGAACGCGACGGACCACACCATCACATTCGATGACGAGTCGGGACGCGAATGGACCCTCCCCGTCACCGGGGGCAACGTGAAGCTGCAGTGGAAGCCCGACTTCGGCGCCCGCTGGGCCGCGCTCGACGTCGATTTCGAGATGTACGGCAAGGATCACTCGACCAACACGCCGATCTACGACCGCATCTGCGAGATCCTCGGGGGGCGCAAACCCGAACATTTCACCTACGAGCTGTTTCTCGACGACCAGGGCCAGAAGATCTCTAAATCCAAGGGCAACGGGCTTTCGATTGACGAGTGGCTGACCTACGCCTCGACCGAGTCGCTCTCGTATTACATGTTCCTCAAGCCCAAGACCGCCAAGCGGCTGCACTTCGATGTCATCCCGAAGGCGGTGGACGAATATCACCAGCAGCTGCGGGCCTATCCCGGTCAGGACGATGCCGGAAAGCTGGCGAACCCGGTTTTCCATATCCACGGCCACAACGTGCCGGCATCGACAATGGTCGTGCCCTTCGCGATGCTGCTCAACCTCGCGTCGGTTGCAGGCGCGGAGGACAGGGAAACGCTCTGGGGTTTCATCCGGCGATACGCACCCGATGCGTCGCCCGCAGCCAACCCGGACCTCGATGCGGCCGCGGGCTTCGCGGTGAAATACTACCGCGACTTCGTCAAACCGACCCGGTCCTTCCGCGCGCCGACGCAAACCGAGCGCGAGGCGCTTGTCGATCTGCGCGACCAGCTCTCCGCCTATGATGGACCGGTCGAGGACGAGGCCCTGCAATCCATCGTCTATGCATGCGGGCGCGATCGGTTCGACCCGCTTCGGGCGTGGTTCTCGGCGCTTTACGAGGTTCTGCTGGGCGCAAGCCAGGGGCCGCGCTTCGGCGGCTTCATCGCGCTATACGGCGTCGACGAGACGGTCGAGCTGATCGATCGCGCGCTCGAAGGGGCTTTCGTCACCTCTGCGTGAAACCCTTGCCTGCCAGCCCGCGTGACTTACCCTCCGGGGCAAGTCGCGGGAGGCACGGCATGCGTGGAGCAATCGTTGCAGGACTGATCTGGCTGGCAATGCCGGCAAGCGCCCAGGATCAGGAGGCCGGGATCCGCGACACGATCAGCCGCCAGTTCGAGGCGTTCGGGGCAGACGACTTTGCCCGCGCCTTCGAGTACGCCAGCCCGCAACTCCAGCAGATGTTCCGCACGCCCGAGAATTTCAGGACGATGGTGACCGAGGGCTATCCCATGGTCTGGCATCCCGCTGAAGTCCGCTATCTTGGATTGCGCGAAGAGGATGGCGCCCTGTGGCAGCGCGTCATGGTGATCGATGCGGACGGGACATCCCATCTGCTCGACTACCGGATGATCCGGGACGGCGCAGGCTGGCGGATCGCTGCGGTGCTGATTGTCGACAGGGGCAGCGTCGGCGCCTGACCCGCTCACGCGTTGCGACCTTCCGCCCGCCTGAAACGCTGCAGGCATTCGGCCCAAATCTGACAGAAAAACTCAGGTTGACTTAGTTTACCAATTCGCTCAGGTTCCTGAACGTACAAGCCACCTGTCCTTGCGGGCGGGAAGCCCGAATCGAAACACACGCAAGGCTTTGGCGACGATGCGACGGGAAAGACTCGAGGTTGGGACACGTGGGGATACGATCAGAGAGCCCGCCCTGTGCTGGGCGGATGTTGTCGATCTGCTTCACGCGCCGGATCACTCCGGATTCGTCAACCTCGAATGGCTCCTCGACCGCGTCGAGCGTCGGCAGGAGCTTGGACGATGAAACACATTCGCGAAAACGCAACGGCTCAGACGCATCAGGAAGATACTCCCGTCTTCGACGCGCGCCACATGACCGGCTCCGGGGGGCTCGCCCATATCGTTCTGGACGGTCAGGTCTACACCCTGCGGATCACCCGCGCGGGCAAGCTCATTCTCACGAAATGAGCGGGTGCGCGGCAAAGCGCGGCGCCGCCCCGGTCGCGCAGATCGCCGATCTCTCCGAAGTCGAGGCGGCGGCGGTCATCTATCTGCGCCTCTGGTGCGAGGGGCCGGAATCACAATCGCGGGTCTGGACCGACTTCGTCAACGCCCTTGGGCCCGAGCGCGGGCGCAACGCCCTGAAATCGTTTGAGCATCTCTTTGGCCTGTGCGTCGAGCACCGCCGGCGGCCGATGATGCGCCACTCTGTCAATTGCGCCTGCGTGGGCTCGGACGAGGCCTGTTTCTGCAACTTCATCCTCACGGCGATCGAAGGCGACCGCGAAGAGGCCCTGATGATTGCCACGCTGCTAGTCCGGGCCGACCTCGCTCCGGCGCTGACATCGCTCGCCATGGAGTACGGTCTGGCGCTGAAGACGATGTTTCAGGCCTGCCCGGTGACGGCCGGCACGGCGCCGCAAGGCAAGACTGTTCATTGAAAGGAAATCGGATGACCCGCCTTACACTCGTTCTCTCGGCCTCGGCCATGGCGCTTGCCGCGCCGGTACTGGCGCAGGAGAAATCCGCGGTGATCGAGACTTACGCCGATATCGCGGAGGCGGGCTATTCCGACAGTCTCACCACCGCGAAAACGCTGAAGACCGCCGTCCAGGCCCTTGTCGACACGCCTTCCGCGGAAACACTGCAGGCGGCGAAGGCGGCATGGCTTGCGGCGCGCGTTCCCTATCAGCAGACCGAGGTATTCCGCTTCGGTAATCCCATCGTCGATGACTGGGAAGGCAAGGTGAATGCTTGGCCTCTCGACGAAGGACTGATCGACTATGTCGACGCATCCTACGGCGGGGCAACGGACGAAAATGCGCTTGCGGCACTGAATGTCATCGCGAACCCCAGCTTCGAGCTCTCCGGCGAGAGCGTGGACGCGTCCGAGATAACCCCGGCATTGCTCGAGGAAACCCTGCAGGAGGCGGACGGTGTCGAATCCAACGTGGCGACGGGCTATCACGCGATCGAATTTCTTCTCTGGGGACAGGACCTGAATGGGCACGCACCCGGAGCGGGCGCGCGGCCCTGGACCGATTATGCGCAGGGCGATGAGTGCAGCAACGGCAACTGCGACCGGCGCGCGGCCTACCTGACCGCCGCCACCGATCTGCTGGTCAGCGATCTGGAATGGATGGCCGCGCAGTGGGCCGACGGGGGTGACGCGCGTTCCGCCCTGACCGGGGACGAGGACGCCGGCATTTCCGCCATGCTCACCGGCATGGGCTCGCTGTCTTACGGCGAGCAGGCGGGCGAGCGCATGCGCCTTGGGCTCATGCTGAACGACCCCGAGGAAGAGCATGACTGCTTCTCCGACAATACCCACAACAGCCATTACTACGACGGGATGGGGGTCCAGAACGTCTACCTCGGCCAGTACGTCCGCTCTGACGGCTCGCTGGTCTCCGGGCCCTCGCTCTCGGATCTGGTCGCGAAAAGCGATCCGGCGCTCGATGCCGAAATGAAGTCCAAGCTGGCGGACACCATGCGCGCGCTCGGCCGGATCAAGACGGCGGCAGAAGCCGGATACGCCTACGACCAGATGCTCGAACGCGGCAACGAAAGCGGTGAGGCGCTTGTCATGGGCGGCGTCAACGCGCTGATAGACCAGACCCGCACCATCGAGCGCATCGTCGGCGCGATCGGCATCGACCAGATCGCCTTCGAAGGCTCCGACAGCCTCGACGACCCCGACGCGGTCTTTCAATGACGACGCACGGCGCACCCCATCCGGGTGCGCCTCTCACGTGAGGTCAATCGCATGATCGTCTGCCACTGCCAGCACATCACCGACCGTGACATTCACGCGGCCATCGACTGGATGCGCGCCTCGGACGAGCGGACGATCATCACCCCCGGGCGCATCTATCACGCCCTTGGCAAACGCGCGGATTGCGGCGGCTGCATGCCGCTGTTCCTCGCCACGATGCGCGCAAATGACCGGTTGGAAGTTCCCATGGAACTCCGTACCCTCAGGCCGAGGGTTGGAGTAACACAGGAAGGCCGAAATGGAAGGCGACAAGAAAGTAATTGAATACCTCAATGCGGCGCTGCGGAGCGAACTTACCGCGGTGAGCCAGTACTGGGTTCACTACCGCATGCAGGAAGACTGGGGACTGGGCCGGATGGCGAAGAAGAGCCGCGAGGAAAGCATCGAAGAGATGCACCATGCGGACAAGCTGATCGCGCGCATCCTGATGCTGAACGGTCATCCGAACCTCCAGAAGCTCGATCCGCTGCGCATCGGCCAGACGCCCAAGGAGACGCTGGAATGCGATCTCGCGGCGGAGCACGACGCCCGGAAACTCTACACCGAGGCCTATATCCACTGCGACAAGGTCAGCGACTTCGTCAGCAAGAAGCTGTTCGAGGATCTGCTGAAGGACGAGGAAGGGCATATCGACTTCCTCGAGACCCAACTCGATCTGCTGGGACGGATCGGCGAGGCGCGGTACAGCCAGCTCAATGCCGATTCAATGGACGACGCAGAGTCCGAATAGACGGCTGGGCCGCGAAAACCGACCTTTGCCCGGGCGCCTCGCGCCAAGCTTGAAGAAGTGTGAACCATGCTTCATTCGCATCGCTACGGCATGCTTACGGCAATCGTTTTCGCGGCCTCCGGCGCCCTTGCGGGCGTCCTTGACGAACCGCATCTCAACATCACCCCCCGCACCCAGGACGAGCTTGCGCGGACCGAGGCTGCGACACGCCCGGCAACGGATTTCGGCAAGGCCCAGAAGTTCGAGGAACGCCCCGGCGGGGCCGCGACCGTTCGCGCGCGACGCAACGCTGACGCGTTTTCGCAGCCGTCGGCAAATCTCAGCTTCGAGGACGAGCTGAACTTCAAGGTCGGCAACGGTCTGTTTCGCAAGATCTGGGTTTCCGCCCCCTCGTCCACGCTGGCCTCCGATGGGCTCGGGCCGCTCTACAATGCCCGCTCCTGTCAGCGCTGCCACCTCAAGGACGGGCGTGGCCATCCGCCGGAAGGGCCGCAGGACACAGCCGTGTCGATGTTCCTGCGCGTTTCGATTCCCGGCGATCCGGGGCCCCATACGCACGAGATCGAGGATTACCTCGCTACGGTGCCCGACCCGGTTTACGGCGCGCAACTTCAGGACTTCGCGCTGCCGGGCGTTCCCGCCGAATACAGGCTTCAGATCGACTATACGGAAGAGACCGTCGCGCTGTCCGGCGGCGACACCGTCTCGCTGCGTCGCCCCACATATACCGCAGCGGATCTCGGCTATGGTCCGCTGCACGCCGATGCCATGCTGAGCCCCCGTGTCGCGCCGCAGATGATCGGGCTGGGTCTGCTCGAGGCCGTGCCGGCCGCCGACATCCTCGCCCTGGAGGATCCCGCGGACGCGGATGGCGACGGCATCTCGGGCCGCGCGAATATCGTGCCCTCGGCCGAGTACGACATGCCCATGCTTGGCCGCTTCGGATTGAAGGCCGGAGCGCCGACGATCCGGGAACAATCCGCCAGCGCCTTCGCCGGGGACATCGGCATCTCGTCGCCTCTTTTCCCCGCCCCTTGGGGGGAATGCACCGAGCACGAGAGCGCCTGCCGTGCGGGACCGCATGGCGATGGCGACGAGCGCGTGACGGAAATCGATGACGAAGGCCTCGCGCTCGTGACATTCTACAGCCGGAACCTCGCCGTTCCGGCGCGCCGCTCGGTCAGCGACACGCAGGTGCTGGAAGGCAAGCGGGTCTTCTACGAAACCGGCTGCCCGGCCTGCCATCATCCCACCTTCGTCACGCACCGGCTCGAGGATCGTCCCGAACAGAGCTTCCAGTTGATCTGGCCCTACACCGACATGCTTCTGCACGACATGGGCGAGGGCCTGGCCGATCACCGGCCCGAAGGCCGTGCCTCCGGAACGGAATGGCGCACCCCGCCCCTGTGGGGCATCGGTTTGACGGAACAGGTCAGCGGACACAGCTATTTCCTGCATGACGGACGGGCACGGAGCCTTCTCGAAGCGATACTCTGGCATGGAGGTGAAGCACAGGCCGCGCGGGATTCCGTCGTCGAGATGCCCAAGCCCGACCGTGACGCCCTGATCCGTTTTCTGGAAAGTCTTTGACATGAGATGCCTCGCCGCCCTGCCCCTGGCCTTGCTGCTCGCCGCCCCTGCATGGTGCGGCAATGCCACGGTCGAAACGGTGGTCGCGAAACACATCCTGCCCGGCTTTGGCCGTCTCGCGGCCGACGCCAAGGTGCTGGAAGAGCGCGCCCGCCAGGATTGCGCACCGGAAAGTCCCGGTCTGCGGGAGGCCTACAACGATGCCTTCGATGCCTGGATCAGGGTCAGCCACCTGCGCTTCGGGCCGACCGAAGTCGGCGACCGCGCCTTTGCCCTGGCCTTCTGGCCGGATGTGCGCGGCTTTACCCCGAGGACGCTCGGCACGTTGATCGCGGAAGAGGATCCGGCCGTCGCGACGCAGGAGGCGTTTGCGCATGTCTCGGTCGCCGGCCGGGGGTTCTACGCGCTGGAATATCTGCTTTACGACGACAGCCTGAGCGTGGCGGGGGATCCGGCCTATCACTGCGCACTGGTAGAGGCCGTCGCACGCGATATCTCCGCGACCTCGGAGGCGATCCTGTCCGACTGGCAGGAACGTTACGCCGCGTTGCTGACCACCGCCGGCGCGCCCGGGAACACCGTCTACCGCTCCGAAGACGAGGCGCTGCAGGAGCTCTACAAGGCAATCGCGACCGGGCTTCAGTTCACCCAGGACACGCGCATCGGCCGGCCGCTTGGGACATTCGAGAAATCCTACCCATCGCGGGCCGAAGCGCGCCGGTCCGGTCGCTCGCTGCGGCATGTGGTCCTGTCGCTTGAGGCCACCCATGAACTGGCGGGCCTGTTGTCGGAGGGCGAGCCCGCTGCCTGGCCGCCCCTGGACCGGGCCTTCGACAATGCCCGTGACAAGGCCCTGACGCTCGACGATCCGGTTTTTGCCGGCGTTGCCGAGCCGCAGTCCCGGTTGCGCGTCGAAGTCCTCTATCAGGCTTTCGACGAGATCCGTGAAAGATATCTGCCCGAACTCGGCGCCGCGCTCGGCGTCGCGCCGGGCTTCAACGCATTGGACGGAGACTGAAATGGCGACACGCCGCCGATTTCTGGCCGGGCTGCTTGCCACCGGCGCATTGCCGAAGCCGGGCTGGGCCGAGGCCGGGAACCCGTCCTACATCTCGGCCGCCAAGATGCCGGGCGGCGCCTACCGCCTCTTCGGGCTGGACTCCGATGGCCGGCCGGTCTTTTCCGTTCCCCTTCCCGGCCGGGGCCACGCCGCCACGGCGCATCCCCATCGCCCCGAAACCGTCGCCTTTGCCCGCCGGCCGGGCACTTTCGCGGTGATCCTCGACTGCTCGACCGGTGGTGTCACGGCCAGCCTCGCCTCGCCCGAGGGACGCCATTTCATGGGCCACGGCGTGTTTTCACAGGACGGTCGCTACCTCTTCACACCCGAGAACGACTACGGGGCGGGCCGCGGGGTCATCGGCGTCTGGGACGCCGCGAAGGACTATGCGCGTGCAGGGGAATTCCCGTCTGCCGGCATCGGCCCGCATGACGTCGCCCTCATGCCGGACGGCAATGTGCTCGTTGTCGCCAATGGCGGGATCGACACGCATCCGGACAGCGGCAGGGCCAAGCTGAACCTGCCGACGATGAAACCCAACCTCGCCTATCTCGACCTTTCGGGAGGGGTGCTCGAGACCGTCGAGCTTGCGCCCGAGCTGCATCACAATTCGATCCGCCACCTGTCGCTGCGCGCGGATGGTCTCGTCGCGTTCGCCATGCAGTGGGAAGGCGATCCCGATGTCGTGGCACCCATCCTCGGCCTGCATCGTCGCGGCGAAACCCCGAGCCTTCTGTCGCGCGAAACCGCCGAGCAGTCCCGGATGGACGGCTATGGCGCGAGCGTTTCCTTCTCGGGAGACGGCCGCAGCGTGGCGGTGTCGTCTTCTCACGGCGGTCTTGTGCATGTCTACGATGCCGCGAGCGGAGCCTTCGACTGGGAATTCGCCGCTGCGGACGTGAGCGGGCTGAGCGCGCAGGGTGAGGGTCTTCTGGCCACCACCGGCACCGGCGGGATATTCATGCTCGGCCGCAACGAGGTGCTCGCGGGCAACCGCGAGGCGCTGGCCTGGGACAACCACATCGTCCGCATCTGAGCGTCGTGGCCACGGGTGCATCGTAACGGTGCTGTGAGGCGGCCTTAACTTCGCGTTGATATCTCCTCGGACCGCTCCGGCAGCATTCCCGCCGGGCGCGGGATCACGCCCGCCTGGCTGCGGCAGCGGTCGCGCGAACGTCGGCAAGCGGGCAGCGGAACAAGGGGCTATCACATGAACAAGGCGATCACAGACGGCGTCCAGTTGATGCCGCCAGCCTTCGCGGACGGGCTCGACGTCTGGTCGAGAGGCGACGGCACGCCAGGATCGGATACCTACAGCACCGCGGGGAATGCCGCCTTCGTTCCCGCCGATCCCGACTTCGGCGGGTGCCTCGAACTTCTGAAGACCAGCGGGACCGAGCGCTTGCGCTACATGGGCGAAACGCCCCTGCTTCCGGGCTGCTACCTCCGCATCACCGCGCGCGTGAAGGCAATCAGCGGCAACCTTCCCACGGTGCGCATCGCGGCCTTCGCCGGTGGTGCCGGCGGCAATCCGGTTCCCGGCGTGACGGTGACGGGGCCCGGCGTTGCGCTGGAATCCTACGGCACCGTTACCGAGGTCAGCGCGATCGTGGGCGCGGGTCAGCGCGGCGGCGTCGATCTCGTCTGGGGGCCAGCCGCGCTCTACGGCCATTTCGGGCTCGACCTGACCGGGCAGAACGGCGGCGTGGTTCGTATCGACGATCTGGTCATCGAGGACATCACCTCGGCCTTCCTGCGCGACATGCTCGCACTTGTGGACGTTCGCGACTTCGGAGCGATCGGGGATGGCAGCACCGATGACACCGCCGCTTTCGAGGCCGCGAACCTCGCCGCCGCCGGGCGGACGATCCTCGTCCCCAAGGGGACCTATCGGTTGAATTCGGACGTCACCTTCGACGTGCCGGCCCGGTTCGAAGGCAGGGTTTCGATGCCTGTCTCGGCCATCCTGCTGTTGCGCCGCAATTTCGACTTCGCCAGCTACCATGAGGCCTTCAAGGACGAGGAGACGGCCTTTCGCAAAGGTTTCCAGGCGCTCCTGAACAACGTCGATCACGATACCTTCGATCTTTGCGGCCGCAAGATCGCGGTGAGCGGGCCCATCGACATGCGTGCGGCCGTTCCCAACCGCGACAGCTATGCCACCAGACGGGTGATCCGAAACGGCCAGCTCGAGGCGCAGGGTACGTCGGACTGGGATCAGGGCACGGTCACATCGCAGGCCAGTTATTCCGTGGCCGACCCCAAGATCCTCAGTGATGTGGTCAACGTCGCCAACGTGAAGGTCGGCGCGCTGGTCACCGGCGCCGGCGTCGGACGCGAGGTCTATGTGCGCGAGGTCAACATCGGCGCCCAGCAGATCACGCTCAGCGATGCCCTTCACGGCGCGGCGGCCTCGCAGAGCTACACGTTCACCCGATTTCGCTACATGCTGGATTTCTCGGGTTTCTCTGCGCTCAGCAAGTTCACTCTGGCGGACGTCGAGCTGCAATGCAGCGGCGTCGCGAACGGCGTCATGCTCGCTCCGGCGGGCCGCGTGTTCCAGATCCAGGACTGCGCGATCTCGCGGCCGCGCCAACGCGGACTCTCGTCCTGCGGTGAAGGATGCCAGGGCCTCCAGGTGGACCGCTGTCAGTTCCTCTCATCGGAAGACAGTCTCGACGTGCCGGACCGCATCAGCATCGCGCTGAACACGAACGCGAACGACGTGAAGCTGCGCGACAACCGCGCTACCCGCTTCCGGCATTTCGCGCTGCTCGGCGGATCGAACAACATCGTGACCGGCAACCACTTCTTCCAGGGCGACGCGGTCCCGGGCGGCATCCGCAGTGCCGGTCTGATCCTCGCGCGATCGCATACCCTGTCGGTCGTGACCGGAAACTACATCGACAACTGCTTTGTCGAATGGACCAACGAGCACGATGCCGAGCCGGATTTCGCAAGCGAATTCTCCTTCTCGGCACTCACCCTCTCAAACAACATCTTCTATTCGGCCGATGTGGCCGCCTGGTTCACCTATATCGTGGTGAAGCCCTACGGAGCCGGGCACTTCCTCGCGGGCGTACAGATCACGGGTAACCACTTCCGCAGCCAAGACAGCGGCATCGACCGCGTGGAAAAGATCGACAGCTCCATCGCGGGGATGAATTTCGCCCGATTCAAGGACGTCACCTTCTCGGGGAACTCGTTTCACAACGTCGCCCTGCAGGTGTCGAGCCCTCTGTCGCTGCGCCATGTCCAGCCGACCGAGGCCGCCACATGGGTGGTCGGCACCGGAAGCCTTCTACCGTTCGGGGCCGCGCTGCGCTCGGTCGACGCCGTGGTGGCGATGGGACCGGTACGCAATGCCTCAAATGACATCCGCTTCACCGTCCCCCATGCGCTTGCCGGCATGGGCGGGGACGGATCCGACGCGCATCTCGTATGGCAAGAACCGCTGCGCGGAGAAGTGCAGCTGACGTTGCGTATCGACGCCTGAGCCTCAGAACTCGCGCCAGATCCCGATCTTGAGCGTGGGTTGACTTTGATCGTCAGTGTCGATCACGGCCCCGAACTGGAACGTGAAGTCGCCGAAGCCCTCTGGCTCCCACAGGAGCGATGGGGCGACTTTGGTCGTCAGCCTGTCGAGGTCATAGTCGAGAAACAACTGGAGCATCCCCTTGTATCGCTCGGTGATACCCAGCCCCAGCGTCCCGTCGAGCTTGAGGATCTGGTCGCCCGAAACCGTCTCGAACTTGACCGTGCTGTCGACCGCGGCCCAGCCATACTGTCCGAAGGCCTCGATCCCGCGGCCCCAGTGCAGCCCGGCCTCGAGGTATGGCTGTGTCAGCGAACGGTGCCAGGCCGCGCCAGCCCCCAGTCTCCAGGCCCAGCGGTTCGTGCCATCCGCATTCCCCAGAGGCCGGCGGAGAAAGAAGCCGGCGTAACTGGTGCTGGTGGCTTCCGGAAACAGCTCGATCGAGATGTCGACACCCATCGTAAGATCCGGCCTGAGGCCGAATTCGAGAAAGGTGGTGTTGTTGCCCTGATCGTTGCCGTCGTGTTCGATCGAACTGGAAAAGAAACCGGTGCCTTCTTCCCGCATCCATGCCCCGCAAAGCGCCGGCGCTGCCGAGGCGAGGCTCATTGCCAGGACAAGTATGATGATGCGTCCCAATTCGGTCACCTCCGGCACGCATCCTTGGTCAACCTTGGTTAATTTGGTGTTACGGAGAGAAAACCGCATGGGCGCTCTGGACCATTCCGACCACGCGGCTAGGTTGGCGGCAACCGAAAGGGACCGCGCACCGATGACCGAAGACCCTTCCTCCCTGCCCGTGGGCGCCGATCGCGACGACGCACTTGCGCTGTCCAGCCGGGCCGGATTGCCCGATGCCCTGAGGGTGCTTTACGAGCGCTTTCCAAGGGAAGAGTGGGAAGGGCACCAGAACTTCCAGGGGCTCGTCTCTTTCTGGATGCAGCGACACCTGATGTTCCGCAACCTGATGGGGCAATTGCAGACCGATCTCGAGGCAGTCGTAGACCGGAAAATCTCGTTCGACAGCTACGCGCCCAGGCTGTCCCGGCTCGGGGGCATGCTGCTCGAACAGCTTCATGGGCACCACCAGATCGAGGACCATCACTACTTTCCGCAGCTGGTCAGACTGGACGATCGGCTCGTCCGGGGATTTGACCTGCTGGAAAGCGATCACGAAGCGATGGATGGGCTGCTGGCGGAATTCGCGGACGGTGCGAACGCGGTGTTGCGGGCAGGCCCCGGCGGAGAGGAGACAACCGACTTCGAGGGGCGCCTGGCCGGTTTCGGAAAGCTTCTCGAGCGTCACCTGACGGACGAGGAAGACCTCATCGTGCCGGTTGTGCTCAGCACGGGCTTCCGCGGCTAGGACCCTGCCCGGACGCTGACGGGATCGAACGCACTGAACGCAATGCCGCGCTCAGGGCAGCAGCATCGCTGAAATCACTTGAAACACCCGCCGCTACAGGCGGGCTAGATCGCTGCGAAATCCGTGAACCGCCACAGTTCCGGTCCCGAGGGGCCCGGCGCCGTGCCCGACGCCTTCGCCCTGGCGACGGGCGGTTGCCTGAAATAGACGAACAAGTTCACCATGTCATCGGAAACCATAACTCGTACTCCACTCACCGGCCCGAACCGCAAAACTCGCCGGACCACACCAGAATCCTATCCCTGAAGTATATTCCCGTAAGTAATAAAGATCACCGAATGCGCATGTTATCGTTAACCAGAGGGCATGGATCCTGAGCAAGTCGGGTAGCGTACGCTTCCCGGTAGCGGAAAACTACCCCGAGTAGATTTTTCGCCGCACGGGCTCAACCCGAAGCGAATCACCTTGCCTCACCCAATGCGAAAAACCTTGGTCCGCGAGGTCTCGCCCCGGATGAGGAAAAGGCGTGACGCGGGAATGCCGAGCGCTCTCGACAGGGCCGCCCGGACCGCCGCATTCGCCTTCCCTCCCTCGGGCGCCGCCGTCACCCTGACCTGCACTCCGCCATCCACGATCGTGATCGCGGAGCTCCGGGCACTGGGCGTGACGCGCACCACCAGTTCGGCTCCGGAGACAGCCAGTTTGGACAGCGCGCCCTTCTTCATTTCACCCCCGGTTAACCTGCTATTCATGCCGTGCCCCTATACCGCATGCCAACGAAAGGAGCCTTCTCATGGCGATAGTTTCGGTAATTCTGGCCGGCGTATGCGGCTTTTCCGCCTTTCTGATATCCTGGATGTTCTTCGGAACAGGCCTGGTTGGGGGCCTTGCAGTCTACGCCGTGGTCGCCTTCGTCGTCGCCGCCAGCCTGCTGGCCATCGGTGCCGTTCGCGAGGCAAGAAAGATGGCCGCGGCGCGAAAGGCGCATGAGCTGGCCATTCGTGCCTGGGAAACCGATACCGTGACCGAACGCATGGCCGCCGAGGACACCCGGGACACGCACGAGGATCCGGAAAAAGATTCCCGTGTCGCGTAGCGTTGATTGCGTACCACTTGCCAGACGCGTGCAAATTCGGCATAACAGTTGCCGCTACCGTTATTCTAAGTCGACCCTCTGTCTCCCGCGAAAGGCGATCAGGTTTCGATCCAGACCGACGCGCCGGGCCATCGCATCTCCGCGGATGGCATTCACTAAGGAGACCACGGCATGGCCACTGGCACCGTGAAATGGTTCAACACCACAAAAGGCTACGGCTTTATAGCCCCCGATGGCGGCAAGAAGGACATCTTCGTCCACATCTCTGCCGTCGAGCGCGCCGGGCTGACCGGCCTTGCCGATAATCAGAAGGTGACCTTCGACATCGAGACCGGCCGTGACGGCCGCGAATCGGCTTCGAATCTCGCCCTCGCCTGATTTCAGTCGCTGAAGCAGGCCCGAATCCGGCCGGCGTTCCCTGCGGGAGCGCCGGTTTTTTTGTTCCGGCCTCGTCATGGCCGGTTATATTCACGTAGTTCGGCATGTTTCTGCCGAAAAGCCGGAGCATGAAATGCACAGACGCACATTCCTGACCAGTGCCCTTGCCGCAACCGCGCTGCCCTGCATGGTCGAGGCGCAGGCAGCCCCTTTCGATCCGCGTCCGCAATTCGTCCGGATCAAGGAGCAGTTCGCGCCGGGCCAGATGCTGATCGTGCCGCGGCAGTATTATCTTTATTTCGTCACGGAAGACCGAAGGGCGATACGGTATGGTGTGGGTGTGGGCCGCGCCGGTCTCGAATTCCAGGGCACCGCGACAATCGACGTCAAGAAGGAGTGGCCCACCTGGCGCCCGACACCCGAGATGATCGAACGCGATCCGGTCACGTACCAACGCTTCATCGGGAACGAGAATGCGGACCCCGGCGGTCCTTCAAACCCCCTTGGCGCCCGCGCCCTCTATCTGTTCCAGGACGGCAAGGACACGTTCTTCAGGATCCACGGCACCAACCAGCCTTCCAGCATCGGGCAATCGGTTTCGAACGGCTGCATCCGGATGATCAACGAGCACGTGATCGACCTGTACGACCGCGTCCCCATCGGAACCGTTGTCACCGTTCTCTGAATCTCCATACCCTCCCGATGTGAAGCAGTCCCGTTTCGGGCGCGTGCCGCGCGATTGACAAGCGCATGATGGAAGGACCGGATGCGCTGAGGGACCGCGCCGCTCCCAAGGCTGAGGCACGAGGACTGATCGCGACGACTTTGCGCGAAAGGGGCGGCGCCAGTGACGCCGCCCGGATCGACGAAACCGGTCAGACCGGCATCACAAGACCGATCAGTTCAGCGCCTTTTCAGTGATCTCATGGGTGAATGCGCCTTCCGGTTCCTTGGTGATCATGCCGCCTTCCATGGTGATCTGGACCGAGCGGTCGAACGCCCCCTCGTCCAGCGCGCCGTCAGAGCCGGCCGTCAGCTTGGCGATCTCGCCCATCATCCGCTTCTGGTGCTCTTCGGTCTGCGCGCCGGTCTCGTCATACTCCAGCACGATCTCGGCGGCTTCGTCAGGGTTCGCTTCGGCGTATTTCCAGCCCTTCATCGAGGCGCGCACGAAGCGCACAAGCTTGTCCACCTCGGCCGGGTCGGCAAGCTTTTCCTCGGTGGTGTAGAGCCCGTCCTCAAGCGTCGAGATGCCCTCGTCCTCGTATTTGAAGACCACCAGATCCTCTGGCGTGAGCCCCGCGTCGATCACCTGCCAGTATTCGTTGTAGGTCATGGTCGTCGCGCACTCGACCTGTTTCTGGAGCAGCGGATCGACGTTGAAGTTGATCTTCTGTATCGTCACGCCGCCCTCGGACCCATCCGTCGGGTATCCAAGCTTGCCCATCCATGAAAACAGCGGGATCTCGTTGCCGAAGAACCATGTCCCAAGCGTGTGGCCGGGAAAATCCGCGGGAGAGGTGATGCCATGCTCCTTCAGGCAGGTCAGCATCAGGCCGGAGGACGCGAAGGGTTGGGCAATGTTGACGATCGGCGCGCCCTTCTCGCGGGCGGCAAGCGCCGATGGCAGCCAGTCGACCATCACGTCGGCGCCACCGCCAAGCAGGACCTGCACCGGGGCAATGTCCGGCCCACCCGGCTTGATGGTCACGTCAAGGCCTTCCTCCTCGTAGAAGCCCTTCTCGAGCGCGACATAATAGCCCGCGAACTGCGCCTGGGTGACCCATTTGAGCTGCAGGGTCATGTCGTCCGCTGCCTGTACCCCGCCTCCAAGGATGGTTGCGGCGACGGCCGCGGCGGCGAATGTCTTGCTGGTCATTTGCATACTCCTTGTTGATCTCTTTTCTTCAGTTTTGTTGGGACGGGTGCCAGAAGGTCACCGCCCGTTCGATCAGGGACACCGCCCCGTAGAAGGCCGAGCCGGCCAGTGCGGCAACGACAATTTCCGCCCAGACGAGATCGAGCGCAAGCTGCCCCACCGACGTCGAGATGCGGAAGCCCATCCCGCGGATGGGAGAGCCGAAGAATTCCGCAACGATCGCTCCGATCAGCGCAAGCGTCGAGGCGATCTTCAGCCCGTTGAAGATGAAGGGCATGGCGGCCGGAAGCCGCAGCTTCACGAGAGTTGTCCAATAATCTGCGGCGTAGGTACGCATGAGGTCGCGCTGCATGGCGTCGGTATCGCGAAGCCCCTGCACGCAGTTCACCAGCATCGGGAAGAACACCATGACGACGACGACCGCGGATTTCGACTGCCAGTCGAAGCCGAACCACATCACCAGAATCGGAGCCAGACCGATGATGGGAAGCGCGGCCAGGAAATTTCCGACCGGCAGCAGACCGCGCTGCAGGAAAGGAAAGCGGTCGGTTGCGATGGCGGTGACAAAGGCCGCTGAGCATCCGATGACATAGCCCGACAGTGCGCCCTTGATGACGGTCTGGACGAAATCCTCCCACAGTATGGCGGTCGACTGCGCCATGCGGGCCGCGATGTCGGAGGGCGCGGGAAGCAGCACCGGGTTGATGGCGAACCCGCGCACGAAGCCCTCCCAGATGCACAGCAGGGTCAGCCCGAAGATCGCGGGAACCAGAAGCGCCGTTGCCCGGCTGGGGCGACGCCGCGCGAGCCACACGTTGGCTGCCCAGCCAAGCGCCCAGACGGCGAAGCCGAAGACGACCCAGCCCGTCACCTCGCCATCCCCATGCGCATCAGCGTGATGCGTTGCGCGAGACCGATAAGCGCGACCATCGCGGCGGCCAGGATCGCCGCCATCACCAGCGCCGACCAGATCTGTATGGTCTGCCCGTAGTAGCTTCCCGCCAGCAGCCGCGCCCCGAGACCGGCGACGGCTCCGGTGGGCAGTTCTCCGACGATGGCGCCAACCAGTGAGGCCGCGGCGGCGATCTTGAGCGACGTGAAGAGATAGGGCATCGATGCCGGAAGCCGGAGTTTCCACAGGGTCTGGAACCCGCTCGCGTTCCATGTCCGCATCTGATCCAGCTGCATGTCCTGCGGGCTGCGCAAACCCTTCACCATGCCGACCACGATGGGAAAGAAGGACAGATACATCGAGATTACGGCCTTCGGCAGCAACCCCGACACCCCGACGGCATTGAGCACCACGATGATCATCGGCGCGATGGCCAGGATCGGGACGGTCTGGCTCGCGATCACCCAGGGCATGACCGACATGTCGATGGTGCGATTGTGCACGATGCCTACCGCCAGCGCGATCCCCAGTGCCGTTCCAAGGCCGAAGCCGGCCAATGTCGCGCTCAGCGTCACCCATGCGTGATAGACCAGCGAGCGCTTGGAGGTGACACTCTTTTCGACAGTCGTTTCCCACAACTCGACCGCCACCTGATGCGGAGCCGGGAGCTTGGGTTTTTCCTGCGACCACGTATCGGCGACAAGCTCTGAGAAGCTGAGCGTACGATCCGCGCGCGCAGCGGTGTCACGGGCCCATTGGGCGTTCAGCCAGACCGCTGCCGCGTACCAGATCACGAAAAGCGCTCCGACGATGGTAAGCACCGGCACGACCGATTTCATCGCCGCCACTCCATGCGCAACTCGCGGATATCCGTACGCGTGCGCGCCGGCGCCTGCGACAGGCTGGTGGCGCCAGCCGGTTCCACCTCGCCCATAGCCACGAAGCCCTCGCGCGCATGGAACCTCTGCGCGCGGACGTTCGGCACATGGGGATTCAAGGACAGGAAATCGCGGCCCTCCTTGACCCGGTCCATCAGCCGCTTGCCGAGGCCCTGCCCCGGTGCGGCGGCATATAACCCCCAGACATGCCCGATACCGGACTCGACAGAAACATAGGCCTGCGCCGGCTCCCCGATCACCCACATGTCGCGCTGCGTCAAACCTCTGGCGATCATCGCCGCGATTTCTTCCGCGGGCAGATCGCGTTGCATCCACGGCGTCGCGTCGATCCAGCCGTTGACGACCGCCGCCATCGCGGAAACATCTGCCGCCCTGGCCCGTCGGGGCGTCACGTTTCCATCCCGGCGCGCAGCCCCTCACGCACCCTGTGGGCGATTTCGAGGAACTCCGGCGTGTCGCGAATACCAAGCGGGCGCTCACGCGGCAGCGGGCTGTCGATCACATCCGCGATACGCCCCGGGCGCGGGCTCATCACCACGATCTTCGTACTCAGATACACCGCTTCCGGGATCGAGTGGGTGACGAAGGCGATGGTCTTTCCCGTACGCGCCCACAGCCGCAGCAACTGCTCGTTCAGGTGATCGCGCACGATCTCGTCGAGAGCGCCGAAAGGTTCGTCCATGAGCAGGATGTCGGCGTCGAAGGCCAGCGCCCGGGCGATCGAGGCGCGCTGCTGCATGCCGCCCGAAAGCTGCCAGGGATACTTGCGCTCGAAGCCCTGAAGCTCGACCAGCTCCAGCACGCGGGCGACCCGTTCAGCCTGATCTGCCTTTGAATAGCCCATGATTTCAAGCGGCAGGCGGATATTGCCTCCGATGGTGCGCCAGGGATAGAGCCCCGCCGCCTGGAACACGTAGCCGTAGGCTCGCGCCCTGCGCGCCGCGTCAGGCGAGACACCGTTGACCGTGATGCGGCCATCCGTCGGCTGCTCGAGATCCGCCATCACGCGCAGGAAGGTCGTTTTGCCGCAACCTGACGGGCCGATGAAGCTGACGAACTCACCCTTGGCGACATCCAGATTTATGTCCTTCAGCGCATGGACAGGACCGTCGCCCGTCTGGAAGGTCAGGTTGAGATGACGGGCGGAAATAGCGGCTTCCGGTACTGTCACGGTCACCACTGGCCGCTTCCACTCTTCTGGTCCCGAGACCCGAGCTCTGCAGGCGCGCCCGATCCGGCCAGGTTCCTGGCCTGAATGGCGGCATGGTTCGACCAGCGGTTCGCTGCGTCAGGTGCATTCGGCCAGGACAGCAAACTCAAGCTCCGGCCCGCTTGTTCGAGGAAACCCGCACTGCCTCAGATCCCCGCCGGAATGTTCAGCGGATCGCGCTGGATCATCTTCGGCGCGTTCAGCTCCTTCCACTTCGACAGCGCCGCCGCCGCCGAGGAGAAAGCCGGACGCGGAATGAACCGCCCGCGCCCCGGGTTGGGCTGCGAGTTCTGCCCCCAGGCCCAGATCACCTCGCCCCGGTTCAGGGTGTAGCGGCTTTGCGCCGTCACCTCGAAACCCTCGAAGACGTTGTAGTCGAGCACCGAGTGATGGTTCGACGGGCTGATGGTCTTGCTGATCTTCGGATCCCAGACCACGATATCCGCATCCGCACCCTCCACCAGCGCCCCCTTGCGCGGGTAGATGTTGAGGATCTTGGCGACATTGGTCGAGGTCACGGCGACGAACTCGCTCGGCGTCAGCCGGCCGGTTTCCACGCCCGTCGTCCAAAGCACGGCCAGGCGTTCCTCAAGCCCGTTCGACCCGTTCGGAATGATCCGGAAATCGTCCTTTCCCGCGCGCTTCTGCGCCGTCGTGAATGCCGCATGATCCGTCGCGACGACCTGCAGCGATCCGGCTTGCAGCCCGGCCCAGAGACTGTCCTGATGATCCTTCGACCGGAACGGAGGCGACATGACGCGCCGCGCCGCATGGTCCCAGTCGGTGTTGAAATATTCGCTTTCGTCGAGGGTCAGGAACTGGATCAGCGGCTCGCCATAGACCCGCATCCCCTTCTGGCGGGCGCGCCGGATCGCCTCATGCGCCTGTTCGCAGGACACATGCACGATGTAGAGCGGCACACCGGCGGCATCGGCGATCATGATCGCCCGGTTCGCCGCCTCGCCCTCGACCTCCGGAGGCCGGGAATAGGCATGCGCTTCGGGCCCGGTCATGCCCATGCTGAAATACTTCTCCTGCAGCGCCGCCACGACGTCGCCGTTCTCCGCATGCA
Organism: Sulfitobacter sp. LCG007; assembly: GCF_040801785.1. Lineage (NCBI taxonomy): Bacteria > Pseudomonadati > Pseudomonadota > Alphaproteobacteria > Rhodobacterales > Roseobacteraceae > Roseobacteraceae bacterium LCG007. The sequence continues at coordinate 374,795 of NZ_CP161805.1, read as the reverse complement.
CCATCGGCAGCGCGCCAAGCTCCGCGCAACGCTGGAAGGAGGCGAACATCTCGTCATCCTCGACCATCAGCGCGCCCTTGTAGGCCATGAAATGCTTGAACGAATTCACGCCCATCTCAACGGCGTCCTTCATCTCGTCGAACACCGTCTCGTTCCAGGCGGTGATGGCCATGTGATACCCGACGTCCGAACAGATCTGCGGCGCCGACTTGCGGTGCCATTCGTTGATCGCGTTCTTGATGCTGCCATCCGCGCCCGGCAGGCAAAAATCCACGATCATCGTCGTGCCGCCAACCGCCGCGGCCCAGGTCCCGCTCTCGAAGGTCTCCGCCGCCGTCGTCCCCATGAAAGGCATCTCGAGATGGGTATGCGGGTCGATCCCGCCCGGGATCACGTAGGCCCCTTCCGCATCGATGTATTCGTCCCCCTTCAGGTCCTCGCCGATCCGCGCGATGGTCTCCCCCTCGATCAGCACGTCGGCCTTCCACGCCCGGTCCGCGGTGCAGACCGTCCCGCCCTTGATCACCTTGCTCATCCCGTCTCTCCCATGTCTCGCGGCGTTCCGCTTCCTTTGTTCACAAGTATCCCGGGGGAGTCCCGCAGGGACGGGGGCAGAGCCCCCTCGGATCCCGGCAGCGACGGGCTAACCCTTCACGCCTCGATCCCGGCCGTCTCGACAACCGCATGCAACAGCACGTTCGCGCCCGCCGTCGCCCATTCGCGCGATATATCCTCGGCCTCGTTATGGCTCAGCCCGTCGACGCAGGGGCACATCACCATCGCCGTCGGCGCTACCCTGTTGATCCAGCAGGCATCATGCCCGGCGCCGGAAATCAGGTCCATGTGGCTGTATCCGAGCCGCTCGGCAGCGTTGCGGATGGCGCCGACGCAGGTCTCGTCGAAGGCCACCGGATCGAAGCCGCCCACCTTCTCGAAGCCGACCGACAGCCCCATCTCGTCGCAGATGCGTCTCGCCTCGGACATCAGCCGTATCTCCATGTCCTCGATCACGCCGAGGTCGGGCGAGCGGAAATCGACAGTGAACACCACCTTGCCGGGGATCACGTTGCGCGAGTTGGGGTAGACGTCGATATGCCCCGCCGCGCCCACCGCATGGGGCTTGTGCGACCAGGCGATCTCGTCGACCTTCTCGAGGATCCGCGCCATTCCAAGCCCGGCGTTGCACCGCATCGGCATCGGTGTCGAGCCTGTATGCGCATCCTTGCCGGTCACCGTCACCTGGGTCCAGCTCAGCCCCTGGCCATGCGTCACGACCCCGATGTCCCTGCCCTCCGCCTCCAGTATCGGGCCCTGTTCTATGTGCAGCTCGAAGAACGCCTTCATCTTCCGTTCCCCGACCTTCTCCTCACCCTTCCAGCCGATCCGCTCCAGCTCCTCGCCGAAGCTCTTGCCGGATGCGTCCACCCGACCGTAGGCCCAGTCCTGCGTATGGACCCCGGCGAAGACGCCGGAGGCCAGCATCGCCGGGGCAAAGCGCGTGCCTTCCTCGTTGGTCCAGTTCGTGACCACGATCGGATGCTTCGTCCTGATGCCGAGGTCATTCAGTGTGCGCAGGATCTCGAGCCCGCCCAGCACGCCCAGAACCCCGTCGTATTTGCCACCTGTGGGCTGGGTGTCGAGATGGCTGCCTACGTAGACAGGCAATGCCGCCGGATCGCTCCCCTCGCGCCGGGCGAACATGTTGCCCATCTGGTCGAGCCCCATGGAACAGCCGGCCTCCTCGCACCAGGCCTGAAACAGCGTGCGTCCCTCGGCGTCCGCGTCGGTCAGCGTCTGCCGGTTGTTGCCGCCCGCCACGCCGGGTCCGATCTTCGCCATCTCCATGAGACTGTCCCAGAGGCGGTCCCCGTCGATCTTCAGGTTCTGTCCGGGTCCGGTCATGTCGCGTCGATCTCCCCGCGCCGAAATTCGCCGCCTGCGGTCAATTTTTACCATTTGGTAAAGGTACGATTGCGGCTAGCCTGATGGCTGTCAAGATTTGCTTTTGAACGCTTCCGAAGCTATCGGCACCATCGACAGCCGCGCGCAAAATTGAAGCACGCCAGATCCGGAGAGACATCCCCTTGCCAGACGGTGCCGCGAAGAAACCGAGCCGGATCCAGACCCGCAACAGACGGCGGATACTGGAGGCGGCGCTCGAGGTTTTCTCCCAGCACGGCTATCGCGGGGCCACGCTCGACCAGATCGCCACCGAAGCAGGACTGAGCAAACCCAACCTGCTCTATTATTTCGAGGGCAAGGACCAGATCCACGTCACGCTGCTCAACCGGCTGATGGATGCCTGGCTCGACCCGCTGCGCGCGCTCGATCCGGACGGAGAGCCGTTGACCGAGATCCTGCGATACGTCCGCCGCAAGGTCGAGATGGCCCGCGAAATGCCACGCGAAAGCCGGCTCTTCGCGGGCGAGATCATCCAGGGCGCGCCACGCATCGGACCGCATCTTGAGTCCGAGTTGCGGCCGCTGTTCGATGAGAAATGCAACCTGATCGGAAGCTGGATGGAGGCGGGCCACCTGCGCCCGGTCGATCCGCGCCATCTGGTGTTCTCGATCTGGGCCACAACGCAGCACTACGCCGACTTTTCGGCCCAGGTCGAGGTGCTGATGTCGGATGCGACCGCCGTTCGATCACACCCGGAAGACTATCTCGTCACGCTCTTCACGCGACTGCTTAAGCCATGACCCGATCCCCTTGATGACCGGCCGCCGCTTTCGCCGTGAGGGGTGCGGGCAGTCGCGCCGTATCGCGTGTGATGGAATGCGCGCGGAATGCATCCAGGGCTCGCCAAAAGGGGCGGGGGATCTGTTAACCTTCGCCGCAGATTTCAGGCGGCTTTAACGCCCTGTTAAGATTCATGGTCGCTTAATGCCTTGCAGGTGGTGGGCACCAGTGTGTTAAGTGGAGTGGAGGGGTCAATGACCGCAGTTTCCCTAATAAGTCCCTACGCGCCGCAACAAGTTGCGGCCCCGGCTCAGGATGGTTCGCATTCGGATGCGCAGACCGTACAGCCGGCATCGAAATCGCTCGACAGCCAGGGCGCCGGCACGTCCTCCGGCCAGTCCGGATCCGGGGCGGGCAATGGCACCGGAACCGGCGGCTCGGATCATCTTGCCGCGCGTCAGGCGCAGGAGCGGGCCTCGGTCGTGCCGCAGAAGGCGACGCCGAAATCCGTCGTGGACGCCCAGGCGCATGCCGAGCATGTTTCGAAGATGCGTGAGAAAGTCGAGGAGAACCGGGAGCGTTCCCGCATGGCCGCCGAAGAGCACCGGCGGGCACGCGACGCCGAGAAACGCGAGGCCGCAAACGAGCGGCGCGTCAGCGAGCTGGACGCGCAGGTGGAAGCGGCCGAGGCGGCAAGGGCCGACGCGAGGCTGGAAGCCGAGTTGGCCGAGCAGCGCAAGGCGCAGTTCCCGCTGCCGAACCCGATTCCGACCGCGCCGATACTCAGCACCGAGGCCTGACCGGGAACACCTACTCGGCGGCCTTGGCCAGGGGGTTGTTGGGGTGCGTCGTCCAGTTGGCGTAACCCGGCTGTACCTCACGGCCGGTCCTTGGGTCGATCTCGCCCGGGCTCATCTGCACCATGCTGATGCAATTCTCGACCGGGCAGACATTGACACAAAGGTTGCAGGCCACGCATTCTTCGTCGATCACCGAGAAAACCCGGTCCTGCGACATGGCGATGGCCTGGTGCGAGGTGTCCTCGCAGGCCGCGAAGCAGCGTCCGCAGGAAATGCAGAGCTCCTGGTCGATCCGGGCCTTTGCAACGTAGTTGAGGTTCAGCTGCGCCCAGTCGGTGACGTTCGGCACCGCGCGCCCCACCAGCGCGTCGATCGAGTCCATTCCCTTGGCGTCGAGATATTCGCCGAGCCCCGAGATCATCTCCTTGACGATCCGGAAGCCGTAGGTCATCGCCGCCGTGCAGACCTGTACGTTGCCGGCGCCCAAGGCCATGAATTCCGCCGCGTCGCGCCAGGTGCCGATTCCGCCGATTCCCGATATCGGCAGACCGGCCAGCTCGGGACTCCGCGCGATTTCGGCCACCATGTTCAGCGCAATGGGTTTCACCGCGGGCCCACAATAGCCGCCGTGTGCGCCCTTTCCGTCGATGGTCGGCTCTGGAGCGAACAGGTCGAGGTCGACCGAGGTGATCGAGTTGACCGTGTTGATGAGCGACACCGCATCGGCGCCGCCGCGCTTCGCCGCCTGGGCAGGCTTGCGGATATCGGTGATGTTGGGCGTGAGCTTGACGATCACGGGCATGCGCGTATTGGCCTTTGCCCATCGGGTGACCATCTCGATGTATTCCGGCACCTGCCCCACCGCCGACCCCATGCCGCGCTCGGACATGCCGTGCGGGCAGCCGAAGTTCAGTTCGACCCCGTCCGCTTCGGTCTCTTCGACCTGGGCCAGGATCTGCTTCCAGGGCGCTTCCTCGCAGGGCACCATCAGCGATACGACCATCGCCCGGTCCGGGTAGTCGCGCTTGACGGCCTTGATCTCGTCGAGGTTGGTCTGCAGCGGGCGGTCGGTGATCAGCTCGATGTTGTTGAGCCCCAGCAGCCGCCGGTCCGCCCCCCAGACCGCGCCGTATCGAGGTCCGTTCACGTTGACCACATGCGGGTCGAGCCCCAGCGTCTTCCAGACCACGCCCCCCCAGCCGGCCTCGAAGGCGCGGCGGACGTTGTATTCCTTGTCCGTCGGGGGTGCGGAGGCGAGCCAGAAGGGATTGGGCGACTTTATTCCGACGAACTCCGACCGCAGATCAGCCATGTCTCTCTCCTGTCGGGCCGGGGCCCGTCCTGATTGTCATCCTGTCGCGGCAGGTGTCGCGACCCGCCCTGTGGTGCCTTGCCCTGCGCCGCGATGCCTGTGTCATCTCTGTCACCCGTGGCTCCTGCCCGATGGCCGTGGCAATTCAGCCGGTCAGGCTGTCGTGAATGTCCATCGCCGCATCCCGGCCCTCTGCCACCGCCGTCACCGTCAGATCGTTCCCGCCCGCCGCGCAATCGCCGCCGGCCCAGACACCCTTCATCGTGGTACGGCCGTGCGCGTCGACCCGGATCCTGCCGCCATCCACCTCGGGCAGTCCATCTTCGCGCAGCGTTTGCCCGATGGCGCGGAACACCTGATCGGCGGGCAGGCGCAGGGTCTGTCCTGTGGGTGTCATCGCGTCGTCGACATAGTCGAATTCGATCTCGCGCACCGCACCGTTTCCGATCACCGCTCTGGGGACGGCGTTTGTAACGATCCGAACGCCGTTGGCCGCGGCGAGGTCCTGTTCGAAGCGGCTGGCGTTCATCCGCTCGCGGCCGCGCCGGTAGACCAGCGTGACGTTCAGCGCGCCCAGCAGCCTTGCCTGCACGGCGGCGTCGATGGCGGTCATCCCACCCCCGATCACCACCACGTCCCGCCCGATGGGCAGCGTCGCCAGATCCTCGGCCTGGCGCAGCTCGGCAATGAAGTCCACCGCGTCACGCAGACCATCGCGATCCTCGCCGGCCAGTCCCAGGGCGTTCACGCCGCCAAGACCCACGCCAAGAAAGACGGCATCGTAATCCTGCCGCAACTCGTCGAGCGTCACCTCCCGGCCCAGGGCGGTGTCCGGTCGGATCGTGATGCCGCCGATCCCGAGCAGCCAGTCGACTTCAGCCTGTGCGAACCCCCCGGGTGTCTTGTACGCGGCGATACCGTATTCGTTCAGACCGCCGGGCCGGGGGCGCGCGTCAAGCACCGTGACGTCATGGCCGAGCATCGCCAGCCGATGCGCGCAGGAAAGCCCCGCCGGACCCGCGCCCACCACGCAGATGCGCTTTCCCGTGGACGCCGCGCGGGTGAAGGGATGCACGCCTTGCGCCTGCAGATGGTCGGTCGCATAGCGCTGAAGCTGTCCGATGAGCACCGGCTTGCCCTCGGCCACCTCACGCACGCACACCTCTTCGCACAGCGTCTCGGTCGGGCAGACCCGCGCGCACATGCCTCCGAGGATGTTCTGGGCGAGTATCGTCTTCGCGGCGGCGTCCGGCGTGCCCGTCGCAATCTGGCGAATGAAGAGCGGGATGTCGATATCCGTCGGGCATGCGGTCACACAGGGCGCATCGTGACAGAAGTAGCAGCGATCGGCAGCGACCTGCGCCTCATGCGCATCCAGGGGCGGGTGCAGGTCCGAAAAGCCCTCGGCAAGCGTGAGCGAATCGAGTCGTCCGGCAACTATTCCCGGTGTGAACTGGTCCTGCGACATCGACTTTCCCTGTCGTGAAACCCCGAATTTCAAAAAATGCTGTCATGGAATGATTTTTTTAACAACTGGTAAAATTATTGACGGCGAGTGCTGACGGCTATGGCAAATGCTGTGCCTGAATTAGCGGCAGACAGAGCCAGGCGAACCCCATGCCGGTGTTCGCGCCGGAAAGGGGGCGACCGTTGGGTACAGGCACGGATGAGCCCATGTGATTTGACATCACACAACGCGCATCGAGCTGACGGTAATATCGAGTGAATGGTCGATCATTCGGGCAGCGGGGAATGGCGTTACGCACGTGTTACGGGAATTTCACTTGATCTGCACCTGCTTCAGTTGGATCATGTGATTGCGTCTCAAGACCAATCGACCGCTGAACGACAGAATTCAGGCATTCGATTTGCTTTGACCGGGCCAGGTTGCCGCATAGTGCGGGCAACGCGAATGGAGGATCGCCGACATGGTTTCTGGCACTGTAAAATGGTTCAACCCCACCAAGGGATACGGTTTCATCGCTCCGGATGGCGGCGGACGGGACATCTTTGTCCACGTCACCGCGATCGAGCGTGCCGGCCTCTCGAGCCTGAAGGACAATCAGAAGGTAAACTTCGAGATCGAGGCCGGACGCGACGGGCGCGAGAGCATCGGACGGATCGAACTCGTCTGACTGCCGCGCGCCGGCAGACCTGAAGGGAAGCGGGCGGCCCGGGAGGAGCCGCCCTTTCCATGTGAGGTTCAGGGCGCGGCCCAGTCGACGTCCCTGGCCGGAAGCACTTCGAGGGAGCCGTCCGGCCATGGGCGCATCAATGGCTTCACGTCTTCTGGCGCGCCCTCGAGCCAGAGCGGGATGTCCTGCGGACGCAGCAACACACCCATGCGATGATGGATGTCGCGCACGTCCGCCGAGGGCTCGCAGGTCACGGGGGCCACCTGAGCCAGCTTCTGACCGTCCGGCGCGATCCAGATATCTCTGATCGCGGCGAAGAAGAGGAAGGGGTCGGTCTTCGAGCGGATCGCCCAGGCGGTCTTGCGGCGCTGGCTGCCCGTCCATTCATACCAGCCATTCACTGGCAGCACGGCACGCCCGGTGCCCGTGAACGCCGACTTGTCAAAGACCGTCTCGGAGCGCGCATTCACGATTGTCTCCATCACCGGCCGGCCCCGCGCGTTCACGCGGCCGACGGGGACGATTCCCCAGCGCATCCGCCCGAGACCGCTGGAGCCATAGGCAACGACAGGCTGCCCCGGCGCGATATTGCGCCTCGGCGGTTCATCGGCGACGGGCCCGGGATCGGTTCCCAGCAGGGCAGCCAGTTCGGAAAGGGGCGCGGTGAGGAAAAGCCGCCCCGGCACAGGTCATTCCCCGGCGCGGGAGGCGAGATCGAGAACGGCGGGTCCGATCGCCTCGACAATCCGCCGGACGCCTTGCGCGTTCGGATGGATGCCATCGGCCTGCATCAGCGGGCGGGCGGCGGCAAGATCGCTGCCCTCGACCCCGAGCCCCGCGAAGAAATGCGGATAGAGCGCCGCGCCGTGTTCGGCGGCAAGGTCGGGATAGATCGCATCGAACGCCGCCTTGTACTCGGGCCCGTAATTCCCCGGCGCCTCGAAACCCAGCAGCAGTACGGGCGTACCGGCAGCATCGGCGGCATCGAGTATCGCGTCGAGATTCGTCCGGGTCAGGGAGGGGTCGACACCGCGCAGCATGTCGTTGGCGCCAAGCGCCAGGATCATTGCGTCAACCTCCGGTGTGAGGGTCCAGCCGACCCGGGCCAGACCGCCCGCGGTCGTGTCGCCCGAGACACCTGCATTCTGGATGCGGACCGACGCCCCCCGCGCGTCAAGCCAGGCCTGAAGCTGCGGCACGAGCCCGTCGCCCTCGGGCAATCCGTAGCCCTGTGTGAGGCTGTCCCCCAGCGCCGCGATCACCACTTCGTCATCGGCCAGCGCCGCAGAAGCGAGCCAGAGAAGCGTCAGGAATCCACCGATTATCTTGCGCATGCCGCTCCGAACTCCATATCAGTCAGGATCCCTAGATAAGGCGTTGCCGCATGCCCGATCCAGTCTTCTCGCTCACAAATGCGGCATTGTCGCTCGATGGCAATGCCGGGCGGGTCGACATCCTGCACGGGATCACGCTTCAGGTCGCCTCCGGCGAGACGCTGGGCCTGACCGGGCCCTCGGGATCCGGCAAGTCCTCGCTGCTGATGCTGATGGGCGGGCTCGAACGGGCCACGGGCGGCCAGGTCGTGGCGCTTGGCCGGGATCTCACCGCGATGAACGAGGACGCCCTGGCGCGTTTCCGTCGCGCGCATATGGGCGTTGTCTTTCAGTCCTTCCACCTGATCCCGACGATGACCGCGCTCGAGAATGTCGCGACGCCGCTCGAGCTCGCGGGAGCGCCCGACGCCTTTTCCCGCGCCGAGGCAGAGCTCGAGGCCGTCGGGCTGGCGCACCGGGCCGGCCATTACCCGGCCCAGCTCTCGGGCGGCGAGCAGCAGCGCGTCGCGCTTGCCCGGGCGTCGGCCCCACGGCCCGATATCCTGCTGGCGGACGAGCCCACCGGCAACCTCGACGCGGCCAATGGCGATGCGATCATCGACCTGCTCTTCGGCTTGCGTGACCGGCATGGGGCGACCCTCGTTCTGGTGACCCACTCGCGCAGCCTCGCCAACCGCTGCGACCGGGTGATCCGTCTGACCGACGGGCGGCTTGCAGAACCGGAACGGGCCGCGGCCGAATGAGCCTGCGTCTCGCGGCCCGGTTCGCGCGGCGGGAGTTGCGCGGTGGCATCGCCGGTTTCCGGATCTTCCTCGCCTGCCTGGCACTCGGCGTCGCCGCGATCGCCGCGGTGGGCACCGTGAGATCGAGCATCGAGGCGGGGCTCACCCGCGAAGGTGCGGCGCTTCTGGGGGGCGATGCCGAGATCGACATCACCTACCGCTATGCCACACCGGAGGAACTGGCCTGGATGGAAAGCGTCTCGACGGCGCTCTCGGCCGTCGTCGAGTTCCGCTCGATGGCCGTCACCGGCGAAGGGCAACAGGCGGAACGCGCGCTGACACAGGTCAAGGGGGTCGACGATTCCTACCCGCTCGTCGGCAGCGTGGCGCTGGAACCGGACATGCCACTGGCCGAGGCGCTTGCGGACCGCGACGGCATGGCGGGCGCGGTGATGGAACGGGTGCTGGCCGACCGCCTTGGCCTTGCCCCCGGCGACCGGTTCCGGCTGGGCACCCGAGAGTATCGGCTGGCGGCGATCCTGACGCGCGAACCGGACAGCGCCGGGGCGGGATTCGGCCTCGGACCGCGCACGCTTCTGCGCACCGCGGCGCTCGAGGGATCCTCGCTGCTCGAGACGGGCTCCATGTTTGACACCGACTATCGCCTGCTGCTGCCCGAAGACGCAGACCTCGACGCGCTGGAAGCGCGGATGGCCGAGCGCTTCCCCGATGCCGGTCTGCGCTGGCGGGATTCCCGTAACGGCGCGCCAGGCGTGCAGCGATTTGTCGAGCGTCTGGGCAGCTTTCTCGTACTGGTGGGGCTTTCGGGGCTGGCCGTGGGCGGCGTGGGCGTATCGGCGGCGGTGCGTGCCTATCTGGCCGGCAAGACCGGGGTGATCGCCACGCTGCGTACCCTGGGGGCGGACCGCGCGACGATCTTCCAGACCTATTTCCTGCAGGTCGGCGCCCTGTCGCTGCTGGGCATCGCTCTGGGTTTGCTGCTGGGCAGCGGCGTCCCGCTGCTGCTCTCTCCGATCATCGAGGCAAGCCTGCCGGTGCCGGCGCATTTCGCGCTATACCCGCGTCCTCTGGCGGAGGCCGCGATCTACGGGCTGCTGACAGCCTTCGTCTTCACGCTCTGGCCGCTGGCACGCGCCGGGGAGATCCGTGCGGCCACCCTCTTCCGCGATGCGCTGAGCGGCGGACGCGCCCTGCCCGGTCCGCGTTATCTCGTGGCGATCGGCCTTGCCCTGGCGCTGCTGCTGACCGTTGCCGCGTGGTTCTCGGGCACATGGCGTCTGACCCTCTGGACCGCCGGCGGAATGGCGGGGGCGCTGCTGCTGCTTGCCGTCGCCGCGCTCGGCATCCGCGCCCTCGCCCGCCGCAGCGCCCGCCAGGTGCGCGGGCTCCCGCGTCTGCGGTGGGCGCTGGCCGCGATCTCGGACGCGCGCCAGGGAACGGGCTCGGTGGTTCTCTCGCTCGGGCTGGGCCTCGCGGTGCTCGCGGCGATCGGCCAGATCGACGGCAATCTGCGCAACGCCATCGAAGCTGATCTGCCGGACGTCGCGCCGTCCTACTTCTTCGTTGACATCCAGAAGGACCAGATGGCGGGCTATACCCGGCAGCTGCAGGACGACCCCGCGGTGAGCCGCATCCAGTCCGCCCCGATGATGCGGGGGGTGATCTCGAAGATAAACGGCCGCCCCGCACGGGAGGTGGCGGGCGATCACTGGGTGGTGCGCGGAGACAGGGGCATCACCTATGCCGCCGAGCTGCCCGAGGACAGTTATCTCACCGAGGGCGAATGGTGGCCGAAGGATTATGACGGGCCGCCGCTGATCAGCTTCGCCGCCGAGGAAGGCGAGGAACTGGGTCTGAAACTCGGTGATCAGCTGACCGTGAACGTGCTGGGGCGCGACATCACCGGGACCATCGCGAGCTTCCGGGCCGTCGATTTCTCTTCTGCGGGCATCGGCTTCGTGCTGACGATGAACCCCGCCGCCGTCGAGGCCGCGCCCCATACCTGGATATCGACCGTCTATGCCGACCCCGAGGCGGAAGCGCGGATCCTGCGCGATCTCGCCAACCGCTTCCCCAACATCACCGCAATCCGCATCCGCGACGCCATCGAGCGGGTGTCGGAGGTGCTTGCAGGCATCGCCGCCGCGACCCGCTACGGTGCCGCCGCCACCCTGCTGACGGGTTTCCTGGTGCTGATCGGTGCCGCCGCGGCCGGCACCGGCGCACGCACCTACGAGGCGGCCGTCCTGAAGACGCTGGGCGCCGAGCGCAATGCCATCTTCGCGAGCTTCGCCCTGCGTGCCGCTCTTCTGGGGCTTTGCGCCGGGCTGGTCGCGCTCGCCGCCGGGATCGCGGGTGGCTGGGCAGTCAGCCGTTTCGTCATGGAAACGGGCTACACGGTCAAATGGGGATCGGCCATCGGCATCGTCGCGGGAGGCGTGCTGGCGACCCTGCTGGCGGGAATCGCCTTTGCCTGGGGGCCCGTCAATGCCCGGCCGGCGCGCGTTCTGCGCGCGCGCGAATGAACTTCATGCCTCCGGCGGGGATACTTGGAAGCAAAGGAAGGGGCGCGCGCGCTTTCGCTTTCCCGACCATCCCCGCCGGCAGCACCGGCAGCCCTATTCCGCGGCTTCCGCATAATCGCTGAGCGGCGGGCAGGTGCAGACCAGGTTTCGGTCTCCATGGACGTTGTCGACCCGGTTGACCGGCGGCCAGTACTTGTCGACCCGGAAGGCGCCCGGCGGGAAACATCCCTGCTCGCGGCTGTAGGGGCGGTCCCACTCGCCGACCAGGTCCTCAACCGTATGGGGCGCGTTCTTGAGGGGGTTGTTGCGGGTATCCATGCGGCCCTCCTCAATTTCCCTGATCTCCGCCCGGATCGCCAGCATGGCATCGCAGAAGCGGTCGAGCTCTGCCTTCGTCTCGCTTTCCGTCGGCTCGACCATCAGCGTTCCGGCCACCGGCCAGCTCATCGTCGGGGCGTGGAAGCCGCAGTCGACCAGGCGCTTGGCGATATCCTCGACGGTGATGCCGGCGCTGGCCTCGAAGGGGCGCACGTCGAGGATGCACTCATGTGCCACACGTCCGGTCGGACCCTTGTAGAGCACGGCGTATGACCCCGCGAGGCGGCGGGCGATGTAATTCGCGTTCAGGATCGCAACACGGGTCGCCTGGGTGAGCCCTTCTCCGCCCATCATCAGGCAGTAGGACCAGCTGATCGGCAGCAGCGAGGGCGAGCCGAAAGGCGCGGCGGAGACCGCCCCCTTACCGCCGTTGGGATGGCCCGGCAGATGCGGGACCAGATGCGCCTTGACCCCGATCGGGCCCATGCCGGGGCCGCCGCCGCCATGGGGGATGCAGAAGGTCTTGTGCAGGTTCAGGTGGCTCACGTCGCCGCCCAAGTCGCCCGGCCGCGAGAGCCCGACCATCGCGTTCATGTTGGCGCCGTCGATATAGACCTGCCCGCCGTGTTCATGGGTGATCCGTGTCACCTCGGTCACCGTCTCCTCGAAGACGCCATGGGTCGACGGGTAGGTAATCATGCAGCCGGCGAGGTTCGCCGCATGCTGTTCGGCCTTCGCCCTGAAGTCGTCCAGATCGATGTCGCCGTTGGGAGCGGACTTGATGACGACGACCTTCCAGCCCACCATCTGCGCCGAGGCCGGGTTGGTGCCGTGCGCGCTTACCGGGATCAGGCAGACGTTGCGGTGCCCCTGCCCCTGCGCCCGGTGATAGGCCGCGATGGTCAGCAGCCCCGCGTATTCGCCCTGCGCGCCGGAATTGGGCTGCATCGAGATCGCGTCATAGCCGGTGATCTCGCAAAGCTTTGCGCTGAGGTCGGCGATCATCTCGCTGTAGCCGCGGGCCTGGTCTTCGGGCGCATAGGGGTGAAGCAGCGAAAACTCCCGCCAGCTCACCGGCATCATCTCGGCCGCGGAATTGAGCTTCATCGTGCAGGACCCGAGCGGGATCATGGCCCTGTCGAGCGCCAGGTCGCGGTCGGCGAGGCGGCGCATGTAGCGCATCATCTCGGTCTCTGCCCGGTTCATATGGAAGATCGGATGCGTCAGGTAGTCCGAGCTGCGCAGCATCTCATCCGGAAAGCGGTATTCGGCGTGAAAGTCCGTGTCCTTGCGGACGATGCCGAAGGCGCGCCAGACGGCCTCGACCGTCGCCGGGCGGGTGCGTTCGTCCAGCGAGATGCCCACACGCGTCTCACCGACCCGGCGCAGGTTCACGCCCTCGTCCACGGCAGATTTCATCACAGCTGCCTGAAGCGGGCCGACATCGACCGTGATGGTGTCGAAAAAGGCCTGCGGGTCGACCTTGAAGCCTGCGGCCTCAAGCCCCCGGGCAAGGCGCACGGTCTTGCGGTGGATGCGCTGCGCGATGGCCTTCAGCCCTTCGGGTCCGTGGAACACCGCGTACATCGAGGCCATCACGGCCAGCAGCGCCTGCGCGGTGCAGACATTCGAGGTCGCCTTCTCGCGCCGGATGTGCTGCTCGCGGGTCTGCAGCGACAGGCGATAGGCGCGGTTGCCATGGGAATCGATCGAAACGCCCACGATACGGCCCGGCATTGCGCGCTTGTAGGCGTCCCGGCAGGCCATATAGGCCGCATGCGGCCCGCCGTATCCCTCGGGCACGCCAAAGCGCTGGGTCGACCCGACGGCGATATCCGCGCCCATGGCGCCCGGCTCTTTCAGGAGCGTCAGTGCCAGGGGATCGGCGGAGACGATGCCGATGGCACCCTCGGCATGCAGCGCCTCCATTTGCGCCGTGAAGTCGTTCACATGGCCGTAGGTGCCCGGATACTGGAAGATCGCACCGAAGACCTTGCCGGCCTCCAGCTTCGCGGGGTTGTCGACGATCACCTCGATCCCCAGCGGTTCGGCCCGGGTGCGGATCACGGCGATGTTCTGCGGATGGCAGTCGCGGTCGACGAAGAACCCCTTTGCCTTCGACTTGGCCACGCGCTGCGCCATGGTCATCGCCTCGGCGCAGGCCGTCGATTCATCTAGCAGCGAGGCGTTGGCGATCTCGAGCCCGGTGAGGTCCGACACCATGGTCTGAAAGTTCAGAAGCGCCTCGAGGCGGCCTTGCGAGATTTCCGGCTGGTAGGGCGTGTAGGCCGTGTACCAGGCCGGGTTCTCGAGGATATTGCGCTGGATGGCGGGCGGCGTGACGGTGCCGTAGTAACCCTGCCCGATCAGCGAGGTGAGCACCTTGTTCTTGCTCGCCACGATGCGCAGATGCTCGAGGACCTCGCGCTCCGACATGGCCTTGCCGAAATCGAGCGGCTCCGCCTGCCGGATCTTCGGCGGCAGCGTGTCGTCGATCAGCGCATCGAGGCTTTCGGCCCCCACCACCTTCAGCATCTCGGCCATCTCCGACGGAGAGGGGCCGATATGCCGGCGGTTGGCGAAATCGTAGGGCAGATATTCGGTGGGTTTGAACGCCATGGCTCAACTCCTCATGCAGATCAGCGACAGGGCCCGGCGAGCGGGCGGGGTCTTCAGGCGATGAATTCGAGGTAGGCGGCCTCGTCCATGAGCTCGTCCATCTGGGAGGCGTCGCTGAGCTTCATCTTGAAGAACCAGGCCTCGCCCTGCGGATCGTCGTTCACCATCCCGGGGTTGTCCGAAAGCGCCGAGTTCACCTCGGTGATCTCGCCGTCCACAGGCGCGAGGATGTCCGAGGCCGCCTTGACGCTCTCGATCACAACCACCTCGTCGTCCTTGCTGACCGTCATGCCCTCGTCGGGCAGTTCGACGAAGACGATGTCGCCCAGCTGCTCGGCGGCATGGATGGTGATCCCCACCACGACCTCGTCGCCTTCCACGCGCAGCCACTCGTGCTCTTCCGTGAATTTCATTCCCACGTCCTCTCTGTTGACTATCTCTTGAACCGCGCCGGCACGAAGGGCAGCCGTGCGACCGTGACGGGCATGCGCTTGCCCCTTACCTCTCCCCAGAGCGTCGTGCCCGGCTCCGCGTTCGCGGCGGGGACATATCCCATCGCAACCGGCCCGCCGACGCTGGGGCCGAAACCGCCCGAGCTTACCTCTCCGACGGGCGTTTCGCCGCTTTCGGAAGCGAAGAGCGGCACACCCTCGCGCATCGGAGCGCGACCCTCGGGCTTCAGCCCAACGCGCTTGCGCGTCCCCCCTTCCGCAAGACCCGTCAGCACCGTATCCGCACCGGGGAAGCCGCCCTCGCGCGCACCGCCCGGCTTTCTGGCCTTCTGGATCGCCCAACCGAGATCCGCCTCGGCCGGTCCGGTGGCGCTGTCGATGTCGTTGCCATAAAGGCACAAGCCCGCCTCGAGGCGCAGCGAATCCCGCGCGCCGAGGCCGATGGGCGCCACCGACTCGGCCTCGAGCAAGCGCCGCGCGAGCCCTTCGGCCTTCGCGGCTGGCACGGATAATTCAAAGCCGTCCTCGCCAGTATAGCCCGAACGCGCGGCCCAGACGGATATCCCGTCCAGCACCAGATCGCGGATATCCATGAAACGCATGTCGGCGGCACGCGGGTCCAGCGCCTCGATCACCGCGCCTGCCTCGGGGCCCTGAAGGGCGATCAGCGCCCGGTCCTCCAGGACCTCAACCGTGATAGCAGGCTCGAGCGCCGCGCGCATCCGTGCCACGTCGGCCTCTTTGCAGGCTGCGTTTACGACGACGAAGAGATCATCGCCCCGCCGGGCGAACATCAGGTCGTCCTCTATCCCTCCGGCCTCGTTGGTGAAGAAGCCGTAGCGCTGACGCCCGTCGGCAAGCCCCAGCACGTCCTGCGGCACAAGGGTCTCAAAGCCGAGCGCGACCGCCTCCCACGAGCCTGCGCGCAGCATCAGCTGCCCCATGTGGCTCACGTCGAAGAGCCCGGCGTGCGCCCGGCAATGCAGATGCTCCTTCATCACTCCCATGGGGTATTGCACAGGCATCTCGTAGCCCGCGAAGGGCACCATCCGCGCGCCGAGCGCGTGGTGCAATTCGAACAGCGGGGTTCTGGCCAGCATGTTCATCCGGTCTCCTTCAGTACCGGATGGCAACGTCGCACGGCCCCGGCATCCCGGACCCCGCCCCATGCGAAGTCCCGACGCCCCCCCTGTCCCTTCGCCTGAGATCGTTATCCCTTCGGCGGGCGCACGGCGGCGCCTCTCTCCAGAGTGTTCGCGCTCCGTCACGGTCCCTTGGGCCTGAGAGTTTCCGGGGCGGTTGCTCCTTCGGCACTGACATTCAGCCAGTTCTCCCGTGACAGATGACCCTTCTCTAATGAACCCCGCCGCACCGCGTCAAGCGCCCTTGTCCGCCGCCACGGGGAATGGTTCAGTGCCGCGCAATGGACAGGCATTCAAGCACCGACAGCGCACCCTATTTCTTTGGCTACGGCTCGCTCGTGAACCGTGCGACGCATGGCTATCCCGACGCCCGCCCCGCCACGCTCGACGGATGGCGGCGCGCCTGGGTGGCGACGCCGGGCTATCGCACCGTGCTGCTGACCGGAGTCCGCGCGCCGGGTCACGCCATCAAGGGTCTGATCGCGGCGGTGCCCGGCGGCGACTGGCAGGCGCTCGACACGCGCGAAAGGGGCTATGCGCGGCTTCCTGCCGGCGGGTCGGTGCGCCACGACCTGTCCGGGCAGGTGCCGATCGCCGTCTACGCCGTCGATCCCGGCGACTTCCGGAGCCGCGAGGATCACTGCATCCTGCTGAGCTATCTCGACGTGGTCGTGCAGGGCTTTCTGCAGGTCTTCGGGGAAGACGGCGTCGCGCATTTCTTCGAGACCACCGACAACTGGGACACGCCGGTGTTCGATGACCGCTCGGCCCCGCTTTACCCGCGCCACCAGCGCCTGAGCCCGGCGGAGGCCGGGCTCGTCGACAGCCATCTCGATCACCTCGGCGTGCGCTTCCGCCACGATTTCCGCGACAGTTTCGGCACCTGACGACAGTCGGCGCTCGCAGATCAGCCGCGCGCCCGCACCACCTTGAGCAGGGGCATCAGCGCCGCCATCTCGGGCCCTCTCGCCTGTCCCGTCACGGCAAGCCGCAACGGCATGAACAGCGCCTTGCCCTTGCGTCCTGTCCGTTCCTTCACGGCCGCCGTCCATTTCGACCAGGTGTCTGCGTCGAACGGACCATCCGGGAGCAGCTCCATAGCCTCGGCGACGAAGGCGCGGTCCTCGGCGTCGATCATCGGCTCGGCGCCCTCCTGCATCAGCCGCCACCACCCGTCGAGATCTGAGAGGGTCGCGATGTTCTCACGCGTCACGTTCCAGAAGGCCACCGCCTCGTCGTCCGGAACGCCCAGGGCCGCGATCCTTTCCGCCACCGCCGCGAGTGGCAGCCCCGAAAGGTAGCGCCCGGTCAGCGGGAAGAGATCGCGTTCGTCGAACTTTGTCGGGGCCGATCCGAAATGCGAAAGATCGAACCCCTCGATCAGCTCCGCCATGTCATGGCGCAGCTCCACCGGATCGCTCGACCCGAGCCGCGCCATCAGCGACAGCAGCGCCATGGGCTCGATCCCCTGCGCCCGCAGATCGCGCAGCGACAACACGCCCAGCCGTTTAGAGAGCGCCTCGCCCTGCGGCCCGGTCAGCAGCGAGTGATGCGCGAAGCGGGGCGCCGTGCCCCCCAGCGCCTCGATGATCTGGATCTGCGTCGCCGTGTTGGTGACATGGTCCGAGCCGCGCACGATGTCGGTCACGCCCATGTCCATGTCGTCGACCACAGAGGCCAGCGTGTAGAGCACCTGCCCGTCGCCCCGGATCAGCACCGGGTCCGACACCGAGGCCGCGTCGATGGAGATGTCACCCAGGATCCCGTCGGTCCACTCGATCCGCTCCTGATCGAGCTTGAAGCGCCAGACGCCATCGCCGCGCTCGGCCCTCAGTCTGTCCTTTTCGTCATCGCTCAGGGAAAGCGCCGCGCGGTCGTAGACCGGAGGCCGGCCCATGTTGAGCTGCTTCTTGCGCTTGAGGTCAAGCTCGGTCGGGGTCTCGAAGGCCTCGTAGAACCGCCCCCGCGCGCGCAGCTCGTCCGCTGCCGCCGCGTAGCGATCCAGCCGTTCCGACTGGCGCTCCGTCCGGTCCCAGTGCAGGCCCAGCCATTCGAGGTCCTGCTTGATCCCGTCGACATATTCCTGTTTCGAGCGCTCGGGATCGGTGTCGTCGATGCGCAGGATGAAGGTGCCGCCTGCCTTGCGCGCGATGAGGTAGTTCATCAAGGCGGTGCGCAGGTTGCCGATATGGATGTAGCCTGTGGGCGATGGCGCGAAACGGGTCGTTGTCATGGGGCTCTCCTGTCGGCGCTCCACTGTCACAGGGCAGCCGATTTGTCCAGCAATCGCTCAGGCGGGCATGACGGGCCAATGGGTGGCGAGGTCCTCGAGACCGGCCCGGATCAGCTCGGCCAGCACGTCGCAGTCCACCTCCTCCAGCCGGTTGAAGTAGATGCAGGCCTTCCCCCTCGAATGCCTGCCGAGCCGCGTCAGGATCGCGTCGAAACCCGCGTAGCCGGGCATGACATACACCGAGATCTTCGCCTTTCGCGGCGCGAAGCCGGTGGCGAAGGAACTGCCGGACCGGCCGGTGGCGTAGGTGTAGTCGTACCGCCCGTAACCGATGATCCCGCCGGGCCAGAGCGCCGGAAGAAGGCCCGTCGCGTCGCGAAACAGCCTGTCGAGCCTGCGCGCCTCCCGCAGGCGTCCTTCCGGTTCCACGGCCTCGAGGAAGGCCTCCACCGCAGCATCGGACACGGGGCACCTCGCGCAGGGTTGATCGGGCGGCGCCCATTCGCGTTTGGCACATCGCCAAATCGCCCCGACACTCTACCTCATGCACACGACGATGACCAACCCGAAGCTGATGAGGAGAACCCCGGATGGCCCATTCAAGGACACTGACCCGCCGCGCCGCGCTTGCTGGCTGCGCGGCCCTGCCCATCGCCGGATCGCTGGCTGGCCGGCTGGCTGCCGAAGCCCCGCTGTCCGGGGCGGATTTCGCGCCCTACAAGCGCTTCAAGCTGGGTGAATTCGACGTCACGACCCTGCTCGCCGGCACGCGGGCGGTGCCCGACCCGCACACGATCTTCGGGCTGAACGTGGACGATGCAACCTTCGAGGAGGTCTCGGAAGAGGCCAACATTCCCACCGACCAGGCGCAGTTCTTCTTCACGCCGACTGTCGTGAACACCGGCGCGGAACTCGTGATCTTCGACACGGGCCTGTCGGGCGAGGGCACGGTCGCGGCACTGGAGGCGGCGGGCTACACGCCTGATCAGGTCGACGTCGTGGTGCTGACGCATATGCATGGTGACCACATCGGCGGCATGACGCTCGAAGGGGGCGATCCGACCTACCCCAACGCGCGCTATGTCACGGGTCGGGCCGAATACGACCACTGGGCCGGGGCGGGCAACGAGGGATTCGATGCGAAGGTCCGGCCCTTCGCCGAGCAGTTCACGTTTCTCGAGGATGAAGGTGCCGTCGCCGGGGGTCTGACGGCGGTGAACGCTTTCGGACACACGCCGGGCCATTGCTGCTACCGGGTGGAATCGGGCGGCAAGCAGTTGGTGATCGGGGCCGATTTCGCCAACCACTACGTCTGGTCCGTCGGCCATCCGGACTGGGAGGTGAAGTTCGACATGGACAAGGCCCAGGCCGCACAGACACGGCGAAAGGTGCTGGACATGCTCTCCGCCGACAAGATGCCCTTCATCGGCTACCACATGCCCTGGCCGGGGGTGGGCTATATCGAGACCTCTGGAGACGCCTTCGCCTATGTGGCGCACAGCTATCAGCTGATGCTCTGACTCAACGCAAGGCGGGCCCGGGCCCGCCTTACCGCCTCACGGCATCCTCGTACCAGGCGACGATTGCCGCACGCTCTTCCGGGCCGATCATCGACAGGTTCGCCGGCGGCATTGCGTGGCTCAGACCGGCCTGCAGGTAGATCGCCCGGGCATTGCGGGTGATGTGGTAGGGCGTATCGAGCCGCACGCCCTTCGGCGGCCAAAGCAGGCCATCCCAGGCAGGCTCGGCCGCATGACACATGCTGCATCGACCCATGACGATATCCTCGACCTCACCGTAGCCTTCCGCCTGCGCGAAGCGGAGACCGGCGCCCTCGGCCTCTGCGGGCTCGTCCTTCGCGAACATGGGGGCGGTCGAGATCCACATGATCACGATGAAGATCACCGCCGTCGCCGCCCAGGTCCAGTGCGGGTTGCCACGGCGCGCGTGCAGCGAATTGAAGTAATGCCGGATCGTCACGCCCATCAGGAAGACGAGGCTCGCGATCAGCCAGCTGTACTCGGTCGCGAAGGCCAGCGGGTAGTGGTTCGACAGCATCAGGAAGATCACGGGAAGCGTCAGATAGTTGTTATGCGTGCTGCGCTGCTTGGCGATCTTGCCATACTTTGCGTCCGGCACCCGGCCCGCGATCAGGTCGGCCACAACGATCTTCTGGTTCGGGATGATGGTCATAAAGACGTTCGCGCTCATGATCGTCGCGGTGAAGGCCCCGAGGTGCAGAAGCGCCGCCCGCCCGGAGAAGACGGAACTGTAGAACCAGGCCATCCCGACGAGGATGACGTAAAGCAGCACCATGAGCCGGGTGTTGTCCTCGCCGAAGCGGCTCTTGCAGATGCGGTCGTAGGCGATCCAGCCGAAGCCGAGCGAGGCGAGCGAGATCGCGATCGCCTGCCAGGGCGCGAGGTCCATCACCGCCGGGTCGATGAGGTAGAAGTTCGCCCCGAGGTAATAGATCAGTACCAGCATCGCGAAGCCCGAGAGCCAGGTGGCGTAGCTCTCCCACTTGAACCAGACCAGATCGCCGGGCATCTGCTCCGGGGCGATCAGGTATTTCTGGATGTGGTAGAAACCGCCGCCATGCACCTGCCATTCCTCGCCGTCCGCGCCCGAGGCGAGGTTGCGGTCGCGGTGCAGGCCGAGATCGAGGGCGATGAAGTAGAAGGACGAACCGATCCAGGCGATTGCGGTGATCACATGCACCCAGCGCACGGCGAATTCGATCCAGGCGGCCATGGCGGTCAGGTCGTACATGTGAATGTCCTCGCGTCTTTTCCCGTAAGGCGGGCCCGGGCCCGCCTTACCTCCTGCGTCGCGTTCAGTCGATATCCTCCGGGAGCAGCAGGTTCAGAAGGATCGACAGCGCCGCGGCGGGCAGCAGGCCGCTGGTCAGCAGGATCTGGGGGGTCGGCCCGAGATGCTGGAGCGCCGAGGGTTCGAGCTGAAGGCCGAAGCCCACCGATAGCGAGATCGCGAGGATGACCATGTTGCGCCGGTTCCAGCGCACCTCGGAGAGCATGTTGACCCCCGCGGCACTCACCATGCCGAACATGATGATCACGCCGCCGCCCAGCACGTTGATCGGCACCGTCGCCACGATGGCGCCGACCTTGGGGATCAGCCCGCAAAGGATCAGGAAGACCGCCCCGATGGTCACGACGTGACGGCTCATCACCCCGGTGATCGAGATCAGGCCGACGTTCTGGCTGAACGACGTATTCGGGAGGCCTCCGAAGACGCCGGCGACAGCCGTGCCCAGACCGTCCGCGAAGGTCGCCCCGGTGATCTCGCTGTCGGTTGCCTCGCGCCCGGCCCCGCCCTTGGTGATGCCGCTCACGTCGCCCACCGTCTCGATGGCGCTGATGATGGCCATGAAACACATGCCGAGAATGATGGCGGAGTTGAATTCAAGCCCCCAGCGAAACGGCAGAGGCGGTGCGAAGACGGCGGCGTTGCCCACATTGCCGAAATTCACCTGCCCCATCAGCAGGGCGACCACATAGCCCGCGATCAACCCGAGCAGGACGGCGGAGACGGACAAGAGCCCCTTGGTGAAGAACTTGATGCAGAGCGTCACCACGATCACCACCAGCGCCGGGAACCACATCGACAGCGTTCCGAAATCCTCCGTCCCGAGCTTCGGCACGCCGCCCGCAGCATACTGTATACCGACCCGGATCAGCGAAAGCCCGATCATCAGCACGATCAGGCCCGTGACCAGCGGCGGCAGGGCAAAGCGGATGCGCCCGATCACGAAGCCGAGACAGAAGTGGAAGATGCCGCCGATGACCACGCCGGTCATCAGCCCGGCGATGCCCGCGACACCCTGTCCGGCGACGGCGGGGATCATGATCGGCAGGAAGGCGAAGCTCGTGCCCTGAACGATCGGCAGACGCGCGCCCACCGGCCCGAAGCCGATGGACTGGAACAGCGTGGCGACGCCGGCAAAGAGCATCGACATCTGGATCATGTAGATCATCACGGGAAAGTCGGGTGAATTCGACCCGAAACCGAAACCCGCTGCCCCGGCGACGATGATCGACGGAGTCACGTTCGAGGCGAACATCGCCATGACGTGCTGGATCCCGAGCGGGACCGCCTGAGCGAGCGGGGGCGTGTAATCCGGATCGCGCAGCTGTTGTGGTGTACCGATGGTATGCATGGTCATGCCTGCCCCGTCCCTTCTGTCCCCCGCCCCGATTGCCGGAGCGCGCCGCCGATTATCCGGCGACGATCCGGACCGGCGGATCGAGCCGTACCTCTTCGAGGTTCGCACCCTCTCCGATCCTGTCCACTACAGCAAAGAGACCGGGGGCATGCAAAGGCGTCAAGACGCCGTGCCAGGTTCCGCGATGCAGGTTGATGCCCTGATGCGGCTTCGTCACAAAAGCGAGCGGCCGGTCAGGCCTGCCGCCCAGATCCTGTGCGACGATGACAAGGAAGGGGTTCGAGGTCATCGGAATAAAGGCCTGGCTTCCATCCGGATGCCGCTCGAGCAGGTTGCAGTCGTAGGGCAGCCGGCGCGGCACGGCGTCGAAGATGCTGATCCCCGGGCGCCCTCCGGGGCCGAAGTCGAGCCTTGCGCGGTCGTGAAAGCGCTCGCACATGCCGGCATTGATCACGTGATCGCGGGTTCCGTAGGCATCCAGGAGATCGCCGAAGGGCGCGAAAGCCTCGGCTGTCATGGGACGGGTGCGGATGACGTTGGTCATAGCTTCACGTGCCGGTTCACATCCTTGTAGAGCAGATAGCGGAAGGGTTCGTCGCCCGTCGCGATACAGGCCTGGGGACAGAAGGCGCGCAGCCACATGAAGTCGCCGGGGCCGACCGTGACCCAGTCCTTGTTCAGCAGATATTCCGCCGTTCCCTGCAGCACGTAAAGCCCATGTTCCATCACATGGGTTTCCGCGAAGGGAATGCGTCCGCCGGGCTGCAAGGTGACGATGTTGACATGCATGTCGTGGCGCAGGTCCGACGGGTCGACGAAGCGCGTCGTGGCCCAGACCCCGCCGCAATCCGGCATTTCGATGGGGGCGACCTCGCGATCCGAACCCACGAAGGACTCCGGCGGCTCGAGACCGGGCACAGGCTGATAGCTCTTGCGGATCCAGTGGAACCGAAGCGGAACGTCGCCCGGATTGTGGATCGTCCACGCGACGCCCGGAGCGATATAGACGTAGCTGCCCCCGGTCAGATCGTACCGGGTTCCGTCAAGGACAACCTGCCCGGACCCCGAGGCGACAAACAGCACGCCCTGCGCCGAGCGATCCGGCTCGGGCGTGTCCGAACCGCCCCCCGGTGCCACTTCGACGGCATATTGCGCGAAGGTTTCGGCGAAGCCGCTGAGCGGACGTGCAAGGATCCAGGCCCGGGACCGGTTCCAGCCCGGAAGGTAGCTCGTGACGATATCGGTATGCGTGACGGCAGGCAGCACCGCGTAGGCCTCGGTGAAGACCGCGATTCCTTCGGGATCGCCGGTCTGGTCGGGCAGGCCGCCCTCGGGAAAGGCATAGCTCACAACAGCGTCTCCAGTCTCAGCCGCGCGATTCGCTCCACCTGCCGACAGGCCTCGGCGAATTCGGTCTCGGTATCGTTATCGACACGTCTCCTGAAAGCGCGCAGGATGCCCGCCTTGTCATGGTCCTTCACCGCGATGATGAAGGGAAAACCATGTTTCTCCACATACACGTGGTTAAGGGTCTCGAAGTTTCGCCGCTCCTCGTCGGTCAGCGCGTCAAGACCCGCGCCCGCCTGTTCCGCGCTGCTTTCCGCGGTCAGACGGCGCGCCGCTGCCAGCTTGCCCGCCAGATCGGGATGGGCCTTCAAGACGCCGAGTCTCTGATCGTTGTTGGCAGAGCGGAAGATGCGCGCGAAGGCGTTGTGCAATCCGCCGGGCGTGTCATGGGCAGGTCCCAGTTCCAGGGACCAGGCTGCTTCCGCGATCCAAGGCGAATGCTCGAAGACGCCGCCAAAGGTCTCGACGAACCGATCCTTCGGCATCTGCGACGGGCGCGTGCGCCGATGCGGCGGATGCACGTGTCGCCAGTGTTCGGCGATGTCGATGCGACGCGCGCACCAGACACCCTCGAAGCTCTTCACATGCTCGATGAAGCGCTTCAGCGCGCGGATGCGCCCCGGCCTGCCGACAAGGCGGCAATGCAGGCCGATGTTCATCATCTTCGCCGCGCCCGCCGCGCCTTCCTCGTAGAGCGTGTCGAAAGTGTCGCGCAGATAGGCGAAGAACTGGTCGCCCGAGTTGAAACCTTGCGGCGTCGCAAAGCGCATGTCGTTGCAGTCGAGCGTGTAGGGAATGATCAGCTGGTCGCGCGCCCCCTGCCTGGTCCAGTAGGGCAGATCGTCGTCATAGGTGTCGGAGATGTAGTCGAAGATCCCCGTCTCGGTGGCAAGACGCACAGTATTCATCGAGCAGCGCCCCGTATACCAGCCGCGCGGCGGCGCGCCCACGACCTCGGTATGAAGCCGGATCGCCTCGGCCATGTCGGCGGCCTCGTCGGCCTCGGAATGGTCCTTGTAGTCGATCCATTTCAGACCGTGGCTGGCGATCTCCCAGCCGGCGGACTTCATTGCCTCGACCTGCTCGGGCGCGCGGGCAAGGGCCGAGGCCACACCGTAGATGGTCAGCGGAATGCCCGCCCCGGTGAAGAGACGGTGCAGCCGCCAGAAACCCGCGCGGGCGCCGTAGTCGTAGATCGATTCCATGTTCCAGTGGCGCTTGCCCGGCCAGGGCTGGCCACCGACGATTTCCGACAGGAACGCCTCGGACGCCGCGTCGCCGTGCAGCAGGCTGTTCTCGCCGCCTTCCTCGTAGTTCAGCACGAACTGGACGGCGATACGCGCACCACCGGGCCAGGCCGCATCCGGCGGCGTTTCTCCGTATCCGCAAAAGTCGCGGGGATATCTGTTCACGTCATGCTCCTGATTGGCCCCGAGGCATTGAATACCCGCGCGCCGGACGTTGCAATCCGTGATCGCAGCGTTGCATCATCGCGCCAAGGACAGGAGACGGCATGGCAGGCGGATATCTCACGACCCACGTTCTGGACACCGCGCGAGGCAAGCCCGCGTCGGGCATCGCGATCGCGCTCTATCGGGTGTCGGGCAACAGCCATCGCAAGATCGCCGAGGCGGTCACGAACGCAGACGGCCGCACCGACTCGCCAATCCTTGGGCCCAGGGCGTTCAGGGCAGGCACCTACGAGATGATCTTCGACACCGGCGCCTATCTCGACGCGCAGGGCGTCGCGCCGGAAGATCCGCGCTTTCTCGACGTCATCCCGATCCGCTTCGGAGTCTCCGACGCCGAGAGCCACTATCACGTGCCCCTCCTGCTCTCGCCCTACGGATACTCGACCTATCGCGGAAGCTAGGGGCGAGGGGCCCGGGGCACTGCGCGCGGACTGAGGGCAATCGCCGCGCCGCCGCGCCGTCGATGCGGGCCGATGGTAGCGGCGAGCATCAGCAGCAGGCCCGAGACGGTCGCTATCATGCCGGCGGCGGAAACCGAGTCCGCATAGCCCAGCCAGAGCGGTCCATATCCCGCCAGGACATATCCAAGCACGGCGGACAGCGCGGCCAGGCCGGCGGACAAGGCGACCTGCACGCCAAGACGGTTCGTCAGCATCCGCGCCGTGGCGGGCGGGCATATGAACATGGCGATGACGATGATGCTGCCCACCGCGTCGAAGGCGGCGACGGCGGCCATGGCGGATACGATGACCAGCGCAAGGCCCAGCACACCGGTCCGCACACCCATGGTTCGCGCGAAGCCTTCGTCGAAGGTCGAGATCTTGAGCGGACGCCAGAAGATCGCGAGAAACAGCATCACGCCCAACAGCGCCGCGGCCATGCGTCCAAGCTCTGGCGGGAGGCCCTTCAGGGCGGCCGGATCGACCAGCGAGGACCAGCCGGACGCGTCGAGCCAGATCAGGCTTTCGAGGTTGCCATAAAGCGCGTGCTCGACGTCGAGATGCACCTGCGAGGTATCCGACAGTTCCAGAAGCAGGACACCGCCCGCGAACATCGCGGTGAAGACCACGCCCATCGCCGCGCCCGGCTCGATCCGGCCCAATCGGCGGACGGCCTCGATGGCGATCACCGCGACGACCGCCGCCGCCGCGGCACCCAGCATCATCGGCCAGGTCGAAACCATGCCGGTCACGAGGAAACCCGCCACAATGCCCGGAAGCACGACATGGCTGATTGCGTCTCCAATCAGCGCCTGCCGTCGCAGGACGAGGAAATTGCCCGGCAGCGCGCAGGCGACGGCGACGCAGACCCCGATCAGCATCGGCACCAGCGAAAGGGGGACGAATTCGGCGCCGTTCATGACTTCACCGCCCTTGGCGCCGGGATGCGCGCGTCTATCGTGGCGATCTGGTCGGGTGTCAGCACCGTTTCGATGTCGCGCAACCCGTCATAGAGCGCCGCCGCCGCCTCGAGCGCCGGATCGCGCCGGACGATCTGCCAGCGCGTCTCGTCAAGCAACGCCCGGGCGGCGCGGCCCCGGCCCTGTTCCGTCGCCACGCCGTCCGGTTTGGCCCAGCCTGCGCGTATGAGCAGGCGCAGGGTCAGGCGCTCGTAGATCTGCTGACCCTGCGCGACGGCCAGCAGACCCTGCCGCAGATGGACCGCCTTCTGGTAGGCGCGGTGGCGCAGCACGGCCGAAAGCACCCCGCGCTGGGGGGCGAACAGGAGCGAGACGAGAAAGAGCGCGAAACCCACCAGCACGATGATCGGCCCGGTGGGAATGCCCGGCAGGGCTGCCGAAAGTGCCGCGCCCACATAGGCCGATACCCCCCCGAGCATCCCCGCGATCAGCAGAACGCCGTCCGTCCGCTCGGTCCAGAACCGCGCCGTGACGGGCGGCACGATCAGAAGCGCCACGATCATGATCAGCCCGACGATCTTTAGCCCGACAACCGTGACGGCAAGCACCAGCCCCATCATCGCGAGGTCGGTGCGCGCAACGTTCTGCCCGGTCGCCCGCGCATATTCCGGATCGAAGGCGGCAAGCGTGAGCGGGCGTCGCAGAAGCAGGACAAGCGCCAGTGTCAGGGCGGCCGAGACGGCGATGATCTGGGCGTCAGTCCGCAGCATGCCCGCGGTGGATCCCAGCAGGAAGCCTTCGAGGCCCGCCTGCCGGCCTGACGTCATGGTCTGGATGACGGTCAGCAGCACCACACCGAAGCCGAAGAAGACCGACAGCACCGCACCGATGGCCGAATCCTCGGCCAGCCGGGTGCGCCGTGTCAGCCAGTCGATCAGAACGAGTCCCGCCGTGGAAGACAGGGCCGCGCCGGCGAGAAGGCCGGGCAGGTTCCTCCCGTCCCCCCCCAGCGCGACCATGACGATGAAGGCGATGCCCACGCCAGGAAGGGTGGCATGACTGACCGCGTCGCTGACCAGAGCGCGCTTGCGCAGGAACAGGAAGGTACCCCCGACGCCCGCGGCCATGCCGAGCAGCATGGCCCCCAGTGTGACGAGGGTGGCGTTGTAGCCAAGCTGCAGGCTCAGCGCGTCGAAGAGCATCGCATCAGGCTCCGGCCAGCCGGGCCATCTGCGCCTGCGCGATGCGACCGCCGTAGGTGGCCTGCAGGTTCTCGGCCGTGAAGGTCTCGGCGACCGGGCCCTCGGCGATGCGGCGGGTGTTGATCAGGAAGACCTCGTCGAAATACTCCGCTAACGTGCTGAGGTCATGGTGCACGGCCACCACCGTACGGCCGGCATCGCGCAGGTCCTTCAGCACCGTGATGATCGCCTTTTCCGTCGCCGCGTCGACTCCGGCGAAAGGTTCGTCCAGCAGATAGAGGTCGGCCTCCTGCGCCAGCGCGCGGGCCAGGAAGACGCGTTGCTGCTGACCGCCGGAAAGCTGACCGATCTGGCGGGTCGCGAAATCCTCCATGCCGACCCGGGCGAGACATGCCATGGCCGTGTTCCTGTGCCCCGCCCGGACCCGTCCCAGCAGGCCCAGCTTGCGATAAAATCCCATCAGCACCACGTCGATGACGCGGGTCGGAAAATCCCAGTCCACGCTGGCGCGCTGCGGCACGTAGGCGATCCGGTCGCGCATGTCGTCCACCGGGCGCCCGAAGACCGTCACCTGCCCGGCGAGCGGCTCGAGAATGCCCAGGGCCGTCTTGAGCAGGGTGGACTTTCCCGCACCGTTCGGCCCGACGATGGCCGTCATCGCGCGGGGCTTCACGGTCATGTCGACCGAGAATATCGCGGGCTTCTGTCCGTAAGATACGGTCAGGCCGCGCACCGCAAGGGGGCAGTCCGCACGATCATGGTTCGGGGCGTCGCCGCCGGAAGGGATAATCGAAAGCGTCACTTCAGCTACCGGCCCTCAATTTTCCCTGCCAGCCGAGCGGATCGACATCTGCCCCAAGCGCGCGCGCGATGGTCGTCAGGTTGTGATCCATCATGCCGATGTAGGTGCCCTCGTAGGTGCCCGGCACGCCCATCGCGTCCGAGAAGAGCTCTCCGCCGATCTTCACCTCGTGGCCGCGCGCGGCGGCGCCTTCGATCAGCGCGCGGATGTTGCGGTCCGAAACCGAGCTTTCGACAAAGGCCGCCCTGATTCCCCGTTCCACCAGGAGGTCCACCAATTCACCGACCCGGTTCAGACCCGCCTCGCTCTCGGTCGAGATGCCCTGGATGCCGATGACCTCGAAGCCGTATTCACGGCCGAAGTAGCTGAAGGCGTCATGTGCCGTGACCAGCACCCGCTGCTCAGGATCGAGCCTTGCGAAGATGTGGCGTGCATAGGCGTCGATACCTGCCACATCGGACAGCAGATCGTCGCGGTTGGAGGCGAAAAGCTCTTCAGCCTCGGGCCTCTTTGCGACCAGGACGTCCGCGATTCCCGCCAGAACGTCGCCCCAGAGAGGCGGCGCCATCCAGACATGCGGATCGTAGCGGCCCTCGTACGCGGGATGGCTCAGCAACCTGTCCGCAGTCAGCACCTCGGCAACCGCAACCACCTCGCGCTTGCGGGAAAGGTCGGCGAAGAATTCCTCCATCTGCGCTTCGAGATAAAGTCCGTGCCAAAGCACAAGATCGGCGCGGCTCATCGCGACGATGTCGCTGCGGGTCTGGCGATAGCTGTGCGGATCGACCCCTGCGCCCATCAGCCCGTGGATCTCCACCTGGTCGCCCCCGATGCGCGCCACGCCATCCGCGATCATGCCCGTGGTCGCAACCACCGCAAGCGGACGAGCGACCCCCGCCGCGCGAGCCGCCGCCGGAAGCAGCGCCGAAGCAGCCATGCCGGCAAGGAAGGTCCGGCGGTTCGGGTAAGGTCTGGCAGGAGGAATGTGCATGACCTCAATATGAGAACGGCTCGCAATAAGTCAATGAGAATGCGAATGATTATTAAGTAGGGCGCTTGCGCCGCGCCGGCGCGCTGCAGAATTGGGCGTGCCGCAATAACGAAGCGGCCGGACAGGTTTCCCTGCCCGGCCCTTGCGGTCGCTTGAATTGAACCCGCTGCCGTCAGGCGGCGGAAAACAGGCGCGGTGTGACCAGCCCCGACCGGTCGAGGCCGCGCAGCGCCTTGGCGCCGGCCAGAACGGCCAGGTCGACGAGCGGCTCGAGGATGACGACCAGCATGTAGGCGGCACCAAAGGTCGAGACCGCGGCGATGTTGGCGGCGGCAAAGCCATGACCGTAGATCGCCCAGAACGCGACCCATGCAACGACGCCGCCCTGATAGGTCAGCGAAAGTCTGAGAGCCTGGCCATACGCAAGATCCACATAGGCCGTTCCCGGCGCGATGACCCGGTGCGCCACCCACTGGAGACCGAAAAGCGGCACCAGCAGGGTCGTGACGTTCATGCCGTATTGCGGCAGATCGAAGGGCGCGAAGAACAGGCCCTGGGCCAGCAGACCCAGCATCAGGCCCATGGCGGCTGGCGCGGCGCCGAAGAGCAGGAACAGGGTCGAGCCGAGAATGAGGTGGACCTCGGAAACGCCCACGGGATAGTGCGGCAGGACCTCGAAGAAGCAGAACACGAGCACCGTCGAGATCGTCGTGCGCGCAATCAGCGAGGGCAGCCCGCGCTCGGAAAGCGTCTGCGCCCCCAGCTTCAGGGTATGGAGCGCGGCACCGGCGGCGGTGGCGTAGCTGAGGGCAAGTTTGGCACCTGTGACGACGCCAGGTTCGATATGCATTGTCTTTCTCCTTTTCCGTCACACCCGACGGAGGGTTCCGAGGTTACGATCATGGCTGGTCTCCTGGCTCGCGGGTCGCGGCACTGCCCACCTTCCCGGGCTCATCCCAGTGGCTTCGGACAGCGCTCACCGCTCACAGTCGCGGGGGCGGCTGCGGTTTGCGCATCGGTGACGATGCGGTTCCGCATTCCCATTTCATCCCCGGACCCGAAGGCCCATCGGGGAACCATGCGATTCACAAAGACCTTCGCGGCTTCTCCCGTCAAGCCCGAACACGGCATTGCGCGCGACTTCTGCGCCGCCGCGATGCCGACGTGCCGCGGGCCATCCCGTGCCGCTCGCGGCCGGCACCCGTCGCGCATCGCTTGCCAAGCCCGGGCCGCCATGCGAATTTGAGGCCCTGCCCGCCCCAGGAGCCGTCCGATGAGAACCGAAACGCTGCAGCCGGTCGGCGATACGACGTCCCGACACTTGCCCCAGGTCACCGAAGCGCGAAATCCGGGAATGGACCTCGACATGGATTGGGTCAGGTCGCTGCAGGCCAACACATCCGCGATCGAACGCCGGGCCGGGACCATCGGCGCGCGGCGTTCGGTCAAGAAGGACCATCAGGCGGCCTGGCTGCTGCGCGCGATCACCTGCATCGACCTGACGACCCTGTCGGGCGACGATACCGAGCGCCGAGTCGAACGGCTATGCGCCAAGGCGCGCCAGCCCGTCGCACAGGCGCTGCTGGATGCGCTCGGTGCGCCGAGGATCACGGTCGGCGCGGTATGCGTCTACCACGACATGGTTCGCACCGCCGTGCAGGCGCTCGAGGGATCGGGCATCCCCGTCGCCGCCGTCTCGACCGGCTTTCCGGCGGGTCTTTCCCCGCGCCATCTGCGCATCGCCGAGATCGGCGAGAGCGTGAAGGCCGGGGCCGCCGAGATCGACATCGTGATTTCCCGCCGCCACGTCCTGACCGGCGACTGGCAGGCCCTCTACGACGAGATGAAGGCCTTCCGCGAGGCCTGCGGCGATGCGCATGTGAAGGCGATCCTTGCCACCGGAGAACTGGGCACGCTCCGCAACGTGGCGCGTGCCTCGATGGTCTGCATGATGGCCGGCGCGGATTTCATCAAGACCTCCACCGGCAAGGAAAGCGTGAACGCCACCCTGCCCGTCAGCCTGGTGATGATCCGGGCCATCCGCGACTATCACGCCCGCACGGGTATCCGCGTCGGCTACAAGCCCGCCGGGGGCATCTCGAAGGCCAAGGATGCGATCACCTACCTCGCGCTGATGAAGGAGGAACTGGGCGACCGCTGGCTGCGGCCCGACCTCTTCCGCTTCGGCGCGTCGTCCCTGCTGGGCGACATCGAGCGCCAGCTCGAACACCATGTGACCGGCAGCTATTCCGCCATCTACCGCCACGCGATGAGCTGAGGCCCGACATGACCGTCTCCGAGATATTCGAAACCATGGACTACGGGTCCGCGCCCGAAAGCGCTTCCGACGCGCTGGCCTGGATTGCCGGGAAAGGCCCGGATTTCGGGCTGTTCATCGACGGGGCCTTCACCCGGCCCGGCAAGGGGTTCGAAAGCCGCAACCCAGCCACGGGCGACGTCCTGGCGACGCTGACGCAGGCAAGCCAGTCTGACGTGGACGCGGCGGTGAAAGCAGCACGCAAGGCTCAGCCGGGATGGGAACGGATCGGCGGGCACGGCCGGGCGAGGTATCTCTACGCCATCGCGCGGCTGCTCCAGAAACACGCGCGGCTCTTCGCGGTACTTGAAACCCTCGACAACGGCAAACCGATCCGCGAAAGCCGCGACATCGACATCCCCCTGGCTCAGCGGCATTTCTACTACCACGCGGGCATGGCCCAGCTGATGGAAAGCGAACTGCCCGATCGCGTTGCGCTCGGCGTCTGCGGGCAAGTGATCCCCTGGAACTTCCCGCTTCTGATGCTGGCCTGGAAGATCGCCCCCGCGCTTGCGATGGGCAACACGGTGGTGCTGAAACCCGCCGAATACACCTCGCTGACCGCACTTCTCTTTGCGGAAATCTGCCAGCAGGCGGGTCTGCCGAAGGGCGTCGTGAACATCGTCACCGGCGACGGGGCGGTGGGCGAGATGATCGTGGCGGCCGAGGTGGACAAGATCGCCTTCACCGGATCGACCGCGGTGGGCAAGCGCATCCGCGAGGCGACCGCAGGGTCCGGCAAGGCGCTCACGCTCGAGCTGGGGGGCAAATCGCCCTACATCGTCTTCGACGACGCCGACATCGACAGCGCGGTCGAGGGACTTGTCGATGCCATCTGGTTCAATCAGGGCCAGGTCTGCTGCGCGGGTTCGCGTCTGCTGGTGCAGGAACCGATAGCCGACGCATTCTACGCCAAGCTGCGTGCGCGGATGGACAAGCTGCGCATAGGCGAACCGCTGGACAAGAGCATCGACGTGGGCGCCATCGTCGATCCGGTGCAGTTGAAGGCAATCACCGATCTGGTCGGCGCGAACACGGCAGGCAAGACCCATGTCGCCGACACCGCGCTTCCCGCCGCGGGCAGCTTCTACCCGCCGACGCTGATCACCGGGCTGAACCCCGCGGATACGCTGATGCAGGAAGAGATCTTCGGCCCGGTGCTGGTCTCGACCACCTTCCGCACCCCTGCCGAAGCGGTGAGCCTTGCCAACAACACGCGTTACGGACTTGCGGCGACTGTCTGGACCGAGAACATCAACCTCGCGCTCGACATCGCCCCGAAGCTGGCGGCGGGCGTGGTCTGGGTGAACGCGACGAACCTTCTCGATGCCGCCGCAGGCTTTGGCGGGGTGCGCGAAAGCGGCTTCGGGCGAGAGGGAGGATGGGAAGGGCTTGCGGCATATACCAGATCTGCCGAGAAGCCCAAGCGCCTGAAGCCGATCGCGTCCTTCGCCGGCGACGGCGCTCCCGCCGGCCCGCTGGACCGTACGGCGAAGCTTTACATCGGCGGCAAGCAGGCGCGCCCCGACGGCGGCTATTCGGCGCCGGTACACGGAAAGTCCGGCGCGCTTCTGGGCCATGTGTCGCTGGCCGGCCGCAAGGACGTGCGAAACGCGGTCGAAGCGGCGCAGGGGGCGGCGTCCTGGTCGCGAACCACCGGCCACCTGCGCGCCCAGATCCTCTATTATCTGGCGGAGAACCTGTCGGCGCGCGCCGACGAGTTCGCGGCACGGCTGGACGCCCTGCAGGGAGGCAAAAGCGGCAGCGACGAGGTCGAGGCGACGGTGCGACGGCTTTTCACCTATGCCGCCTGGGCCGACAAGTTCGACGGACAAGCCAAGGGCGTGCCGATCCGGGGCGTGGCGCTCGCGATGCGAGAACCCGTCGGCGTGATCGGAGCGCTCTGCCCGGCCGAGGCACCGCTGCTGGGGCTCGTGTCCTGCATGGCGCCCGCCATCGCCATGGGCAACCGGGTGGTGCTCGCGGCCTCCGAACCGTTCCCGCTGGCCGCGACCGATTTCATCCAGGTGCTGGAAACCTCCGACGTGCCCGCGGGTGTGGTCAACATCCTGACCGGGAAGCAGGCGGATCTGGCGGAGCATCTGGCGCGGCATATGGACGTGGATGCCGTCTGGAGCTTCGGCGCGGCAGAACTGTCCGAAACGGTCGAACGCGCATCGGCGGGCAATCTGAAGCGCACCTGGGTCAACCATGGCCGGGCGCGCGACTGGATGGGGCGTGCGGGCGAAGGCCGGGCGTTCCTCGAGGCCGCGACCGAGGTAAAGACGATCTGGGTGCCCTACGGCGAATAGCGGGCCGGAACGGTCGGATTTCCGGCCCTCTCGGCGGCCTCAGTTGGCGGGCGTCGTCTCCAGCCCTTCCGGCTGTCCGACCACCACGAAGGTCAGCTCTTCGGGATCCAGCAGTTCCGACGCGACCCGGTTCACATCCTCCAGCGTCACCGCATCGACCTTGTCGTTGCGCGTGGCGATGTAGTCGACCGGCAGGCCCATCATCTGCATGCCGACCATGATGTTCGCGATCGGCCCGTTGCCGTCGAAGCGCAGCGGATAGGCCCCGGTGAGGTATTTCTTCGCGGCGTCCACCTCTTGCGCGCTGACCCCTTCGGTGGCGGCCTTCTCCCATTCGTCACGGATGACGCCGATCGCCTGCGCGATCCGGTCGTTCGCCGAGCTCACGCTGCCCATGTAGACCTCGGCGTAGTCACGGCTCGCGAGGTAGGAATAGACCCCGTAGGTCAGCCCCCGTTTCTCGCGCACCTCCTGCATCAGCCGGCTTTCGAAGGAACCCCCGCCGAGAACCTGGTTCAGCACCATGGCAGGAAAGTAATCCGGATCGTCCAGCGCGATGCCCCGCTGACCGAAAAGCGCCACCGATTGCGGTGTCTCGAAGGGAACGACCGTCACGCCGCCGGGCAGCGCGACATCGATATGTGCGGGCGACGGCGCGCCCTCGGCGGGAAGGTCGCCGAGCAGCTCGTCCACCAGCGAGGCCAGTTCATCGGCTGTGATGTCGCCAACCGCACCGATGTAGATCCGGTCGCGCGCCATCACGGCGTCCTTGGCCTCGACGAGATCCTCGCGGGTCAGGGCCGCGACAGAGTCTTCGGTGCCGTTCAGGGACGTTGCATAAGGGTGGTCGGGATAGGCCATGCCATCGAAGGTCCGGCTGGCGATATCGCCCGGATCCTCGCGTTCGGCCCGGATGATCGAAAGGACCTGGCCGCGGACCCGCTCGATCGCTTCCGCATCGAAGCGCGGTTCGGTGAGTGCAGCCCGCAGAAGCGCCACGGATGCCTCGCGGTTCTCGGTCAGGAAGCGCGCCGATATCGACAGCTCGTCGTCGGAAACATCGAAGCCGAAGCTGGTGGCAAGCTCTTCCGTCGCCCGGGCAAAGCCGCGCGCGTCGAGCTCTCCCGCCCCTTCCTCGAGCAGCCCCGTCATGAGGTTGATCGCCCCGCGCTTGCCGGGTGCATCGAGCGACGCTCCGCCGCGAAAGCGGATTTCGAGCGCCGTGAAGGGAATCGAGTGCTCCTCGACAAGCCAGGCAGTAAGCCCGCCCGGAGAGGTGACTTCCTGTATCTCCACCTCCGCGCGCAGCGGCATGGCGGTCGCAAGAACGAAGAGAAGGGCGGGAAGAAGTCGGCTCACTGGATCACCTCCGCATCAACGGGCGCGGAACCTGTCGCGGTCTCGACCGGCGCCCCCGGTTCGTCGCGCATCAGCCAGCCGGTCACCGACCGCCGCTTGTCGAAGACCATCCGCGCCGCCTCGATGATGTCCTCGGCGGTGACAGCATCGAGCACGTCCGGCCAGGCCTTCACATCCTCGACGCTGAGCCCGACGGCCAGCGCCTGCCCGTAGCGGTTGCCGATGCGGTCGACATTGTCGCGCTCGTAGATCTGGTCGGCCCGGATCTGAAGCTTGATCCTCTCAAGCTGCCCGGCATCCACGCCGGTTTCGAGGAACCTGGCCAGCGCCGCGTCGAGCGCGTCCTCGGCCTGCTGCATTTCGATGCCCGGCTGCGGGACGACGAGCAGCGTGAAGGTCGTGTCATCCAGCGAGACCCCCCGGTACCAGGCGCCCGAATAGGTGGCGATCTGGCTGTCGAACTGAAGCGCCTCGGTCAGGACCGACGTCGTTCCCCCGCCCAGGATATCCGCCAGCAGCGTCAGTGCCGCCGCGGTTTCCTGGTCGCCCGGATCGCGCTCGGGGGCCAGATAGCTGCGCATGACGTAAGGCTGCGCCACGCGCGCATCGCGGTAGATCAGCCGGCGCTCGGCGATCTGGGGCGGCTCCTCGGTCCGCAGCCTTTCGGGCAGGTCGGGATTGGCCGGGAGCACGCCGTAATAGGTGTCGGCCAGCCGTTTCACCTCTGCCGGATCTACATCGCCCGTCACGACGAGGATGGCATCGTTCGGCGCGTAATAGGTGCGGTAGAAGCTCAGCGCGTCCTCCAGGTCGAGGGTGCGCATCTCGTGCATCCAGCCGATCACCGGCGTGCCGTAGCGGTGGTTCAGATATTGCGCCGCGTTCATCTGCTCTGAAAACAGGGCTGCGGGATTGTTCTCGGTGCGCTGGTTGCGCTCTTCGATGATCACGTCCCGCTCGGTCCTGATGTTGTCCTCCGTCAGCCGCAGATTGTGCATGCGGTCGGACTCCATCTGCATCATCAGTTCAAGACGGTCGGCCGCGACGCGCTGATAATAGGCCGTGTAGTCATACGAGGTGAAGGCGTTGTCCTCGCCGCCGTTGGCCGCGACCACGGCAGAGAACTCGCCCGGACCCACGGTGTCGGTGCCCTTGAAAAGCAGATGCTCCAGGAAATGCGCCACACCGGAGGATCCCTTGGGTTCGTCGGCCGAGCCCGCCCTGTACCAGACCATCTGCTGGACCACCGGCGCGCGGTGATCCTCGACCACCACGACCGACATGCCGTTGTCCAGCGTGAAGGTCGTGACTGCCTCGGTGCCGGTTTCGGACGCATGGGCGGAAGGTGTCGAGAGGGTGAGGAAAAGCGCGAGCGCGCACGAAGTCTGGCGGAGCATCGTCGGTCCTTCAATGAGCCGCAGCCGCGGCAATGGTGCCTGGCGCAGTCATGTCGGACTTCGCTGGCGGGACAGAGGTACGGCTTCCCGGGACGCGTTCAACCCCCGGATGTCGACAATGTGACCGGATCGATCAGTCCTGCGGCGGAAAGCTGGGTGTACGATAGCCCGCACGCCGCCAGGCCTCGGCGGTGGCGTTCTGGTTCAGCGCCTGGCTCTTGTAGGCGGCGTTGTAGTTGTCCGTCGGCACGATGCGGTACTGGGTGAACCTGGCTTTGCGGCGCCGGAAATCGGCGTCCTCCTCGGCAGTGACCTGGCGGATGTTGGCCGGCGCGCCATAGCGACCGGCGGCGGCCACCAGGGCCGCGTCGGTGGCCGGCACCGGTGCAAGCGCGGATTGCGGCCGCCCGCCCATGGCGATCAGCCCGTCCTGCAAAGGCTGGACATCCACGAGATTTCCCTGTCCCGGCGTGGGCGTGGGCAGCGCCGCGTAGCTCTCGGGCGTTTGCAGCGGCTTGCTCGGGAGGATGAGGAACTCGTCGGGACCGTCGCCGGTCCGGCGCAGGTCATGCAGCCCCTTGCTGGCGCAGCCGCCAAGCGCAAGGCTCGTCAGGAACAGGGCCAGCATCAGCCGCATGAGTGATCTCCTCGGGTTGCCTCCTGATAGCGCAGCGCCGCCGGGCATGTCACGGCCCTTTTTTCCTCGGGCCTGGGCGATCGG
This sequence comes from Sulfitobacter sp. LCG007, assembly GCF_040801785.1. Taxonomy (NCBI): domain Bacteria; kingdom Pseudomonadati; phylum Pseudomonadota; class Alphaproteobacteria; order Rhodobacterales; family Roseobacteraceae; species Roseobacteraceae bacterium LCG007. Next base: position 337,034 of record NZ_CP161805.1, on the reverse strand, counting down.
GCTTCCTGCCCGACGAGCTGTCCCCGTCGGGGCTGAAAAGGACCAGTCCGGCGGCACCGGCGAAAATGAAGACGTCGGCGAGGTTGAAGACGAAAGGGTTGTCGACCCCGCAGCATGACATGTTGAGAAAATCGAGCACATAGCCGTAGACCAGCCGGTCGATCACGTTGGCCAGCGCTCCGCCCACAAGCAGGCCGGCGCCGACATGGCCCCACCTGCCGAGTGGTTGGCGCCGGACCCAGATCAGCACGGCGATGCAGATGGCCACGGCGAGGGCAATCAGGGCCCAGCGCGCCAGATCGCTGTCCCCGTCGAGCAGCCCGAAGTTGATCCCGCGGTTTTCGCCGTAGCGGAAGTTCAGCAGCGGCGGCAGCACCGTGATCTCGCGCCGCAGGTAAAGCTGCATGACGTGGACGACGACATACTTGCTTGCCTGATCGATCAGGATGGCGGCGATGGCGGACCACAGGACCAGGCGCATGACGGAAATCCTAGTGCCGGAAATGGCGCATGCCGGTGAAGACCATGGCGAGCCCCGCGGCGTCGGCGGCGGCGATCACCTCTTCGTCGCGCATCGAGCCACCCGGCTGGATCAGCGCCGAGGCCCCTGCCCCGGCGGCCGTGATCAGCCCGTCCGCGAAGGGGAAGAAGGCGTCCGAGGCCACCACCGACCCCTTGGTGAGCGGCTCGGAAAGGCCCAGCGTCTCTGCCATGTCCTGCGCCTTGCGCGCCGCGATACGCGTACTGTCCACCCGGCTCATCTGCCCCGCGCCGACACCGACGGTGGCGCCATCCCTGGCATAGACGATCGCATTGGACTTCACGTGCTTGGCCACGGTCCAGGCGAAAAGAAGGTCCTTCATCTCCTGTTCGCTCGGGGCACGCTTCGTCACCACCTTCAGCTCGGAGGCCGCGATCCGGCCCGTGTCCTTGTCCTGCACCAGAAGGCCGCCAGACACCTGCTTGAAGGCAAGCGCGGCCGCCGTCGGGTCCGCAAGCCCTCCGGTCGTCAGCAGGCGCAGGTTCTTCTTGCCGGCGAAGACTTCGCGCGCCGCCTCGTCCGCATCGGGAGCGATCACGACCTCGGTGAAGATCTCGGCGATGGCCTTTGCCGTTTCTCCGTCGAGCCGCTGGTTCAGCGCGATGATGCCGCCGAAGGCCGAGGTCCGGTCGCAGTCGAAGGCGCGCCGGTAGGCCTCGGCCAGCGTCGCGCCCCGCGCCACGCCGCAAGGGTTGGCATGCTTGATGATGGCGCAGGCGGGGCCGTCGCCCGGGGCGAATTCGCTGACCAGCTCGAAGGCCGCGTCGGTGTCGTTGATGTTGTTGTAGCTCAGTTCCTTGCCCTGCAGCTGCCGCGCCGTGGCGACACCCGGCCGGGCCGAGCCGTCGGTGTAGAAGCTCGCGGACTGGTGCGGGTTCTCGCCGTAGCGCAACTCTTGAGCCAGCGCCCCGGCAAAGCTGCGCCGGCGCGGGGTGCCGCCCGTCTGCGCCGCCATCCAGGTCGAGACCGCCGTGTCATAGGCCGCCGTCCGGGCGTAGGCCGTTTGTGCCAGCCGCTGGCGCAGCGCGTAGGAGGTCTGCCCGTCGTTCGCCTCGAGCTCCGCGAGGAACGGGGCGTAATCCTCGACATCGACGATGACATTGACGAAGCCGTGGTTCTTGGCCGCCGAGCGGATCATCGCCGGGCCGCCGATGTCGATGTTCTCGATCACCTCGGCGTATTCCGCCCCGCGCGCCACGGTCGCCTCGAAGGGGTAGAGGTTCACCACCACCAGATCGATCGCCCCGATCCCGTGTTCGCGCATCGCCGCGACGTGCGCGTCACTGTCGCGCAGCGCCAGAAGCCCGCCGTGGACCACCGGGTGCAGCGTCTTGACGCGCCCGTCCATCATCTCGGGAAAGCCCGTAACCTCGGAGACGTCGCTCACCTCAAGCCCGGCCTCGCGCAGGGTGCTGGCCGTGCCGCCGGTGCTCAGAAGGGCGATGCCCCGCGCCGCCAGCGCCTGCCCGAACTCGACGAGTCCGGTCTTGTCGGACACCGACAGAAGCGCGCGTTTCACGGGGTATAGATCGGTCATGGGGGACTTTCCTGTCTGTTCCGTCAGCGTCCGGTCGGGGGCCGCGGCCCGGTATCACTCGTCCCGGGCGAGGTCGCGCACGCCAATCGCAGTTTCCTGCGCCTTGGACAAGGACCACCGGACGCGGGTGGCGTATGACATGGCACGGCCCGACAAGACAATCTGTTTCGACCCGCGCGGCTTCAGACGGCCCTTCTCGAGATAGACCGATGGCACGATTTCCAGCGTCTGGGTGCCATCGTGGCGGAAGATCCATATCTCTCCGCTCTTGAGTGCCATGGAAACCGCCGCCCCGCCAAGGTCGACCGTCGCGTCCACCTCCGGATGCAGGTGAAAGCGGATGTCGAAACCGATGCCTCCCAACTTGCGGGAGTCCATCGCCCGGTCGAAGCTGCGCCTTTCCTGCCCGTCCAGCGCCAGAAGCATGTCCTCTCCGGCCAGAGCGCGTCCGTCGAAGGTCAGTTCGAGCGTTCGCGCATGGGTCAGGCCATGGGTGGCGACATAGCCGTTGTGGCCACCCTGGAACTGCAGCCCGTCCGGAACATGGCCGATCTCGATCGGCACCCTGCTCGGCGCGTCCTCGAGCGGCTCGAGGCCGCCCGCCTGTGCCTGCCCGAGCCGGGCGCTGGAATAGCCATCGAGCGAAAGCGTGGAGTGCGACGGCGTGGCGCGCCCGGCGCGGCGCCAGCCCGGCCCGAAGCTGGCGCCGGAGCCGCAGTTGACGATCAGCGGGCGACGCCCGGATGTCAGCTCGAAAGCCAGCGTCGAGGCATGGGCGTTGCCCGAGGCCCTGCCCGTTGGCGGGCGGCTCGCGTCGATGATGACGCTCGTCCGCCCGCCCGAGAGCCGGGCGAAACCCATCGACAGGCCGTCCGGATGTCGCGACTTCACACGCGCCTGGGCCAGCGCGTGGTCGAGCCAACCTTCCGCCCCCCGGCCGCCCCCGTGAAACCGGGCGAGACCGCCATCGCAATGGCGCAGGGTGCGCAGGGTCGGCGCGATGCGCTCGATGGCGGCGAGATGATCCTCGTGCGCCTCCCTCCCCGCATCGTCCAGTGCGGCCGCCGCCCATGTCAGCAGGGTGAAGACGTCGAGCAACTCCTCGGGATTGCGCGTCGGCAGACCGCCCTGCGCGCTGATCTGCGACCTGCACTCACGCGCGAGCGCCCGGATCGCGGGATCGGCCAGCTCTTTCATCCCCTCGATCGCGAGCCCGGCATAGATGAGACCGGTCAACGCCTCGAAGCGCGGCAGCCCGTGACCTGCCCCCTGCCAGCGGCGCGACAGGAACGTGGTCTGCTGCACGAGACTGCGGAAGAAAGCATGGCTGGCCTCCGAATCCTTTCCCCGCAGCAGAAAGATGGCGTGGTTGATCCAGCGGATCAGACGTCGCCCGGTAAGGTCCGGCGTCCAGCCCGGACCGCGTCCGCGTCCGTAGCGCTCCATCCACTGCCAGAGCCAGCGCTGCGCCGCGTCGCGCGCCGGGCCGTCGCCCACCGCGGCCAGATCGTCCAGCCAGGCAAAGCCGTGCATCTCCTGCCGATAGGCCGCATTCGGTGCGTCAAGATCCCACAGCGCCCCGTCAGCGCTTTCAAGCAGGTTGCCCGCGAAGAGGAAGTTGCCCGCGAGCAGTTGCCGCCCGCGGGCGAAACTGCCGATGGTGCGCGGCTCCGGCGACGTGACAAAACCGACCTGACCCACCTTCGCCCGAGTCGCCCTGGCCGCCTGAAAGCGGTTCAGCAGGCGCGTCTTCTGCGCGGCGAATGTGTGCGTTTCGGACATCTCTCGCCCTGCCTCTCACGCTCTCACGGCGTTTGTCGCTCGATGATAGCCCCGCCGCACGCGCAAGTCACCGCAGAATGTCTGCCCGCCCGCGAACCGGGCAGGTGCGTGTCCCAACCGCCGGTCATCCGTCCTTTCGCAGGCAGGCGATGTAGAAGCCGTCCATCCCGCCATGGGCGGACCAGAAATCGGGGCGCAGCCGCAATCCGCCCTCGGGCGAAAGCCAATGCGCTTCCACGCCCGGCAGATCGCGCGCCTGCGCGTCGATGCGCATGTCGCCGTGTCTGGCAAGCGCCTCCTCGATCTGAACCTCGCCCTCGTCCGGCAAGAGCGAGCAGGTGCAGAATACCATCCGCCCCCCCGGGCTCAGCAGGGTCCAGGCGTGTTCGATCAGCTCTGCCTGAAGCGCGATGAGGGCAGAGAAATCGGAGCCGTCCTTGGCGAAGGGCAGATCCGGATGGCGCCGGATCGTGCCGGTCGCGGAACAGGGCGCGTCGAGAAGGATCGCATCCCACTGACCGGCTGTCCTGCGGGCATCCTCGACGACCACTTCGGCCACGAGCCCGGTGCGCGTCAGGTTCTCGGTGATCCGCTGGATCCGCGTGGCCGAATCGTCGACGGCGGTGACCGCTGCACCCGCTGCGGCAAGCTGCATGGTCTTGCCGCCCGGCGCCGCACAGAGGTCGAGCACACGTTCGCCGGGCTGCGGCGCCAGAACACGCGCCGGAAGGGCGGCGGCGGCATCCTGAACCCACCATCGCCCTTCGGCGAAGCCCGGCATCGCAGAGACCTGTCCACCCGTCGTCACCCGCACCGACCCGGTGGGCAACAGCACGCCCCCGACCTCCTGTGCCAAAGCCGCGGCGTCGCCCCGTGCGGTCAGGTCAAGCGGCGCACCGGCGAAATGCGCCGCCTCCATGGCGGCGATGGCTTCGGGGCCCCAGGCCTCGACCAGGGGGCCGCGCAGCCATTTCGGAAGGCGCGGCGCGCGCAGGGCGGGCCACGCGGCGGGGCCCTCGGCCGCGATCTTGCGCAGGACCGCGTTGGCTAGTCCCTTGAGATGGCCGAGCTTGCGATTGCGCGACACGATCTCCACCAGCGAACTGACGACCCCATGCGCGGCCCCGCCCTGGCACAGCTCCACGGTTCCAAGGCGCAGCGCATTGCGAACGGGCAGCGGCGGCGGTTTTTTCAGGTGCTTCTGGAGCAGCCTGTCGGCGCGTTCGACGCCGCGCAGCGTCTCCGCGGCAAGCCGCATCGCCCGGGCCCGATCCTCGGGTGACAGGTGGTCCAGCGCGCCGCCGACCTGAAGTTCCGCCAGAAGGCGTCCGTCCCCCAGGACGCGGTCGAGCAGGAAAAGGGCGCCCTGGCGCGCGGGAAGGCCGGTATCGGACATGGGGTGCTCCGCAGATGGTGACGGGTTGTCTGCGCCAAAGCGCTGCGTATATCAAGGAGAGAGCCGGAAGGAACGCCCGCATGACCGATACGCCCGACCTACCCGACGATATCCCCCCGGAGGCCCGCCGCGCGCTGGCCGAGGCCGAAGAGCGGCGGCGTCAGACTGCGGCGATCGACCTGCCCCCGGAACTCGGCGGGCGTCGCGAGGGGCTCGAGCCGGTGCGCTATGGCGACTGGGAGAAGAAGGGCCTCGCGGTCGATTTCTGAGCGATCGCCCCCGGCATCAGCCGGTTTTCAGGCCCAGAACGTCCAGCATGTCGTAACCTCCCGCCGGCTTGCCCTGCCCCCAGAGCGCGGCCTTGAGTGCTCCGCGCGCAAAGACGCGCCGGTCACTTGCGACATGGCGCAGCACGATGCGCTCTTCGGCGGACGCGAACATCACATCATGCTCGCCGATGATATCCCCACCCCGGATGGCGGCAAAACCGATATCTCCGCGCCGCCGTGCCCCGGTAATCCCGTCCCTGCCCCGTTCCGACACGTCCTCGAGCCTGACGCCGCGCCCCTCGGCGGCGGCCTCTCCCAGCATCAGTGCGGTCCCCGAGGGCGCATCGACCTTGCAGTTGTGATGGGCCTCGATCACCTCGATGTCGAAATCCGCGTCCAGTGCCGCCGCGACCTGTTTCGTGATCTGGACCAGCAGGTTGACCCCGAGGCTCATGTTGCCGGCCCGGATAACCACGGTCTTTTCCGCCGCCGGGGCAAGTTCCGCGATCTCTTCCGCCGTCATCCCGGTTGTGCCGATGACATGGACGATCCCGGCCTCGGCGGCGGCCTTCGCGAAGGCGATGCTCGCACGCGGGGCGGTAAAATCGACGACCGCCCGCGCATCGGCGAAAGCCCGCGCAGCGTCGTCGGTCACGATCACGCCGGAGGGTGCGCCACCGAGAAGCCTGCCGAGATCCTGGCCGATCCACTCATGGCCCGCGCGCTCGACCGCCCCTGAAAGCACGGCCGCGCCGGTTTCGGAAATCATCTGCACCAGCATCCGGCCCATTCGGCCCGAGACGCCCGTTACCGCGATCCCTACCCGTTCCGCCATGATGCGCTGCCCCCTGTTGACGTCGTTTCAGGCCTGCTTAGCCGGTCCCGCCCGGCTTGGCAAAGCCCGGATACCGGCTTAGATGGGGGGTATGACACGCAACCGAACTCATGAAGGCTCCGGCCCCTCGCAGCGCCAGCTCCGTGTAGGCGAGCTGATCCGGCGGTCGCTCTCGGAAGTGCTGGCACGCGGCGACGTCCATGACCCCGAACTGAACCGCCTCTCGATCACCGTCGGAGAGGTACGCACTTCGCCCGATCTGCGTATCGCCACCGCCTTCGTGCTGCCCCTTGGCGGCGAGGGTCGCGAAGACGTCCTGAAGCTTCTGGCGCGCAACCGGGGAGAGCTGCGGCGCATGGTGTCGAAGAAGCTCGCCCTGAAGTTCGCGCCGGATCTGCGGTTCCAGATCGACGAGACCTTCGACCGGATGGACGAGACGCGGCGCATGCTTCAGCAGGATGCGGTGCGGCGCGACACGGGAACCGAATGAAACGGGCGGGACGGCTCTGGGCTGCGGCACTTGCCGCTCTAGGTTCCTGCGCGGCGGCGGGGGACGGTTCGGCCTGTCGGGGCGAAAGCTACCTCGGCGCGCGCTACACGGTCTGCGAGGTCGACATGGATCAGGCAGACCTGCGACTTTTCCTCTACGACGAAGCGGGCGCGCCCTACGGGCAATTCCTCGCCATCGAGCGGGCGCTGTCGGACCGCGGAGAACATCTTGCCTTCGGGATGAACGCGGGCATGTATCACGAGGACCGCGCCCCAGTCGGCCTTTATGTCGAGGACGGCCGCGAGATCCGGCCACTGGTCGAACGGGCGAGTGGCGGAAATTTCGGGCTCCTGCCCAACGGCGTGTTCTGCCTCGGCGACGGCCGGGCGGACGTCATGGAAACCGACCGCTATGCGCGCGAACGTCCCGACTGCCGCTATGCGACGCAGTCCGGGCCGATGCTCGTCATCGACGGAGAGCTGCATCCGCGTTTCCTTCAGGACGGCACATCGGTCTACGTGCGCAACGGGGTGGGCACGACCGCCGACGGCAAGCGGGCGGTGTTCGTCATTTCCGATGAGGCGGTCAACTTCCACCAGTTCGGCAGCTTCTTCCGCGATCACCTCAAGCTGCCGCAGGCCCTGTACTTCGATGGCAGCGTGTCGCGGCTGTACGCGCCGGGACTGGGGCGCAACGATTTCGGTTTCAGCCTCGGTCCCATCGTCGGACTGGTGACGTCCGAAGCGTCCTGACCTCGCACCCGAAGACGGAGCATCCGCGGCAGGACCGGACGACAGGGGCTGGGCAAGCGCGGCCCGTCGCGCTATGGGTCGCGCCCTGTTCGCAATAGGGGGCCGAAGTCATGGCACGCAAGCGCAAGGGGCGAGATATTTCAGGATGGCTGGTGGTCGACAAGCCCGCGGGGCCGACCTCGACCGCCGTGGTCAACAAGGTCCGCTGGGCCTTCGACGCGATGAAGGCGGGCCATGCCGGAACGCTCGATCCCGAGGCGACAGGCGTGCTGGCGGTGGCACTGGGCGATGCGACCAAAACCGTGCCCTACATCACCGACGCGATGAAGGCCTACGTCTTCACGGTCCGGCTCGGGCAGGCCACGAACACCGACGATGCCGAGGGCGAAGTGATCGCGCAAAGCGACCTGCGGCCGGACGAGGCGACAATCAAGTCGGCGCTCGGCCGGTTCGTCGGCGACATCGAGCAGGTCCCGCCGCAGTTCTCGGCGGTCAAGATCGACGGCCAGCGCGCCTACAAGCGCGCGCGCGAGGGCGAGACGATGGAACTCGCGGCACGGCCCCTTTTCGTCGAATCGCTGCTTCTGCTGGACCGACCCGATCCCGACCACGTGGTGCTCGAGATGGTCTGCGGCAAGGGCGGCTACGTGCGGGCGATCGCACGCGACCTCGGCGATGCGCTGGGGTGCAGGGGCCATGTCACGACCCTGCGGCGGATCTGGTCCGGGCCCTTCGAGGCCGAACAGGGGCTGAGCATGGAGCGTATCGAGGCGATGGCGCGGACGCCGGAACTCGATGATTTCCTCCTCCCGCTCGAGCAGGGGCTGGCGGATCTGCCCGAAGTCGCGGCTACCGCCGATGGCGCGGCACGGCTCCGCAACGGCAACCCCGGCATGGTGCTGGCCCGCGACATCGAATACGGCGACGAATGCTGGGCCTCCTTCGAAGGCAGGGCGGTGGCCGTGGGACGCTACAGGTCCGGCGAGCTGCATCCGAGCCGGGTGTTCGGCAGCGGTGGCTGAACCTTCCACGATCGTCCGGAACCACGTCGCCGACGGGATCGCATCGCAGGCGATCTACTCGGACTGCGCGGTCTACCGCTATGCCCTGACCCGCAGGTGGGACCCGGCGGGCGGACGGCTCGGCTATGTGATGCTGAACCCCTCGACCGCGAGCGAGGTGCAGAACGATCCGACCGTCGAACGCTGCCAGCGCCGGGCCCTGCGTCTGGGCTTCGGGGCTTTCCGGGTCTGCAATCTCTTCGCCTGGCGCGCCACCGCCCCGGCGGACTTGCGCCGGGCGGAACAACCGGTCGGCCCGGCGAACGACGCGGCCATCCTGGAGTGCGCGCGATGGGCCGATCTGCTGATCGTGGCCTGGGGCGTGCATGGCGCGCATCTCGGACGCGGCTTGGAGGTGGAGGCGATGTTGCGCGCCGCGGGCGTCGCGATGCATCACCTCGGGCTCAGCCGCGACGGGCACCCCCGCCATCCGCTGTACCTGCCCTATGCCCGCGAACCGCGCATCTGGGAGGCCCCCTTTCCGGCGCACGCCTGACGCCGGTTCATCGGCGCCCCTCGATCCGGACCGACGGCGCGCTTTCCCGACACCAGGGCCCGACCGGCAAAGAGGGTTTGCCAAGGCGCGAGAATCCACATATATGCCCGCTTCTCCGGCACGGTCTGCACCGAACCGGAGATTCCCGGGCCCGTGCTGGACGACATCCCGGCCGGCGCCGTCATTTCGAAACCGAAAGGAGAGCACGATGTCGATCACCGCGGAAGAAAAGACCCGTCTGATCAAGGAATACGGCACCACCGAGGGCGACACCGGCTCGCCCGAAGTACAGGTCGCCATCCTCAGCTCGCGGATCGCGACGCTGACCGAGCATTTCAAGACGCACAAGAAGGACAACCACGGCCGCCGTGGCCTTCTGAAGATGGTCGCCACGCGCCGCAAGCTTCTCGACTACGTCAAGGGCAAGGACGAATCGCGCTATCAGGACCTGATCAAGCGTCTCGGCCTGCGTCGCTGAACCGGACGCAGGAGCCCGGGCTTGCCGTCGTCAGGCCCGTGCTTCCGCCGGTTAAAAGACCGCAAGACACAAGAACCGCGCCCCTCCGGCGCGGTTTTTTCGTTGCGGCCGGCGATCCCTACCTGTGGGAGTAGACCTCGTGCTCTGGCCTGAACGTGATGCTGCGCGCGTAGCCGCGCTCGACGTCCACGACCTCGAGCTCGCAGCCGAGCTCCATGCAGGCGACCTCGATGATCTTGAGGCCGAGCCCGCCGCTTTCCTCTGCCGCGTCCTCTGCCGCGCCGATGCCGTCATCCGCCAGCAGAACGCGGAACATTCCGTCCTGCTCATGGTGCATGCTGACGCGGATCGACCCCTCTCCTTCGGGAAAGGCATGCTTGAGCGAATTGGCGACGAATTCGTTCACCAGTGTGCCGACGGACACCGCCTGGCTCGCCGAAACCCTTACGTATTTGGCTTCGACATCCAACGAGACTCCCGACGGCAGGGTAGGCATCAGATAGGTGCAGACGCTGCGGATGTATTCGCCCAGGTCGAGGTTCACGGCGCTGTCGAAACGATAGAGATGTTCATGCAGCGCCGACACGGCGTCGAGGCGGGCGCGGAACGAGGTCATCGCCGAGACCGCCTCATCCGAGCGCAGGCTGCGCAGCTGGATGCGCGCCAGCGCCGAAAGCGACTGCAGGGAATTCTTGACCCTATGGTCGACCTCGTGACGCAGAAGTTCCGCCGACCGCAGCGCCTTGCGCATCTCGAATTGCATCATGACCTGTCTTGCCAGGACCCGAAGGGCGTCGCGCTGCAACGGAGTCAGCGTCCGGGGCTTGTAGTCCAGAACGCAGAGGGTCCCGATCGGCAGCCCCCCTTCGGTGGTCAGCAGCGCCCCCGCGTAGAAGCGCACGCCCGGCTCGCCGCACACAAGAGGGTTTTCCGCGGCCCGGGGGTCGTTCAGCGTGTCGCTGATCTCGACGAATTCCTCTTCCAGGATCGCATGCGAACAGATCGACATGGACAACGGAGTCTGGGTCTGGCCGAATCCGGTCTCGGCCTTGAACCATTGCCGATCCGCGTCGACGAGGCTGATCAGACTGACGGGCGCCTCGCAGATCGCCGCGGCGAGCTGGGCGATATCGTCGAAATCCTTTTCCCTGTCGGTATCCAGGATCTCATAGGAATGCAGAGCCCGGAGTCGCTGCTCCTGGTTAGGATGAGGCACGGCTTTCATATTCGTCAAATCACCCGACTTCTCGCGAGGCCTGGCCGGCCCCTCCCACTGTACACGCCCGATCCCGCCACCCCCCGTGTGATCGAACAAGCGAATATGCTCCGGTTGCCAGAGCATGTAAAGGGCAGCTCCGACACCGCTGCAAACGGATTCTGAACAAGGTTAAAATGCGGCCCGCTGAAGGCGAATTTCGTGCATCGCGTGCCAGAAGGCATGGCATTGCGGGTCAAGAACCGCTCCCTTCCCATCGAGGCCATTCTCCTTTATAGCCGCACAATCTGAAAATCCGGCGCCCGGACTCCAGCGCCAGAAAAAAAGATACAGGAGTCAGGGGGAATTCGCCCCCTATGCAATGGCCCGAGAGGCCTACACAGGAAACGTAGATGTTCAACGTAACAACGAAATCGATGCAGTGGGGCGAAGAAACGCTCACGCTGGAAACCGGAAAAGTGGCCCGTCAGGCGGATGGGTCCGTGATTGCCACCCTTGGTGAAACGTCCGTCATGGCGAACGTGACCTTCGCCCGGGCGCCCAAACCGGGTCAGGACTTCTTTCCCCTGACCGTACATTATCAGGAAAAATACTATGCCGCCGGCAAGGTGCCAGGCGGCTTCTTCAAGCGCGAGGCGCGCCCTACCGAGAAGGAGACGCTGACCGCGCGCCTGATCGACCGTCCGATCCGCCCGCTTTTCGTGCCGGGCTTCAAGAACGAAGTGCTGGTGATGTGCACCGTGCTGAGCCATGACCTCGTCAACGATCCCGACATCGTCGCGATGATCGCGGCCTCCGCCGCGCTGACGATCTCGGGTGCGCCCTTCCGGGGCCCCATCGGCGGCTGCCGCGTCGGCTTCGAGGATGGCGAATACGTCCTGAACCCGACCGTGGACGACATGCAGGACCTGCGCCTGAACCCCGACCAGCGGCTCGACCTGGTCGTTGCGGGCACCAAGGACGCCGTGATGATGGTGGAATCCGAGGCCTACGAGCTTTCGGAAGCCGAGATGCTGGGCGCGGTGAAGTTCGCGCATGAGCAGATCCAGCCGGTGATCGACCTGATCATCGATCTGGCAGAAGAGGCCGCCAAGGAACCCTTCGACTTCCAGCCGGTGGACTACTCCGAGCTTTACGAGGCCATCAAGGCAGCGGGCGAAGAGCAGATGCGCGCGGCCTTCGCGATCACCGACAAGCAGGAGCGCACGGCAGCCGTTGCCGCCGCGCGTGAAGCAATCGTCGCGAAGCTGAGCGAAGAGCAGGCGGCGGACGGGTCACTCGGCTCGGCGATGAAGACGCTCGAAGCTTCGATCCTGCGCGGCGATGTAGTGAAGACCGGCAAGCGTATCGACGGCCGTTCGACCACGGACATCCGCCCGATCGTCTGCGAAACCGGGCTGCTGCCGCGCACCCATGGCTCGGCGCTGTTCACCCGTGGTGAAACCCAGGGCCTCGTCGTGACGACGCTGGGCACGGGCGATGACGAGCAGTTCATCGACGCGCTGCATGGCAACTTCAAATCCAACTTCCTGCTGCACTACAACTTCCCGCCCTACTCGGTCGGCGAAGTTGGCCGCGTGGGTTCGCCCGGCCGCCGCGAGATCGGTCACGGCAAGCTTGCCTGGCGTGCGCTTCAGGCGGTGCTCCCGGCGCCGACCGACTTCCCCTACACGCTGCGCGTCGTCTCCGAGATCACCGAGTCCAACGGCTCGTCCTCGATGGCATCCGTCTGCGGCGGCTCGCTGTCGATGATGGACGCGGGCGTTCCGCTCAAGGCCGCCGTTGCCGGTGTCGCCATGGGTCTGATCCTGGAAGACGACGGCTCCTATGCGATCCTCAGCGACATCCTGGGTGACGAAGACCACCTCGGCGACATGGACTTCAAGGTCGCGGGTACCGAAAACGGCATCACGTCGCTGCAGATGGACATCAAGGTCGCGGGCATCACCCCCGAGATCATGGAGAAGGCTCTCGCCCAGGCGAAAGACGGCCGGATGCACATCCTCGGCGAGATGTCGAAGTCGCTTACCGGCGCCAACGAGTTCTCGGTCCATGCGCCGCGCATCGAAACGATGAACATCCCCACCGACAAGATCCGTGAAGTCATCGGTTCCGGCGGGAAGGTCATCCGCGAGATCGTGGAAGTGTCGGGCGCCAAGGTCGACATCAACGACGACGGCGTGATCAAGATCGCATCGGCCAACGCCGACGCCATCAAGAAGGCCCATGACATGATTTGGTCGATCGTGGCAGAGCCGGAAGAAGGTCAGGTCTACACGGGGACCGTGGTCAAGATCGTCGACTTCGGCGCTTTCGTGAACTTCTTCGGCAAGCGCGACGGTCTGGTGCATGTCAGCCAGATCGAGAACCGCCGCCTGAACCATCCCTCGGACGTGCTGAAGGAAGGCCAGGAAGTGAAGGTCAAGCTGCTCGGGTTCGACGATCGCGGCAAGGTGCGCCTGTCGATGAAGGTCGTCGACCAGGAGACCGGCGAAGAGATCAAGAAGGAAGAAGCCGCGGAGTGATCCGCAGCCTGCCCTGAGACGATGCAAACCCCCGGCCACGCCGGGGGTTTCTTTTTTGGGAAAGACGATTGCTTACCCACCTTCGGTTTTTCGTGTATGATCGGTCTGATTGAACGATACGCATTTGAGAATCCGGGGGGACATTTCAATGCCCGTGACGCTCGACATACAGCAGCCCCAACCGCTCGACATCGTCGGCTCCACCATCCTGATCGCCGGAAACGCGACGGCCTTCGAAGGCACGCTGAGCGTCCGGGTCACCGAGGGACATGACGAATATGCGTCCTTCCTCACCGTCGGGTCGCTTGGCCTCAGACAGTTCCAGGGCGCGATCGACATACCCGAGGACAACAGCTTTCAGCTCAACCGCCTCTTTCTGACGCTCGCCGACGACACCGGCAACGAGGACGGGCCGTCGGTTGTCGTGCCGGTGCTTTACGGACCCGGAATCCTGGCAGGCTACCGCGGCTGGCAGCCCTACACCGTGCGATCCGGGGATACGCTGATCAGGATCGCCCGGGAACAGTACGGCAGTGCGGATTTCCAGCCCATCTTCGAGGCCAACCAGCATATCCTGAGCAACCCGGATCGAATCTTCCCGGGCCAGGTCCTGCGCATCCCCCGCAACGACATATGAAATCCGTGCGGCGTTGCGCGGACGACATCGACTGGTCCGCCGAAGCGCCTTTTCCCGCCAGATTTCCAGTATATACTGTATCTCCAGAAACTCTGTCCGAAGTATTTGTCATCAATGGAATTTTCTGATCCCGAACGACGCCTTCTGCGGGAAATCCAGCGAGACTCCTCGCTATCGCTGGCCCAGCTCACCGAACGCTGCGGAATGGCACAGAGCACGGTCTGGCGCAGGCTGCAGGATTTCGAGGCTTCCGGGTTGATCCGGGCGCGCGTGGCGCTGCTCGATCCGGCGCGGGCGGGCTGCAAGCTGACGGTGCTGGCGGCGATCTCTCTTGCCGATCACGCGGAAGCGACCGTCGCGGGCTTTGCGCGGCTGATCGACGGACATCCGGAAATCGTCGAATGCCTCGCGACCTCCGGGGGGGCGGATTATCAGCTCAAGATCCGGGTGGCCGACGTCGAAGCCTACGAACGTTTCATGTCGCAGGTGCTGCTGCGCAGTTCCAATGTCCGCGAGGTGCATTCCAGCTTCGTGCTGAAAGAGCTGAAGTCGACGACCGAGGTCCCGATCTGATCCTCAGGGCACGAGGTCGGGAAAGAGCTTGCGGAAGCGGCGCAGGAAAAGCCGGTACTCGACCACTGCACGCGCGCCCTTGCTGAGCGTCTTGAGGCCAGGCCTGTGCCAAGGCTTGGCGGGCCCGTGGAAATGCACGATCGCCGCACCACCTTGCGGGCGCGCCATCGGCTCGATGCCCGATTTCTCCATCCAGGCCCGATGCGGCCCTACCCTGCCCCAGCTCGCGTTCCACGCCGGATCGAGCACCGCGATGCGCCCTGCGAAGATCTGGTTGATGCGGTCCTGATCCACCGTCTTAAAGCCGCGCGCAGCGCTCAGGTCCTCCATCTCGGCCCTCAGCGCGGCATCGGAACGGATGCGGGGGCTGTCGAACACCAGCACACCCGAATTGACGTAGCGCGCCGCGGGGACATCCCCCATCACAGGGCGCAGACCGTCGATGCGGTCCTGCCGTCCCTCCGCAGCCCAGCGCGAGACCACATAGTCCGGCACCCCGCCCAGCAGGTTGTCGCCCAGGTCCAACATCATGAGAGGGGACAGGTCCCGGCGCACGAGGATGTCGCCGTCGATGTAGACAAAGCGGTCGGGCACGAGGCGCGGCAGGAAAAGCTTGCCCAGCGCGTTGGGCGGAATGGTGGTTTTCGGCGATTGCGCGTCCCTGAGCCAGTCCTCGTCGAGCTGGTGAACCCTGAGGCTGTGACCTGGCCAATGCTCCGCGACGCGCCGGGCGGCGTCCCGGTCCCGCTCGGAAAGCCGCCAGCTGGTGAAATGCACCTCAACCGGGGAGGTGGCACTATCGAGCAGCGAGGCGAGCGCGACAAGCGTCGGCCGCAGGAACCCCGCATCGGTCAGGAACACGACGCGTGTCGGATCAGGCATCGAACGCTTCCCTCCGCGCCTCGGTGAGAAGCGCCTGATGACGCGCGTGCCGGTCGACCAGCCGCGCGACGTCGAAGCGATGCTCCTTCAGGTCCTCGTCGCGCACGAAATAGTCGTTGAAGAGGAAGTTCATCAGATCGTCGCGCGCCTCCCGGTCGAATCCCAGCGCCTCGGGATATTTCAGCAGTGCCACCAGCTCGGCTTCACTGCGCGCGATTTCGGTCCGCCCAAGCCCGCTGTAATAGCTTTCCCCGAGCACGATCACCGGCTTGTCGTGGAAGAACGCCTCGAGCCCCATCGCGGAATTCACGGTGATCACTCCGCGTGAGGCGGCAAGCTGGTCGAGCGAATTCGTGTCCTTGTCGATGACGACCCGCGCGCCCGGGTGCTGCGCAAGAAGCGGTTCGAGCGTACCGCGCGCATTGGGATGCGGTTTGGCCCGCAGATGCCAGCCCTCGGGCAGCACCTCGCTCGCCGCGGCCAGCGCCGCCATCAGCTCACCCGCATCCGCCGCCCAGCCACCATCGGGCAGCGGATCGCGCGGCGCGTTCATCTGGAACGGGCAGAACAGGAACGGTCCCTCGTCCGACCAGTCATCGCGGCGTTCCTGAGCAACCAGATTGCGGCGGGGCGGACGCACGGTGAGCGTATCGCGCAGCGAGCGCCAGTCGATGCGCGGCTGCGGACCTTTCTCGCGCCAGAGCCGGAAGAAGGCGGGCTCGCGCGGGATGGAACTGCGCGCGTTGACGCCCGCCATGTCGATCTGCACCCAGCCCGGCATGGGCCCGCCCTCGAAATAGATGCGCGGGATTCCCGCCGCGCGCGCCGCCATCGCGCCCAGCTCGTCACGCCCCCGCAGGCCGCGCCATACGTAGAGAAGGTCGACGCCCTCGCGTTCCAGCAGCTGCGCAAAGCCTGCATGACGCGCGGCAGCCACGATCAGTTTCAGCCCGCCGCCCTTGCCGTTGGCATGGGCGTCAAGCAGCGCGCGCTGCCCGATCCGGGGCGACAGCGCGCCGACGCTGACCGGCTGCGGCGCCTTGCCGTCGCAAAGCAGGGCGCGCATCGCCGTGTCGCAGAAAGTCTCTCCGTTCGAAAGAAAGGCAGGGCGGCGATAGGGAAGGCTCACGCCGCCAGCCCCTTGTCATATGGAATGCCGAGACCCAGCAGCGCGGACGTGGACGAATGGCAGCGCAGCAACACGCCGCGCCTCCGGGCGACATCGGCGAAGCCCGCGAAATGCTGAAGGATGCGGCCCAAAGCGCCGACGATCCCCGATTTGGCCTGCGCGCCATCTTTCTCGTAAAACCGCGGGGCGTTGGCCGTGGTCAAGTCGACACCGAGAAAGCCGATATTCGACGCCCCAGCCGCGAGCACGATCTGGGCGGCGGAGAAGGCGACGGTGCCTGCCGGTACCACCCCGGTTTCGGGATGCAGCGACACAAGCGGTCGGTCCTGCCCTTCGAAACAGGCCGCAATATCCGCATCCTGAAGCGAACGCCGTGCGCCGTTCACCGGCTTTGCCAGATCGTCGATCAGGAATATCCGCCGATTGCGCGCCCAGGTTTCATCGAAGCTCAGCAGCGCCCGCAGCACCGACGGCGAAAGCAGCCAGAGATCCACGCGACCTGCCGCCTGGGCGACCATCTCATGGTGGCGCCAGATGAAACGCTCGTCCTCGATCGCACCGATCACCGGCCCTGCGAGCTTTTCCGCGAGGCTCAGCGCGCCGTTGAGCAGGACCGCCGGGCCCTTCCAGCGGCTCACATCGGCCAGCTTGACCGAGGGGCCTGAACCGCAAATCAGCACATCTTTGCCCGCAAATGCCGGAACCAGCTCCGCCCAGGGCATCAAAGCGCCGGCGCGCGCGCCTTTCCAGTCGATAGCGCCCGGGACATCGCCCCGGGGCTTGGCGACCTTCAGGAAGGGCCAGACATCCTGCCCATGCGCGCGAGCTCGGCCGGCCAGCAACTGATAGCCGTGCTTGACCAGCTTGCGCCGCCAGGGACGGTCGGAACGCATGGCCAAGGCTCAGGCCGGGGCCTTGGTGGTGCGCAGGTAGGGCAGCACGGTGACGAATTCGCCGAACTTCGCCTTCGCGTCCTCGTCGGACACCGTTGCGGGGATGATCACGTCGCCGCCCGGCACCCAGTTGGCCGGAGTCGCGACGCCCTTGCCGCTCGACATCTGCAACCCGTCGAGGGCGCGCAGCACCTCAGCGAAGTTGCGCCCGACGGTCATCGGATAGATCATCGACAGCTTCAGCTTCTTGTCCGGTCCGATGATGAATACGGCGCGCACGGTCGCGCTGTCGGCGGGTGTGCGCCCGTCCGGCAGGTAGGCGTCCGCGGGCAACATGTCGAAGGCCTTGGACACCTCGAGCCCCTCGTCACCGATGATCGGGAAATCCGGAGCCACGCCGCCCACCTTCTCGATATCGGCCTTCCATTTCCTGTGTTCCTCGACCCCGTCGACCGACACGCCGATGACCTTGGTCCCCCGCGCCTTCCAGTCGTTCGCAAGCTGGGCCACGGCGCCGAATTCGGTGGTGCAGACCGGGGTGAAATCCTTTGGATGCGAGAACAGGATCGCCCAGCTTTCGCCGATCCAGTCGTGGAAACGGATCGCCCCCTGATCGGTCTCGGCGGCGAAGTCCGGAACAGTGTCATTGATGCGCAAAGCCATGTTGCTCCCCTTTTTCCGTTGGTTCGGTGTCTCCCGGGGTCCTGATACACCCTAACGCCGGCTCTTTCATCCCCCTCTCTTGCCCCCCGGCAGACCGGGTGACAGAGTGCCTGCGATTCGCCCTCCCGGGCCAATAAAACAAGGAGTATCCTGCCATGCTGGCGAAACGCGATTTCTACATCGACGGAAAATGGGTCGCACCTGCGCAAGCCAATGACCTGGAAGTGATCGATCCTTCGACCGAGGAGGCCTGCGCCATCATCTCGCTTGGCGGACAGGCCGACACGGACGCCGCCGTCGCCGCCGCCAAGGCCGCCTTCGAAAGCTTCTCGCAGACGACGAAGGAAGAACGCCTCGCCCTGCTCGAAAAGCTGCTCGAGGCCTATAACGCGCGCGCCGAGGACATGGCCAAGGCGATATCGATGGAGATGGGCGCGCCCATCGACTGGTCGCGCAACGAACAGGTGACGTCGGGCTCCTGGCACCTCGAAGGCTTCATCAACGCATTCCGCGATTTCGAGCTCGAAAGCGATTTCACCGCCACCGAAAAGACCCTGCGCGAGCCGATCGGCGTCTGCGCGCTGATCACCCCGTGGAACTGGCCGATGAACCAGGTCGCGCTCAAGGTCGGCGCAGCGCTGGCGGCGGGCTGCACGATGGTGCTGAAGCCCTCCGAGATCGCACCTCTGTCCTCGATGCTCTTCGCCGAGATCGTGGATGCGGCAGGCATTCCGGCGGGCGTGTTCAACCTCGTGAACGGGGACGGCGCGGGCGTGGGCACGCAGCTTTCGTCGCATCCGGATGTCGACATGGTCAGCTTCACCGGCTCGACCCGCGCGGGCATCGCCATCTCCAAGGCGGCGGCCGACACGCTCAAGCGCGTGAGCCTAGAACTCGGGGGCAAGGGCGCCAACATCATCTTCGAGGATGCCGACCCCAAGGCCGTCAAGCGCGGCGCCATCTCGTGCTTCAACAACACCGGACAGTCCTGCAACGCCCCGACCCGCATGCTGGTGCAGCGCGCCCGCTACGATGCCGCGGTCGAGGAAGCCGCCGCCACCGCCAACATGATCAAGGTCGGGCCGGCATCGGAGGAAGGCCGCCATATCGGTCCGGTCGTCTCGAAGGCCCAGTTCGACAAGATCCAGAAGCTGATCGAGACGGGGATGGGCGAAGCCCGCCTCGTCGCCGGGGGCCCCGGCCGTCCGGACGGGCTGAACCGGGGCTACTTCGTGCGCCCGACGGTCTTTGCCGACGTGAGCAACGACATGACCATCGCGCGCGAGGAGATCTTCGGGCCGGTGCTGTCGATCATCCCCTTCGACACCGAAGAGGAAGCCATCGCCATCGCCAACGACACGCCCTACGGCCTGACGAATTACATCCAGACCCAGGATCAGGAAAAGCTTCGCCGCGTCGCGCGTCGGGTGCGCTCGGGCATGGTGCAGACCAACGGCAAGGGCATGGCACAGGGGTCGCCGTTCGGCGGCTACAAGCAGTCCGGAAACGGGCGCGAGGGCGGGCTTTACGGTCTCGAGGAGTTCCTCGAGGTCAAGGCCGTGTCCGGCTGGGCAGCCGAATAAACCTCTCCCCCGCGCCGGCATGTCCGGCGCGGGGCTCAAGGGCGGCATCACCCGGGCGCCGTCCTCCAGACCTCTTCCATCACCAGACCTTCCAGTTCGGCCACATCGGCCCAGCCCCGCTCTGCGAGTTCGGGCCGCTCGAACATCTCTTCCACATGGCCGACGCAGAGATAGGCCACGATCGCCACATGGTCGGGCAGGCCGAGTATCTGCCTGAGGTCCGCTTCGTGGAAAATGCTGACCCATCCCACCCCGATCCCCTCCGCCCGCGCCGCAAGCCACAGGTTCTGCACGGCGCAGACCGTCGAGTAGAGATCCATATCCCGGTTATGTGTGCGTCCCAGAACCACATCGCCGCCGCGAGATCTGTCGCAGGTGACGCAGATGTTGAGCGGCGCCTTCTCGATCCCTTCTAGCTTGAGAGCAGCATAGTCGCTGCGCCGCGAGCCATCGAACATCTCGCGCGCCTCCTCGTTGGCGCGCAGGAAGGCCCCCCGCACCTGCGCCCGTCGGGCGGGATCGCGGATGAGGATGAAGTTCCACGGCTGCGACAGACCCACGGACGGGGCCGCGTGCGCCGCCCGCAGGATCCGCGCAAGCGCGTCGGGATCCACCGGATCGGGCCTGAATTCATTGCGCACATCGCGCCGGGCAAAGATCACGTCATAGAGCGATTGCCGCTCTGTTTCGGAAAACACGCGCGCGGGTGACGGGGCGACGCGGGACGTTTGGGGCATGAACTGCCTCCTTCGGGTCATACACCGCCGCACCGCCGTCCATACGGCGCGGACCATGCTGTCAGGCCGGTCTTCTGGCTCGAGATCATCCGCAGACTGGCGCCTTCCCGGACGGATCCAGTGGCATCTGCCAGAGCGTCACTCCTACAGCGGCGGGCCCGCGTCGGCTCTTGCCCGACTTCCCGATCATCCCCGGCTGGGGCACCTGACGCCCCAGCTATGTCGCAGGGGCGCCAGCTTTGCAAGGAGACACGCCCGCCGCGCTACTCGGCCGCAACCCGTTTCGGCGCGTCCGGCCAGGCGGTCGGATCGGTGTCGAGATCGGGGAACTTCGCAGGGTCGAAGACGGGCTTCCTGATGCCCGCGGCGAGCTGGTCGCGGAAGTCCTGAACCACCCGCAGCGCGATGGGGAAGAGCATCGCGAGGGCCAGAAGGTTCACGACCGCGAGGATGCCCATCATCGGGTCGGAGAAGTTGAAGACGAAGGTCGCGCCCGGTGCCACGGCGCCCAGGAAGACGATCCCGATGATCACGACCCGCAGGATCAGTACCGCCGAGGGCGTCTTCGTCATGAAGGTCAGGGCGTTTTCGCCGAGGTAGTAGTTGTACATGATCGACGAGAAGGAAAAGAGGAAGATCGCCGCGGTCAGAAAGTACTGCGCCCAGCCGCCGACATGGCTCACGAGGCTCTGCTGGGTCAGGACCACACCGTCTACGCCCTCGACGCCGGGCTGGTAGACGTCTCCCAGAAGGATCACGAAGGCCGTGCACGAGCAGATCAGGATGGTGTCTATGAACACCGAGAAGCTTTGCGTGATGCCCTGGCTCACCGGGTGCTTCACATAGGCCGTCGCGGCCACGTTGGGCGCCGATCCCAGGCCAGCCTCGTTCGAGAAGAGCCCGCGCCGCAACCCGTTCGAGATCGCCGCCCCGATGCCGCCCGCGACCGCCTCGCGGATGCCGAAGGCGTTGGCGACGATGTCCCAGATCACGGCGGGCAGGCCGAATATGTTCAGAACGATGACGATCAGCGCCATGCCGATATAACCGACGGCCATGATCGGAATGATGATGTCCGCGGCCTTGGCGATCCGGTGGATGCCCCCGAAGACGATCAGACCGGTCGCCGCGGCGAGGAAAAGGCCGGTGTAGAGACGGGGTATCGAAAGTGAGTCCAGTGCCGCGCCCGCGACCGTGTTGCCCTGAAATGCGTTGAAGCCGATCGAGAAGGACGCGATCAGGCAGACGCAATAGACGATGGCGAGCCAGCGGTAGTTTTCGCCTAGCCCGTGGATGATCGCGCGGGCCGGTCCGCCGCGATAGTCGCCATTGGCCTCGGTCCGCTTGTAGAGCTGTGCCAGTGTCGCCTCGATCAGCGCGGAACACATGCCCACCAGCGCGATAGCCCACATCCAGAACACCGCCCCCGGCCCGCCGGCCGTGATGGCCACCGCGACCCCGGCGATATTGCCCCCACCGACCCGCCCGCCGACGGACACCAGCAGCGCCTCGCGCGCACTGATCTTCGTCGGATCGGCGTCCTCGTCGGAGGCGTTCAGCACGTTGAACATGCGACGGAAGAAGCGGAACTGCACGAAGCCGCTGGCGACGGTGAAGAAGACGCCAAGGACGACGAGGAAGGGAACAAGCGCCCAGCCCCAGGTCAGATCGTTGATCGCATTGAAGATCGTGTCGAGAAAGCCCATCGGAAGCTCCATGCCATTTACAATCGTTAACAGAACACTCGTCACGCGAGCAGCAAAGGCTTTTCTGCCGAACGGGGAAAACGCGGCCGCGCAACAGCCGCGGAATGCCAATCCGGAAGGCTTCGGGGCGACAGGTATGTGGTAAAGATGCACCGCCTTCTGCCGCGTCGGCCCCTTGAACGCTAACCTGCGGGGTCAGGCACGCGCTCTTCCTTCACCGGTTCGCGGTCGAGCCAGGCGCGCATTTCGTCCAGGATTTGCGGATCGGACGCATAGCCGCCCCGCTCTTCGCCCAGCCCGCCCCGGTGCAGCGCGATGGCCAGCAGGTCGACGAAGGCCGGCACGTCGAAGTAAGACGTGTGGATCAGTTCTTTCCACTTCAGGCTCTCCGCGATCTCCGAGCGCAGATCGGCGGTCGGCGGGGCGTCGCGCGACATGCCGAGGATCAGGCGGACCTTGTTCAACGTGCTGATCGCATGTCCGTCGCTATGCTCCCTGAGCGGAACAGCCACACTGTCCGGCAGGGGGTCGAACGAGCGCGAGAACTCCGGCGGGCTCGGTCCGACAGACCAGACCGCTTCCTGCACCACGTCATCGCCCCAGGCGCGTTCGCGCATGGACCCCCATATCACGTGGTTCAGCAGCGAGGAGAGCGGCCGGCCGACAAGGCCGAGGGCCTTCTTCATGATCCAGTGGGCAATCCCGAAGATGAAGTAGAAGATCACCAGCGAGACGGCCATCATGGCAATCATGAAAAGCGTGATCTCGGCCTCCGGATCTATCACCTTTTCGGTGTTCATCATCGCCTGGGCCGCCTCGAGCAGAAGGCTTCCGCCGATCTTGCCGGTGAGGGTGTCATATATCAGGTAAAGACCGATGCAGAACACGACCAGCAGCTGGACCACGGCCACGATCGGCTGCAGGAACGTCGGCGGCACGATGGGCACGGCGACCTTGCGGACATTGTAAAGCGCGCTGATCGCCTCGTCCTCGATGTGCCAGAATCCAAGCCAGCGCTCTGAGTAGATCTCTTCGACCGCTGCCTTCTCGCGGCGTGTGAACCATGTGCGACGGCGGGATTCGATGACGAACAGCGCGATGATCGCGCCCATTCCGTAGAACACCAGCGCATAGGACATCGCTTCGAGGATGACGGTTTCCTCCGGCAGCCAGCCGGCGCGGTTCTTCACGGCACGATAGGTAAGCGAGATGAGAAGCGCCATGAGCCCGCTGGCGAAGACCGTGAGACCCACGCTGGTCAGGCGCTGGAAGATGTAGCGGTGGGGCCGGTAGTTCAGGAATGGCGTTCCCACCGTGATCCACTGCCGCAGGTGCCGCAGATCGTGGCCCTGCCGGACCGCCTGGACCAGGGCCGAATAGATCACTGACCCGCCGTGGCTGTGACCCAGCACGAAATAGTCCGATTCCGCGGCCTCGTATTCGAGAAGCCGTTCCAGCAGCGCCGCCCCCGCCTCGCGCCGCTTCTGCTCGCTGTTGGGCCCCTCCGTCCACTGGAACGGCTCGAGATCGATCCGGCTGCTCCTGAGATCAAGCCGCCGCGTTATTTCCTTGCCGAATTCGCTGCCATGCTGCCACCAGCGGTCGCCGGTCGCCGTGGTAGCCCCTGCGCCGGTCCCGTGGACAGTGATGATCTTCACGCGTCTCGGTGACGGTCCGGCCGTCTGACCTGTGTCGGATTCCACACGTGACAGGGTCTTGTTCATGCGCCGCTCCAGCTCGTTTTACAGCGGGGCGGGCCGAACGGTCCGGGAAACGTCGGCATGCATGGGGGCACCCGGGCGTCCGTCTCCGCCATGACGCCAGCGTGCACCCTGTCCCCGTCCGGCAACCTTGCCGGGAAACCGTTCGCGATTCCAGACTTTTTCCGATTGTTCCGGATCTTGCCCGGCGCGTGATGGAGACGATCCCGTCAAAGGTCCCGCGTCGTCACCGTCTCGCTCTTGAGCGTCTCCTCCCACCGCGCCGCAAGCGCCTCGCCCTTTCCGGCAAAGCTGTCCGCCAGAAAGTCGCATTGGCGAACCCGGTCCAGCCGGAAATGCCGCAAACCCTGGCGAAGCTCGCACCACCCGACCAGAACGGCGCTGTCGACGTAGAAGATCAGCACCAGCGGCCATACCACGCGGGTCGTGCGCTCGGCCCTTGCGTCTTCGTAGTCCAGACCGATCTTGCGTTCGCAACGGATGGCCGCGCGAAGATCGGAAATTTCCAGCGCGCGCACCGATTCCACGCCCCAGGAAGATGCCACGAGCCTTGTGGTTCCCGGTGCGGTCTCGCGCAGCTTGCGCGCGGCACGCCTTGCAGCGCGCCAGAGCCCGGGGTCGCCCGTGCGTGCGATCATGCTCAGCCCGACGGCCACCGCCTCGGCCTCGTCGACATCGAAATTGATCGCCGGAAGATCGTAACCCTTCCGCATCACATATCCCACGCCCGGCTCTCCGAGGATGGGTGTCTGCATCGACTGGAGCGTCGCGATGTCGCGGTAGACCGTCCGTCTGGAAACCTCCAGTTCCTCGGCCAGTTCCTGCGCCCGCATCGGGCGCGTGGCACGCCGCAGAATCTGGATGATCTCGAAGAATCTGTCGCTTTTGCCCATTGCCCCCGCCCTCTGGGTTCATCCGGTCATACCTGATCACTGCTGACACGAGGATGGCAACAGCCTGTCGCTACAAGGGCCGGACCCAACCGGAGACCTTCCCATGGCGATTGCACATCCCGACTCGACGACATTCCTCAACCGGACGGGCGTCGCGCTCGTCGTGGTTTCGGCCTGCGTCTTCAGCACGGCGGGTATCTTCACCCGGGGCGTCTCGACCGCTGCCTGGGACGTGATCTTCTGGCGCGGCCTGGCCGCGGCGCTTTTCACGATTTTCTATCTCGTCTCGCGGGGCAGCTTGCTGTCCGAGATCCGGGCGTTCGGACGCCCTGCCCTCCTCGTCACCTTCCTGATGGCGGCCGGGACCGCTGCCTTCATTCCCGCCTTCAAGCTGAGCAGCGTCGCGAATGTGGCGCTGATCTATTCCGCCGCACCCTTTCTCGCGGCCGCTCTGTCGTGGATATTCATCCGGGAGACGCCGTCGCGCAGGGTTCTCACGGCCAGCATTGCCTCGCTTCTTGGGGTCCTGCTGATCGTGTCCGATTCGCTGGGAGAGGCACGGCTTGCGGGCGATCTCCTGGCGATGCTGATGACGCTCTGCATGGCGGGCGTCATGGTGACATATCGCGCGCGTCCCGAGACGACGGCCGCCCTGCCTGCCGCCCTGTCGTCTGTCCTGCTGGTGCCGGTCGCGCTTCTCTTCGGCCAACCCCTCGAGGTGGCGCAAGGCGAGCTGCCGGTACTGGTTCTTTTCGGACTGGTCTTCGCGATCGCGTCGGTGACGCTTTCGGAAGGCGCGCGTCGGCTGCCATCGGCCGAGACGGCCCTGCTGTCTTCGCTCGAGATGCCCCTCGCCCCAATCCTGGCCTGGCTCGTTCTGGCCGAGCAGCCTTCATCGCGCGTGATGGTCGGCGGGCTCGTCGTATTCCTGGCGGTGGTCCTGTCGCAGAGGCGCAAGCGCGCGGTCTAGCGGGAACGACCTCAGAACGGCGCGGGCGTGCGCAGCTTCATCGACCGCCCGCCCTGCGGATGCTTGAAGCGCAGTTCCTCGGAATGCAGCATCAGACGCGGGAAGTCGCGCGCCGGTCCCTCGGCATAGAACGGATCGCCGAGGATCGGATGCCCGATCTCCTTCATGTGCACACGCAGCTGATGGCTGCGCCCGGTGTGCGGCATCAGCCGCACCCGCGCCGTCTCGCCCTCGTCTTTCAGAAGCCGCCAGTCGGTCTGGGCCGGGCGTCCGCTCTCGAAATCCACCTTCTGACGGGGACGGTTCGGCCAATCCACGATGATCGGCATGTCGATGGCCCCCGAAGGCCGCTCCGGGACGCCCCAGACGCGGGCGACATAGGTCTTCCTGGTCATCCGCTTCTCGAATTGCAGCCCGAGATGGCGCTGCGCATGGGGGGTGAGGGCGAAGATGATCACGCCGGATGTGTCGCGGTCGAGCCGGTGGACCAGCAGCGCGTCCGGGAAGGCGGCCTGCAGCCGCGACAGCAGGCAGTCTGCCAGATCGGGACCTTTGCCGGGGACGGAGAGCAGACCGGCGGGCTTGTCGAGAACGATGATCTCGGCATCCTCGTAGAGTACCGAGAGCGGATCCTGGGGCGGGGTGTAGCGTGCATCCATGCGCCCCTCGTTCCCAGATGCGCCGCTCCATTGCAAGCGCCCGTAGGGTGCGGCAGGCCGCACCTTACCTCACATGCGGACCCGTTCGGACTTCGGATCGTACATCGGCGAGAGCGACGCCTCGGCCCTCACCCGCGTGCCTGCCACATCGATCTCGTAGCCCGAAGCCAGGACCTGCGCCGCCGTCTCGCCCGCGCAGGGCACGTAGCCCAGCCCGATCGCCCCGCCCAGCGTATGACCATAGGCGCCAGAAGACAGGAATCCCACGATCTCCCCGTCCCTCAGAACGGGTTCGTTGTGATAGAGCAGCGGCTCGGGATCACCCAGCCGGAACTGCACAAGCCGGCGCGCAAGCCCGGCATCCTTCTTGCGCAGCACCGCGTCCCGCCCGATGAAATCCGGCTTGTCCGTCTTCACGGCAAAGCCGAGTCCCGCCTCCAGCACATGGTCCTCGCAGGTGATGTCATGGCCGAAATGGCGGAACGCCTTCTCGATCCGGCCGCAGTCCATCATATGCATCCCGCAGAACTTCAGCCCCAGATCCTCCCCGGCCTCGGCCAGCACCTCGAAGACATGGGCCGCCATGTCGGCGCCGACGTAGATTTCCCAGCCGAGTTCACCCACGTAGCTGACCCGATGCGCCCGGGCGAGGCCCATGCCGATCTCGATCTCCATCGCCGTCCCGAAGGGATTTATACCGTTCGATAAATCGGCCGGGGATACCTTCTGCAAAAGCTCCCGGGACCTTGGCCCCATGACCGCGAGAACGCCCTCCGCCGCCGTCATGTCGGTCAGCACCACCTGCCGCTCGCCCAGATGCCGGGCCATCCAGCTCTGGTCTGCCAGGCGCGTCGCCGCCGGGGTCACCACGAGGTAGGCCGTCTCCGACAGCCGGGTCACGGTCACATCCGCCTCGATGCCGCCGTGACGGTTCAGGAATTGCGTGTAGACGATGCGCCCCGGCGCGACGTCCATCTCGTTGCCGCACAGATGGTTGAGATAGGGGCAGGCGTCGCGCCCCTCGACCCGGATCTTGCCGAAGGAGGACATGTCGTAGATGCCAACCCCGCTGCGCACCGCGGAAAGCTCTTCCGCCACGTTGTCGAAGAAGGTCTGCCGCTTCCAGGAATAGGCGTATTCGGCCGCCTGCCCCGGCCGCGCGAACCAGTTGGCCCGTTCCCAGCCCGCAAGTTCGCCCATCACCGCGCCCCGTGCGAGAAGCTGGCCATGGAAAGGCGTTCGCCGCACGCCGCGGGCCGTCGCCTTCTGCCGGTAGGGGTAGTGGTCGGCGTAAAGCAGGCCGAGCGTCTCCTTCGAGCGCTCGTAAAGATAGTGCCGGTTGCCCTGAAAGGGCTGCATGCGCGCGATGTCGACGTCGCCCAGATCGAAGGGTTTCTCGCCCGCCTCCATCCATTGCGCCAGAGCCATCCCGGCCCCGCCGGCGGACTGGATGCCGATGGAATTGAAGCCCGCCGCGACCCAGACATTGTCCATCTCGGGCGCAATCCCGAGGTGGTAGGCATCGTCGGGCGTGAAGCTTTCCGGCCCGTTGAAGAAGGTATGGATGCCCGCCTCGGCCAGCATCGGCATGCGGTTCACGGCCCGTTCCAGGATCGGCTCGAAGTGATCGAAATCCTCGGGCAGCTGGTCGAACTCGAATCCCTCCGGAATGCCCGTCATGCCCCAGGGTTTCGCGTTGGGCTCGAAGGCGCCGAGCAGCATCTTGCCCGCATCCTCCTTGTAATAGGCGCATTCGTCCGGCACCCGCAGCACGGGCAGCTGGGTCAGGCCCGGGATCGCCTCGGTTATGATATAGAAATGCTCGCAGGCGTGCAGCGGCACGTTGACGCCCGCCATCCGCCCGACCTCATGACCCCACATGCCGGCGCAGTTCACCACCATCTCGGCGGCGATATGGCCCGTCTCCGCGCCGCTGCTCCAGTCGACGCCCGTCACCCTGCGGCCGGCGCGGCGGATGCCGGTGACCTTCACCCCTTCGACGATGCGCGCCCCGCGCTGCCGTGCGCCCTTGGCCAGCGCCAGGGCGATGTTGGCTGGGTCGCCCTGCCCGTCCTTCTCGAGGAAGACGCCGCCTACGATGCCCTCGGTATTCAGGTGGGGATAGCGCGCCTTCACCTCGTCGGGCGTGATCTCCTCGACCGCGACGCCGAAGGCGCGCGCCATCGCCGCCTGCCGCCACAGCTCCTCGCGGCGTTCCCCGGTCAGGGCGGCGGTGATCGACCCGACCCGCTTGAAGCCGGTCGCCACGCCGGTCTCGGCCTCGAGACTCCCGTAGAGCTCCTGGCTGTACTTGGCGAGCTTCGTCATGTTCGCCGTCGCGCGCAGCTGCGCGATGAGGCCCGCGGCATGCCATGTGGTGCCCGAGGTCAGCTGCTTGCGTTCCAGCAGCACGACATCCCGCCAGCCGAGCCTTGTCAGGTGATAGGCGACGGAGCAGCCGATGACTCCGCCTCCGATGATGACGACACGGGCCTCGCGCGGAAGATCGGACATGAGATTACCTTCAGACGATTTCGTGCCCGTCCGCGCGCAGGCGGCGGGCGATTTCGGCGATATGGGCGGGGCCGATCTCGCAGCAGCCGCCGATGATGCTGGCCCCCGCGCCGACCCAGCGCAGGGCGTGATCGGCATAGCGGGCCGGGGTCAGGTCGGCGCGCGCGTCAAGCGAATCGACCGTCGGCATGTCCTTGCGGAACGCGTCGGACACCTCCACGAACCCGTTGCCATAGGCCCCGAAGGGCAGTCCCGCCCGCGCGATGACGGCGAGCCCGGTGTCGATCGCCTCGGGCCGGGAACAGTTCAGCAAAACCGCCTCGGGATGGTGATCCTGCAGAAGCGGCAGGACGTCCGACAGCGGCTCGCCCGAACGCAGGCGGCTGCCGTCCTCGTCCTCGACGGTGAACGCGATCCAGACCGGCTTGCCATGCCCCAGAGCGCCGCGCAAAGCGCCGAGACCCTCCTGCACGGAAGACACCGTTTCGATCAGCAGCAGATCGCAGCTTCGGGACAGACGCGCGGCCATGCGCGCGAACCGCGCCGCGGCCGTGTCCGGATCGGGCATCAGGTCGGGCCGGTAGGAGGCCAGCAGCGGACCCATGCAGCCCGCGACGCGGCCCGCGCCGGCGGCATCCCGCGCGGCGACCGCCTCGGCCACGGCGGTATCGAGCAACGCGTCGACGCGATGTCCGAGGCCGACCTTCTCGAGCCGGCTTTCATAGACGGCATAGGTGTTGGTCGAGGCGATGGTGGCGCCGGCGGCGAAATAGGCGGCATGGACCTCGCGCACGAGCCCGGGATGGTCGATCATCACCTGCGTCGACCAGAGCGGCGTCGCGGCGTCGCCGCTGCGATGAACCAGTTCCTGCCCGATGGACCCGTCCAGCAAGGTGATCCCGCTCATGCCCGCAACCTTTCGTTACTAGGGTCCCAGATCGGCCCGTCGGGCTGGACCGTGGCGCGGCACATCGTTCCGAAGATATCCACCTCGACCTGCGTGCCCGGCGCGGCGAGATCGCTGCGGATCATTCCGAGCGCCAGGGAAGACCCGACCCGGTAGCCCCAGGCGCCCGAAGTGGTTTCGCCCACGATTTCGCCCCCCTGCCAGAGGGTCGACATATAGGGGGCGTCCTGCGCGCCCGCGTCGACCTTCAGCGTCACGAAGCGCTTCGTCGGTCCCGCCTGCTTCTCGACCATGAGCGCCGCCTTGCCGGGAAAGTCCGGTTCCTTGCCGAAATCGACAAAACGGTCGAGCCCGCCCTGCAGAAGGGTGTAGTCGGTCGACAGGTCGCCCTTCCAGGCCCGGTAGCCCTTTTCGATGCGCAGCGAATCGAGCGCCCACATGCCGAAGGGCTTGGCCCCCGCCACAACCAGCGCGTCATAAACCGTCAGGGCATCGTCATTGGCGCAATGCACTTCCCAGCCCAGCTCTCCGGCGAAGGACACCCGTATCAGAGCGCAGGGTCTGCCGGCCACATGCACGTCGTACTGCACCGAGAGCCAGGGCAGAGCCAGATCGGCGTCGGTCAGGGGCGACAATATCTCCCGCGCCTTCGGCCCCGTGACCAGCAGGCATTCAGCGTCCGAGCTGTGATCGCTCACCGTGATGCCTTCGGGCGCGTTGCGGCTCAGCACCTCGGCGTCGTGCCATTGGGCGACGGCGGCCGTGATCAGGCCGACGTCGTCCTCGCCGTGCACGAGACAGGACATCTCGGTCAGGATGCGCCCTCGGCTGTCCGGAAAATAGACCAGCCCGATCCGGCCCTCCGGTGGCAGGCGCGAGGCGACCAGCCCGTCGACGTAGTCCTTCGCGCCCGGCCCCGCGACCTTCAGCCGGGTAAATCCGGAAATCGCGATGATCCCGCAGCCATCGCGCACGGCTTCGCATTCCTCGCGGATGCGATCCTGCCAGGGCCCCGCCCGGTCCCAGGTCTGTGTGGCTTCCTCCGAGACATCGTCGAGCGGCCCGGCGAACCAGTTCGCGCGTTCCCACCCGTTGTAGGCCCCCATGACCGCGCCCTGTTCGAGCAGACGATGATGGAGCGGGGAAAGCTTGCGGTCGCGCCCGGCGGGCCAGGAATGCCGGGGAAAGTGCATTGCGTATTCGTGACCGTAGGTCTCCTTCGCCTTGGCGAGGCAATGCTCGGGGTCCGCATGACCGGTGAAGCGCCGCGGATCGCAGGACCACATGTCCCATTCGGTCTCGCCCTCCGTCACCCATTCCGCCAGAACCTTCCCCGCGCCTCCGGCCTGGGTGATCCCGAATGTGAACACACAGGCCTCGTAGGCGTCCGGCACCCCCGGCATCGGCCCGAGCAGGGGCAGTCCGTCCGGCGCATAGGGGATGGGCCCGTTGATGACCCGGCCGACCCCGGCACTGCCAAGGATCGGGACCCGGGCCATCGCATCCTCGATATACCATTCCAGCCGCTCCAGATCGTCGGGATAGAGCTGGAACGAGAAATCCTCGGGCATCGGATCGTCCGGCGTGACCCAATGCGCCTTGCAGTTGCGCTCATAGGGGCCGAGGTTCAGCCCGTACTTGTCCTGACGCAGGTAATAGGAACTGTCCACATCGCGCAGAAGCGGCACCTTGTGACCTTCGGAGATGGTCCAGTCCCTGAGTTCCGCGATCTCCTCGGTAAGGAAATACTGATGGCTCATCGCGACCATGGGCACCGTGCGCCCGCCATGGGGTAGGAACCATTCCCCCACCCGCTGGGCGTAGTAGCCGGCGGCATTCACCACCTTCTCGCAGCGGATGTCGCCCTTTTCGGTATGGACGATCCATTCGCCGTGCGCGCGGCTTACCCCCGTCGCCGGACAGAAACGTTCGATCCGCGCCCCCATTGCGCGCGCGCCCTTTGCGAGCGCCTGGGTCAGTTGCGCCGGGTCGATGTCGCCGTCGTCCGGATCGTAGAGCGCCCCGGCCAGATCGTGGAGTTCGATGAAGGGATAGCGCGCCTTGATCTCGTCGAGCCCGATCACCTCCAGCTCCATGCCCTGATGGCGGCCCATGGCCTTTGCCCGCTGGAACTCCATCATCCGGTTCTTTCCATGAGCCAGACGGATCGATCCGGTGACGTGGTAGTTCATCGGGTAATCGACCGCCTCGGCCAGCCCCTTGTAGAGGCCCAGCGAATAGCGCTGCATATTCATGACGGCCCACGACGTCGAGAAAGAAGGGCAGTTGCCCGCCGCATGCCAAGTGGACCCGGCCGTCAGCTCGTTTTTCTCCAGCAGGACGCAATCGGTCCAGCCCGCCCTGGCGAGGTGATACAGCGCCGAGACGCCGACGACTCCGCCGCCGATGATGACCACGCGTGCTGTCGTCGGGAAATCACTCATCCTCTCCCTCCTCCTGACGGACCCCGTCCGCGATGTCGTAATAGTCGCCCTTGAAGGCCGTGAAGACGTGCCTCTCGAGCCTCTGCCCCGTCGGGCCGTCCACGGACCCAAGCGAAACGCCGATGTCGGCGTCGCCATGCCCCAGCCAGAAAAGGTAGGAGCCGCAGGTGGGACAGAAGCCACGCCTCGCGACAGGCGATGCCTCGTACCAGCGTACCTCGCCCTCGCAGTCGAAGTCGTCCGTCGCGATGGTCAGTGAGGCCCAGTAATGCCCGGACTGCTTGCGGCACTGGCCGCAGTGGCAGGCCGAATTGCCCAATGGCTTGTTCTTCGCCTTCCAGCGCACCGCGCCACAGAGGCAGCTTCCGCTCAGCATGTCAGCCCCTCCCCGCCGGCCCGCTCGAGGCGCCCAGCAATATCCCGTAGACGATGAAACACAGCGCCATGATCCGGCGCACCCAGGTATTGAAGATCGCGCCGAGCGCCGCGCGGCCGATCAGCGCGCCGATGGTGGTGAACCCGGTGTAGCTCAGAGCGGTGAGTGTCAGCGCGGTGGGCAAGATCAGGACCATCTGGTCCCATACCGGCACGTCGGGCTGAACGAATTGCGAGAAGGCCGCGAGGTAGCCCGCCACGCTCTTGGGATTGATCGTGGCGATCAGGAAAGCGCGGATGTAGACCGACTGCGCCGGACGCGCCTCGATCCGGACGGGTTTCGAAGCGTTCAGCCAGGCCCTGATGCCCAGCCAGATCAGCACAGCCGCCCCCGCGAGTTTCGCCGCGAAGAAGGCCTGCGGCGAGGCCGCGATCAGGGCCGTGACGCCAAGCGCCGAGAGGATCAGGAAAAGCGTCGCCTGCGTGAGGATGCCCAGAACCCCGATCATCGCCCGGCCGAAGGGCAGGCTCATGCCGTTGTTGATGCAGTTGACCGCGTTCGGGCCCGGAGTCGTCACGAACACCACCCAGAAAAGCGCGAAGACGATCCATGCCTCGAAGCTCATCAGTAGACCGGCGGTGCGATGACCCAGATCGCCACGGCGGGGGTCTCGTAGGGGTTCGCCCAGCGGAAGGGCTCGCCCCGGATGCGGAAGCTGTCGCCGGGATGGATCGTGTGCCGAACGCCCGCGATCTCGAGATCCAGACGCCCCGTGACGAGATAGCCGACCTCCTGCGTGGGCCGTTCGACCGGCTCGGACAGCGCGCTGCCCGGTGCGAAGGTCGAATGCACCATCTCGAAATCGTCCGTCAGATCGGGCGAGAGCAGCTCCTCCACCAGCCCCGCGACCGATGACCCGATGGGTCGGCGCGCTGCGCGGCGCACGACATGGCCGGCCTCGTGAGCGGGGGCGGCGTCGTGTCGGAACAGCATGGAAAGCGGGACCCCGAGCGCGCCGGCGATCTGGCGCAGGTCCGAGATCGAGGGGTCGGAAAGGTCGCGCTCCACCTGGCTCAGCCATCCGACCGAGCGCCCCAGTCCAAGGGACAGTTCGGCAAGGGTCACGCCGCGGGCCTTGCGCAGGGCCCTGAGGTCGGCGCCCAGCGTCTCGGGTCGGGAAAGTGCGTCGAGCTTCATGGTGGCCGTGAAATTATGGCTTCTCTTTTCATGTTGCGCGTAGCGCATGAAAAAAGCCAGCGAAATTTCACGGCACCTCTTAGTGCGCGTTCGCGAATGTCCTGCCGAGGATCTCGGAAAGGGCCGACGCATCCTCCGGGCGGAAGGCGTCGGGACGGTCGCTGTCGATGTCGAAGACCCCAAGCAGCTCCCCCCGACCGTTGACCACCGGCAGGACCAGCTCGGACCGTGTGGAAGAGGCGCAGGCGATATGTCCCGGGAAGGCGTCGACATCCGGAACGAGCTGAACCTCGCGCGTCCGCGCCGCCGCCCCGCAGACGCCGCGCGAGAACGGGATGACAAGACAGCCATGTCCGCCCTGATAGGGTCCGATCTTCAGCATCTCAGGCCCGGTCGCGCGATAGAAGCCGGTCCAGTCGAAGCGGTCGTCCGCGTGGTGCACTTCGCAGGCCAGTGTCGCCATCAGCGCAACGCTGTCGGTTTCGCCTTCGGTCAGGGCCTCGATGGTGCGCGCCAGATCGCCGTAGTCGACCCGCTTGCCGCGCGGTGCGAGCGCAGGCTCCACCGCTGTGTCATTGCCGCTCATTGTCGTCTCCTTCTCAGTCGCGTTCGATGGCGATGGCGGTGCCCTCGCCGCCGCCGATGCAGATCGCGGCCACGCCACGTTTCGCCCCGCGCCTTTCCATGGCATTCAGCAAGGTGACCATGATCCGCGCGCCCGAGGCGCCGATGGGATGACCCAGCGCGCAGGCGCCCCCGTTGACGTTCACGATGGCATGGTCGAGCCCCATCTCGCGCATGAAGGCGAGCGGGACCACGGCGAAAGCTTCGTTGACCTCCCACAGATCCACGCTGCCCTTGCTCCAGCCGAGCCTCTCCAGAAGCTTCTTCGCCGCGGGAACCGGGGCCGTGGTGAAGAGGCCGGGGGCCTGCGCGTGGCTCGCGTGGCCAACGATCCGCGCCCGCCGCTTCAGGCCCTGCGCCTGGGCCGCATCCTCCGACGCCAGCACAAGCGCCGCCGCGCCGTCGGAGATCGACGAGGCGTTGGCCGCCGTCACCGTGCCGCCTTCGCGGAAGGCAGGCTTGAGCTGCGGGATCTTCTCCGGCCGCGCCTTCGCCGGCTGCTCGTCGGCATTCACACTGCACGTGCCCGCGCGCGTCTGCAGCTCGACCGGCGCGATCTCATCCGCGAAGGCGCCCGATGACTGCGCCTCGAGCGCGCGTGAAAGCGACGCCAGCGCGTATTCGTCCTGGATCTCGCGGGTGAACTGGTAGGCTTCGGCGCAATCCTCGGCGAACGTGCCCATGAGCCTACCCTTGTCATAGGCGTCCTCGAGCCCGTCCAGGAACATGTGGTCGATCACCTGACCATGACCGATCCGCGCGCCGCCGCGCATCTTGGGCAAGAGGTAGGGCGCGTTCGTCATGCTCTCCATGCCGCCAGCCACCATGACGCCGGTCCGGCCAAGCGCGATCTGGTCGAAGGCGATCATTGCCGCCTTCATCCCCGAGCCGCACATCTTGTTGAGCGTGGTCGCGGGCACCTCCTCGCCGAGCCCCGCGGCAAAGCCCGCCTGCCGGGCCGGCGCCTGACCCTGCCCCGCAGGCAGCACGCAGCCCATCAGGACCTCCTGCACCTGCGCGGGGCCCGCGTCCGCCAGGGCGGCGCGGATCGCCACGCCGCCCAGGTCGGCGGCCGACTGACCCGCGAGATCACCCTGAAATCCGCCCATCGGCGTTCTGGCCGCGCCCGCTATGACGACGTCCTGCATGTCGCTCCCTCCAACCCCGGTTCAACGAATGGTAATCATTCCACCTTACGAGCTTCCCGATCCATTCCCAATGAGGTTGATATGGAAATCTCCAGCCGTGCGGAAGGTCGGTTGCTGGTCATTGCGGTACATGAACGCCGTATCGACGCCGCAGCCGCGATCGCCTTCAAGGACGCGGTTCGCCCGCTCCTGGCAGGTGGCGATCCGTTGGTGCTCATCGACCTGAAAGAGGTGGACTTCATCGATTCAAGCGGCCTCGGCGCCATTGTCGCCGCATTCAAGTCGCTGGGCCCCGGGCGAATGATGGCGCTCGCCGGTCTCAGCCCCACGGTGCAGAAGGTGTTTCAGCTGACCCGGATGGATACCATCTTTCGTATTTTTCCGGATCTGGAACAGGCGCTCAGCGAGCTGGTGGCGTGATGCGGCTCGACGGTATTCCGCTCCCCCGGATCTCCCCGTTCGCCGTTTCGGTCCACGGCAACCCGCAGGCCGTCCGCGAGGCGCTGCGCCGGATCATGCTTGGTCTCTCGCCCCTCGCCCTTCCCGACGAGGAAAGGACAGCGGTGGAACTCGCGATAGCCGAGGTGCTCAACAACGTCGTCGAACACGCCTATCCGGAAGGGGGCCCGGATGCGACGGTCGATATCGCCTGCTCGCACGAAAACGACGGCCTGCACATCCTGATCCGCGACCGGGGCGAACCGATGAGGGACGAGAAGCTGCCCCAGATGATCGAACGCAGTGTCGATGTGGCGACCGCGGATCTGCCCGAGAGCGGCTTTGGCTGGTGGATGATCGCCGCGCTCACCAAGGATCTGAAGTATCGGCGCGAGGGCGGTGAGAACTATCTGTCGTTTCGCGTCCCGGTGGGACAAAAGGGGTGCGAAGACGGATAAGGGCGTGATTTTTCCACAAACCGCCCGCCCAAGACCACAATGTTGCCCGGATCATGGGGCATCTTCGATGGCGTAGCTTCAATTGGCTTCCCTCGGCACCGCGTTTTTCCAGCCCCCACCCATGACGCGGTGCCGAGGACTTGCATCCCTCCGAAAAACCCGCGTCTTTCCCGGTCGCCCTGGCCGCGCGCCGCTGCTTCAGCGCACGTGGACATCCTCGGCGCGGCGGCTAGAGTGCCGGCAGCCGTAATCCGGAGGACCGATGCGCGACTTTCACCTTGCCGGGCGTTCGCCCGTACTGGCCACAAACGGGATGTGCGCCACCTCGCACCCTCTCGCCGCACGGACCGCGATCGACATGCTGGCGCGCGGCGGCAACGCGATGGACGCCGCGATCGCGGGCGCGGTCCTGCTGGGGTTGTGCGAGCCTCAGATGACGGGCATCGGCGGCGATTGCTTCGTTCTGTGGTCCGATGGCCCGGATGGCGACATCCAGGCGCTGAACGGCTCCGGCCGCGCCCCCGCCGCTGCCGATGCCGCCGTGCTGCGCGACATGGGCGATACGTCGGTCCCCGTGCTCAGCCCACATGCCGTCACGATCCCCGGCGCGGTGGACGCCTTCTGCCATCTCGCCGCGTCGGTCGGGAAACTCGGCCTTCAGACACTGCTCGCGCCCGCGATCCGCTACGCGGAGGAAGGCATCCCGGTCGCGCCGCGCGTCGCGGCGGACTGGCACGAGGCCGACGGCGTGCTTCAGGGGCGGGCACGCGATCTGTTCCTGACCGGTGGAAAGGCGCTGCGACAGGGCGAGCTGTTCCGCGCGCCCGGCCAGGCGGAGGTATTGCGCCGGATCGCCGCGCAGGGCCGTGCAGGGTTCTACGAGGGCGAGGTCGCCGAGGACATGGTTGCAAGCCTCCGGGCGATGGGCGGCCTGCACAGTCTCGAGGATTTCGCCGCCACCGCCTGCACGCCGACGCAGCCGGTCTCAGGCACATATGGTGACTTCGAGCTTGTCGAGCATGCCCCCAACGGGCAGGGCGCCACGGCGATCCTGATGCTGAACATCCTGGCGCAGTTCGATATTGCCTCTCTCGATCCCCTCGGCGCAGAGCGCGCGCATCTCGAGGCAGAGGCGGCCAAGCTCGCCTATGACGCGCGCGACCGCTTCATCGCCGACATGGACTACACGACACGGCTTGCCCATATGCTCGACATGGACACGGCGCAGCGGCTTGCCGCGCTGATAGATCCCAAGCGCGCGATGGCTTCGGCCAAACCCCTGACGGAGGCCCTGCACAAGGACACGATCTATATCACCGTGGTCGACGGAGACGGCATGTCGGTTTCGCTGATCTATTCGATCTTTCACGGTTTCGGATCCGGCATCGCCTCGGACCGCTTCGGGATCCTGTTCCAGAACCGCGGCGCCGGGTTCACCCTCGAGCAGGGCCATCCCAACGAGCTCGGGGGCGGCAAGCGCCCGATGCACACGATCATTCCGGCGATGCTGCGTCGTGCCGGGCGCGTGGCGATGCCCTTCGGCGTCATGGGCGGGGCCTACCAGCCCACAGGCCATGCGCGGATGGTGCAGAACCTGGCCGATTTCGGCATGGACCCGCAGTCGGCGATCGACGCGCCGCGTTGCTTTTCCGGGGCCGAGGGCATGCAGGTCGAACGGGGATATTCCGCCGAGGTGCGCGAGAGCCTCGCGGACATGGGGCACCGCGTCTCGATCCCCGATTCACCGCTGGGCGGTGCGCAGGCGATCCTGATTCGCGACGACGGACTGCTCGAGGGCGCCAGCGACCCCCGCAAGGACGGCTGCGCGCTGGGATATTGAGGCGACCGGGTGCGCGATCGCGCTCCCGGGTCACATCAGTTCATCTGGAAATGCAGCGGATACGCGCCGTCCTCGAACGGCCCGAAAAGATCGTCGATGTCCGGATGCGTGACCGGTTCTCCCGAGATATCCTCGACCAGGTTCTGCTCTGAAACATAGGCGACGTAATAGCTTTGCTCGTTTTCCGCGAGGAGGTGGTAATAGGGCTGCTCCTTCGCCGGGCGGCTGTCCTCGGGAATCGCCTGATACCACTCCTCGGTGTTGGCAAATTGCGGATCGACATCGAAGATCACCCCGCGAAACGGGTGCTTGCGATGACGGACGACCTGCCCGAGGTGATATTTCGCGTGTGTCTGCATGATTCCAGTCGAGCCCTAGAGCGAGAATTTAAACGTTTCAAGGGGTCGCTGTCCAATCCTTGAGAAGGGAAGCGAGGAAACAGACTGTGAACGTAGGGGCGAAATCCGCCGCATTATCGTTAAACTAGAAACACTGCGCGCCGGACTTGCAGCCTTTCTGCCCACACGCCGGCGACGAGGCGCCCCGCCCCTTCAAATGGCCGTTCCCACGCCGGCGAATTTCGGTTAAACTTTGAAAAAAACAAAATAAGCGAGAGGCAGATGAGCAGATCTCTTCGCGTGCTGGCGATCGTGTTGCTTGTGGCGTCATGCGGCGGTCCGTCGCGTCCGCCCACCAACCTCGACGACGCCTGCCGCATCGTCAAGCAGCGGCCGGAATACCTCAAGGCGTTCCGGGCGACCGAGAAGAAATGGGGCGTGCCGGTGCATGTCCAGATGGCCACGATCCATGCGGAAAGTTCGTTCATCGGGGACGCGCGGACTCCCTACCGCTATGCACTTGGCGTCATACCGATGGGGCGTCAGTCCAGCGCCTACGGCTACGCCCAGGCGCTCGACGGCACCTGGGATCAGTACCAGAAGGAAACCGGGCGCAGGTTCGCAAAGCGCGACCGCATCAACGACGCGACCGACTTCATGGGCTGGTACATGGCCACCACGAGGGCCAAGAACGGCATCCCCCTCTATGATGCGCGGCGCCAGTACCTTGCCTATCACGAGGGCCATGCCGGCTACGCATCGGGCAGCTACAACAGCAAGAGCTGGCTGATGCGGGTTGCCAACAATGTCGACGCGCGCTCGAACATGTACCAGGCGCAACTCGCGACCTGCCGCCTGCGCTGACAGGTCGGCGCGGCGGGGCCGCTCAGCGGTCCCGCCCGCTTTCGGATCCGCCCAGGTCGAACAGGCGGTTGGATAGCGTTCCCCCCAGCTCGAGGGCTCCGAGGACCACGGTGGTGCGGCCTCCATCTCCGTCGTTCACGATCCACTGGCGCAGCTCGACCGGGTTGCCGGTGAAGCTCATGGTGATGCTGCCGTATTCAGGATGATCGGGATCCTGCGCCGTGACCAGCGTCGCGGTTCCGTCAAAACTGTGACCCGTCACCATCCTCGCGCGCGACAGGTCGACCCTAGGGGCGAGGATGATCGAGAGCGGTGTCTGCGCCAGCGGGTAGGTTTCGCTCGGCTGATTGGACTTCTTGTCGAAGATGGCGACAGCCAGGTTGGAAGCGACGACCAGCGTCTGATCTGGCGGATTGTACTCGAAGCGCATCTTGCCGGGCCGCTTGATGTAAAGCGTGCCGGTGCTGAGCGTGCCGTCGTCGTTGATCTGGCTGAATTCCGCCTGCGCGGTGCCGATGCCGTTGAGATAGCTCGAGATCTGGCCGAGCGACAGCTTGTCGGCGGCGTTGGCCGAATGGGCGGCAAGACAGCACAGAAGAAGGGCGATACGCAAGAACATGCAGGAAATCCCGGGCAGTTTGTTTGGGCTCAAGATAGGGCGCGCAACCGGGTTATGCGATAACGCCGCGCTCGAATTCGTGCGGGCGGCAGGCGACCGCCACCCGCTGCCGTGTCGTCAGGCCTGTTCCGGCACCAGGATCTCGCGCTTGCCGACATGGTTGGCGGGCGTGACGAGCCCCTGCTCCTCCATCTGCTCGACGAGGCGCGCGGCCTTGTTGTAGCCGATCGCGAGCTTGCGCTGGATGTAGCTGGTCGAGCACTTGCGATCCTTGATCACGACCTGAACCGCCTGATCGTAAAGCGCGTCCTCGCCGTCGGTGTTGCCGCCAAGGCCCAGCACCGCGTCGATGTCGCTTTCACGGTCTTCTGCCGGTCCTTCGACCACACCGGAGATATAGGCGGGCTCGCCATAGGCCTTCAGATGGTTGACCACCTCCTCGACCTCCTCGTCGGAGACGAAAGGCCCGTGGCAGCGGATGATCTTCGCGCCGCCGGCCATGTAGAGCATGTCGCCCATGCCAAGAAGCTGCTCGGCGCCCATTTCGCCAAGGATCGTGCGGCTGTCGATCTTCGATGTCACCTGGAAGGAAATCCGGGTCGGGAAGTTGGCCTTGATCGTTCCGGTGATGACGTCGACGGACGGACGCTGCGTCGCCATGATCAGGTGAATGCCCGACGCCCGCGCCATCTGCGCAAGGCGCTGGATGCAGGCCTCGATCTCCTTGCCCGCCACCATCATGAGGTCGGCCATCTCGTCGACGATCACGACGATGAAGGGCAGCACCTCCGGGATGATCTCCTCGGTCTCGAAGACGGGTTCGCCGGTATCGTCATCGAAACCGGTCTGCACCGTGCGGCTGAACGTCTCGCCCTTGGCCAGCGCTTCGCGGACACGGGCGTTGAAGCCCTCGATGTTGCGCACGCCCATCTTCGACATCTTGCGGTAGCGTTCCTCCATCTCTCCGACGACCCATTTCAGCGCAACGACGGCCTTCTTGGGATCGGTGACGACGGGCGACAGCAGATGCGGGATGCCGTCATAGACCGAAAGCTCGAGCATCTTCGGGTCGATCATGATCATCCGGCAGTCTTCGGGTGTCAGCTTGTAGAGCAGTGACAGGATCATCGTGTTGATCGCGACCGACTTGCCCGATCCTGTCGTCCCGGCGATCAGCAGGTGCGGCATCTTGGCGAGGTTGGCCACGACGGCATCGCCGCCGATGTTCTTGCCCAGTGCAAGCGGCAGGCGCTGGTTGCCGTCGCCGAAATCGCGCGAGGCGAGGATTTCGCGCAGGACGACCTTCTCGCGCGCCTCGTTGGGAAGCTCGATGCCGATGACGGACCGGCCCGGCACCGTCGAGACGCGCGCCGAAAGGGCCGCCATCGACCGGGCGATGTCGTCGGCCAGGCCGATCACGCGCGAGGCCTTGAGACCGGGTGCGGGTTCGAGCTCGTACATCGTGACCACGGGGCCCGGTCGAACCGCGACGATCTCGCCCTTGACGCCGTAGTCATCGAGCACGGATTCGAGCATTCGGGCGTTTTCTTCCAGCGCCTCGTCGGAAAGCTGGAGGCGCTTGATGTTGGCCGGGTTCTCGAGAAGGCTGAGCGGCGGCAGTTCGAAGGCCGGCCGGTCGTCGTCGAAGGCAAGCGTCGGCTGCGCTTCCGAGCGCGCCTGCGCCGAAGGCTGCACCGGCTTTCGGGCGGGCGGCTGGACCACTTTCCTGGGCGTCAGCAGCGGAATGGACGGAGCCGGCACTTCGGCCTCGGCCAACGGCAGCATGTCCTCGTCGAAATCCTCGTCCTCGTCGTCTGTCAGGCTCGACATGTCGGCACGGGCCGTGGTCAGCGGCGGTTCGGCGCGCCCGGCCCCGGTCAGCGGCGGCTCCACGCGGGAACGCGGGTTGTCGATGAGCAGCGGATCGGGCCCGCGGCCCCGGCCCTTGGTCAGAGGCTTGTCCAGCGGCGCGGTGACGGGTTCGGCCCCCCGCGCGCGCGCGCGGATGACATCGGCAATCCGCGCACGGATGCGTTCTTCGCCGGGACCTTCCGCGATCTCCACATCGCTTTCGTATTCGATCAGCTCCGGCTCGGGCATCTTTACGGGTCGACGGATAAGTCCGGGCACACGCGCGAAGAAGCCGGGCCTGGCCTCGGGCTCTGCGGCCACGAACTCGGGCAGATCGGCCCCGCCCTTCAGGCGCGGCTCGGACGCCCGCGCGGCGGCTGTCCGTTCACGTTTCTCGGCGCGACGGTCGTTCATGTTCTGGGCCGCCAGCGCCGCCCCGCTCAATCCGCGGCCAAGCAAGGCGAGAAGCATCGCATAGGCGATGATCAGGCCGTGCAGCAGGAACACGCCGATCCGCTTCAGCTCGACCTTGGTGAATCCCATCACGAACGACCCGAAGGCGAGGATGCCCAGAGCCATGACCAGCGACATCAGCTTGACCGTCAAGACCGAGCCGATCGGCAATGCGGTCAGCAGCGCGCCCATCACCGTGTCCCCGAAGAGACCGCCAAGACCGTAGCTGTGGGTATGCACCCAAAGCGCGCCGGGCGTCAGGGTAGCGGCATAGATGGCGCAGAAGGCGATGAAGATGGGGGCAAAGATCAGCCGTCCCACGGCCCGTTCGGCACCCACATGCGCCGCGAAGCGCACGCCCCATGCCAGCAGGACGGCACCGATCGCCCAGGCGCCCCAGCCCACGATCATGAAAAGCGGCGCGGCGATGGATGCCCCGGTCCGGCCCATCCAGTTCTGCACCGGCGCGTCTGTCGAGACCATCCAGTTCGGATCGTCGGGGGTGTAGGAGGCAATCATCGCACAGGCCATGACCCCGAGAGCGATCAGGCCGAGGCCCAACAGCTCCTTGCCGCGCTTCTCGATGGCTTCCGCCATGTTGCTGTCGAGCAGCGGGTCGCGTCCGCGTGTCTGATATGCCATTCGCTTACCCCTCGTCATGATCGGCGTAGAGCGTGGCCCGGATCGCCTCCAGCCCGCGCTCGGTCTCGTCCTTCGGCGCAACAAGCGCCACTCTGATATATCGCTTGCCCGGGTTCACCCCGTCCGTGGCCTGCGCGAGATAGCTTCCCGGCAGCACGCGCACGCCCGTCTCGCGCCAAAGCTTCAGCGCCGCCGCCTCGTCATCCTCGACCGGCAGCCACAGGAAGAATCCGGCCTGCGGGCTCTCATAGCCCGGCACGTTGCCGAAGATGCGGTCGGCGATGGCGTATTTCCCGGCGTAGAGCGCGCGGTTCTCGACCACATGCGCCTCGTCCTGCCAGGCCGCCGCGGCAGCGGCCTGCAGCGGGAGCGGCAGCGGCGCGCCGGCGTAGTTCCGAAGCTGGCGAAGCTCGCGCATGGCACCCGGCCCCGAAGCCACGAAGCCCGAGCGCAGGCCCGGCAGGTTCGACCGCTTCGAGAGCGAATGGAAGACCACTACCCGGTCGGGATCGGCGCCCAAGCCGCGCGCGACCTCCAGGGCGCCCGGCGGGGGCGTGTCGCGGTAGATTTCCGAATAGCATTCGTCGGCGAAGATCAGGAAGTCGTGCTTTTCGGCCAGCCGGATGAGGCGCTCCCAGTAGTCCCGGTCCGCCACCGCCCCCTGGGGGTTGGCGGGCGAGCAGATATAGGCCGCCACGGTCCGGTCCAGCACATCGGAAGGCAGGCTTGCGTAGTCCGGCAGATGCCCCGTTTCGGCTGTGGCCGATACCAAAACCGGCTCCGCCGCGCCCGAGATCGCGGCGATCAGGTAGACCTGATAGAACGGGTTCGGCATCAGCACGATGGGCTGCGCGCCGTTCTTGCGCTCGGGGCACAGCGCCATGACGGCATTGTAGAGCCCCTCACGCGTGCCGTTGAGCGCCATGACCTCGGTATCGGGATCGAGCGTCACGCCATAGCGGCGTGCGAAGAAATCGCAGAATGCCCGGCGAAGCTCCGGCGAGCCTTCGTTCGGCGGATAACTGTTGAAGCCCGCCGCATTGGCCGCGATCACGTCCGTCACCCAGGACGGAAAGGTGTGCTTGGGCTCCCCTATCGTCATGTGAATCGCCGGCCCGCCACCTTCGTGCACATCCAGCAGAGCGCGCAAACGCGGCCATGCATGCGGCGGAAGGTTCGAAAACCGCTCGGGAAACTTCATATCACTGCCTCGGTCGGGATCGTTGGCGTCCCGTTTGCCGAAACCTACCCCAGAGACCCGGTGCGCGTCCAGAATATCTCGTACACCTGTTGGCGCTTGTGGCATTTCAGACAGCCCCGGCGCGCCGCCCTCGAAACGCTAACCAGGCCGCTGCAAAGGCTTTTCAGGCCAGCGCGGCTTCGACGGCCGCGCCAAGGCGCAGGAGTGCCGGCTCCATGTCGGGGGCGGCCATCAGCGTCAGGCCGCAGCTTGGCGTGCCGGTCGGCACCGTCAGGGCACAGATGCCCATCAGGTTGCCCATCCGGGCATTG
This sequence comes from Sulfitobacter sp. LCG007, assembly GCF_040801785.1. Lineage (NCBI taxonomy): Bacteria > Pseudomonadati > Pseudomonadota > Alphaproteobacteria > Rhodobacterales > Roseobacteraceae > Roseobacteraceae bacterium LCG007. The sequence goes on along the minus strand of NZ_CP161805.1, from coordinate 292,385 downwards.
CGAAGGGCCATGAGGTTCGCGGTGACGTAATAGTCGTCCTCCGTCTCGAGCCGCTTCAGCGAGGGTGGCAGGATCGGGCTGGTCGGCAGCAGCACGGCATCGAATCCTGCGGTCGCCCGATCGTAGGCGACACGGATCGACTTCACGGTAGACCAGGCGGCGACGAAATCGGGACCGGAATGGGCATTGCCGATGCGGAAGCGTTCGAGGATCTGGGCAAACATCGCGCCCGGATTTGCCTCGATCACGTCCCGCCAGAGCCCGTAGGCTTCCGAGGAATAGACGCAGGCCGAAAGGTCCATTGCCTTGCCCAGTTCATCGAAGACGATCCGCTCGATCGTGGCGCCCTCCGCCTCGAGCCGCTCGATGGCACCATCGAACGCGGCGCGCGGTTCTTCCGCGATTTCGTCGAACGCAATCGTCTCGAGCACGGCGAAGCGTCTGCCTTCCAGCGATGCACCCTCGATGTCAGCCACCTTGCCGCCTTCGAGCGCCGCCAGCATCAGGGCCGCGTCCTCGACGGTCCGGCACAGCGGCCCGACCGTATCGAGGCTGAGAATGAGCGGCACGACGCCTTCGAGGCTGAGCCGCCCCGAGGTTGTCTTGAGCCCGACAAGGTCGTTCCAGGCCGCAGGGATGCGCACCGATCCGCCGGTGTCCGTGCCGACCGCGGCAGCGGCGAGCCCGAACGCGACGGAAGCCGCGGCACCGGAGGACGACCCGCCCGCCACGGCTTCCTCGTCGTTGACGCAGGGCGAGGTTTCGGTCGACGGATTGTAGCCGAGGCCCGAAAAGGCCAGTTCGCTCATGTGCGTCTTGCCAAGACAGACGAGCCCCGCAGCCGTTGCATTGCGCAGAACCAGCGCGTCCTGCTCGGGGACCCTGCCCGCCAGCAGTTTCGAGCCCGCCTCGGTGCCGATACCCGCCGTGTCGAACAGGTCTTTCCAGCTCACCGGCACACCGTCGAGCGGCGAAAGCCGCTGCCCGCTCTTGGCACGGGCTTTCGCGGCCCCGGCCTCGGCAAGAGCCCGCTCACGGGTCACGCGGGCGTAGATGCGGTCGCGCATCGGATGGGCGTCGATAGCGTCGAGATAGGTGCCGGCCAGTTCCACCGGGTCTATCTTTCCCGCGCCGATCCCGCGCCCGAGCGCTGCAGCGCTCATCCACAACCAGTCCTGCACCGTGTCACCCCCGTCATCAGCAGTGTCGAAACGGTAGCGGCGCGCGGGCGCATGGACAATCCCCCGCCTCGGATCATAATCAGGGTCATGAATGCAGACTGCGATATCCTGATTTCCGGCGGCGGGTTGAACGGCGCGACGCTGGCCCTCGCCTGCGCCGGGGCGGGCCGGCGGGTCGTTCTGGTCGACAGCCAGCCGGTCGCGGCCCGCAGCGATCCCGCCTTCGACGGGCGCGCCTACGCGCTGGCGCTGACATCGATGCGGCTGCTCGACGGGCTGGGGATCTGGGAAAGCCTCGACGGCAACGCCCAGCCCATGCTCGATATCAAGGTCAGCGACGGACGGCCGGGCGAGGGCCCTTCCCCGTTTTTCATGCACTTCGATCATGCCGAGATCGAGGAAGGGCCGATGGGCTACATGGTCGAGGATCGCCACCTTCGCCCGGCTTTGCTCGCGGCGGTCGCCGCCCGGTCCGGTATCCGCCATCTGGCACCCGAAACCGTCATTGCGCAGGAACCCGATGCGACCGGCATCACGGTCACGCTGCAATCAGGGGAACGCCTGCGGGCACGCCTGCTTGTCGGCTGCGACGGACGCGATTCGCAGGTTGCAGGACGTTCGGGCATCGCGAGAACGGGATGGGGCTACGAACAGACGGCGCTGGTCTGCGCCATCTCGCACGAGAAACCGCATGAGGGTGTCGCGCATCAGTTCTTCATGCCGGAGGGACCGCTGGCGATCCTGCCGCTGAAGGGCAACCGCTCGTCCATCGTCTGGACGCAGGGAAGCCGCTCTGCCGCCCATGTCGCCGCCCTGCCAGATCCCGACTATCTCGACCTGCTGCGCCCGCGCTTCGGCGATTTCCTGGGTGAGATCGGGCTTGAGGGGAAACGCTCGAGCTACCCGCTCAGCCTGTCGCTCGCAAACAGCCTTGTCGCCGACAGGGTCGCCCTTGCCGGCGATGCGGCGCATGGCGTTCATCCGATTGCCGGGCAGGGTCTGAATGCGGGACTGCGCGACATCGCGGCGCTGGCGGAAGTCATTGCGGATGCGGCGCGGCGCGGCGAGGACTTCGGAGCAACGGACGTTCTGGCGCGATACGAGATCTGGCGTCGCTTCGACAACACCACGCTGGCAATCGCAACGGACACCTTCAACCGACTGTTTTCGAACGATAATCCGCTATTGCGGGCAGGGCGCGATCTGGGTCTGGGGTTGGTCGCGAAATGGCCGGGTCTGCGCCGGGGCTTCATCCGCGAAGCTGCCGGGCTTACCGGCGACCTGCCGCGTCTCATGCAGGGGCTGCCGCTCTGAGCGGATCAGTCGAGGACCCGCGCCTCGGCCTCGAGCATGACCGGGATACCGTTGCGGATCGGATAGGCGAGACTGGCGGCCTTGGATACAAGCTCCTGACGTTCCGCATCGTAGTGTAGTGTCGTCTGCGTGCGCGGGCAGACGAGCGCCTCGAGCATGCGCCGGTCGAATTGCGTGACAGTGTCGGTCATTGCATCATCTCCGAGCTGTCGCCACCGCGAATGGCGTATTCGATAAGCGTCACCAGCGTCTCGCGGCGGTCCGCCAGCGAGCCCGCTTCGAGCAACGCCTGCTTTTCCTCAGGCTCGAAATCGAGCATCATCGACAGCGAATTCACCAACAGCTCGTCATCGGCTTCCTTCAGCGTGTCCCAGTCGGCCGTCAGGTTGCGCGCATCGAAATAGCGCCCCAGAAGTTCCAGGAAGGCTTTGCGCGAAAATGCGGCGTCCTGCTCTTCCGCGCCGAGATCCTGGTCGAAACCCTTCCAGCTCACGTTGCAGCGGCGGTAGGGGGTAAACCCTTCTATCTCCTCGACGATCCGGAAACGGGAAATACCGCCGAGCGTGATCAGATACCGCCCGTCCTCCGTCTCGGAGAACTGGGTGATGCGTCCCGCGCAGCCGATCGAATGCAGCCGGGCGGGCGCGCCCGGCGGCACCCCCGCGGGCTGGATCATGCCGATCAGCCGGGTGCTTGTCTTCAGGGCATCCTCCAGCATCTGCAGGTAGCGCGGCTCGAAGATATGCAGGGGCAATCGCGAACGCGGCAGGAGGAGTGCGCCGGGAAGTGGAAACACCGGGATCGTCTCGGGGAGCTCTGCCGCAGTGATCATGTCCTGACAGTTAGAACGGTTGTCGCATCAGGCAAATATCAACGAGCTCAATTTTCGCCGGCCGTGAAGCATTACCGGATCGTTGGGCTTCATCGCCTCGAAAATCGTGAAGAGCTGGGCCTTCGCCGCGCCCTCGTTCCATTCGCGGTCGCGCCGGAACAGTTCGAGCAATTCTTCAACCGCCCCAGCGGCGTCACCCTTGGCGTGAAGCGCCTGCGCGAGATCGAAGCGGGACTGGTGGTCGTTCTCGTCGGCCTCGACCGCCGCGCGCAGATCCGACACCGGTCCGGCATTCTCGGCCTGCCGGGCGAGCTGCAGCTGTGCATGCGCCGCATCGAGTTCGGGCGAGCGGGAAATTTGTGCCGGCGCGCCGTTCAGGATCGCCTCGGCCTGCTCGAGCTCTCCCATCGCCACATGGGCCCGCACCAGCCCGCCGTAGGCCGCGGCGTTGGCGGGATCCTCGCCGAGAATCGCGGCGAAGGTCTGCGCGGCATCCGTGGCGGCGCCTTCGTTCAGCATTTCTTCGGCCGCCGCGATGGCCTCGGCCAGCGCCTCGCCGGGGGCCTCGCCTCCGGCGGCGCTTACCACACGGTCGACGAATGCCTTGATCTCGGACTGCGGCAAGGCGCCTTGGAAACCGTCGACGGGCTGGCCCTTGTGGAAGGCGTAGACCGTCGGGATCGACTGGATCTGCAGCTGGCCTGCGATCATACGCGCCTCATCGACGTTGACCTTCACCATCTTCACCGCGCCCTTCGCGGCCCGCACGGCGCTTTCGAGCATCGGTCCCAGCGTCTTGCATGGGCCGCACCACGGGGCCCAGAAGTCGACGATGACCGGAACGGTCTGGGAAGCCTCCACCACGTCCGCCATGAAGGTAGCCTCGCTGCCTTCCTTGATCAGGTCGTCTGCCACGGGGGCGGCGGTCAGGTTCAGGTCGATCATGTTGTCATCCTCCGCATCAAGCGTTTGCCGTGTATATGTGCGCTGCTTTTCGGGAATCAAAGGTCAAAAGTTGCGAAGACGGGGGCATGGTCGCTTGGCTGCTCCCATCCGCGCGCGGCGCGCAGGATCCGGCTGGAATGGCCGGCGCTCGCGATGTCGGGCGTTGCCCAGATGTGGTCGAGCCGCCGCCCCTTGTCCGCCGCGTCCCAGTCCTTCGCACGGTAGGACCACCAGCTGTAGAGGCGGCCGTCGGGGATGTCCTTGCGCGTGATGTCGACCCAGGCCCCGGCATCCTGCGCCTGCCCGAGGTGTTCGACCTCGACGGGTGTGTGGCTGACAATCTTGAGCAGCGCCTTGTGGTTCCAGACGTCGTCCTCGCGCGGGGCGATGTTGAGGTCGCCCACGAGGATCGACCTTCGCGGCGTCTCTTCATGGAACCAGTCGCGCATCTCGGTCAGGTAGTCGAGCTTCTGGCCGAACTTCACGTTGACCTCGCGATCCGGCACATCGCCACCGGCCGGAACATAGAAGTTATGGATGACCACGCCGTTCTCGAGGCGGGCGGCGACGTGACGGGCGTGGGTCAGCGCCGCGAAATCGCGGTCGCCCGCGTCCTCGAGCGGGATCTTCGACAGGATTGCGACACCGTTGTAGCCCTTCTGGCCGCGTGCCACGCAGTAGCGGTAGCCCGCCTCGGCGAACGCCTCGAGCGGCATCTTCTCGACCGGGCTCTTGCATTCCTGAAGACACAGGACATCTGGCGCGTCCTCGGTCAGCAGCCTGAGCACGTTGGGCGCGCGCAGCCGTACCGAATTGATGTTCCAGGTGGCAAGCGTGAAGGGCATGGACGGTCTCCGCTGATGGTCGGGCGCACCCTAACCTGCGTGGGGGCGAGGTGCCATGCCCCGTCCCGGCCTCGAAACTCGCGCCAGCGCAGTCCGGCCGCACGGCACAAAAAAAAGACCGGGCACAAGGCCCGGCCAAGTCCAACAGGGAGGTACATGCCATAACCCGGGCATGCGCGGGATCTCTTGCGGTTCTCGGTTCGCTCGAACCCTTCGCTTACCATACAACCATAACGTGGAAATGGTGAACGAAATCTGAATCACTCAGGACATCAGTCGATATCCGCCCGATTCCGTGACGAGAAGACGGGCATTCGAAGGGTCGGGCTCGATTTTCTGGCGCAATCTGTAGATGTGGGTCTCGAGCGTGTGGGTCGTCACACCGGCGTTATAGCCCCAGACTTCGTGCAGAAGCACGTCGCGCGGCACGACACCGTCGGTCGAGCGATAGAGAAACTTCAGGATGTTGGTTTCTTTCTCGGTCAGGCGCACCTTCTTGTCGTCCTCGGTGATGAGTACCTTCATCGCCGGCTTGAACGTGTAGTGGCCAAGCTGAAAAACCGCATCCTCCGATTGCTCGTGCTGGCGCAGCTGCGCCCTTATCCTGGCCAGAAGAACGGGAAACTTGAAAGGTTTGGTGACGTAGTCGTTGGCCCCGGCATCCAGGCCTAGAATGGTGTCGGCGTCGCTGTCATGTCCGGTCAGCATCAGGATGGGGCTCTTGACCCCCTGTTTGCGCATCAGCTTGCAAAGTTCACGCCCGTCGGTATCTGGAAGGCCCACATCGAGGATGACCAGATCGTAGAGCGCCTCGCGGGCCCGCGCCATCGCCTCTGTCCCGTTTCCGGCCTCGTAGACATCGAAATCCTCGGTCATCACGAGTTGCTCGCTGAGAGCCTCGCGAAGGTCTTCGTCATCGTCGACCAGCAGGATCTTCTTCAACTGTGGCATACCGGGTCCTCACGCTTTGTGTGACACAGATGTGATCGACATCGCCCGCGGCAAGGAAGACACTCGAAAATTCACGGGCTCGTGTTGCCTTGCCGCCGATTGTTTCAATTCCCGCGTCCCTGTCATAGATCAGGATCAAACAGACGGATCGTCCGAAAATGAGCCTTGCCCCCGACATATCCGAGCGCCTCGCGCGCGCGCGTGCCGACCTGCGCATGGGTGTACCGATCGTGTTGCAGGGCGCCGGTGACGGAAGCCTGGTGCTGGCGGCCGAAACGCTGAGCGCAGGCAGGCTTGAAGAAGCGATGCGCCTCGGGGGTGCGGTTCTCGCCCTCACGGCACATCGCGCCGAGACGCTGAAGGCGCGGGTCTACGACGGCGATCTCGCACGCGTCCTGCTGCCGGAAAACGCAAGCCTCGACTGGGTGCTGGCCCTGGCCGATCCGGCGGACGACCTGCGGTTTCCGATGAAGGGGCCGCTGACGTGCGACCGGGGCGGGGATGCCTCGCCGCATCGCGCGGCGATCAGGCTCGCCAAGGCCGCGCGTCTGCTGCCCTCGGCGGTCGTGGTGCCGCTCGGCGATCCCGGCGGCTTCGCCGCAGCCAGCAACCTCACGCTGGTCCCGATCGAGCAGGCCGCGCTTGGCGAAAGCAGCCCGCTTCATCCCGTGGCGGATGCGCGCCTGCCGATGGAAGTGTCCGAGTCGGGGCGGCTTCATGTCTACCGGCCGCAGGATGGCGGCGAAGAGCACTACGCCATCGAGATCGGCAAACCCGACCGCACGGCCGCCGTTCTTGTCCGGCTGCATTCGGCATGCTTCACAGGGGACCTCATGGGATCGCTCAAATGCGACTGCGGCCCGCAGCTGCGGGCGGCCATGGCCCAGATGGGCGCCGAGGGGGCGGGCATCCTGCTCTACATGAACCAGGAAGGGCGCGGCATCGGCCTGGCGAACAAGATGCGGGCCTATTCGCTGCAGGATCAGGGCTTCGACACGGTCGAGGCCAATCACCGCCTGGGCTTCGAGGACGACGAAAGGGACTTCCGTCTCGCGGCGCAGATCCTTCGCCGAATGGGGGTCAGGCGGGTCCGGCTGCTGACCAACAACCCCGCCAAGGTCGCCATGATGGAAAGCAGCGGTATCGAGGTAAGCGAACGGGTGCCGCTGAAGGTGGGCGAGAACCGCCACAACGCGCATTATCTCGCCACGAAGGCCGCCCGGTCGGGGCATCTGCTGTGAGCGTCGCGGGGAGGATGGTGCCCGCCCTCCCCCGGCGCGGCGACATGATCCTGACGCCGAGGGGGCTGCACTTTCGGGGCAGTTTCCATCCCTGCAGCATCGGGCGCTGGGGGCTGTCGCGGGAAAAGCGTGAAGGCGACGGCGCGACGCCATGCGGCATCCATCGCATCACCGGCCTTCTCTACCGTCCTGACCGGATGGCACGCCCCGCCCCGTGGGCGAGGCCGATCGGCCTGGCGGACCTGTGGTCGGACGATCCGTCGGACCCCTGCTACAACCGCCATGTCCGCGCACCGCACGGCTGGAGCCACGAGAGGTTGCGGCGCGCCGACCCGCTCTACGATCTGATCCTGCTGACGGACTGGAACTGGCCGGATGCCATTTCCGGGCGGGGATCGGCGATCTTCGTCCACCAGCAGCGCCGACCCGGCTTTCCGACCGAGGGCTGCATCGCCCTGCGGCGGCGCGATCTGCACCGGATCGCGCGGAACGCCCCGCCGGGCACCCGGCTCGTGGTGCGCTGATCCCGGCGCTCAGCCCGCGACGCGTTCTCCGAAGATCGCCGATCCCACGCGCACATGGGTCGCCCCCAGTGCGATGGCGCGCTCGAAATCCCCGCTCATGCCCATGCTCAGGCCCGACAGGCCGTTGCGCGCGGCGATCTTTGCCAGCAGCGCGAAGTGAAGCGCGGGTTCCTCATCCACGGGCGGGATGCACATCAGCCCCTCGACGGTCAGATCGAGCTTGCGGCAATCGGCCACGAAGGCGTCCGCTTCGGATGGAAGCACGCCCGCCTTCTGAGCTTCCTCTCCGGTGTTGACCTGCACGAAAAGCGCCGGGCAGCGCCCCGTCTCCTGTGCAAGCCGGGCGATCGTGGTCGCGAGCTTGGGGCGGTCGAGCGAATGGATCGCCTGGAAAAGATCGAATGCCTGGCGCGCCTTGTTGGTCTGCAGCGGTCCGATGAGATGGAGCGCGACGCCGTCGTAGCGTTCGCGGAAATCCGGCCACTTTCCGGCGGCCTCCTGAACGCGGTTCTCGCCGAAGATCCTGTGGCCTTCGTCCAGCACCGCTGCCACGCGCGCGTTCGGCTGAACCTTCGAGACGGCGATAAGGCTCACCGATCCCGGCGCGCGGTTCGCCGCGGCCTCGGCCCTCGCCACCCGCTCGGAAATCTCGGCAAGACCCATGTCGCACCCCCTGTCTGATCGGGCGCAGAAGACATCAGGCCCGCGGAAAAGGAAAGGGCGGACCCGAAGGCCCGCCCGATCTCATCAAGTGCCGGTCGACTTAGAAGTCGAAGCGAACACCGAGGTCAGCAATGGTGGTGTCGTCGCTCTGGCCAACACCGCCGCGGAGGAACGCGCCGCCGCCGAGGTTGTGCTTGAAGCCGATACCGTATGCTTCGCTGTCGTCGCCGTCGCCGTCGCCGTAGGCGAGCTGAACCGAGGTTGCAGCGCCGACTTCGATGTCAGCCGACATACCCCATGCGTCGCCGCCAACGTCGTCAGCGTTCGAGTAGAAGCCGACGAGGTCGAAGGTGCCGAAGTCGTAGTTGCCGGTCAGGACGAACAGGTCGCCCTGCGTGTCGTCGTTTGCCCAGCCGAATGCCACGCCGAATGCGTCGCCCGAGTAGGCGATTGCAACCGAGGTCTGCTCGTCGTCGACGGAGTCATCCGAGTACGAACCCAGAAGCTGGAACGCGCCGAAGGTGTAGGCGGCGTAGACAGCGTTCTTCTGGCCGGTGCCCGACGAGTCGTAGGCGTCGAACGAATAGTCGTTGCCGTTGTACTGGCCGAGGAAGTCGGTGAGACCGATTTCATAACCGTAGTAGTTCGGCATGTTGTCGATCGCGCCAGCAATGTTGCCGAGGTCCATGCGCAGGCCGCCGGCCGATGCCGAGAAACGTGCACCGTTCAGAGTGGCCGCACCGCCGTCGCTTGCCTGCATACGCACACGAGCTTCGAGGTTCACGCCGCCATCGGTCTCAGTCATGATGTCGATGTTCAAACGGTAGCGCGAAGTCACGAAAGTTTCTTCTTTTTCGAACACTTCGGTCTCGGCAACGCCGTCGCCGTCGAGGTCGACGAACGAACCGGACGAGACTTCACGGTCTTCAATGTACTTCACACCGAAGCGTGCATAGCCGCTGAAAGCGACTTCTGCGGCTGCGGCGCCGGCAGTCACGACCAGGGCCGTGGTTGCGAGGAGGAGATTTTTCATGCGTGTTCCCTCGAGTTATAATCCAAAACCAGACTGGAGAATCCAACCCTGATATGGGCTGCATATGCCGCCTTAGGGTTCGTCAACACAAGTTCTCTGTCCCGGCACTTTCCAAAATGCGGATCGATGGTGCAGCTTTGCCACACCATCCCCGGGAGGGCCGGAAACGGGTCCGCGAGCCTGCCGGCAAGGGGCTTGCGGAGAATGAACTTGCCCGCATTTGCCCCATTGTTTAAGGCTCTGTGCAAAGCTTAAGAAGGTCGAGCGGATGAAATTCCATAGAGCAATGCGCCTTTGGCCGGTACCGGTCCTCATGCTGGTTCTTGCCGCCTGCGGCCAGACCTCGGGGACGCGCAATGTCGACCGGGCACCGTCCCAGACCACCGGTCCGGATCGCGACGTCGCCCGCGGCGAAGGCCAGACGATCTGGTCGCTGTTCAACCGCCCCGACTACGAGACCCAGGTTCAGGTCAACCGCTACCTCTGGGACGCGTCGCTCGAAGTGCTGGACTTTCTCCCGGTCGAAACCGTCGACCCGTTCACCGGTGTGATCGTCACGGGCTACGGCCGCCCCCCTGGCGGCGGCAACACCTATCGGGCGACCGTGCTGATCAGCGACCCCGCGCTGGACGCGCGCTCGCTCAACGTGGCGATACAGACCAGCGGCGGCGGCTCGGCGAGCCCGGCAACCATCCGAGCGGTCGAGGACGCGATCCTGAACCGTGCCCGGCAGCTGCGGATTTCGGACAACCGGCTCTAGGGCTCTTGCCCCGGAGCGATGCCGCGAAGTACCGGCGGATCCTGGATGACGGGCCTGCGTCCTCGCAATCTCGCCCGGCCCGCTGATCGATACGAACACGAAGGACGCATCATGAAGCGTTATACCCCCTCCGAAATCGAAGCGCGCTGGCAGGCAGCCTGGGACAAGGCGGCCGTGTTCGAGGCCGTGCGCTCGGCGGACAAGCCGAAATACTATGTGCTCGAGATGTTCCCCTATCCGTCGGGACGCATCCACATGGGCCATGTGCGCAACTACGCCATGGGCGACGTGATCGCGCGCTACAAGCTCTCGACGGGTCACAACGTGCTGCATCCGATGGGCTGGGACGCTTTCGGGATGCCGGCCGAAAATGCGGCCATGGCCATCGGGGGACACCCCAGGGACTGGACCTACGGCAATATCGCCGACATGCGCGCACAGATGAAACCGCTGGGCCTTTCCATCGACTGGAGCCGCGAGTTCGCCACCTGCGATCCGGAGTATTACGGCCAGCAGCAGGCACTCTTCCTCGACATGCTCGAGGCGGGACTGGTCTATCGCAAGGAAGCGGTGGTGAACTGGGACCCGATCGACATGACCGTGCTCGCCAATGAGCAGGTGATCGACGGGAAGGGCTGGCGCTCGGGGGCCGAGGTCGAGCGACGCGCGCTCACCCAGTGGTTCTTCAAGATATCGGACTTCGCCGAAGAGCTTCTCGAGGCGCTCGACGGGCTCGAGAACTGGCCCGCCAAGGTGAGGCTGATGCAGGAGAACTGGATCGGCCGGTCGCGGGGTCTGCAATTCGCCTTCTCCACGGTCGATGCCCCGGACGGCTTCGACCGGGTCGACGTCTACACCACGCGGCCGGACACGCTGCTCGGGGCGTCCTTCCTCGCCATCTCTCCGGACCATCCGCTGGCGAGGGTGCTCGAACGGCAGGATCCCGCGATCGCGGAATTCACCGCGCGCTGCCGCAAGGGAGGCACGACCGAGGAGGCGATCGAGAAGGCCGAAAAGCTGGGCTTCGATACCGGCCTGAAGGTGCGTCACCCCTTCGACACGGGCTGGGAACTTCCCGTCTACATCGCCAATTTCGTGTTGATGGACTATGGCACCGGAGCGATCTTCGGCTGTCCGGCCCACGACCAGCGGGATTTCGAGTTCGCGACGAAATACGGCCTGCCGATCATCCCCACCTTCCTGCCGTCCGAAGACGCACCGGAGGAATTCGAAGAGGCCTTCGTCCCGGCCAAGACGGAAACGGTCTTCTACAACCGGGGTTTCGCCGGTGAGAGCGCGCAGACGGGCAACGAGGCCATCGAGGCGGCCATCGACTTCTGCGAGGCGAACGGCGTGGGCCGGGGCGTGACCAAGTTCCGCCTGCGCGACTGGGGTCTGTCGCGTCAGCGCTACTGGGGCGCGCCGATCCCGGTGGTGCATTGCGATACCTGCGGCGTGGTGCCGGAGAAGAAAGAGAACCTGCCCGTCGAGCTGCCCTATGACGTCAGCTTCGACACGCCGGGAAATCCGCTCGACCGTCATCCCACCTGGCGCGACACCGCCTGCCCGAGTTGCGGCAGAAAGGCCCTGCGCGAGACCGACACGATGGACACCTTCGTGGACTCGTCGTGGTATTTCGCGCGTTTCACGTCACCTCGGGCCGACACGCCCACCGTGGCCGAGGATGTCGCCTACTGGATGAACGTCGACCAGTATATCGGCGGCATTGAGCATGCGATCCTGCACCTGCTCTACTCGCGCTTCTTCGCGCGCGCCATGCACCGGACCGGACACCTGCCCGCCTCGGCCATCGAACCCTTCGAGGCGCTCTTCACCCAGGGCATGGTGACGCACGAGATCTACATGACCCGCGACGAACGCGACCGGCCGGTCTATCACCTTCCCGAGGACGTGAGCGATGGAAAGCTCGCCGACGGCACCCCCGTCGAGATCGTTCCGTCCGCGAAGATGTCGAAGTCCAAGAAGAACGTGGTCGATCCCGTCAGCATCATCTCCTCCTACGGCGCCGATACCGCGCGCTGGTTCGTCCTGTCCGACAGCCCGCCCGAACGCGACGTGGAATGGACCGCTTCGGGGGCCGAGGCGACCTTCAAGCACCTCTCCCGGGTCTGGACACTGGCCGAGCGCATCGCCGGGATGGAAGGCGAGAGAGAGGGCGAGGGCGACGAGGAACTGAGGCGGGCGATGCACCGTACCATCGATGAGGTGACGCTTGGCATCGAGAGTTTCGGCTTCAACGCCGCCATCGCAAGGCTTTACGCCTTCACCGCCACGTTGCAGAAGTCCACTGCGGGGGCAGCGGCGCAGCGCGAGGCGATGCTTGTCCTGGCACAGCTGATGTCGCCGATGACGCCGCATCTTGCCGAGGAGATATGGGCCCGCTTCGGTCAGCCCGGGCTGATCGCCACTGCGGATTGGCCGAAGGCGGATCCGGCGATGCTTGTTTCCGACACCGTCACCCTGCCGATCCAGGTGAACGGCAAGCGGCGTGGCGAGATCACGGTCGCGGCCGATCTCGAGAAGTCGGAAGTCGAAAGGCTTGCACTCGAAGAGCCCAATGTGGCCCGCACCCTCGACGGGTCCGCGCCCAAGAAAGTCATCGTGGTGCCCGGACGGATCGTGAATGTGGTGGTCTAGGCATCTTCTTCCGGCGCTCCTGCTGGCGCTGGCCGCCTGCGGGTTCCAGCCTGTCTACGGCCCCGGCGGTACCGGGACCCGGTTGCAGAACCAGGTGTTGGTAAGCGAACCCGACGACGCCGACAGCTATGTCGTCACCCGCCAGCTCGAGCAGCGGCTCGGTCGCGGCGCGCCGGCTGCCTATACCCTGGAATACACGCTGGCGACACGCGAGGAAGGCCTCGCGGTGGACCGCCAGGGGTATACGACGCGCTTCAACCTGCTGGGTAAGGCCGACTACACGCTGACCGAGATTGCGACCGGGCGTGTCGTGACCTCGGGCTCGGTCGACAGCTTCACAGGCTATTCGGCCACCGGCACGACCGTCGCCACACTTGCCTCGGAGCGCGACGCGCGGATCCGCCTGATGACGATTCTCGCCGACGAGATCGTGCAGCGCCTGCTGAGCAGTGATCTCGGATGAAGCTCAACGCCCGCGATGCTCTCGGCTTCTTCGCCAAGCCGGACACCGGGCGGGCGGGGGTGCTGATCTACGGAGCCGACGCCATGCGCGTGGCCCTGCGACGGCAGCAGATGCTGGCCGCGCTGCTGGGCGCGGGGGCGGATGAGGAGATGCGCCTGTCCCGGATGACCGGGAGCGAACTGCGCACCGATAGCGCAAGGCTGCTGGATGCGGTGAAGGCGATCGGCTTCTTCCCCGGCGCGCGGGCGGCCTTCGTCGAGGACGCGGGCGACGCGAATACGGAAGCGGTGCGCGCGGCACTCTCGGACTGGCAGCCCGGCGACGCGCAGGTCGTCGTGACGGCCGGGGCGCTGAAGCCGGCGTCGAAGCTGCGCAAGCTGTTCGAGGAAAGCCGGAATTGCGTGGCGATCGGCATCTACGACGACCCGCCGGGACGCGCCGAGATCGAACAGATCGTCTCGGATGCGGGACTCGCGAGACCGGAGGGCGCCGCGATGGCGCTGCTGGAGGAACTCGCCCGCGCGCTCGATCCCGGCGACTTCCGCCAGACGATCGAGAAGATCGCGCTCTACAAGCGCGGCGATCCCGAGCCGCTGGGCCCGGAGGACATCGCCGCCTGCGCTCCGTCATCGATCGAGGCAGATGTGGACGACGTGCTTGTGGTGGTGGCGGACGGGCACACGGACCGCATCGGCCCGGTGATGCAGCGGCTCGTCTCCCAGGGCGCGACGCCCGTCGGCCTGTGCATCGGCGCTATGCGCTATTTCCGCACGCTCTACCGTGTCGCCTGCGATCCGGGTGGACGCCCGGCGGTCTTCGGACCGAACCGGGACCGCATGATGTCGCAGGCCCGGCGCTGGGGCGCAGAACGGCTCGAGGGCGCGCTGAGCGAACTGACCGATACCGACCTCGCCCTGCGCTCGGCGGCGCAGACCGCACCGGGAATGGCGCTGGTCGAACGCGCGTTCATAAGAATCGCGGTCGCGGGACGGCAGCGCCAGGGAGAGAACTGACATGTACAGGGTCGTGGGAACGACGAGATCGCGGCATTCCGGATCATGTGGATGCTGGAAGAGCTGGGTCTGCCGTATGAGCACGTCCCTGCCCTGCCCAGATCCGAGCAGGCCTTCGCGCACAATCCCCTGGGAAAGATACCCGCCCTGGTCTGCGAGGACGGCGCGGTGCTCACGGATTCGGATGCGATCATGGCCTTTCTCGGGGACCGCCATGGTGCACTGACGGCGCCTGCGGGCAGTGTCGCGCGGGCGCGGCAGGATGCGATGACCATGTGGCTCATTGACGACATGGATGCCTTGCTGTGGACGGCGGCAAAGCACAGCTTCGTCCTGCCGGAGGAGGAGCGCCTGCCGCAGATCAAGGACGGGTTGAAACGCGAATTCGAGCGGTCGGCATCGGTCCTCTCCGAACGGCTCGGAGCGGGGTTCCTGATGGGCGATGAGATCTCCGTTCCCGACATTCTGGCGGTCCACTGCCTCAACTGGGCGGTCGCCGCCAGGTTTCCGCGCCTGGACGGGAAGCTTTCCGACTATGCCGACCGCCTGCGCGCACGACCTGCCTTCCGGCGCGCCGCCGAACGCTAGGTCCGACCCCGGAATTTTGCAAAATTCCGGTGCGTTTTCTTAAAGAAAACGCCGCGCCGCAGACAGGCCGGCCCATCGCCCGGTGGCGAGGCAGGCGGTCAGAAGATAGCCGCCGGTCGGCGCTTCCCAGTCGAGCATCTCGCCGGCGCAGTATGTCCTCGGGATAGCCCTGAGCATCAGGTCATGGTCAAGCCCTTCGAACGCCACGCCGCCAGCGGTCGAAATCGCGCTCTCGAGCGGACGCAGCCCGAGGACGGGCAGGCGAAGCGCCTTCAGCAGGCCAGCCAGCGCCTGAGGATCCGGGGGCAAGGGGCGCGCGCATTCCTGCGCCAGCGCCAGCTTCACCGGATCGAGCCTGAGCTTCCGGCGCAAATGATTCGACAGGCTGGCCTTTCCCCGCGCCAGCGCGATCCTGCGCGCCGCTTCCGACAGGTCGAGGTCGGGCAGAAGGTCCACCAGGACCGGGGCGCCCTCGCGCGCCGCGCGGCTGATCTCGTAGACACCGCCGCCTTCGAGTCCCGTGGCGGCCAGCATGGCCTCCCCCCGCGACACGAGATCCCCGGCACTCAGCGCAATCCCCTTCAGGGGTTGTCCGAAATGGGCGCGCATGTGATCCGACCAGGCGATCTCGAGCCCTGCATTGGCGGCGGCGAAGGAAGTGACCGGAACGCCGCGCGCGCGCAGCAGGTCGCGCCAGCCACCGTCGGAGCCGAGCCTTGGCCAGCTCGCCCCGCCAAGGGCCAGCACGGTGGCCCCGGCCGATACCGAGACCGGCCCCTCCGGACCGTCGAAGCTGAGCGACGCGCCATCCCAACCGGTCCAGCGCATCCGGGTCTCGATCCGCACACCAAGCGCATCGAGACGCTCGCGCCAGGCGCGCAGAAGCGGCGAAGCCTTCATGGACCTTGGAAAGACCCGTCCCGTGCTGCCCGTGAACAACTCCTGGCCGAGACCCCGGGCCCATTCCTGCACCGCCTCTGCGCCGAAAGATCCGAGCATCGGGCGCAGCACCTGCATTGCCTCGCCATAGCGTGGAAGAAACGCCTGGGCCGGTTCGTCCCTGGTCAGGTTCAACCCGGACTTTCCGGCCATGAGGAACTTGCGTCCGATACTCGGTTTCGCCTCGTAGATCGTCACCGCGACGCCCGCACGACCCAGCACCTCGGCGGCCATCAGCCCCGCCGGCCCCCCTCCTATGACGACCGCATCCGCCATGCCCATCAGATCCTTGCGCAGCGCGGCGGGATGTCCCAGTCTCGGGCCGCATGCCAACCACCGGTCCCGATCCGCTCTGCCCGCTCTGCCTGCGCCCGATACCTCCGGACGTCCCGCAGAGCGTGCATCACCTCGTGCCGAAACTCAAAGGCGGCAAGGGCGGGCCGACCGTTCTCATGCATCACATCTGCCACCGCGAGATCCATGCCACGCTGACCGAGGCCGAGATCGCACGCGACTACGCGACCCCCGAGGCGCTGCGCAAGCATCCCCGGCTTGCGAAATTCGCAAGCTGGGTCCGAAAGCGCCCGCCCGGGTTCAGCTCGCGCGTTCCCGGCGGCATGCGCAAGCGCTGACGCCACGCGCACCGCCACCGATCTCACCGGCACATCGACTTGATACCCGCGGCGACCTCGGGCGTCGCAGCGAGCGTATCGGCCGCGATGGCATGCGCGGTGCCGATCAGATCCGCCGGCGCGACGATACGGTCGATCAGTCCGAAGGCCAGCGCCTCGTCCGCCGTGATCCGCTGGCCGCCCATCAGCATGAGCTTGGCCCGGGCCGGGCCCACGAGCGCCGCCATGCGCGCCGGATCGCCGGGCTGTGGGAGAAAGCCGAGTTTCATCACCGGATAGAAGAAATTCGCGGAGGGCACGGCGAGGCGGAGGTCGCAGGCGAGCACCATCCCCATGGCACCGCCCGCAAGCGTCCCGTTGAGCGCCGCGATGCTGAGACCGCGCAATTCCGACACTGCCGTCGACAGGCGTTCCCAGATGCCCGAGGTGGCGAGTCCCGCGCGCGCCTCCTGCAGATCGGCCCCGGCGCTGAAAACCCCGCCGGTCCCGGTCAGCAGCACCACCCTGTCGTCTATCGCGGCCTCGAAGATCTCTACGAGGTCGCTGAGCATCGCCAGCGTCAGCGCATTCGCCTTGCCGGGCCGGTCCAGCGTCACGGTGAGCAATCCGCCGTCCCGTGCCGTGCGTATCATGAGAGCCCCACACTGGCACGGATTTCGGCGTCGCGCAGCGAGATCTCCTCGCCGCACCAGCGATCCGCCTCGGACCCGCACATCCACAGCAGCGCCCTGGCCGGCCAGTCCGGCGGGATGTGGTCGGACCATTCGAGGCGGCTGACCGGGTTGATGCCCGACGCCTTGATTTCGCGCTGCATCTGGGTGGCGACCGTGCCGGGAGAGAGACCGATGGCGCGGATGCCGTTCGCGCGCTCCTCGGTGTCGAGGCAGCGCGTCAGCATCGCGGCGCCGGCCTTTGACGCGCAATAGTGGCTCCACGCCTCTATCGGCGAATGCGCCGCGCCGGAACTGATTGTCAGGATCGTGCCGCCTCCCGCCGCCTTCATGACCGGAACCGCCGCGCGCATGCCGTGGAAGACGCCCTTGAGGTTGATGTCGATGACCTGTCCCCAGGCATCCGGATCGGAGTCGTCGAGATGCGCGATGGGTTCGATGGCGCCCGCGTTGTTGATCAGCACGTCGAGGCTGCCGAAGGCGCTTCGGGCGGCGTTCACCGCCGCGTCGACCTCGCTGTAGCGCGCGACGTTGCAGGGGATCGCAAGCGCCTTCGCGCCGATCTCGCCGGCGAGGTCGGCGATCGCTTCCTGTCCGCGCGCCAGCAGGGCGACATTGGCCCCCGCGGCCGCGAAAACCCGGGCTGTCTCGGCACCGATACCGCGGCTCGCGCCGGTGATCATCACCGTCTTGCCTGTCATTTCCATCCGCGGTCTCTCCTTGTGTGACGCTGTGTTTGAGAACCGTGGTAATGCGCTGCGGCGCGACGGTCCAGCCCGTCCCCCCTTGACCCTGTCCCGGCCTTCGCGGAGCATGCGCCCGGATATTCCGGAAGGATCGCGACATGAAAAGTTTCACCCGTTTCCTGCCCTCCACAGCACTGGCTCTGGTGATCCTCGCGCCTGCCGCGCGTGCCGATCTGACGGGTGCCGAAGTCTGGGAGGACTGGAAGGGCTATTTCGAGGCTATGGGCTACGAAGTCTCCGGCTCCGAATCGCAGACCGGAGACACGCTGAGCGTGTCGGATGTCGCAATCGTGATGAACCTTCCCGAAGATGACAGCCGCTTCGAGATGACCTGGGAAAAGCTGACATTCACCGACGTCGGTGACGGCTCGGTGAAGATCGGCCTGCCCGGCACGATGCCGATCGCGATCGACACCATGTCCCGGACCGACGAGTCGTGGAACATCCGGCTCGACTTCACCCAGACCGGGCTCGACATGAGCGCCGCGGGCGAGTCCGGCGACATCACCTACAGCTACAGCGCCGATACCGTCGCGACCGAACTTGCCAGCGTGACCGTCGACGGCGAGACGATGCCGGAAGGGGATGTGGCGGGCAGGCTGGCGTTCGCGGGTCTGTCTGGCAGCACTGCCGTAAAGGTCGGCGCGATGCGCGAGATCCGCCAGACCGCGAAGGCGGAGCAGCTCGACTATCTGATCAGGCTTCTGGGTCCCGAGGGAGCGACCGCAAACGCCTCCGGCACCTCGCAGGGCATCGACCTCACGTCCAACCTGGCCATACCGCTTGAAGCGGTGGATCCGAACGATCCCGCAGCGATGCTGGCCAATGGTTTCGCGGTCGACAGCGCGATCAGCTTCGGTGCCAATTCCGGCGAGTTCGCCACCACCGGTCCCGAAGGCGCCATACGCGGCACGACCACGTCCCAGGGCGGCGAACTGGCTGTCGACATGGGATCTGCGGGTCTGGCCTACAGCATGGTGCAGAACGCGCTGCAGATGGCCATGACGGCAGATGCAACGCCGCTTCCGATCGCCTTCGAACTCGGCGAGTTCGCGACGAAACTGTTGATGCCTCTGACCGAATCCGACGATCCTCAGGATTTCGCGCTCACGGCGAGCCTTGTGGACCTGAAGGTATCGGAGGCGATCTGGATGCTGTTCGATCCGCAAGGGAAGCTGCCGCGCGATCCGGCGACGGCCGAGATCGATCTCACAGGGAAGATGCGGGTGACGAGCGACCTTCTCGACCCGGCCCTCGACGTGCAGCCGGAACTCGGCTCCGGACAGGCCGGCAATGTCGACTCCGTTACATTGAATGCGCTGCGTCTCGACCTCGCTGGCGCTGAACTGACCGGCAGCGGACAGGTCGATTTCGACAACAGCCAGCCGATGGCCGGCCCCGTCCCCGAGGGCAGCGTCGATCTGAAGCTTTCCGGCGGCAACGGCCTTCTCGACAACCTTGTCGCGATGGGCATCCTGCCCGACGATCAGGCGATGGGCGCGCGGATGATGCTGGGCCTCTTCGGCGTGCCGACGGGCGAACCGGACACGCTGACCTCGAAGATCGAGTTCAGGAAGGACGGCCAGATCCTCGCGAACGGCCAGCGCATAAAGTAACAGCGCTGGCGACGGAAACAGGCGGCGCAGGCGCGACAGGGCTTGCGGCGCCGTCGCTGCTTTCCTACCTCTTGACGATGATTCCGGAGATGACCGAATGACGCAGACGCTGGAGGCACTCACCGAGCGTCTGCTTGCCGCTGCGCGAAAGGCCGGCGCCGACGCGGCCGACGCCGTGGCAATGAGCGGAACGTCGCTTTCCATCGAGGTCCGGGCCGGCAAGCTGGAGCAGGCGGAACGCTCGGAAGGCATCGACATCGGCCTGCGTGTGCTGATCGGACAGAAGGTGGCGAACGTGTCCGCCTCGGACACACGGGACACCACCATTTCCGAAATGGCCGAACGCGCTGTTGCAATGGCGCGCGAGGCGCTGGACGACCCGCACGCCGGCCTTGCCGATCCGTCCGAGCTTGCCCGCGATTACGACCTCGAGGCGCTGGCCCTGCGCGACCCCGCACCCGAGCCGAGCGCGCAGGCGCTGATGGAGGACGCGCTGCGCGCCGAGGCGGCGGCCCGGTCGCATCCCGGCATCTCCCAGATCGAGGCGTCCAGCGCGGGATACGGGCTGCGCCACATCCATCTCGCCGCCAGCAACGGCTTTTCCGGGGGCTTCTCGCGCAGCAGCCGCGGCATTTCCTGCGTGGCCATCACCGGTCAGGGCACCGGAATGGAACGGGATTACGACGGCGACAGCCGGACCTTCCAGTCCGACCTGCGCAGCCCCGAGGATATCGGGCGCACGGCGGCCGAACGCACCATGGCCCGCGCCGGCGCGCGGCGGCCGAAGACGGGCGCCTACCCGGTCATCTTCGACGAGCGGGTGGCGTCCTCGCTGATCGGCCACCTGCTCTCGGCGGTGAACGGATCGGCAATCGCGCGGGGCGCTTCATGGCTGCGGGATGCGCTCGGAACGCAGGTGCTGCCGACCGGGATCTCGCTTGTCGAAGACCCGCACCGCCCCCGCGCCAGCGGATCGCGCCCCTTCGACGGCGAGGGGCTGGCGACGCGCCGGCGCCAAATCGTGGACGACGGCGTCCTGACGGGATGGACCCTCGATCTCGGAACCGCGCGCAAGCTCGGCATGCGGTCGACCGCGAACGCCATGCGCGGCGCTTCCGGCGGACCCTCGCCCTCGACCTGGAACGTCACGCTGACTCCGGGATCGGCCAGCCGCGAGGACCTCATCCGCGACATGGGCACCGGGCTGCTCGTGACCTCGATGATCGGTTCGACCATCAATCCCAATACCGGCGACTACTCGCGCGGGGCCTCCGGGCTCTGGATCGAAAACGGTGAAGTCACCCATGCCGTGAACGAGATCACCATCGCGGGCAACCTGCGCCACATGCTGCTCGGGATGGTGCCCGCAAACGACGCCCGCCCATGGCTCAGCCGGGTTGTCCCCTCGCTTCTCGTGCCGGGGATTACCCTTGCCGGAGGATGATCTGGGTCTGATCACGGACGCGATCCGCGAGGCGGGCAAGCTCGCGCTCGGCTATGTAGGGTCCGCCGCACGGCGCTGGGACAAACCCGACAACGCCGGACCCGTGACCGAGGCCGACATCGCGGTGAACAACCTTCTGGTCCAGGTCCTGCGGCAGGCGCGTCCCGCATACGGCTGGCTTTCGGAGGAGAGCGAGGACAGCCGCGAGCGCCTCGGCCGGGAGTCGGTGTTCATCATAGATCCGATCGACGGAACGCGAAGCTTCGCCGAAGGGTCGAATTCGTGGGCGCATTCGATCGCCGTCGCGCGCGGGGGCGTCGTCACCGCTGCCGCCATCTACCTGCCCGCGCGCGACAAGCTCTTTACAGCCGCGAAGGGCAGCGGAGCGCATCTGAACGGCATCCCGATTTCCGCCACCTGCGCCACCGATCCGGACAGCGCCGCTGTCCTGGCCACACGTGCCGCCCTCGACCCGTGCAAGTGGAGCCGCGGCGTGCCGCGTTTCCGGCGCGAGCACCGGCCCTCGCTCGCCTACCGGCTGGGGCTGGTGGCGCAGGGGCGCTTCGACGCCATGCTCACCTTCCGGCCCAGTTGGGAGTGGGACATTGCGGCGGGCGCGCTGATCGTCGCCGAGGCGGGCGGAACATGCAGCGACGCAACCGGCCAGGTGCTGGAATTCAACCGGCCGATGCCGTGCTTCGAGGGTGTCGTCGCGGCCGGGGCAGGCATGCATGCCGCCCTGCTTGCCGCGCTCGCGCCGCGACACGGCACGGCGGCTTGACGCCACATGCCACATCAGCGATTTTCCGCCAGACCCCCAAAGCAAAGGATGATGATATGAGCCAGCGCCTGCACCTCGTGTTCGGGGGTGAACTCGTGGACCCGACGAAGAACGCCTTCAAGAATGTCGACGAGCTGCATATCGTCGGGATCTTTCCCAATTACGAGACCGCGTTCAACGCCTGGAAGGCCGAGGCGCAACGAACGGTCGACAACGCCCACATGCGCTATTTCATCGCGCATCTTCACAGGCTGCGCGACGAGGAGCAGTCGGGCTCCACGACCGAAGTCCTGAGATAACGCGCCTTGGCCCGGTACCTCGGCCTCGCGGCCTACCGGGCCTGGTCGCAACGCGGCGATCCCTCGGCCTACCTTTGTGCGCAGCCCCGTCCCAGTGGGGAACTGGTCTGGATACACGCTGCCGACCCGTCCAACCTCAGCGCGATAAACGATCTCGCCTTACGGCTGGCCGTCGCGCGCTACGGGCTGAACGTGCTCGTCACCCTCCCGAAGGATGCGGCCCCGGCCGATTCCGGCGACCTCGCGGCAAGCCGCATCCTCATGGCAGACACGCCGAAATCGGACCATCCCGCCGCCGTGCGCGGCTTCGTCGAGCACTGGGCGCCGACCGTCGGGCTGTGGAGCTGGGGCAGGTTGCGTCCGAACCTGATCCAGTGTGCGCTCGACAGCGGCTGCGAGATGGCGCTGATCGACGCCGATGCGGACGGCTTCGACGGGCGGCGCGACCGATGGATACCGGAAGTGACCCGCCAGATCCTGGCCCGATTCAAGGCCATCATGGTCCGCTCCGGCGGGGCCAGGGCAAGGCTGGAAAACCTCGGCGTGCCGCCGGCGCGCATCGAGCGCCTGGCACCGCTGCAGGCAGGGGGGCGGGCGCTGCCCTGCAACGCAAGGGACGAGGCCGAGCTTTCCGCGGCCCTGTACGGAAGGCAGGTCTGGCTTGCGACGGGTGTGCAGCCTGGCGAGGTGGCCACCGTGCTGGCCGCACACCGGGCCGCGATGCGCCTGTCGCACCGGCTGCTCCTGATCCTGCTGCTGGCCGAACCCGACACCGACGGAAAGATCGCCGAGCGCATACGGGCCGACGGCATGCATCTGGAACGGTGGTGCGAAACGCGGGAACCGGGTGAGCTCACACAGGTATTGCTGGCCGATGACGAACAGGATCTCGGCCTTTTCTACCGGGTCGCCCCTGTCGCCTTCCTCGGCAGTTCGCTGTCGCCCGACTACAGCGGCCGCGATCCTTTCGAAGCGGCGGCGCTCGGCTCGGCTGTGCTCTATGGCCCGAACATCCGGCGCTACCTGCAACTCTACACGCGCCTTGCCAACGCAGGGGCCGCGCGCATCGTCAACGACGCCCATGCGCTCGGCATCGCCGTCAGCCGCCTGATGGCGGCCGACCAGGCCGCTTCCATGGCGCATGCCGGGTGGGATGTGATCAGCCAGGGCGCGGCCGTGACCGACCGTGTCATCGATCACGTCCAGGCCACGCTCGACACGATCGACACGATCGAGAGACCCTCCTGATGCGGGCCCCCGCCTTCTGGTTCACCGATCCGGAACGACCGGCACCTGCAGCGCGGCTGCTCCAGCCGCTGGGCGCGCTCTACGCCCGTGCCACCGCCAACCGGCTCGCCCAAGGTGAACGGGCATCGCCCGGCGTGCCGGTGATTTGCGTGGGCAACATCAATGCAGGCGGGACCGGCAAGACACCCACAGTCATCGCGCTGGCGGAACGCTTGCGGGACATGCACCACAACCCCCATGTGGTCACGCGCGGGTACGGCGGCCGCGAGACGGGGCCGCTGCGCATCGATCCGTCGCGGCACAGGCCGCAGGATGTCGGGGACGAACCGCTGCTGCTTGCCGCCTTCGCCGAGGTCTGGGTCGCAAGGGGCAGGCTCGCGGGCGCGCGGGCAGCGGCGGCTGCGGGGGCAAGCGTCATCCTGCTGGATGACGGCTTCCAGGATCCCGCCCTGCGCCATGACCTCGCCATCGTGGTGGCCGATGCGGAAAAAGGATTCGGGAACCGGCGATGCATTCCCGCAGGCCCGCTGCGTGAACCGGTAGCGGAAGGGCTCGCCCGGGCCGACCTGCTGCTCACGATCGGAGATGCGCCGGCACAGGCGCGGTTCTGCGCCGGTGCGGCTGCCAGCGGCCTGCCGCACCTCAGGGCCGCGCTCGAGCCCCTGCGGACGGGCATGGACTGGCAGGGGACGCCCGTGCTCGCCTTCGCCGGCATCGGGCATCCGGAAAAGTTCTTCGCCACGCTAAGGGGACTTGGCGTCCGGCTGCTGCGCTGCGAACCGCTGGACGATCACCAGCCCCTGACCAAGGCCCTGCTGGGCAGGCTCGAGGCAGATGCCCGCAGCCTGGGAGCCCAGCTCGTCACCACCGAGAAAGACATGGTGCGGCTGCCGCCGGAGTTCCGAAGCCGGGTGATCTCGCTGCCGGTGCGTCTGGCCTTCGAGGACGCCGGGGCGCTCGATGCCCTCCTGCGCGCGCGGGTCGGACCCGCAGCGTAAGGTGCGGCAGGCCGCACCCTACGGCAGGCTTCGCTCGCGGGCCGGCTTCACTCGGCGGCGGCGTCGATCAGCTTCGCCATCTCGTCATAGGGCATGTTGGCGTATTTCTTGCCATTGATGACAAAACTCGGCGTCC
The DNA here is from genome assembly GCF_040801785.1 of Sulfitobacter sp. LCG007. Taxonomy (NCBI): domain Bacteria; kingdom Pseudomonadati; phylum Pseudomonadota; class Alphaproteobacteria; order Rhodobacterales; family Roseobacteraceae; species Roseobacteraceae bacterium LCG007. Next base: position 267,864 of record NZ_CP161805.1, on the reverse strand, counting down.
TGTCGATCCCGTCCGCTTGGGCGTTGCTCTCGTACCAGGCAACGAGTGTCCGGGCCTTGTCGCCGTCCTGCAGGCAGGCTTCCATCGCGTCGTTGTCCAGACCCGCGAGGCGCCCGATCTTGCGCAATTCCTCCACGATCTGGGCAGGCTCGCCCGCGCGCACCCATTCGCTCTGACCATCGTAGATCAGATCCGAGATGCCGAAGAATTTTTCAGGTGTCCCCGCGCAGCGCGCGATCATGGATGCCCAGAGACCGTAGCGGTCGAAATAGACCTCGCGATAGACGAAATTGATCTTGCCGGTGTCGATGTAGTTCGCCTTCAGCTGCTTGAAGGGCCCCGCATGGAAGGCCTCGCAATGGGGGCAGGTGAAGCTCGCATATTCGATCACCGTCACCGGCGCGTCCGGATTGCCCTGGCTCATTTCCTCGATACCCGAGATATCGACCGCGGCTTCCTGCGCGCTTGCGGCGAACGGCGAATAGGTCTCTCCCGAGGGCGAAGTCCCGCGCCCGCCGAATACGAGGGCGGTGAGGCTCAGGACCACGAATGCGGCCAGGAGTGCAGTCAGTCGCGACATGTCTCTTCCTTCTTCTTCAGTGTTATGTCTTGGCAAGAATGTTCTGCGCCAGCTGCGCCAGCGCAGCGCGCAGGCCCTCGTCGCGCACCGGTTCGACAACGGACTCGGCCCGGCGGCGCAACAGCGGGTCCGGCGCCGCGGTCGGCGCAGCGGGCGATGGGCGCGCGAATGCCGCCTGCCCTTCAGCAAAACCGGTGGCTGCGGTCTGGGTGATCCGGATACGGGCGATCGCATTGTAGCCGTAGACCGCGTTGACCCGGCTGCGCAGCTCTTCCTTCTGCATTTCCAGCATGGGCGCGTTTGCCCCCGTGGTCAGCAGCGTCAGCGTCGCGCCGATCCCGCCGCGCCCGTAGCTCACCTCGACCGGGCGCGAGATTTCCGCCGCGGCGTCGCCGGCAATTTCGGCCCAGTGGGTCAGCAGGCGGCTCTGCGCGAAGCCCCGGCTTTCGGACGCCTTCCGGATCCGCCGCTGCAGAAGCGTGGAGGTGCGTTTGAACCCGTTGGTACTGGCGCGTGGCGGCGGCATGTCTATCATTCTCCGGACTGGCCCAGCATAACGTCTCATGCGCCCGCTGCCAGTAGCCCAGATCGAACCGGACCATAAACATTGCGTGACGCGACCGACACAACCTCTCTAAGCGCGGGCCTTCTGGACTGGTACGATACCCATGCCCGCAAGATGCCATGGCGCATCCCCCCGGCCGAGCGACGGCGCGGCGTGTGGCCCGATCCCTACAGGGTATGGCTGTCCGAGATCATGCTCCAGCAGACCACCGTCGCGACCGTGCGCGCCTATTTCGAGCGTTTCGTGGCGCGCTGGCCCACCGTCGCCGACCTTGCGGCGGCACCCGATGCGGAGGTGATGGCAGAATGGGCCGGCCTCGGATATTACGCGCGCGCCCGCAACCTGCTGAAATGCGCGCGCGCGGTCGTGTCCAAACACGGCGGCACGTTTCCGGCCGATCACGCGGCGCTGCTCGCGCTGCCGGGTATCGGGCCTTACACGGCGGCCGCGGTCTCCTCGATCGCCTTCGACCTGCCGCATGCGGTGATGGACGGCAATGTCGAGCGGGTCATGGCGCGCCTTCACGACATCCACACGCCGCTTCCGGCCGCCAAACCCGAGCTGATGGCGCGGGCCCAGGCGCTGACACCCGCCGCACGTCCCGGCGACTATGCGCAGGCGGTGATGGACCTCGGCGCGACGATCTGCACGCCCACGTCGCCTGCCTGCGGCATCTGCCCCTGGCGAGACCCCTGCCGCGCCCGGGCGGAAGGCACCGCCGCCCAGCTGCCCCGCAAGACGCCGAAACCGGCCAAGCCCCTGCGTCACGGTCTTGCCTGGATCGCCCGGCGCGCGGATGGCGCCTGGCTGCTGGAACGCCGTCCGGAGCGCGGTCTGCTCGGAGGCATGCTCGGCTGGCCCGGAACCGAATGGATCGGCGCGGACCTGCCGCTGCCCGGGGATGCGCCGCCGGTGGCCGCCGACTGGATGCCGGTCGCGGGCGAGGTGCGCCACACCTTCACCCACTTCCACCTGCGCCTTTCGCTCATGCGGGCGGATGTCCCGCCTGGCGCGGCACCGTCGCGCGGCGAATTCCTCGGTCCGTCCGAGTTTCGCCCCTCGGACCTGCCGACCGTCATGCGCAAGGCCCTTGACCTCGCGCGCTGATCGTCCCGGCGCTGTCTCACGCGGTCCGTGCTGGCGCCTTGGCCCGCTGCAACTCGCGATGCTGGTGCTGGCACTCGGAGGATGGACCCGCGCCTCAAGCGGTGGCGGGCGCGCCATTGTCCGGAGATCGCCGACCGGAGGAAGTACAACCGCGCCACCCTTTCCCTTCAGCGCTCAGACGCAAGAAACCGATTGTTAATCCGTTCGTGCAAGTCTCGACGTCGGGTAAGCAATATGGGAGCTGGAGGTTTGCCATGCAGACAATGTTGGCACATTCTACGGCGGTTCGGCCTCAAACGGTCAGAAACTGCCTTATCATCGACGACAGCGATTTCGACCGCCGCCGTCTGTCGCGGATGGTCAAGCGCGGCTTTCCCGACTTCACGGTAAGCTGCGCCGCGACCCTGGCCGAGGCGCGCGGCTTTCTTGTCACGCACGGGGCGACGCTGATCCTGCTCGACAACCAGCTTCCTGACGGGGTCGGCGCGAACTTCGCGCTCGAACTCGCCTCTGATATCCGCTTCTGCAGGACACCTGTCATCCTTGTCACGGACTTCGCGTCACCCTTCATGTACGACAAGGCACAAAAGGCCGGGGTCGCGCATATCGTGGCCAAGTCGGACTTCGGCCTGCGCTACATCCATGATGCCTTGCGCAGCCGCAAACATCGGCCCGCAACCGTTCACTGACCGCGATCGGCCCTCGCCGAAACGAAAAGGACCCCGCCGAAGGGCGGGGTCAAGGTGAGTGCCTGTTAGGGCAGCCCTGTTGCAAGGCCGCAGGCACCGGCGGTGTTCCGGAATTTCGGTAGGTCAGATTTCCATTTCCGACCGGATCTGCTGGCGCAGCACGTCGATGGGCACATGCTTGCCCTCGCGCTTGAAGCACCAGTAGGTCCAGCCGTTGCAGCTTGGCGCCTTTTCCAGCGCCGCGCCGACCTGATGGATCGATCCCTTGACATCGTTGCCGATCAGCGTGCCGTCGGCACGGACCTTGGCCTTGTGTCGCAGGTTGGTCGAATAAAGCTCTTCCCCCGGCCGCAGCATGCCCCGTTCGACAAGCTGCCCGAACGGCACACGGGGCTCGGCACGGCGCGATGTGGAGACCTGAAGCGCATCGCGGTCGAACCTGCGCACGTTTGCAAGGCGTTTCTCGGCAACCTCGCGATAGGCCGCCTCGCGCTCGATGCCGATGAAATCGCGGCCCAGCATCTTGGCGACGGCGCCTGTCGTACCGGTCCCGAAGAAGGGGTCCAGCACCACATCGCCCGGATTCGTCGAGCCGACCAGCACCCGGTGCAGCAGCGATTCGGGTTTCTGGGTCGGATGTGCCTTGTCGCCGGCCGCGTCCTTGAGCCGTTCGTGCCCCGTGCAGATCGGCAGAACCCAGTCCGAGCGCATCTGCACACCCTCGTTCAGCGCCTTCAGGGCCTCGTAGTTGAAGGTGTACTTCGCGGCTTCGTCCTTGCCGGCCCAGATCATCGTCTCATGCGCATTGGTGAAGCGCTTGCCGCGGAAGTTCGGCATCGGGTTCGACTTGCGCCAGACCACATCGTTGAGGATCCAGAAGCCCTGATCCTGCAGCGCGGTACCCAGCCGGAAGATGTTGTGATAGCTGCCGATCACCCAGATCGCCCCGTTGGGCTTCAGCAAGCGCCGCGCGGCGGCAAGCCAGGCGTGGGTGAAATTGTCGTAGTCGCGAAAGCTCGCGAAGCGGTCCCAGTCGTCGTCGACCGCGTCCACGCGGGAATTGTCAGGGCGGTGCAGTTCCCTGCGCAACTGAAGGTTGTATGGCGGATCCGCGAAGATCAGGTCGACCGAGCCCGCGGGCAGGCCGTTCATCACCTCGACGCAATCGCCGGCAAGCACGGTATTCAAGGGAAGCGCCGGGGCGCTCTTGGTCATCGTTTTCATCTCTGCCTCGTCCGGTGCCTGGGGCACTCATTGGTTGAGCCAAGGATGAGTCAAAGCCGAATCGTGGTCAAATTCTTTTTTGAATCAACCGTTTATGATTTCGTCTTGCTACAACATATTGTAGACGGGCCTGAAGGTGCGCCGATGATGTTGGGTAACGCCGAGTTCGCGCAGGGCAGATATGTGGCTTTTCGATCCATATCCCATATTGGTCTCCCAGCCGTAACCGGGATGCTGTTGCGCCAAATCCACCATGATCGCGTCACGGGCGATCTTGGCGACGATCGAGGCCGCGGCGATGGAAAGACAGAGCGCGTCTCCCCTCACGATGGTCCGGGCCGGAAGATCGAGCCCGCGTGGCAGGATGTTGCCGTCCACGAGCACGCTGTGGGGCGGCACCGCCAGCCCCGCGACCGCACGGCTCATGGCGAGATGAGCGGCCCGCAGGATGTTGAGTTCCTCGATCTCCGCGACACTGGCGTGGCCGATGCTAACCTCGGCGCAGTCCCATAACGTGGCCGCAATACGCTCGCGTGCCTTTCGGGTCAGCCGCTTGGAATCGTCGATACCCTCTGGAATGCGGGCGGGGTCCAGGATGACGGCGGCTGCCGTGACCGGACCCGCCAGAGGGCCGCGGCCGACCTCGTCCACCCCGGCGACCCGGGAATGACCTGCAGCCTGCGCGGCGCGTTCGAATTCGTAATGCGGTCCCATGCCTTCTGATCGCCCGGACCAATGGCCGAATGCAACAGGCGTTCAGACGGGTACGCCCGCCCCGGGGACTGGGGCGGGCGCATTAACAGGGCGCTGAAGCACCATACTCGTTACCGACGGGCGCGGCGGCGTGCCGCCGGGCCCAGGGTCCACCGCCTAGCGGCGGGCCAATTGGTATCCCCGGTCGCGCAGGCATGTGGCCTCGTAGGCCAGGGTGCCGCGCCCTTGCCCGTCGACCGTCGTCCGGCATTGCGCCGGAAGATCGCCGGTGAAGGGGAAATTCCGCGAGAGGCAGTCGAAGGCAAAGACCTGCTGCCGGCCCTCGCTGGTGTCGCCGCTTTGCAGGCATTGCCCCGGCAGCAGCTTGCGCGCGACGTCCCGAGGCACCGGCCGCGGGCTGATATGAGAATTTCCGCCGTAGAGAGGATCGTTCGATCCGCGCCCCACGTGGTCACCGTTGCCGCTGTCGCGCGACCGGGCCTCGGCACGCCGGCGGTCCTCGGCCTCGCGCCACTGGCGCTCGCGCTCTGCCTGCGCCTGCCGGTCGGCCCTTTCCTTGTCGCGGCGCAGTTTCGCCTGGCGTTCGGCCCAGAGGCGGTCCTGGTCGAGACGGGCCCTGCGGGCCTGCTCCTCGCTGCGTTTGCGGGCCGCGCGCTCCTTCTCGTCCTTGCGATCGTTATGCTTCTTGATGACGGTCCCGATGGCCGCGATGCCCAATGCCGCCACCAGCGCCTTGGCCAGATCGTCCCCGTCCGCCATTGCCGGCCGCGCCGCGAAAGAGGTGATCGCGATCGCGGCAGCTGCCACTGCGGCTATGAATTTCCGGTGCATCTTGTCGCTCTCCTCGTGACCCTGGACGACCCGTGGTTCACCGCCTGAACGGATGGCGGTGTCGTGATCGGTAACTGGGGTGGGGGGCCGGTGATCCGCAATAACACCGGCTTGTTATCCGATAACCGAGGCAGGCGAGGCGGTTTGATATTGAAACACGCAGGTACAAGCCTCAGGAATGGAACAATGAAACGCGTTCTCGCATTCTCGCTTGCGGCGGCGATGCTCCTGGTTCCCTCGGTGCCGGGGGCAGCCGACTGCTATGCCGACTACAAGGCGAAGCAGGACAACCCACTTCGGCTGCACTACGGAGTCGCGCAGGTGTCCGATTGCAGCAAGGGCGGTGCCAGGCGCGAACTGGCGCCCCGGCTCAAGGCGGCGGGATGGAAGTTGTTGAATGTGGTGTCTGTCTTTGACGCCGCGGGACTGGATCAAAGGAAACAGAGTGCCGGAAGATATTTCCTCCGCTTCTGAGATGCGTCGCTCGGGAGAGCGGATCGTGGCGCTCGGGATCGGAGGGATACTCGCCCTCCTTGCGGTCGCGGGTGCCTGGCTGTTCTGGTCGCTGCCCGATGCCAATGTGTTCAATGCCCAGGTAGAACGTCTGTTTGTCGAGAACGACGACCTGACCGCGCAGGCAGAGATCAAGCTGCTCGAGATCCTCGCGCAGTCGGGAACCGCCTTTTCCGACACGCTGACGGGATATCGCAGCGTGATCTTCGTGCTGCTGCTCTTCGCGACCGCCATGCTGATCGCATCGATTGTGTTTCTCGTTCTGCTGATTGGATTCAACCGCCGCATGGCCCAGATCGAGCGGGCCGGGATCCAGGTCAATTCGCTGCTCATCAGCCGCGAGGAGAACATGGTGTACCTCAACAACCTCGGTTTCCGCCTGACCGCGGCGGCGATGGAGACGATGTCCGTGCTGGCCGAGGCGCGGATGGATGACGACATCCTGACCGGCGCCCAGATCGAAGGCGTGATCTCGGGCCGGTCGGCGGAGGATTGCGAGGAAGCGGCGGGGGCGACGCGGATCAAGCGGCTGCGCGATACGCTGGGCAACCAGCTCGTCTCGGAGCTTCTGGTCAAGAACATCACCCGCCGCGGCTACATGCTTGCCATCGACAAGGACGTGATCCGGGTCATCTGATCCGCCGGTCCAGCCCCCCTTTCGCCGGACGGGCAAGCCGTATAAGAGGCGCGGACCATCCCTGCAGCGAATTGGAGTGGAAAAGATGGGTTACCGCGTCGTCGTCGCGGGTGCCACGGGCAACGTGGGCCGCGAAATGCTGAACATCCTGGCCGAGCGCCAGTTCCCCGTGGACGAGATCGCCGCCCTGGCGAGCCGAAAATCCTTGGGCACCGAGGTCAGCTTCGGCGACAAGACCCTGAAGACGAAGGATCTGGATACCTTCGACTTCGAAGGCTGGGACATCGCGCTCTTCGCCGTGGGTTCCGAGGCGACCAAGACCTATGCGCCCCGCGCCGCGAAGGCCGGCTGCGTGGTCATCGATAACTCGTCACTCTACCGCTACGACCCCGACGTTCCGCTGATCGTGCCGGAAGTGAACCCGGAGGCGGTCGAGGGCTACGCGAAGAAGAACATCATCGCCAACCCGAACTGCTCGACCGCGCAGATGGTCGTCGCGCTGAAGCCGCTGCACGACCGGGCGCGCATCAAGCGCGTTGTCGTGTCGACCTACCAGTCCGTGTCGGGCGCGGGGAAGGATGGAATGGACGAGCTCTGGGACCAGACCAAGGCGATCTACAATCCGGTCGACGACAAGCCTGCGAAGAAGTTCACCAAGCAGATCGCCTTCAACGTGATTCCGCACATCGACGTCTTCATGGAAGACGGCTCGACCAAGGAAGAGTGGAAGATGGTGGTCGAGACCAAGAAGATCGTGGACCCCAAGATCAAGGTCACGGCGACCTGCGTTCGGGTTCCGGTCTTTGTCGGACACTGCGAGGCGATCAACATCGAGTTCGAGGAATTCCTCGACGAGGACGAGGCCCGCGACATCCTGCGCGAAGCCCCGGGCGTCATGGTGATCGACAAGCGCGAGAACGGCGGCTACGTCACTCCGATCGAATGCGTGGGCGATTACGCCACCTTCATCAGCCGCATCCGGCAGGACAGCACCATCGACAACGGTCTGAACCTGTGGTGCGTGTCCGACAACCTGCGCAAGGGGGCCGCGCTCAACGCGGTCCAGATCGCCGAACTGCTCGGCAATCGGGTTCTCAGGAAGGGCTGATCCCGCCGGCCGCCGTCACAGCGGCGTTTCCTGCGGGGGTGTTGCGGTGAGGGCGACCGCGGGCGGCGGCAGGGTCAGGGCCTCGCGCGCCTCCGGCAGATCGTGCGGATGCTTCGGCGCGCCGGGGCCGAACCGCCGAAGGAAGGTCCGGTAGCCAAAGCCGAGATCGGCGGCGAAGCAGAGCAGTCTGCCGCTGGTCTCGGTATGCAGCGTCAACCCGCCCAGGGACTGCTTCAGCCAGTAGCCATGACGCGCGAGGCGCCGGCTCAGATCGTCCCAATCCGTCGCCGCGTCGAGGTCGGACACGAGCAGCGACTGGAGCGCGAAGACAAGCCGCTGGTTGCGTTCTTCCGACTGCTTCTGCCCGACCCGACCGATCAGGTCGCGCTTCAGCAGATCCTCTACCACCTTGGTAACGGTCTCGTTGCGCTGGTTCGCGATGTCCCTGGCGGCCTGCACGAGAACCATCGGCAATTTGAGTGTAACTGTCTGGGTTTCCATGCCGCAGACTAACCCCGGCCGCAGTAAATTTGCGGTTAAGGCAGCCCTCGGGAAAAGACTTTCCGCAGCTGCAAGGAAAACGGGCGCTCAGACCGGAACGAATGTGCCCGTCTCGGGAATATACGCCTCGAGCCCGCCCTCGCCGATATCCGTCCAGAGACCGTGCAGACCCAGTTCGCCGCTGTCGACCCGCTCGGCGACGAAGGGGAAGGTCATCAGGTTCTCGAGGCTTGCCAGAACCGCCTGCTTCTCGAGTTGCTGGGCCTGGCGCAGCGGATCGGTCTCCTTTTCGACAAGAGCGTACTTCGGGCGGAGGATGTCCATCCAGCGGCCGACGAAGCTGTGCTTTTCCTCGAGCTGGGGAGCCTTGCCCTGACACATGTCGATGCAGCCCTGCACCCCGCCGCAGCTCGAATGGCCGAGCACGATCAGATGCGCCACCTTCAGCACCTGCACCGCGTATTCGACAGTGGCGCTGGTGCCGTGATGATCGCCGTCCGGTTCATAGGGCGGGACGAGGTTGGCGATATTGCGGTGAATGAAGAATTCACCCGAATCCGCCCCGAAGATCGAGGTGACGTGAACCCGGCTGTCGCAGCACGATATCACCATGGCGCGGGGCCGCTGTCCCTCGCTCGCGAGACGCCGGTACCATGCGCGGTTCTCCGCATATCCGGTGGCTTTCCAGCCGTGATAGCGGTGCACCAGGTAGGCGGGTAGCGGCCGGGCCTTTTCCATCTTCTCACCCAATCATGAAGTCCTGAGACCCGCATCTATCCCGAAATCGTGGAGAATTCGAGCGAAAAGGCGTCTTGCAGGCAACGGTTTGGTCAGGGAATTGCCGCTAGAACACATCCGTGCTGTGGGAGCATGCAAGGGTGAGAAAGATGAACCATGTCCTGAAAATCAGGCTCAAGGAACCTGTCAATGTCGACCGTGATCGACTTGGCACGCTTTACGCGCAACTGGGCCCCGCGGGCGCCGAAGACGTTGTCTGCCGCGCGATGGAGGAAATCGCGCTGCGGCTGTCGCATTGCTCGCGCCTTCATGCCGCCGAAAACAGGGACGAGCTGCGCAAATGCACGCGCTCTCTCGTCGCCATTGCCGACCAGATCGGCATGCACGCCCTGTCCAGGGTGGCGCGCGATGTGACACTGTGCCTCGAGGCCGGCAATGCCACGGCAACGTCTGCGACGCTTGCCCGGCTGCTCAGGATCGGCGAACAGTCACTGATCGCGATCTGGGACCTGCAGGATGTGACCATCTGATATCTTGCGACCCACCGTATTCGGACTAGGCTTGCGGCATCTTCCGCCGTCTTGAAAGCCAATACCGAATGCCCCTGACCTTTGCCGATCCTGATCGACCCTTCATACCCCTCCACCTGCTGCCGGAGGATGACCTCGACGAATGGCTTCGGGACCGCCCCGCGGCTGTCTCCGGATGGGTGCGGGCCTCGGGATTCACCGGAGCGCTGGGGCAGGCCCTGGCGGTACCGGATGGCGATGGCGGCATCGCCCTTGCGCTCGCGGGCTACGGAACGCCGGCAAGCCGCACGCGGGGACGCTTTCACCTGGCGGCTGCGGCCGCGAAGCTGCCCGAAGGCTGCTATGGCCTGCAATCCGACCTCGATACCGACACGCTTTCGGCCGAGTCGCTGGGATGGCTGCTCGCGGGGTACAGATTCGAGCGCTACAAGAAGAAACCGGCGATGCGGGCGCGGCTGGTCGCACCCGATGGCGTCGACAGCGCCCGGATCGAGGCGATCGCCGCCGGCGAGGCGCTGAGCCGCGACCTGATCAACACGCCCGCCTCGGACATGGGCCCCGCCGAACTGGAAGCCGCAGCGCGCGCGCTCGCCGATGAACACGGTGCCGGGATCGCCGTCATCGCGGGCGAAGATCTGCTCGCGGAGAATTTCCCGATGATCCACGCGGTGGGGCGCGCTTCCGACCGGGCGCCACGGCTGCTTGACCTGCGCTGGGGCGCGGAAGGGCCGCGCCTGACACTTGTGGGAAAGGGTGTATGCTTCGACACCGGTGGGCTCGACATCAAGCCACCCTCCTCGATGGGGCTGATGAAGAAGGACATGGGAGGCGCCGCCGCCGTGCTGGGCCTTGGTCACATGATCATGGCGACCGGCGCGAAGGTGCGGCTGCGCATCCTGATTCCGGCCGTCGAGAACGCGATCTCCGGCAATGCCTTCCGCCCTCAGGACGTGCTGACCTCACGCAAGGGGCTGACGGTCGAGATCAACAACACCGATGCCGAGGGGCGGCTGGTGCTGGCCGATGCGCTTGCGCTCGCCGACGAGGAGAAGCCCGACCTCATCGTGTCCATGGCGACCCTGACCGGCGCCGCGCGGGTCGCGGTGGGGCCGGATCTCGCGCCCTATTACTGCGACGACACGGGTTTCGTGGACGCGCTTGAACGGGCGGCGCGGACGGTCTGGGATCCTGTCTGGCGGATGCCGTTCCACGCCCCCTACGAAAAGATGATCGAGCCCGCGATCGCCGATCTGGACAACGCGCCCTCGGGCGGGTTCGCCGGCTCGATCACCGCCGCGCTGTTCCTGCGCCGCTTCGTCACCCAAAGCCGCTACGCCCATTTCGACATCTACGGCTGGCAGCCCGCCGAGGCCCCGGCGCGGCCGAAGGGCGGGGTCGGGCAGGCGACGCGGGCCCTGTTCGCCGCCCTGCCGGAGCTCGCGCTTCCATGACGGACCGCCGCCTCACGCCCGACCCTCAAAGAATCAGGACACGCATTCCGGCGCGCGTCACGGTTCCTCTGGCCGATCTCTGCCGGGTGCCGGGATGGCCCCGCGACCGGCAGCTGCTCCTGGGAGAAAGCGTGACCGTCTTCGACGACGCGGACGGCTGGAGCTACGTGCAGGCGGGCAAGGACGGCTATTGCGGCTACCTGCGCTCCGACGCCCTCGGACCCGACCTCCCGGCCACGCACAGGGTGACGGCGCCTGCCACGCAGGCCTATGAAGCCCCCGACATCAAGTCGCCCGACCGGATGATGCTGAGCTTCGGCTGCCTTCTCAGCGCGACGGCGGAAAGCGCCACCTTCATCGCCACGCCCGAGGGCCATGTACCACGTCAGCACGTCCACCGTGTGGGCAGCTACGCCTCGGATCCGGCGGCGGTGGCCGAACTGTTTCTGGGCACGCCATATCTCTGGGGCGGCAATTCCCGTTCGGGTATCGACTGTTCGGGTCTCGTACAGGCCGCCATGCTGGCCTGCGGAATTGACTGCCCGGCGGACAGCGACCTGCAATGCGCCGGCTTCGGAAAAGACGTTCCGTCCGGCAGCGGGTATCAGCGCAATGACCTGCTGTTCTGGAAGGGCCACGTCGCGCTGGTGACGGACCCTCGGACGTTGATCCATGCCAACGGCGGCTACATGGCCGTCGTCTTCGAGAAGATAGACGAGGCCATCTCGCGCATCGAATTGCAGGGCGACGGAATGCCCACGGCGCACAAGCGGCTTTGACGCCCCGAGGCACGTGCGATGAAAACCGCGGTCACTCGACCGCGCGGATCAGTTTCCGCTCGAGCACCCGAAGCACGGTCCTGAGGTCATGACCCCGCCGCATGATGCGCCCGTCCATGCCGAGGACCGCGTACATCCCCTGCCTGTCGCGCAGCCGCGGCCTTTTCTCGATGCGGTAGAGCGGGTTCTCCGCAGTGCGTCGAAACACCGAGAAAACCGCCACGTCGCGCAGACAGGATATCCCGTAATCGCGCCATTCGCCGGCCGCGACCATTCGACCGTAGAGCGCCAGAATGGCGGACAGCTCGGTACGGTGGAATGACACCTGCGCCGGGGGCATCTGGTGCAGGTTGCTCGACGGCGGGACCGGGGCGTTCATGGTTTCATGGTCGCCGGGTTCGGTTGCCAAATCAATACCAAGTTGCGCGGCAATTGCTGGCGCTGCGGCATATGATGCAGGGCCACGGCTGGCTCAGGCCCCGTAGCGCGCCATGAAGGTTTCGACCGCGCCGTCCACGACCCTGTCGATCTCTTCCTCGGTAACGGACTTGCTCACGCCGAAGATGAGCCGCGCCCAGAGATCGGCCTTGCACAGCTCTCCGAACTGGTCCGCGGCAAGCGCTACGTCCCTGACCCGCAGTTCACCCCGTTCGGCGGCCCCCTTCAGGTAGGCCGAAATCTCGGCGCGCATGACGGCGGGCCCGGAGTTGTAGAATTGCTGGCCGAGTTCGGGAAAGCGGTCCGATTCCGCCACGCAGATGCGGAATATCTGCTGACCGAAGCGCGAGGTGAGAAACCTCAGGAAATGCCGCCCGGCCTGACCCAGCACCTCGCGGGGCGGCCCTGCAACGTCGATCCTGTCCAGCCCCTCGCGCGCCTGACGACGGCACTCGTGCCGTGCGACTTCGGTGAACAGCAGGCGCTTGTCCGGAAAGTAGCTGTAGAGCGTGGCCTTCGAGACATTCGCGACCCTCGCGATCTCGTCGACGCTGGCACCTTCGAAACCGTCCGCCATGAAGACCTTTCGGGCACCCTCGAGCACCTGATCGAACTTCCTCCCACGCCGGACAAGCTCTGCTGCCGCGCCCATGTCACCTCCATTGCTGGCGTCAGGATATAAACCAGTCGGTTCGGTTCCAAGGGGAAATGCGCCGGCCGTTGACAGGGTTCCGCGAAACCCTAGTTTAGAATCGTTCTTAATCGAGGTGACGAATGGGGTTCTCTTTTTCCCGCAAACGGTTCTCGGATCTCAGCGAGCAGGAGATTCTCGCTCTCGCGATCTCTTCCGAGGAGGACGACGCGCGGATCTATCGCGGATATGCCGAGAGGCTGAGGGGCGACTACCCGGACTCGGCACGTGTCTTCGACGGCATGGCGGCCGAGGAGGACAGCCACCGGCATCGGCTGATCGACCTGCACAAGCGGCGCTTCGGCGAGGTCATTCCGTTGATCCGGCGCGAGCATGTGGCAGGCTACTACCAGCGCCGGCCGGTATGGCTGGTGGAGAACCTCGGGCTCGACCGGATCCGGGCGGAAGCCGAGGGCATGGAAAAGGACGCCGAGCGGTTCTACCTTCAGGCCGCCGCGCGGACCTCGGATGCGGCCACGCGCCAGCTGCTGGGCGATCTGGCCGCTGCGGAAGCGGGACACCAGAAGAAGGCGGACGACCTCGAGGATCGCTTTCTCGACGAGACCGCCCGCACCGCCGAGGACGAGACGGCCCATCGCCAGTTCATCCTGACATGGGTGCAGCCGGGCCTCGCCGGTCTGATGGACGGTTCCGTGTCGACCCTCGCCCCGATCTTCGCCACGGCCTTCGCCACCCATGACACATGGACCACGTTCCTTGTCGGGCTCGCGGCCTCGGTCGGTGCCGGCATCTCGATGGGCTTCACCGAGGCGGCATCCGATGACGGGCAGCTTTCCGGGCGCGGCTCGCCGGTCAAGCGCGGGCTTGCAACCGGGGTGATGACAACGCTGGGCGGGCTCGGTCACGCCCTGCCCTACCTTATCCCGCATTTCTGGACCGCGACCGCCGTTGCCTGTGTCGTCGTCTTCATCGAGCTCTGGGCCATCGCGTGGATCCAGAACCGCTACATGGAGACGCCCTTCTTCCGTGCGACGCTTCAGGTCGTCTTCGGCGGGGCGCTGGTGCTGGCTGCGGGGATCCTGATCGGTTCCGGCTGAGGGCCCTGCACAACGCGGGACCGCGGCCACTGCATGGAACTGCCTGGTGCGCATCGGACCGGCCCGGGCCCGACTTGGCGCCTTGCGGCAATGCAGCATGGCGGATAGCGTCGCCGGATGATCGATATCCTGCTCAAGACGCTGCCTTTCTTCGCCATCATCGGGCTGGGTTACTGGGCCGGACGGACCCGTTTCTTCAGCGAAGAGGCGACGGCCTACCTCACGAAGTTCGTCTTCTATTTCGCCCTCTCGGCCATGCTCTTCCGGTTTTCCGCGAACCTGTCGCTGGCCGAGGTGTGGGACATGCGGTTGGTCAGCGCATATCTGTGGGGAACGACGTTCGTCTATCTCATCGCCACCGGGGTCGCGCTGTTCCGCCATCTCGACATGGAGACGACGGCGATCGAGGCGCAGTGCGCCGTGATCGGCAATACCGGCTTTCTCGGCGTGCCGATGCTGTCGCTGCTGATAGGTCCCGAGGCGATCGGGCCTGTGGTGCTCGCCCTTGCAACCGACCTGGTGATATTTTCCAGCCTGATCGTCATCCTGATCACCACCGCGCGCGAAGGACGAATCAGCATCGGGATCCTGCGCACCGTGGCGGTCGCTCTGGCCAGGAACCCCATGATCGTGGCGATATCCGCCGGGCTGGTATGGTCGGGCCTCGAGATACCGATGCCCGCGCCGCTCAACGAATTCCTCGCCATCCTCGGCGGCGCGGCGACGCCGGGCGCCCTTTTCGCCATCGGCGCCTCGCTGGCGTCGAAATCCGCCGAACGGCTCAGCATCGCGATCTGGCTCAGCGTCTGCAAGCTGGTCCTGCATCCCCTGGCCGTGGCCTTCGCCTGCTTCTTCGTCTTCCGGGTCGATCCCTTCAGCGCCGGGGTCATCGTCGCGGCCGCCGCCTTGCCCGTCGCGGGCAACGTCTACATCCTCGCACAGCACTACGGCGTCGCGCCCAAGCGGGTATCCGCCGCGATCCTGATCTCGACGGCGGCCAGCATCCTGACCGTCAGCGGCGTGATCGCCTGGGTCACGCAGGGCTGATCCGGCCCACGCCCCCCTGTTCTCGCCCTCTTGTCGCATCCGTTCCCAGACGCTAGCCAAGGGGCCTCAGGCAAGGGGAGACGGCGATGAAGACGATCTCGGAGAATGCAAGCTTCGGCGGTGTGCAGGGGGTCTATGCACATGACTCATCGGCCTGCGCCTGCGAGATGACCTTCGGCCTGTTTCTGCCGCCGCAAGCGAAGCGGCATCCCGTCCCGCTGCTGTGGTATCTGTCGGGGCTCACCTGCACGCACGAGAACGCGATGGTAAAGGCGGGGGCGCAGGGATTCGCCGCGCGGCACGGGCTCGCCCTTGTCTTTCCCGACACCTCGCCCCGCGGCGAGGGTGTGGCCGATGACGAATCATACGATCTCGGACAGGGCGCGGGGTTTTATGTCAACGCAACCGAGGCCCCTTGGGCACCGCATTTCCGGATGTGGGACTATGTGGCGGATGAACTGCCGAAGCTGCTCGAGCGCAGCTTCGACGGCATTGACATGTCGCGCCAGGCTGTCACGGGGCATTCCATGGGCGGGCATGGAGCGCTGACGCTGGGCATGGGCCTGGCGGGACGTTTCCGTTCGGTTTCGGCCTTCTCCCCCATCTGCAACCCGACGGGCAGCGACTGGGGACGCAAGCAGTACGACGCATATCTGGGCCCGGACGAGACGCTCTGGCAGGCGCATGACGCGAGCCTGCTCATGGCGGAAAAGGGCTTTGACGGGCCGATGCTCGTGGACATCGGGACCGACGACCAGTTTTACGAGTTGCTGAGGCCCGAGACACTGGCCCGTGCGGCTGCGGCGCGACGGCAAGAGATCAGCCTGCGGCTGCAGGCCGGATACGATCACAGCTATTTCTTCGTCGCGAGCTTCATCGCCGATCATGTCGCCTTCCACGCCGGTGCGCTGGCGGCATGAGCACGCTCTACATCGACGCGGACGCGTGTCCCGTGAAGGAGGAAGCCGAGCGGGTGGCGACGCGCCACGCCCTGAAGATGGCCCTTGTCTCGAATGGCGGACTGCGGCCTTCGCGCAATCCGCTTGTCCAGACGGTGATCGTGTCGGCGGGTCCGGATGAGGCGGACAAGTGGATCGCCGAGCGCTGCGGGCCTGGCGACGTCGTGGTGACATGCGACATTCCGCTTGCGGCGCGCTGCGTCGAGGCGGGGGCGCGGGTGCTCAAGCATGACGGAACCGCCCTGACGGCCGCCAATATCGGCCAGGTCCTCGCCACGCGGGACCTGATGGCGGACCTTAGGGCCTCGGACCCGTTTCGCCAAGGCGGAGGCAGGGCCTTTACAAAGGCTGACCGGTCCCGTTTTCTGGACGCGCTCGAACGGGAAATACGCGCCGCCGCAAGGGGCTGACCCGTTTTCCGGCACGGAAAACGTGCCGGAATTTTACAAAATTCCGTCGCCCGGGAGGGACGAAACAGCATGACGCCTCAGGCAGTGGTTTTCGATATCGGCAACGTGCTGATCGAGTGGCAGCCCGAAAGGTTCTTCGACGGCGTGATCGGCGCCGCGCGCCGGAAAGAGATGTTCGCCGCCGTGGACCTGCATGGCATGAACGACAATGTGGACCTGGGCGGGCACTTCACCGAGACCGTCTACGGAATGGCCGAGGCCAATCCGGAATGGGAAAGCGAGATCCGGATCTGGCACGACCGCTGGATCGAGATGGCCGCGCCCGCCATCGACCATTCCGTCCGTCTCATGCGTGCCCTTCGAAGCCGTGGTGTTCCGGTCTTCTCGCTCACCAACTTCGGCATCCAGACCTATGAACTTGCCGCCGGGCACTATCCCTTCCTGCGCGAGTTCGACCGCGACTTCATTTCCGGCCACATGGGCGTGATCAAGCCCGATCCGGTGATCTTCGAGAGGCTCGAGGCCGGTAGCGGGCTGTCGGGCGGCGCCATCCTCTTCACCGACGACCGCGCGGACAATATCGCCGCAGCAAAGGCCCGAGGCTGGAAGACCCACCTTTTCACGGGCGCTCAGGGCTGGGCCGATCGGCTTGTGGACGAAGGGCTGCTGCCGGCGGATGAAGCCCGGTGAGCTTGCCCGTCATCGGATTCGAGGCCGGCGAGGCACGCCTCGACTGGCTGGGCCTGACCGAGGCGCTTGCCGCGGGCCACGAACTGCCGAAGGCCGAAATCGGCGACACCTTTCTCTATCGTGGTCCGGATACGCTGCTCAGCCGATCGGCCTGGATTAGCGGGCTCGGGCTCGCGGTGAAGTCCGCCACCGTCTTTCCGGGCAACGGCGCCAACGGCAGACCCGTCGTGAACGGCGGCTTCACGCTTTACTCCGACAGCGACGGCGCGCTTTCGGCGATCATCGACTTCCACCTTGTTACCAAGTGGAAGACTGCCGGCGACAGTCTGCTTGCCGCACGGCGGCTCGCCCGCCCGGACAGCCGCAGGATCCTCATCGTGGGCGCGGGAACGCAGGGGCGCAACCTGCACGAGGCGTATTCCGCCCTGTTCCCGCGCGCGGATTTCACTGTCTGGAACCGTACCCTCGACAACGCGCGGTCGATGGCGGCGGAGATCGGGAACATCGCCGTCGCCGAGGATCTGGAGACCGCGGTGCGGGACGCGGATATCGTCACCTGCGCCACCATGTCGACAACGCCGCTGATCCGGGGCGAATGGTTGCAGCCGGGGCAGCATGTGGACCTCATCGGGGCCTATCGCTCGGACATGCGCGAGGCCGACGACACGGCACTGAAGCGCGCGCGCATCTTCGTGGACAGCTTCGAGACGACGCTGGATCACATCGGCGAGCTGAAGATACCGCTCGGCGAAGGCACGATCTCGCGTGCCGACGTGATCGCCGACTACTACGCGCCCGACAGCTTCGCGCGCACATCCGATGACGAGATCACCCTTTTCAAGAACGGCGGCGGCGCCCATCTCGATCTCATGACGGGGCACTACATCCTCACGCGCTGGAACGACGCATGAACTGGCTGACTCTGCTCCCGATCGCCGGGCTCGCGGTCGCGGCGCTTCCGCTTCTGCTCGAACTCCGGCGCAGGCCGGTGGACGCGGGCATGCGGAAGGACGCGCCGGGCCGTTTCGCCCGCTTGCCCCAGGGTGTCACCCATTACCAGTGGAGCGGACCCGAAGACGGCCCGGTCGCCGTCTGCGTTCACGGGCTGACCACGCCGGGCTATGTCTGGCGCGACGTGGCGAGCGGGCTCGCCGAGATGGGCTACCGGGTGTTGGTCTACGATCATATCGGCCGGGGCTTTTCGGATCGGGCGAAGGCGCGGCAGGACCGCAACTTCTTCATCGCGCATCTGAACGCGCTTCTCGCACATGAAGGCATGGACGAGCCCATCACGCTGCTTGGCTATTCCATGGGCGGCTCGGTCGCGACAGCCTACGCCGCCGCACATCCCGAACGGATCGCCGCGCTGGTGCTGCTGGCGAGCGCCGGCATGGGCCGGGTCGCATCGGGCCTCGACGGGGTCATGCTCAATACCCCGCTGCTGGGCCATTGGCTGATGCTGAGCACCTACCCGAGAAAGCTGCGCGCCGGGATCAGGGCAGAACGCGCCCTCGGGCAGAAAGGCCAGGACATCAACCGGATGCAACTTGCCGAACTCGACAAGCGCGGACTGGTGCCTGCCGTGCTTTCCAGCCAGAGGGGCATCCTGTCCGAATTGATGGAAAGCGATCATCTCGACATCCGGAACTCGGGCATCCCCGTGCTGGCGCTGTGGGGCAGAGAGGATGACGTGATCCCCCTTGCGGCGTCGAAGGTGCTGGCCTCCTGGAACCCGGACGCCCGACAGGCGATCATCGACGACGCGGGGCACGGCCTGCCCTATACCCATGCCGAGGAGGTTCTGGCGCGCATCCGCGACTTCTTCCGCAACGCGCTTTAGGGAGGACGCGCCCGGTTCAGGCCGGGACAAGCACCGCGGGCCGACGCTCGCGGATCGGCAGATGCACAAGCGCGCTGAACGCGCCGACACCGACTCCGATCCACCAGACCATCGTGTAGGTGCCGTAGAGGTCGTAAAGCCGCCCGCCCAGCCAAACGCCGAGGAAGCTGCCGACCTGGTGGCTGAAGAAGACGATGCCGTAGAGGGTTCCCATGTAGCGCAGCCCGTAGATCTGGGCGACCAGTCCCGAGGTCAGGGGCACTGTCGCCAGCCAGAGCGATCCCATCGACACCGAGAAGAGGATGACGGACAGCGGCGTGACCGGCAAAAGGATGAACGCCGCCCCGATCAGCGTGCGTCCGGCGTAGATCCCGGCCAAAAGGTACTTCTTCGTGAACCGCTTGCCCGCCCAGCCGGCCAGCAGCGTGCCCGCGATGTTGGCCAGCCCGATCAGCGAGATCGACACCGCGCCCAGGGCGGAGGTGGTCGAGATTCCGAGCCCGTGGAGCACGCCCCCGGGCTGGATCGGGCCGCACAGCTCGGTCACGAATGCCGGAAAGTGCGCGGTGATGAAGCCCAGCTGGTAGCCGCAGGAGAAAAACCCGACGAAGATCAGCGTGAAGGTCGGGTCCCGGAAGGCGCGGACCAGCACTGTGCCCATGCTTTCCTCGAGCCCCCGCGACGCCGGAGCCTGCGGGATGCGCATGAACGGCAGCAGCATCAGGCAGGCGAGGATCGCTGCGGCAAAGACGACGAATGTCGTCTGCCAGTCGAGAAACCCGAGCATCCATTCCGCCGTCGGGGCGCCGACGACCTGTCCGACGCTCCCGGCGGCGGTGACGACAGCCAGCGACATCGAGCGGTTCTCGTCCGAGGCGGCGCGCCCGACCACCGCGAGGATCACCCCGAAGCCGGTGCCGGCGACGCCGAAACCGACCAGCCACTCCCAGTTCTGCATCGCAAAGGGCGTGGTGGAATAGGCCGAAAGCAGCAGTCCGGCGGCATAGAACAGCGCACCGATCACGATGGCGCGGCGATCGCCGATCTTCTCGGCAAGCGCACCGAAGATCGGCTGCCCGATCCCCCAGGCCAGGTTCTGAATCGCGATGGCGAGCGAGAATTCGGCGCGCAGCCAGCCGAATTCCTCTGCGATCGGAATCTGGAAAACCCCGAATGATCCGCGAATGGCGAAGTTGACGATGATGATGCCGCACCCGACCAGGAGGACCGGTGTGAAGAAGGCGCTGCGCTGCTGCATTTGACCGGACCTTCGATCTGTCTGAAAGACGGCATACTCCTGCCCCGAGCTGGTGGCAAATCAAGAGATATCCGGTCCCCGCAACGAAAACCGATGGCCGCCGGCGAAGGCTTTTCTTCGCCACGGGCCCGCGATATCCCGGACGCGATGGAGAGCCTGCAAGAAATCTATGACCGCGAGACCGAATCCGGCCGGCTGCGCGACGACCCGGCTCAGCGCGCCGTGCTGCCCGAGTTCGAGCGCATCCGCGCCGCGCTTGCCAAGCCGGTGAAGCGCGGGCTGTTTCGCCGGGCGCCCGAGCCGCCGAAGGGGCTATACCTCTGGGGCGGCGTTGGGCGCGGCAAGTCCATGCTGATGGATTTCTTCGTCGCCCATATCGGTGAGGTCCCGGCGCGCCGGGTTCATTTCCACGCGTTCATGCAGGAAATCCACGCGGCGATGCACGAGGTCCGCAAGTCCGGTGTGGAGGATGCGATTACCCCCGTCGCCGAAGAGGTCGCGGCCTCGCTTCGCCTGCTCGCGTTCGACGAGATGCAGATCAGTGACATCACCGATGCAATGATCGTTGGCCGCCTGTTCGAGCATCTATTCGCGGCGGGCGTGGTTGTCGTGACGACCTCCAACCGGGTGCCTGAGGATCTCTACAAGAACGGGATCAACCGCGAAGTCTTCCTGCCCTTCATCGCGCTCATCAAGGCGCGCATGGTAGTGCATGAACTGGCCAGTCCGAACGACTACAGGCAGGACTTCCTCGGTGGCAAGCAGGTGTATTTCACGCCGGTCAACGACGCATCGCGCGCCGCGATGAACGCGGTATGGGACGAACTCGCGGGCGGGCCCGGAAGCCCGCTCGCGCTGCATGTTAAGGGGCGCGTGGTCGAGATCCCACATTTCCGCAACGGCGTGGCCCGGGCCGGCTTTCACGAGCTGTGCGGGCGCGCGCTCGGTCCGGCGGATTATCTTGCGCTGGCGGATGGGGTGAAGGTCCTGCTGCTCGACAACATTCCGTCGCTGTCGCGGTCGAACTTCAACGAGGCCAAGCGCTTCGTGACCCTGATCGACGCACTCTACGAGGCGCGGGTGCGGCTGGTCTGCTCGGCCGCGGACAAGCCCGAGATGCTCTACCTCGAGGGCGAGGGCACCTTCGAGTTCGAACGCACCGCCTCGCGCCTGCGCGAGATGCAGGGAGCGGACTGGGGGCGCTGACCCGGTCGCGCGACCGCCTCAGCCGTTCGCGCGCAGGACCGACCCGGCAAGATACAGCGAACCGCAGATCAGGATGCGCGCCGACGGGTCCGCGTCAACGATGGTCCTGACCGCGTCCAGCACCGACGGCGCGGTATGGGCAGCCATCCCTGCCGCAACGGCCTTTGCCGCGGTCTCATCCGCCGGCAACGTATTCGCCTCGCCGGGAATCGACACCGCATAAAGCCCCTGCACTTCGGGCGCGAGGGGACCGAGATAGCCCGCGATGTCCTTGGTATTGAGCATGCCGCACACCAGCCAGGTCGGGCGGCGCGGCAGGCTTGCCAGAACCCATGCCAGCGCGACGCCGGCGGCAGGGTTGTGTCCGCCGTCGAGCCAGAGCTCGGCGTCAGGCGCAGCCTCGACCAGGGGCCCCTGACGCAGGCGCTGCATCCGGGCGGGCCATTCGGCCTGCGTGACCGCCGCCTCGCAGGCGCGCTCGTCCCTGGCAAGATGGCGCAGCGCGGCCACCGCCGAACCGGCGTTCTGGATCTGGTGATCGCCAAGCAGGTTCGGTCGCGGCAGGTCCAGCAGCCCGTTCTCGTCCTGATATGTCATCCGGTCGCGTTCGGGGAACGCATGCCATTGCTGTCCGTAGGCGAGCAGCGGCGCGCCGAGGCGGGCGGCGGTCATCTCGATCACCTCAAGCGCATCCTCTTCCTGCGGTCCCACGACGCAGGGCACGCGGCGCTTGATTATGCCCGCCTTCTCGGTCGCGATCAGCGAAAGCGTGTCACCGAGATAGCTTTCGTGGTCCATCGAGACCGGCGTGATGACGGTCAGCTCGGGCCTTTCGATCACGTTGGTCGCATCGAGCCTGCCGCCCAGTCCGACCTCGAGCAGCGTGTAATCCGCAGCGGTCCGTGAGAAGGCGAGGATCGCGGCGCAAGTGGTGATCTCGAAATAGGTGATGCTCTCGCCGCCGTTGGCGTCATAGCATTCGTCCAGCACCGCCGTCAGGTCGGACTCGGCGATCAGCTCGCCTGCAACGCGGATGCGCTCGTGGAAGCGCGCCAGATGCGGCGATGTGTAGGCATGCACGCGCGCGCCGCTCGCCTCGAGACCCGCCCGGATCATCGCAAGCGTCGAGCCCTTGCCGTTGGTCCCGGCGATGTGGATGACCGGCGGCAGGGAGTCCTGCGGATTGCCGAGCGCGTCGAGCAGGCGCCAGACCCGATCCAGCGTGAGATCTATGATCTTGGGATGCAGCGACATCATCCGGGCAAGGATGGCGTCGGAGCCGGCGGCGCTCATCTCTTGGCTTCGCTGCCCGCGGCGTCCGCCTTTTCCTTCGGCGCGGGAGCGGGCACGGGGGTTGCCTCGGGCGCCGGAAGGTCGCCGCGCACCGCCGGCGGCAAGCACAGGAGCATCCGCACGATCGAGATCAACTCGTTGCGCAACTCGCCGCGCGCAGTCACCCGGTCGAGCATGCCGTGGTCGAGAAGATACTCGGCGCGCTGGAACCCCTCGGGCAGCTTCTCGCGGATCGTCTGTTCGATCACGCGCGGCCCGGCGAAGCAGATCAGCGCATTCGGCTCGGCGATCTGCACGTCGCCCAGCATCGCATAACTTGCCGTCACGCCCCCGGTGGTCGGATGGGTCAGCACGACGATATAGGGCAGGCCGGCCTCCTTCAGCATCTGCACGGCGACCGTGGTGCGCGGCATCTGCATCAGCGACAGGATACCCTCCTGCATCCGCGCGCCCCCGGCAGCGGAGAACAGGATCAGCGGACGGCGCAGCTTCACCGCTTCCTCGGCGGCGGCGATGATGGCATTGCCCACATACATCCCCATCGACCCGGCCATGAACGAGAAATCCTGCGCCGCGGCGACGATCGGGGTGCGCCCGATCTCTCCTGTCGCGACAAGCATCGCCTCCGGTTCGCCGGTCTGCTTCTGAGCCGCCTTGAGCCGGTCGGGATACTTCTTCTGGTCGCGGAATTGCAGCGGGTCCGCCTTCGGGAGCGGGACCTTCACCTCGCTGAAGATGCCGCCGTCGAAAAGCGCGGCAAAGCGGTCCCGGGGCGTGATGTGCATGTGATGCCCGCAGTTGCTGCACACATTGAGGTTCTCGGTGACCTCCCGGTGGAACAGCATGGTCCCGCACTCGGGACATTTGGTCCACAAATTGTCAGGCGTCTCGCGGCGCGAGAAGATCGAATTGATCCGGGGCCGGACGTAATTCGTGATCCAGTTCATTCCTTGCCTCTCCGGCCTCGCTGCACCCGCAGCCTCCGGCCTTAGATAGTCGGGCGGGCCCTGAAGTGCAATCAGCGCCGGATCGCAAGCCGGGCGGCGAGCCAGGCGACCAGCATCATGGCGAAATCGACCGGAAGCCACGCCCGCAGGGCCGCCTCGTCCGCCGCCGAGAACGGGGCGAGATAGAGCGACAGTCCGGATAGCTCGTCCGGCATCGACACGAAGAGCATCGCGGTCACGTTGTTGACCAGATGCACCGCTATGGCGGGCCCGAGCGTGCCGGCCCTGGCGGTGAGGTCGGACATCAGAAGCCCGAAGGCCACGGCCCAGGCAGTGATCAGGATGGCGTTGCCGCCATGCGATTCGGGCAGGTAGTGGCCGCTGCCGAAGAAGAGCGCGGGAAGAACCATCCAGACGAGAGGGGAACGGAACCGCGCCGCGAGTTGCTGCTGGAGGTAGCCGCGGAAGACCAGTTCTTCCGATCCGGCCTGCACGAGGATCGCGACAAGCGACAGCGGCAGCAGGACCAGCCAGCGACCCGGCGGGAGGTTCGCCACGAAGGGATCTCCCCAGTTCCAGGGCGGCAGGATGAAGAGCACCGCATTTATGAAAGCGAGGATCAGAAGCACGCGCCAGAACTGCCCAATCGCCTTCTCCCACGGGCCGATCAGGCTTTGCAGGCTGCCCCGGTGGACGAGTGCCCGCGCCGCCCATGCCCCGAGGCCGAGCAGCGTGAAGCTGAAGAGCAGCGTGTACATCGTGAGCGGTGTCGCGCCCCCGATCAGGGTCCCGAGCGGATCGCCGTCCCCCTGATCGCGCCACAGTCTGAAGATCGCCAGGTAGTAGAACTGCGTGCCGAAGAAATAGACCGCGCCAGCCACGATCATGCCAAGCACCAGCCGCCAGACCTGCGCCCTCGGACGCAGCGGCGCGACCAGCCGCTCCTGAGCGGAATATGCTGAATTCTCCGGCACCTGCGCTCCTTCCGGTTCAGGCGATCGGCGGCGGCGTCGGACCCGCGCTCTGAGGAATGCTGACGCGTGCCTCGCGCATCAGCTCGACTGCGCCGGTGAGGTGACGCGCAACGGTCTTGAGAAGGATCATCAGCACGGCCGGGTCGTGCTCGATCACCGCGCGGAACTCGTCCGCAGCGATGCGCAGGAACTGGCAGTCCTCGACTGCCTCGAGGATGTTCTGGCGCGGTTCGTCGAGGATGATCTGCAGATCCCCGATCAAGCGGCCGGGACCGACGGTGGTGATGTCGTGATGCTCACCTTCGTCGTCGTGGTAGCCCAGTATCGCCCGTCCCGAGACGCACAGATAGGCGGCGTCCGGCTTTTCGCCCATCGAAAAGACGCGTCGGCCTGCCGGGACGTTGTACCATTGCGCCGTAAAGGCCAGCAGGCGCTGGTTGCGGGGCCCGATATCCGCGAAGAGATCGGTGTTGGATATCGCCCGCAGCTTGCGCTTGAGGTCGGTCGCGTTTTCGTCCTCGTGGTCTGCCCCCGCGCTCTCGGAGACTCCGTTGATCCGTCCGTTCTTGATCTCGACGAAAAGGTCGTAGGCGTCCGGATTCTCGAAACGCTCCTCCATGAAGATCAGGGTCGAATCCGGGAGCAGCTCGCCCAGTTTGCTGCGCATGGCCTTGCGCGCCGGGGCGCTGTGGCTCGCAAGCGTCTGGTCCAGGATCAGCACGTCCGGGCGCTTGATCGCGGCCCGTCCGAAGGCAAGGCGTTCCTGGAAGGTCGCGGGCAGGTTCGTCCCGCCCAGACCCACGGGGAGGTCCCAGATGGTCTGGGCAATGCTGTTGCGAAGTTTATGTTCGTCGAGAAGGCGCGTGACGATGTCCTCGATCACATCGCCATGAAGCCCGGCCATCGCCGAGATCCGCCCGTAAAGCAGGTTCTCCAGCACCGTCAGCCGGGGGAGGTAGTTCTCCATCGCGATCGGGATGAAAAGTTCCTCGCTGCGTTCGCGCAGCTCTGCCCCCCGCGCCTTGCGGATCGCAAGGATCTCGCGCTTGAAGCTTTCGGGAAAGGCGGGTCCGATCTGTTCGGCGGTGAAGGCGAACGGAACGGTCAGCAACAGCGCGAACTCCTCCTCGTCCAGCGCCTGATCGCCCTTCTCGCGCCGTCGCATGGCGATGTCCACGAGACGCTCGTACATCTCCTCCTCGATGCCAAGCGCGGTGAAGAGGGGATGGCCCGTGCCGTCCATGCCGAAGGTCTGGTGCAGGGTCTCGATGAGCGTCTGCGAAATCGCGATGCCCTGTCCGGCCAGCCCCTCCTCGACGATCAGTTCGAGAAACTTCTTCTCCGCGACCAGCCCCTTCTGCGAGATCGACCGGCGCGGCGCTGCGAAAAGCAGGTTGCCGCCCAAGGGAATCGACGGGTTGAAGGCTTCCGGGTCGAACCGGTTCACCATCCCGTCGACACCCTGTTCGACGAGCTTCTGGTAGACCTCTTCGCGCAGGCCGACGATGGCTTGGGCAAGTTCCGGATGCAGATCGGGGTCGATCCGCGATCGCAGCGTACGGCGGAAGATGCCCTCGTCGCTGCCTGTGGACCCCGCGATCCTGAACCACCAGTCACGGACTTCGGCTTCCGACGAAAGCCCGGCGAGTTCGGGGTCGATCCAGTCGGCATGAACGCTGTCGGTGCTGTTGCCGGACTTCTCGGCCTCGTTGCGGTGCCTGGTGCGCGTCTTCGGGTCCTGAAGCTCGGTGGTGGGGCGGAAGCGGAGCGACATCAGGAGGTTGTCACCCAGCGTCCCGTCGAAGAAATAGGGTCGGCTGTGGGCATAGCCGATCCGGGTTGCGATGACCGCCTGGTGCAGTTCGGAAAGTTCGTGGCCATTGAACGAGATACTGCCCCGCGCCGGCAGCAGCTCGCGGGTCAGAAGCTCCGCGAAGGCGGTGCGTTCCGCCTGGTTCGCCGACTGGATCGCCACCGTCGCGCCCTTCGGTATCTCGAGATCGATCTGCTGCAGGACCGGGTTTCCCTCGTCGTTGCGCACCGTCACGTCATGGATCAAGATCGGGCCTGCGAGATGCGGCAGCTCATCCGGCTCGCCCTCGAAAAGTGCCTCGTCGATCATCCCCTGCGGAGCGAAGCGTTCGCAGACCACCTCCCAGCGCAGCGACATGTCCTGAATCTGGTTGTAGTAGTCGAGCAGTTCCTTCCACGGCGCGCTCAGATCCTTGTAGGCGGCAAGCGCCGCGACCAGCGCGCCGACGGTGATGCTGCCGGTGATGGCGAGATAGCCGCCCACCGCATAGAAGAAGAAGGGTGTGAGCTGGGTGATGAAGTTGTTCAGGAACTTCATGAAGAACTTCTTCTGATAGATCTTGAACCGGATCGCGTAGAGCGTGCCGAGCCGTTCGGTGAAGGCCGCCAGCCGGTAGCGCCAGCCTGCGTTGGTGCGCAGGTCCGTGATCCCCGCGGCGGTCTCGCCGATCTCGCCGGCGAAATGCCGGATCTCGACGATCCGTTCCTTGTTCAGCAGGTTGATCTGACGCTGAAGTATCGGCACCACCCAGGCCTGAAGCGGGATCAGCGCGATCCCGGCGAGCCCGAACCAGACACTCTGGACGAAGAGGAAGACCACGATGATCAGCATCTGGCCGGCCTGGAAAACCGGCTGGGCCACGGCGTCGCCCATCACCCCGCCCATCGGTTCGGCCTCGGAGGTCACCATGGCGACCAGCTCGCCCTGGCTGGTGTTGCGGTAGTAGCTGCGCGGAAAGCGCATCATCCTCGAAATCAGCCGATAGCGGAATCGCCGCAGCATCCGTTCGGACAGGATGCCCTTGAGCGTGTTGAGCCGCATCTTCATCAGCCCGTGCGCCAGTACCGCGGCAAGATAGGCGAAACACAGCAGCAGCAGGAACTGCGTCTGCGTGATCGCGAAGCCGAACGGAAGGCTGACGGTCGGGCTCTGCGCACCGATCGCATCGTTGATGATGCGCTTGGGCAGTTCCAGCGTCGCGTAGAGGAACGGGAAGGTGAATATCGTGAAGCCGAGCAGGAAAAGCTGCTCGCGCTTGGAATACTTCCAAATGAATGAAAAGAGGGTCTTTTCCATGAGCGGTCTTTCACGGGGGACGGGCCGTGCCTTGGGCGCCGCCCCGAGGCTCAGGCTGGCAAACTAGGTCTGTCCGGCCGGCAATACAAGGTTTGCGCGAGACAGGTGGGCTGTGCATCGCTGCACCTGTGAGCCTTGCGGCCTCCCGGCCTGATGGCTATTCCGGGCGGCAGATCCATCGAGGGAGCCACCCAGCCATGTCCAATCTGAGGTTCGACAAGTCGAAACTGCCCAGCCGCCACGTCACCGAAGGTCCGTCGCGCGCGCCGCATCGATCCTATTACTACGCGATGGGCATGACCGAGGAAGAGATTCACCAGCCCCTCGTCGGCGTCGCCACCTGCTGGAACGAGGCCGCTCCCTGCAACATCGCGCTGAACAGGCAGGCGCAGGCGGCGAAGATGGGCGTCAAGCGTGCCATGGGGACCCCGCGCGAATTCACCACCATCACCGTGACCGACGGCATCGCGATGGGACACGAGGGCATGCGATCGTCCCTCGCCTCGCGCGAGGCGATCGCGGACACGGTCGAGCTGACCATGCGCGGCCATTGCTACGACGCGCTGGTGGGTCTTGCAGGCTGCGACAAGTCCCTGCCCGGAATGATGATGGCGATGATCCGGCTGAACGTGCCCTCCGTCTTCCTCTATGGCGGCTCGATCCTGCCCGGCAAGGCGCCGGCGGGCGCGGATGTCCCCGAGGACTTCGCCAACCGCGACCTGACCGTGCAGGACATGTTCGAGGCTGTCGGACGGCAGCAGAACGGCACGCTCTCGGAAGCTGCGCTCGATGTGCTCGAACGCGTCGCCTGCCCCTCGGCCGGCGCCTGCGGCGGGCAGTTCACCGCCAACACGATGGCCTGCGTGTCCGAGGCCATCGGGCTTGCGCTGATGAACTCCTCGGGTGCCCCGGCCCCGTATGAGAGCCGCGACGCTTATGCCGAAGCGTCGGGCGCGGCGGTGATGGACCTGATCGAAAAGAACATCCGCGCGCGCGACATCTGCACCCGTCAAGCCTTCGAGAACGCCGCGCGCATCGTCGCCTGCACGGGCGGGTCGACCAACGCGGGCCTGCACCTGCCGGCAATGGCGCATGAGGCGGGCATCGACTTCTTCCTCGAAGACGTCTGCGAGATCTTCCGCGACACGCCCTATTTCGTCGATCTCAAGCCCGGCGGCGCCTATGTCGCGAAAGACCTTTACGAGGCCGGCGGAGTGCCGGTCGTCATGAAGGAACTGCGCAAGGCGGGCCTGATCCACGAGGATTGCATGACCGCCTCGGGCTACAGCGTCGGCGAAGAGCTGGACCGCAACACGCGCGAGGCGGACGGCAAGGTGATCCACCCCGTCGAGACGCCGATCACCCGCACCGGCGGCGTCGTCGGCCTGAAGGGCAACCTTGCGCCCGAAGGGGCGATCGTGAAGGTCGCGGGCATGTCCGAGGCCGAGCAGGTCTTCTCGGGCCCGGCGCTGGTCTTCGAATGCGAGCAGGATGCCTTCGACGCGGTGCAGAACCGGACCTACAAGGAAGGCGACGTCTTCGTGATCCGCAACGAGGGTCCCGCAGGCGGTCCCGGCATGCGCGAGATGCTGGCGACCACGGCGGCGCTTTCGGGTCAGGGCATGGGCAAGAAGGTCGCGCTGATTACCGACGGGCGCTTTTCGGGCGCGACGCGGGGCTTCTGCGTCGGCCATGTGGGGCCGGAGGCCGCGCTCGGCGGACCGATCGGGCTGCTCAAGACAGGCGACACGATTACCATCGACGCGATCAATGGCACGATCAGCGTGGACCTGTCCGAAACCGAACTCGAAGAGCGGCGCAAGCTCTGGCCGGGCCCGCGAAAGACCAACTATGCCTCAGGCGCGCTCTGGAAATATGCGCAACTCGTCGGACCGACCTACCTCGGCGCGGTCACGCATCCGGGGGCCAAGTCGGAAACCCATGAATACATGGACCTCTGACGCCTGCACGCGACTGTAAGGGCGTTCCGTCCCGGACACGCTTACCGCAGGGCGAATATCGCGCTAGACTTGGGATGTGCATTCCAGGAGGCGCGGGCGCAGCGGATGGTGGAAACGGGTGACAGCATGCTGGACCGGGCGCTCTTTCGCCGTCTGGTCCGGCATTGGGCCCGGGCAGCGCGCCAGGCCGAAACCGCCCGTCCACAAACGCTTCATCGGCAGGCGACACATGCGCGGCTGCTGCGGACGCACCTGGATCGGCTGATCCTGACGGCGGGCGACAGGCTCGCGCCGACCGATGCGCCCGCACCTGCCAGGGCTCACAACACTGACTGGCACTGGCGCCCCGAACCGTGGTCGCGGCGGATGGATCGGCCCGGACTGAGCGACGCCGCATCGGGGACACGCTTCGGCACCGACACCGCGCTTTTCCACG
Source organism: Sulfitobacter sp. LCG007 (assembly GCF_040801785.1). NCBI lineage: Bacteria > Pseudomonadati > Pseudomonadota > Alphaproteobacteria > Rhodobacterales > Roseobacteraceae > Roseobacteraceae bacterium LCG007. The sequence goes on along the minus strand of NZ_CP161805.1, from coordinate 237,580 downwards.
ATTGTCCGCGCCGCGAGGTGATCCTGCGCCAGTTGCGCAACCCGCCCTCACGGGACATCGCGCCCTTCGCGCTGTCGGTCGATGTCTACGGCTTCGAGGGAAGTTTTCTCTCGCTGGCGCTGGATCTGCCCGACGAGGCGCTTGCCGGGCTGCGGCGCGCTCATGTGATCCGGCTCGACTGTTCGTGGACCTCCGAGCAGCCCGGGGCGGTCTATGCCCGGCTGAACCTGCGGCAGGGTCCGAACGGCGAACGGATCCTGAGGCAGTTGCCGGAGGGCCAAAGTGCCGGGACCGTCGAATTCGACCTCGCCTATGCCGATCTCGATCCCGCGCGGACCGAGCAGGGCTGGGTAGACCTCATCGTGGAGCGTCCGGAAATGAACCAGGTCCTGTTCCGCGATATCGCCCTCTCGCGACGCCTGCGGGCGGAAGTCTGAGCCGGGCGCATGGCACAGCTTGAGGTCACGCCTTCGGGACTTCGCAAAGGGGTCTGGCACGCGAGGGTGCGTGGCTCGGGTCGGGCAGAGCCCGCGCTGTCCGTCCTGCTTCGCGGTGAAACCGTACCGCAAACCACCCTGTCGCCAACACAGACCCCCGGCGAGTGGCTGCTGAAGGTGCCGGTGCCGCCAGGCGCGCTGGACGATGGCCTTCAGACCGTGGTGGTCTGCGATGACATGACGGGCGAAACGCTCGCCAGCCTCGCCATCCTCGCCGGAGCGGCGCTTGGCGACGATCTGCGCGCCGAGGTCGATCTGCTGCGCGCCGAGATGGAGATGCTCAAGCGCGCCTTCCGCCGCCACTGTTCCGAAGGCCGCTGAGACGCGAACGCCCCCGCCGGTGGCCGGCGAGGGCGTGATGACGACTGGCGTGGCGCAAGGCGCAATCAGTGCTCGCGGTCGAGAACCGCCATGCCCTTGAGGATGTCGACAGCCACCGCGAGCTGGTAATCCTCCTCGCGCAGGGCCGCCGCCGCCTCGGCCTTCGCCCGGTCTTCCTCGATCTGCTTGATCTCGTCCTCGGAAAGGCTGTCGTTGTTGAGGCTGCCACGCAGGTCGGCCTCGGAGCGCAGCGCGCGGGATTGCGATTCCGCCTCTTCCTCTTCGTTCGCCTCGGCCGTATCCGGGCGCGGCTGCTGCACGATGACGTCGGGCGAGACGCCCAACGCCTGGATCGAGCGGCCCGAGGGCGTGTAGTAGCGCGCCGTGGTCAGACGCATCGCTCCTTCGCTGCGCAGCGGCATGACCGTCTGCACCGATCCCTTGCCGAAGCTCTTGGTGCCGACCACGACCGCCCGGTGATGATCCTGCAGCGCACCCGCCACGATCTCGGATGCCGAGGCGGAACCGCCGTTGATCAGCACGACGATCGGCTTGCCGCCCGTGAGGTCGCCTTCGGTCGCGTTGAAGCGGTCGCCGTCCTGCGGGTTGCGTCCGCGGGTGCTGACGATCTCGCCCTCGTCGAGGAAGGCATCGGCAACCTTGATCGCCTGGGTCAGCAGGCCACCCGGGTTGTTGCGCAGGTCGAGCACGATCCCGTTGACCTTCTCCATGCCGCCCGCGGCCTCAACTTCCTTCTTCAGCCCGGCCTCGAGGTTTTCGTAGGTCTGGTCGTTGAAGGTCGTCACGCGCAGCACGACCGACGCACCCTCGGTGCGGCTGCGCACCGCGGTCAGCTTGATCGTGTCGCGGGTCAGGGTCACGTCAAAGGGCTCCGGCTCGCCCTCGCGCACGATCGTGATGACGATGTCGGACCCCACCGGCCCGCGCATCATCTCGACGGCCTCGTCGAGATTGAGGCCCAGCATGGATTCGCCGTCGACGTGGGTGATGAAGTCGCCTGCCTCGATCCCGGCCTCGTCCGCCGGCGTGCCGTCGATGGGCGAGACCACCTTCACGAAGCCCTCTTCCTGCGTCACCTCGATCCCGAGCCCGCCGAATTCGCCGCGCGTCTGCACGCGCATCGCTTCCGCGTCATCGGGCGAGAGATAGCTCGAATGCGGGTCGAGCGAGGTCAGCATGCCGTTGATCGCGGCTTCGATCAGCTTCTCGGCGTCGACTTCCTCGACGTACTGCGCGCGTATGCGCTCGAAGATGTCCCCGAAGAGGTCAAGCTGCTCGTAGACGTTAGCCGACTTGGCAGCTTCCTGCGCCAGAAGCGGACCGGCGATCTGCGTGCTGGCGACGACGCCGGCCGCGATACCGCCGACCGCAGCCATCAAGAATTTTTTCATCGTTTCCTATCCATTTTCATCGGTTCGGAACCAGCGCGCCGGATCCTCGGGGATATCCTTGAGCCTTACTTCTATATAGAGCGTTTCCGTTCGCCCAGTTCCAGAGGCTTCACCATCCGGTGAAAGGGCGTCCTCGGTTTCCGTCGCGGCACCGCCCATCAGGCCCAGCGGCGCTCCCGCGTCGACCACTTCTCCCGCCTTGCCATAGGCCACGTCAAGCCCGGCGAGCACCATCAGCATGTCGGGTTCGGGCTCGAGCATGACCACCTGCCCCAGATCGAGCAGCGGGCCGACGAAGCGGATCGTCGCCGCAGCGGGGCTGGTGACAAGTGCCCGGGGCCGCGTGGCCACCAGAATGCCGGGCCGGGCCACACCTGCGGCGTCCGCCTCGCCGGCTCGGTGTAGCATGACGCCCTGAACCGGGAGGGGCAGCGCGCCGCCGTGCAGCTCGGGAACCGGAAGGTCGGCGCCGGTCTCCCGGATCGGAACCTGGCTGAGACCGCTGGCGAAGGCGTCCAGCGTCTCGGATGCGGCGATCAGCACGGCCATGCCGATATCGTCAGCCGTGAACCGGCGCGGCAGGTCGGTACGCTCGGCCAGCGCCTGGTTGAGCTCGCCCCGGGCGTTCTGCAGATCCCGCAGACCGTCGCGCAACCGCGCCTCGGCCGCGCCCTGCACCGTGCGCAGGTCCCTCAGTGCTTCCAGATCCCCGCGCAGGTCCATCGCCTCCCGGGCAAGTTCCGGCGTCATCTCGGCGACCAGCATGCCCGCCCGTGCGGTGCCCGCAGGCCCCGCCGGATGCAGCAGCAGCGCCGGACCCGGCGTGCCGCCGATCTTCTGCAGGACCGTCAGCATCGCGCCGATCTCGTCCTCGCGCGCTTTCAGCAGCGCACTCATCTGCGCCTCGCGGATCGACACCTGCCGCAAGCCGCTGCGCATCGCCGCAAGACCGCTCTCGAAGGCCTCGATCGTCCGTGTCAGCGCCCAGACCCGATCCCGCGCCGAATCCGCCTGCGACAGCTGGAGCGTCGCCGCCTCCAGTTCCGCCATCGCCGCGCGCGCCGGTGCCGCGCTGTCGCCCTGTGCGGCAAGCGCCGCCGGCAGCCAGATCAGCAGGAGAGCGGCGAAACGCTTCATGCCAGCAGGCTTTCCCCCGTCATCTCGGCCGGTTTCGGAAGGTCCATCAGCTCCAGCAGCGTCGGGGCCAGATCGGCCAGACGACCGTCGCGCAGGACCTTGCCCTGCGGACCGCCGACGACGATCACCGGCACGGGGTTGAGCGTATGCGCCGTATGCGGCCCACCGGTCTGCGGGTCGATCATCACGTCGCAATTGCCATGATCGGCGGTCACGATCATCGCGCCGCCCGTCTCGTCCAGTGCGGCAAGCGCCGCGCCCAGCCCGCGGTCCACCGCCTCGCAGGCCTTGATGGCAGCTGCGAGATCGCCGGTATGCCCGACCATGTCGGGGTTCGCGAAATTCACCACGATCAGATCGTACCCCTCCCGTATCGCCTGCACGAGCCGTTCGGTGACTTCCGGCGCCGACATCTCGGGCTTCAGATCGTAGGTCGCGACGTTCGGCGACTTCGGCATGTGCCGGTCCTCGCCGGGGTAGCTGGTTTCATTGCCCCCGTTGAGGAAGAACGTCACGTGCGGATACTTTTCGGTTTCGGCCAGCCGGAACTGCCGCAACCCCTGCTTCGAGACCCATTCGCCCAGCGTGTTGGCGATCTCCGGCTTGGGATACATCACGCTCATGTATCCCGAATGCGCCTCGGAATACGGCGCCATGCCCATGAGGCTCGCCCATCGCGGACGCCTGCCGGTCTCGAAGGAATCGAATGCCGGATCGCCCACCGCCGCAAGGATCTCGCGCGCCCGGTCGGCCCGGAAGTTGAGGCAGAACAGACCGTCCCCATCCCGCGCCCCGGCGTATCCGCCGATCACCGTCGGCTGGATGAATTCGTCCGTCTCGCCCCGCGCGTAGGCAGCGTCGACCGCCGCCTGCGCCGAAACGGCGCCTTCTCCCTCGCCCCTGACGATGGCCGCATATGCCTTGGCCACCCGGTCCCAGCGATTGTCGCGGTCCATGGCATGGTAACGCCCGTCGACGGTGACGATGGAGGCCCCCTCCGGAAGCGCGTCCTCGAGATCGGCGAGATATCCCTTCGCGCTCTTCGGACCGACGTCCCGCCCGTCGGTGATCGCGTGGATCGCGACCGGCACCCCGGCCCCGGCGATGGCGCGCGCGGCCGCCTTCATGTGCGCGACATGCCCATGCACCCCGCCATCCGAGGCGACGCCCAGCAGATGCGCCGTGCCGCCGCTGTCCTTCAACGCCGAGATGAAGGCCTTAAGCCGCGCGTTGCCGGCAAAGTTGCCGTCCTCGATGGCAAGGTCGATCTGCCCGAGATCCATGGCCACCACGCGCCCGGCGCCGATATTGGTGTGCCCGACCTCGGAATTGCCCATCTGCCCGCTGGGCAGACCGACGTCCGGCCCGAAGGTGACAAGGGTCGCGTTCGGACAGGTCCGCATCAGCCGGTCCATCACGGGTGTTTCCGCCAGCAGCGGCGCGTTGCCTTCGCGACGCGGACTCAGTCCCCAGCCGTCGAGAATGCACAGGACCACGGGCTTGCTCATCTGCTCGTCTCCCTCTTGCGGGTTTTTCCGCCTTGTAGCGGTTTGCCCCCGCAGGGTGAACCTCTTTCCGGTTCCGCGCTTCCTTTGCTCCCAAATATCCCCGCCGGAGGCAAGAATCCTGCTGTCCGCCGCCAGCTGGCAGGGCGCAGGCCACCTGAATGCGCAGGATCCGGATCGCACGCGGATGCCGGACCTGCCAGCAAGGCGTGATCCGAATGAGGAGAACAAAATGCTTCGCTACATCGCCCTGCCGACCCATCAGGTCCGTGCCCTCCAGGCCGGCGCACCCGACGCCTACGGCAACACCCCCGAGCGCGGCGTCTCGAACGGCGCCGGAAATCCCTGCCGCCATTGCCTGCGACACATCCCCGCCGGCGCGGGCATGCTGATCCTGTCGCACTGTCCCTTCCCCACATTGCAACCTTATGCCGAGACCGGTCCGATCTTTCTGTGCGAGAATGCCTGCCAGGCCGGAGGAGGCAGCGACCTGCCGGCGATCCTGACCACTTCCGCCGACTACCTGCTGAAAGGCTACGGCCCGGACGAGCGGATCGTCTACGGCACCGGGGGCGTCGTTTCGCGCGAAGATCTCGCCGATCGGGCGCAGGTCATCCTAGACCATCACGGCGTTGCCTCGGTCCATGTGCGTTCGGCGCGAAACAACTGCTATCTGCTGCGCATCTTTACCGGCTGAACGCCATGCGGGACGGCAGGCTTGCCCGGGCCGGGCTTCCCCGTCATAAGGAACGCGTTCCGCAGCATGACCCGAGGACCCGCCCGATGAGCCTGCCCGCGCCCGAGACCAAGATCGTCGAGAGCTTCCGCATCGCCTGCGACGGCGGCGGGGGCGGTTTGGGCCATCCGCGCGTCTGGCTCCAGATCCCCCATGAGACCGGCTTCGTCGAATGCGGTTATTGCGACTGCAGGTACGTCCACAGGGACTTCGAGGACAGGGCCTGAAAAAGACCACCCTTCGCGTTTTCCTGATCATGCTGGCGCTGCCCTGCGCCTATGTCATCGCTGCCTTTGTCGGGGCCGCAATACCCTCCGGCGGCACCGCCTCGCCGCTCGACAGAGCGCACGAGGTCCTGCTGATCCACGGGCCGATCCACTACGACTTTCTCGTCCCGCTCGACGGCACGACACGTGCCCGTTTTGCCCCGCTGGCATCCAGCGGCCTGCAGCTCGATCACCCCGAAGCGGAATGGCTGGTGATCGGTTGGGGCGGGCGGACGTTCTACCGCGAGGTGCCGAGCTACGCCGAGGTGACGTTCCGCGCCGTCTGGCGCAGCGTTCTGGGGGATGCGTCGCTCCTGCGCGTGGGGCTGGCCGGTCGCTTGCCGGACGCATTCGACGCCCGCACCCTGTGGATGAGCGACGCGGAATACCACGCGTTCCTCGCGGCGCTCACGGACAGCCTCGCGCCTGAATCCCCCGCCGATCCACCGGTACCGGGCTACGATGCCTTCGACTATTTCTATCCGGCCGAGGGGCGGTTTCATCTGGGCCGCACCTGCAATGCCTGGGTGGGCGAAATGATCCGGGCTTCGGGTCTGCGGTTCGGGGTCTGGACGCCGCTTACGGGGTCGGTGAGCTTGTCGCACTGGCTGTATCAGGAACGCTGAGGACCGCTCCTGCCGCTGCGTCAGAGCCTCCCGCGGGGATTTTTGTCCATCTGGAAGATGACCCGCCCCGCATCCTGTCTGGCAGGTCGTGACAGGGCGTGGCAAAAGAGAGTCTGCCTAGCAATGGAGTGCCCCCGATGTCCGACACCTTTGGCAAGGGTCACCACCTGCACCTGATCGACGGCTCGGCGTTCATCTTCCGTGCCTTCCATGCCCTTCCGCCGCTCACCCGGAAGTCGGACGGGGTTCCCATCGGCGCGGTATCGGGTTTCTGCAACATGGTCTGGAAGATGATCCAGGACGCCAAGGGCCCCGATGCGCCGACCCATGCGGCGGTGATCTTCGACAAGGGCAGCCACACCTTCCGAAACGAGATGTACGATCTCTACAAGGCCAACCGCGAGGCCATGCCCGAGGAACTGCGCCCGCAGATCCCGCTGACCCGGCGCGCGACAGAGGCCTTCAACATCGCCTGCAAGGAACTCGAGGGATACGAGGCCGACGACATCATCGCCACGCTGGCCTGCCAGGCCCGCGAGGCCGGCGGGCGGGTCACGATCATCAGCTCCGACAAGGACCTGATGCAGCTCGTGGGCGACGGGGTCGAGATGTACGACGCGATGAAGAACGTCCGCATCGACCGCGACGGCGTCTTCGACAAGTTCGGCGTCTATCCCGACCGAGTGGTCGACGTTCAGGCGCTGGCCGGGGATTCGGTCGACAACGTGCCCGGCGCGCCCGGCATCGGGATCAAGACCGCGGCGCTTTTGATCAACGAATACGGCGACCTCGACGCGCTGCTCGAGCGCGCGGGCGAGATCAAGCAGCCCAAGCGCCGTGAAACCCTGCAGACCCATGCCGATCAGATCCGGCTCAGCCGCAGGCTCGTCATGCTCGACTGCGAGACGCCGCTCGATTTCACGCTCGATGACCTGGAGGTGCGCGACCCCGATCCGGCGGTGCTGATGCAGTTCCTGACCGAGATGGAGTTTCGCACACTGACCCGGCGCGTTGCCGAGGAACTGGGCGTCGACGCACCCGCCATCGAGGAAGCGCCCGCCGTCAGCGATGAGGCACCGGAGGAGATCGAGCAGCCCGCGTTCGACACCGCGGCCTACGAGAAGGTCAGCGATGCCGCCGGGCTCGAGGCATGGCTCGCGCGCATCTACGAATGCGGCTACGTGGCCGTGGATACCGAAACCACCTCGCTCGACGAGATGAAGGCCGAGCTGGTGGGCATCTCACTGGCCACCGCGCCGGGCGTTGCCTGTTACATCCCGCTGGCGCACAAGGCCAATGCGGGCGACGGGCTTTTTGGCTCCGACGAGTTGGCCGAGGGGCAGATGCCCGCAGACGAGGCGCTGGCCATGCTCAGGCCCATGCTTGAGGATCCGTCGATCCTCAAGATCGGCCAGAACATGAAATACGATGCCAAGATATTCGCCGGGCTGGGCATCGACGTCTCCCCCATCGACGACACGATGCTGATGTCCTACGCGATGCATGCGGGCCTGCACGGGCATGGCATGGACGTTCTGAGCGAACGCTATCTGGGTCACGTGCCGATCCCGATCAAGCCGCTGCTGGGATCCGGAAAGTCCGCCATCACCTTCGACCGGGTCCCCGTCGCGGATGCCGTGGCCTATGCGGCGGAGGATGCGGACATCACCCTGCGGCTCTGGCAAAGCTTCAAGCCGCAGCTTCACCGGGCCAGGGTCACGCGCGTCTACGAGACGCTGGAACGCCCGCTGGTCCCGGTGCTCGCACAGATGGAGCGCACGGGTATCCAGGTAGACCGCGACACGCTGAGCCGCATGTCAAACGCTTTCAGCCAGAAGATGGCGGGGCTCGAGGACGAGATCTACGAGCTCGCGGGCCGGCGTTTCAATGTCGGCAGTCCGAAGCAGCTGGGCGAGATCCTCTTCGACGAGATGAGCCTCGAAGGCGGCAAGAAGGGCAAGACCGGGGCCTATTCGACCGGCGCGGATGTGCTTGAGGACCTCGCAACCGAGCACGAGCTGCCGCGCCGGATTCTCGACTGGCGCCAGGTCTCGAAGCTGAAGTCGACCTATACCGACGCGCTGCAGGATCACATCAACCCCGAGACGGGCCGGGTCCACACCTCCTACTCCATTGCGGGCGCGAGCACCGGGCGGTTGGCCTCGACCGATCCGAACCTGCAGAACATCCCCGTGCGCACCGAGGAAGGCCGGCGCATCCGCGAAGCTTTCGTGGCCGCGCCGGGCAAGCGGCTGGTTTCGCTCGACTATTCCCAGATCGAGCTGCGCATTCTTGCGCATATCGCCGATATCCCCGAACTCAAGCAGGCTTTTCGCGACGGGCTCGACATCCACGCGCTGACGGCCTCCGAAATGTTCGATGTGCCGCTCGAGGAGATGACGCCGGACATCCGGCGCCGGGCCAAGGCGATCAACTTCGGGGTCATCTACGGCATCTCGGGCTTCGGTCTGGCGCGCAACCTGCGCATCCCGCGCGGCGAGGCGCAGGGCTTCATCGACCGCTATTTCGAGCGTTTCCCCGGAATCCGCGCCTACATGGACAGCACGAAGGCCTTCGCCAAGGAGAACCTTTTCGTGCAGACCCTCTTCGGACGCCGCATCCATACACCGGAAATCAACGCGCGCGGTCCGCATGCCGGCTTCGCGCAGCGCGCGGCGATCAACGCACCGATCCAGGGCACCGCGGCCGACATCATCCGGCGCGCGATGATCCGGATGCCGGCAGCGATCCAGGGTCTGCCGGCCAAGATGCTGCTGCAGGTGCATGACGAACTTCTGTTCGAGGTCGACGAGGGGGCCGCGGACGATCTGGCGGACGTCGCGCGCGGGGTGATGGAAGGCGCGGCGGACCCGGTGGTGAAACTCGACGTCGATCTGACCGTGGACGCGGGCAAAGGCGCGAACTGGGCCGAGGCGCACTAGCGCCCGCCCCCTCGCTGGCGCGCTACTCGCGGACGAACCAGCCGACCACGCCGCGTGCGACAGGCGCGACGACGAGAACCGTGGGGAAGGCGACCGCCCAGCTGGGCAGCCATGCCGCGATCCAGAGGCCGCCAAAGCCTTCGACGGGCCCCGTGGCCCGAAACGTGGCGATGCCCGAGACGATGAACGACATCAGGCCGCTGAGCACGAAACCGAAAGCCACCGGCGCGAAAGACGCGGGCAGGACCTGGAGGAAGCGCAAGCGTGAGGCCATCCCGCTCAGCCCCTCGCCGCCGCGAGCCAGCCGAGGCTGCTCCCGGTTTCTGCGGAAGGCGTGTAGGCGGCACTGACCCAGCCGCTATAGCCGCTTGCGCGGATCGCGTCGAACAGTCCCGCGAAATCGACCGAGCCCTGGCCCGGAACGCATCTCCCGGGCGCATCGCCGATCTGGATGTGACGGATCAGGCGGCTGTAGGTCCTGAACACGTCGACCGCGTCGCCGTGGATCGATTGCGCGTGGTAGCTGTCGAATTGCAGCCCGACCCGGTCCGAGCCAAGCTCGTCGAGAATTTCCGCCGCGAGCCCGAAGTCGTTCAGGAAGTATCCCGGCAGCGTCCGCTCGCTGAGCGGTTCGAGCGTAAGCGTGAGCCCCTCGGGCAGCTCGCCCAGCGCCCAGCGCAGGTTCTCGAGAAGTGTCTCGCGCGCCTCGCTGCCTTCCGCCACGCCGGCCATGACGTGCAGGTAGCGCACGCGCAGTGCCGCAGTGTAGCGCAACGCCCTTCCGAAGTCGTGCCGGAAGCGCCCGGAGAGTTCCGGCACCGCGGCAAATCCCCGTTCGCCGCCGGTGTAATTCGGCGGTGGCGCGTTGATCAACACCATCTCGAGGCCATTGGAAATCAGCGCACGGTTCGTCTCTTTCGCGGCGAGGTCATAGGGTAACAGCACTTCGACCCCTTCGAATCCGGCGGCGGCGGCGGCTTCGAAACGGTCGAGATAGGGCAACTCCACCCACAGGTGGCTGAGGTTCGCGGCAAATTTGAGCATCTATCTTCTGAGCAAGCTGCATATCCGCGGCTCGGCCCCGAGCCAACTGAGCATTTGTCACCCATCACCCGCGTGGTCCGAATCCGACATCATGCGGCCGCAAGGATGGCCGCAAACGTGACAGACGGGGGGGACCTGTCGCACCGATGATCGCGCCGGACATGCCCACGGGCGGCATGCGGATTTCACAACGGTCTCGCGACGAAAATGGCACATCCCGGTACCGATCCCCTTCCCGGTCTCGTCGGCGGGGGCCAGGTGTTGTCGGGCAACGCGCTGGCGGTCGGGTCCATCCTGCTCTGGTCCGCCGGTTTCCCGGCGGCCGATCTGCTTCTGACCATATGGCGTCCCGAATGGCTGATCATGATGCGCCTCCTCCTCGCCGTGGGAGCGATGCTCGCCGCCTGGTTCATCATCGAGGGCCCCGCGCGTGTCCTCGGCGCGGCATGGCGCCGGGGGCTCTGGATCGGCTTCGCGAGCTTCGGGCTCGGGACATACCTCCTGCTCGTCGCCCAATGGTACACCGATCCCGTGACGGTCGCGCTGATCGCCTCGACCACGCCGATCTCGGCCACGGTGATCGAGGTGCTTTCCCGACAGCGGCGCATGACGCGCCGGTTCATGCAGGGGCTCGCCGCATCCGTGATCGGCGGGCTTGTCGCGACTGGGGCCGACGTATCGGCGGATCTTGGACTGGGTGTCCTGATGGCGCTGGGTTCAGGCATCCTGTTCGCCTGGGGCAGCAACGCCGCGGTGCGCGACTTTCCCGACCTGTCGCCGCTCGGACGTTCGACCGTCACGCTTGCGGGCGCCTGTGTCTTCGCCGTTCCCCTGGTGACGGGCTTCCATCTTGCTGGCATCGCAGTGGTTCCGGCGGAACCGCTGACCTGGCATCAGGTCGGCTTGCTGTCGATCTACGCCGTGGCCGCGCTGGCGCTCTCGCAGGTGATGTTCAACGCGTCGGTCGGGCGCATCGGGGTCGCCCTGACGAGCTTTCACATCAACGTCGCCCCGTTTTACGTCATGCTGATCCTGCTGGCGATGGGCGGGGACTGGAACTGGTCCAAGGCCGCCGGTGCCGCGCTCGTGGCCCTGGGCGTCCTGCTCTCGCAGCTTCCGGCCCGGCCATCGCGAACGCGGCCCGTCGCAGGCGCCTAGCCGCGCCTCAGGCCGGCAATTCGTCCGAGCGGATCATCTCGAAGAACTTTCCGCCCGACCACAGGCCGAACCAGCCGTCGCGGTGCCTGCCAAGCTCGACCAGACGGTAGAAGCTCTTGCGGTCGATCAGCGCCTCGAGCCCGGCGCGCACGTGAACGTAAGGCGAAGGCTCGCCGGTTTCCCGGTCGCGTTCCACGCGGATCGGATTGTCCGGGCCCGCGACCGCAACGTCGCCGACCTGGGTCTGGAAGGACAGCACCTGCGCCTCATCCGCCCCCGCGACCTCGAAGTCGACCGCGACGAAGGGGGCGTCCTCCACCGTTATTCCCACCTTCTCGACGGGCGTCACGAGGAAGTAGCGGTCATCCTCCTTCTTGAGAATCGATGAGAAGAGTTTCACCAGCGCGGGCCTGCCGATGGGAGTCCCGAGGTAGAACCAGGTGCCGTCGCGCGCGATCCGCATGTCCATGTCGCCGCAGAAAGGCGGATCCCAGAGATGGACAGGCGGCAACCCGCGCGCTTTTGCGGCAGTTAAGGATGCGGCAAGGCTTTCTGCCGAGGGTGTCACGGAGTTTTGTCCGTTCATTGCTTTTGCCATTTCCCCGCGCCGCGATACAGTCATCCCGAATATAACTCTCAGGAGCCCGTTGTCATGAGCGAAGCCGAGGACATGGTCGCACAGATCGAGACGCTGGGTGACCGGCTGGCCGAGGCGAGGGCCTCGATCACCCGGCGGTTCATCGGTCAGGAGCGCGTCGTGGATCTGACGCTGGCGGCGCTTCTGTGCGGTGGGCATGCGCTGCTGATCGGTCTTCCCGGCCTCGGCAAGACCCGCCTCGTCGAGACGCTGTCGACGGTGATGGGTCTGCACGGCAACCGGATCCAGTTCACCCCGGACCTGATGCCCGCCGACATCCTGGGCTCGGAAGTGCTCGAGACCGGTGCGGACGGCGCGCGCGCCTTCCGGTTCATCCAGGGTCCGGTCTTCTGCCAGCTCCTGATGGCGGACGAGATCAACCGCGCCTCGCCGCGTACGCAATCCGCGCTGCTGCAGGCCATGCAGGAAAAGACCGTCACGGTCGCCGGCGCGGACCGACCGCTCGGCATGCCCTTCCACGTCCTGGCCACCCAGAACCCGATCGAACAGGAAGGCACCTATCCGCTGCCCGAGGCGCAGCTCGATCGCTTCCTCGTGCAGATCGACGTCGCCTTTCCCGACCGTGACACCGAGCGCGACATCCTTCTGGCGACCACCGGCGAGACCGAGGAGAAATCGGTCGAGGTATTCTCGGCCGGCCAGCTGCTCGAGGCCCAGCGCCTTCTGCGGCGGATGCCCGTGGGCGAAAGCGTGGTGGAGATGATCCTGGACCTCGTCCGCGCCTTCCGCCCCGAGGAGGCGGGCGTGACCCAGCGCGTGCGCGATACCGTGGCCTGGGGACCGGGACCGCGCGCAGCCCAGGCGCTGATGATGACGGTGCGCGCCCGGGCGCTGCTGCAGGGACGTCTCGCGCCCTCGGCGGAAGACGTGCTCGACATGGCGCTGCCGGTTCTCAGCCACCGCATGGCGCTGAACTTCGCGGCGCGCGCGCGGGGCGACAGCCTGCGCGATCTCATCGCGACGGTTGCCGACGGCCTCGCCGGGCCCAAGGCCGCCGCGTGATCGAACCGGAAACCCTTCGCAGTTCAGCCGAAACCGAGGCCTCCCGGCTCCCGCCGCTGCTCGCGCGCGCCGAACGTCTGGCCGGTGCCGTGCTGCTGGGCGATCATGGGCGAAGACGCGCGGGGCTGGGTGACGATTTCTGGCAATACCGCCCCGCGCAGCTTGGCGACAGCCGGCGGATGATCGACCACCGGCGTTCTGCGAGGGGCGACCAGCAGTTCGTGCGCGAACGGGAGTGGCAGATCGCCCAGTCGGTGATGCTCTGGATCGACCAGGGCGCCTCGATGCGCTTTGCCTCGGACCCGAGGCTGCCGCAAAAGATCGACCGCGCGCGTCTGCTGGGTCTGGCTTGCGCGATTCTGCTGGTGCGCGGCGGAGAGCGGGTCGGACTGACCGGCACCAGCCTGCCGCCGCGCCGGGGCAATACCCAGATCATGAGGCTTGCCGAACTTCTGTCGCGCGATGCGGACGCCGACTACCAACCGCCGGAGCATCGGGCGATGATCCCCTCCGCGCGCGCCGTGTTCATGTCGGATTTCCTCGGCGCGATCGACGAGGTCCGCCTTGCCCTGACCAAGGCGGCGGACCGCGGCGTGCGCGGCGTCGTGCTGCAGGTGCTTGACCCGTCCGAGACGGCATTTCCGTTTCGGGGGCGAACGATCTTCGAAAGCGTGGGCGGGACGATCCGTCACGAGACGCTCAAGGCCAACGATCTTCGCGGGCGCTATCTCGAGCGTCTCGCCGAACGGAAGGCCGAACTCGAACATCTCTGCGCCGTGACAGGCTGGCAATACGGACTGCACCTCACCGACGCGTCGGCCCAGAGCGCGCTGCTCTGGCTTTACCGCGCGCTCGACACCGGGTCCGTGCGATGACGGTGATCGGTCCCATCGGTTTCGCGGCGCCCTGGCTGCTGCTGGCGCTGCTCGCCCTCCCCGTGCTCTGGCTTATCCTGCGCGCCATCCCGCCGGCCCCGATCCGCCGTCGGTTCCCCGGCGTCGCGCTGCTGCTGGGACTGAAGGACGACGAGAGCGTCTCGGACCGGACGCCCTGGTGGCTCTTGCTCCTGCGGATGCTGGCCGCTGCCGCGATCATCATCGGACTGGCCGGGCCGGTGCTGAACCCCGGCGACAGCGCCGAGGAGGGAAGCGGTCCGCTGCTGGTCGTACTGGACGGAAGCTGGGCAGGCGCGACCCGCTGGGCGGAACAGTCCAGGGCCATCGAAGCGCAGCTTGGCCGCGCGGGCCGGGCAGGCCGCACGGTCGCCTTCCTCGAACTCTCGCGCCCCGCGCCGCCCGTGTTTCAGGCCGCGGATGCATGGCGCGGACGCCTTCCGGGCTTCCAGCCCGCGCCCTGGCAGCCGGACTCGGCGAAGTCTGCCCAGGCGGTGCGGCTGGTGCAGGCCCTCGAAGGCTTCGATACGATCTGGTTCAGTGATGGCCTCGACTACGAGGGGCGCGGGGATCTGCTTGCGGCCTTCCGCAGCGCGGGCTCGGTCGAGGTATACCAGACCGGCGGCACGGTACTCGGAATGCGCCCGGCTCGCTACGAGGACGGGGCCGTCCAGCTTGCCGCGACCCGGTCGGTGCCGGGACCCGAGCGCAGCGTCACGGTGCAGGCACAGGGTCGCGATCCGGGAGGAAACGCGGCTGTGCTGGCGTCGGTCGCCATGACCTTCGCGGAAGGAGAGACCGGAGCGACGGCGGCACTTTCGCTTCCGTCAGAGATGCGTGCGCGCGTCAGCCGTTTCGACATTCAGGGCCAGCGTTCGGCGGGATCGGTGACGCTGGTGGACGACGCCCTGCGGCGCCGCGAGGTGGCCCTGATCGCCGGACGCGAGAACCGCGAGGGGCTCGAGCTGCTGTCTCCGCTGCACTACATCGAGAAGGCCCTTGCCCCCTCGGCCGACCTGATCCGGGGGGCGCTGACCGAGGTGCTCCCGGCGAACCCGGACGTGATCGTGCTGGCCGACGTGGCCACGCTGTCGGACGCCGAGAGCGCCGCGCTGCTCGAGTGGATCGGCGCGGGCGGGATGCTCGTGCGCTTTGCCGGACCGCGTGTCGCGGCAAGCGACGTCAGCCGGATCGACGAGGACCCCCTCATGCCGGTGCGCCTGCGCAGCGGGGGACGGACCGTCGGCGGCGCGATGAGCTGGGGCGAGCCGAAGACGCTTGCGCCCTTCGGCGAAAGCTCGCCTTTCTTCGGCCTGCCGGTCCCGGCCGACGTTCAGGTCACAAGCCAGGTCATGGCCCAGCCGGACCCGACGCTGGCCGCGCGCGTCATCGCCGAGCTGGCCGATGGCACGCCGCTCGTCACGCGCAAGGCCGAGGGCAAGGGACAGATCGTCCTGTTCCACGTTACGGCAACGGCGGACTGGTCCACGCTTCCCCTGTCCGGTCTGTTCGTCCAGATGCTCGAACGCCTCGCCATTTCGTCGGCCACCGTGCGGCCCGATGCCCAAAGTCTTGACGGGACCAGCTGGACCCCGGTGCAGGTTATGGACGGCTTCGGTGTGCTGAGCGATGCGGGCACCCTTCCGGGCGTCCCCGGCCCCGACCTGATCTCGGCGCCGCCCGGCCCGGACATGCGCCCCGGCATCTACGCTTCCGGCGACCGCCGCCTTGCGCGCAACGTGATCGGGCCCGAGGATGCCCTCTCTCCGGCAGTCTGGCCCGCGGACGTGCCGGTGCGCGGTTTCGCGATGCCGCAGGAGCGGCCCGTCGCGGGCCTGCTGCTGAGCCTCGCGATCCTGCTTCTGGTCACCGACGTGATCGCATCGCTCGCGCTTTCCGGGCGGCTGGCTGGCGGGCTGGGCCGTGCCGCCGTTGTCCTGCTGGCGGTCCTGGCGGCACAATCCCTGCCGCAGCCGGTTCTGGCACAGTCGGCTCCGCAGTCCGAGCTTGCCACGCCCGTGCAGACACCCGAACAAGAGCAATTCGCCCTCAAGGCGACCTCGGAGGTCGTGCTCGCCCATGTCCTGACCGGTGACGACCGGATCGACGAACTCGCAAAGGCGGGTCTGCGCGGACTTTCCGAGACCCTGATCTACCGCACTTCCGTCGAGCCGGCCGAACCGATGGGCGTGGATCTTGAACGCGACGAACTGGCGTTCTTCCCGATCCTGTACTGGCCGGTCACACCCGACCAGCCGCAGCCCTCCGATGCCGCCTATGCGCGGCTCAACGGCTATCTTCGCTCGGGCGGGTTGATCCTGTTCGACACGCGCGACGCCGACATCGCCCGTTTCGGAGCGGCCAGCCCCAACGGACGCAAGCTGCAGGACCTGGCCGCTCCGCTGGACATCCCGCCACTCGAACCCCTGCCCGAAGACCATGTTCTGACGCGCACCTTCTATCTGTTGCAGGATTTCCCCGGCCGTTACGCCAGCCGCGACGTGTGGGTCGAGGCGGCTCCCCCCGATGCGGAGAAGATCGAGGGGATGCCCTTCCGCAACCTCAACGACGGGGTGACGCCGGTGGTCATCGGCGGCAATGACTGGGCCTCGGCCTGGGCGATCGGATCGAACGGCGCACCGCTCGTGCCGGTAGGGCGGGGCTTCTCCGGCGAGCGGCAGCGCGAGCTTGCCTTCCGCTTCGGCGTGAACCTCGTGATGCATGTGCTGACCGGCAACTACAAATCCGATCAGGTCCACGTGCCCGCGCTTCTCGACAGGCTGGGCCAATGAACGACTTCGGCCAGATCCTGTTCGACCCCCTGATTCCCTGGGCCGTTCTTGCGGCGCTTGCCCTGGTCACCGGGATTTCCGTCCTTCTGGCCCTCTGGCGCGGCCTCTCCGGCTGGGCCCTTCGGGCGATCGCGGCGCTCGTGGTGCTTGGCGCGCTTTCCGGCCCGTCCTACCAGCAGGAAGACCGCGCCCCCCTGAGCGATATCGTGATACTGCTCGAGGATGAAAGCGCCAGCCAGTCGCTGTCGGACCGTGCCGCGCAGACCCGTGCCGCCGCCGACGCGCTCGAAGCCGAGATCGCAGCCAGACCGAATACCGAGGTGCGCCGCATTCCGGTAGCGGATGGAGAGGGCGACAGCGGTACGCAGCTGATGACCGAGCTGTCCCGGGCCCTCGCGGAAGAACCCCGCGCCCGGATCGCCGGTGTGATCGCCGTCAGCGACGGGCGGGTGCATGATGCGGATCTCCCGCTCGACCTGCCTGCCCCAATGCACCTTCTGATGACCGGGCACACCGAAGACTGGGACCGGCGGCTGCTCGTGCGCAACGCCCCCGCCTTCGCCATCATCGGCGAGCCTGTGACCCTGACGCTCAGGATCGAGGACATGGGCGCCGCTCCCGAGGGCGTCACGGACGCGCCCCTTGAAATCTCGGTCGACGGGGAAGAGCCGCTGAGCTTCCGGGTGCCCGTCGGCGAGGACATCGAACTGCCGCTGACCCTGCCGCACGGCGGGCGCAACGTCATACAGTTCACCGTGCCCGAGGCCGACGGCGAACTGACCGACCGCAACAACACGGCACTCATCCAGATGAACGGGGTCCGGGACCGGCTGCGCGTTCTGCTTGTGTCCGGCGAGCCGCATCCGGGCGGGAGAACCTGGCGGAATCTTCTGAAATCCGACAGTTCGGTCGATCTGGTGCATTTCACCATCCTGCGGCCCCCCGAGAAGCAGGACGGCGTGCCGGTGGGCGAGCTGTCCCTGATCGCGTTCCCTACCCGAGAGCTCTTTCTGGAGAAGATCAACGATTTCGACCTGATCATCTTCGACCGCTACAAGCGCCGGGGCATCCTGCCGAGCCTCTATCTCGAGAATGTCGCGAATTACATCCGCCAGGGAGGGGCGGTGCTGGTCGCCGCGGGGCCGGACTTCGCCGGAGCCGACAGTCTCTATCGCTCGCCCCTCGGGTCGGTGCTGCCCGCATCCCCGACGGCGCGGGTGCTGGAAGAACCGTTCCGCCCGCATGTCACGGAGCTGGGAAATCGCCACCCGGTCACGACCAACCTTCCGGGCAGGGGCGATTGGGGACGCTGGCTTCGGCAGATCGACGTGAGCGACGTCGAGGGCAATGTGGTGATGGACGGGGTCGATGGCCGACCCCTGCTGATCCTGAACCGGGTCGACGAAGGCCGGGTCGCGCTGCTGGCGTCGGATCACGGCTGGCTCTGGAACCGGGGCTACGAGGGCGGCGGGCCGCAACTTGAACTCCTGCGGCGGCTGGCCCACTGGATGATGAAAGAGCCCGAGCTCGAGGAAGAGGCCCTGACCGCCCAGGCGACGGGTCAGACCATGCGTATCCTGCGCCGGACCCTGTCCGACGACGTGCCGCCGGTGACGATCACCGATCCGGCGGGCAATCTGACGGAACTCGAGCTGACGCCGGGCGAACCGGGCGTCTTCGAGGGCATATTCGAGGGGCCCGAGATCGGGCTCTACAGGCTGGAGAACGGCGATCAGACCGCCGTGATCGGACTGGGGCCGGCGGCACCGCGCGAATTCGAGGCGACCATCGCGACGAACGAGGTCCTGCTGCCGGTGCTCTCGGCGCTGCGTGGCGGGGCAATGGCGATCGAGGACGGTCTGCCGCGCATCCGGTCGGTCCGCGAGGGTCGACCGGCCGCGGGGCGCGGGTGGATCGGGCTCACGCCGCGCGAGGCCTACGAGACCCGCGACGTGCGGCAGACGAACCTCTTGCCCGGCTGGCTGGTGCTGCTGCTGAGCCTGGCCTTCATCACGGCCGCCTGGCTGCGCGAGGGACGGCGCTGAGGCTCACTTCAGGCGGATATCGACCTGATCGGAGCGTCCGGCAGCGTCGATAACCGATATGCGCGAAAAGCCGGGACCGGGTGCATCCAGGGTCGTCTCGCGGCGCATCACCCCGCTTGCGGCAGGTCTGCCGTTCACCAGCACCGTCATCGGCAGGGTCCCGGCGCGTACCTTCAGCGTCAGGCCCGCCCCATCGAGGGACAGTTCCGCGCCATCCGGCGGGAAGGCCAGTACGGGGCGATCCGGATCGGGTCGCAGGCTGGCCCGGCGGATCCCGAAGTGGCGCAGCGGCAGGGGAAGCTCGGCATTCGACGCGATTAGCGTCTCCGGGGGCGGCGGTGGCAGCGGCACGCGCCGCGGAGCGATCCGCCCGAAAGCCTCGAAGAGAACGGGCGCCGCCAGATCGCCCCCGAATGCGCCGGGAACCGAAGTCCCGTCCGGCCGGCCCAGCCATACCCCCACCACATGCCGGCCGTCGAAGCCGACAGCCCATGCATCCCGGTGCCCGTAGGAGGTTCCGGTCTTGAAGGCGATCCCGCCGCTTCTCGTACCCGTACCGGCGGGAGGCGCCATGCGGGCCAGGATCTGGCTGACCTGCCATGCGGCGACCGGCGACAGCATGCGGCCCTGCGGCTGTCGAAACGCCTGCATCCGCCATGTCAGGCCGGGCGCGGCTCCGCCTTGAGGCAGCGCGGCATAGAGCTGGACCAGATCGCTCAGCGTCAGACCGACGCCGCCAAGCGCCACCGCCAGCCCAGGCGCGTCGTTGCCCGGCAGCAAAGGCATCGCGCCACCCTTCCGGAGTGTCGCCAGCAGCCGCTCGGGGCCATAGGCATCAAGCAGCAGCACCGGCGGGATGTTCAAAGATTGCTGCAGGGCCTCGCGAACCGTCACCTCGCCCCTGAAGCGTCCGTCGAAATTCTGCGGGGCGTAGCTGCCGAACGCGACCGGCGAGTCGTCGATCAGCGTGTCGGGATGTGCCAGCCCCCGCTCGAATGCGATGCCGTAGACAAAGGGCTTGAGCGTGGATCCGGGCGAGCGCGCCGCGCGCGTCATGTCGACGAAGCCCTGGCTTCCGCCTGCCGCCGAGTACTCCGGCGCTCCGACACTGGCGAGGATCTCGCCGGTCACATGATCGGCCACGAGGATCGCCGCCGAGACACCGCGCGGCTGATCGCGGACCGCGAGCCGGGCCAGCGTCTCGATGCGTGCCTGCAGATCCGCGTCAAGCGTCAGGTCGTGACGGGGCAGGAAGGGTTCTTCCACGCGGGCGCGCCATGTCAGATGCGGCGCAAGCCCCGGCAGCGGCAACATCCGCTCCGGCAGCGTGACCTGACCCGCAGCCTCGACCTGTCCGGTCCGCGCGAGAACGCGCAGCGTCGCGGCCCGCGCCTCGGCCGGAAACCGATCGGGACGACGGCTTTCGGGGGATTGCGGCAATGCGACGAGCAGCGCCGCCTCGGCAGCGTCGAGACGGTGCGGCTCCTTGCCGAACCAGGCCCGGCTTCCCGCGCGGAGCCCTTCCAGCGCACCGCCGTAGGGCGCGTGCAGCAGATAGAGTTCAAGGATACGCTCCTTGCCGAGCTTCCGTTCGAGCGCGAGCGCGACGCGGATCTGGCGCAGCTTGCCTGCCAGACGCCCGGTGCCGGAGTTTTCCAGCAGCCGCGCGACCTGCATGGTCAGGGTGGATCCGCCCGAAACCACCTGCCCTCGCGCGATCGCCTGCGCCGCCGCACGGATCAGCGCAACGGGATCGGCTCCGGAATGCGTCCAGAACCGCTTGTCCTCGTAGGCGATCAGCATGTCGACAAGGCGCGGATCGACCTCGCCGAGCCCAAGCGCCAGGCGCGTCCGCCCATCCTCGACCGGAAATACCCGCAGCAGCGCGCCATTGCGGTCGTGCACCTCGACGGACGTTTCCGCCAGCACCGGCGGCAGCACGGTCGCATCGACCCAGTCGTCGAAACCGTCCCGCAGCGCAGCGCCCGCCATCATGAGCGCGACGCAGGCGGGGATCGTCCATCGCCTCATTCGCGGACCGCGAGTCTGCCCGTCGCCGTGACGGCCCGGTACTCGGGCCGGTACATGTCCTGCACCAGCGCCGCCGGGTGGTGGAAGCGTCCGGGGCTGACGGCGCGGACCATGTAGGCAAGCCGGAACGGATCGCTGCCGAAATGGTCGAGCGCCGCGATGAAGCGGTCGCTGCGGAATTCGGCATGCTCCGGCTCGGCAGTCTCGAGCCAGTCGAGCGCGGCGATGTCGCCGGCCCGCAACAGGTTCGGATTGTCGATCTCCAGACCCGCCGGCAGGGCATCGTCGACGATCAGCCGCGCGCCCGTCTCCTCGAAGGGCGTCACTGTGAGCACCGCCACCAGCCGGTCGCCCGGCCTCAGCGTATCGCCCGCCGGATTGCCGTCGAGGTCGAGATAGTCGCGGCTGATCGCATAGCCGTAGCCATCGGCCGGACCCGGCGCTTCGGGCGTGCCGAAACTGGTCACGGTGACGTCGACCTCCGAATACCCCGTGTTCCGGATCAGCGGCGCGGCGTCGCCCGCGCTGCGGCGCGCGATCACGGGGCCCGAGGCCGCGACACCGTCCAGCGTGATGCCCGGGCCGCTGTCCGTTCCGTCCAGGGCGTGCGACGCAAGCAGCACCTGCGCGGCCTCCTGAGTCGAAAGCGCCCGCCGGCCCACCAGCCCGCCGCTCAGCGCCGCGAGGTCGAGCGCGTCGCTTCCGGCCTCGGCGGCGAGGCGCAGGACCGCGGCGCGGTCGCGCAGTGCGGTGCCGAAGTCCTCGCGATAGCCGCGGGGGTCGTCCTGCCGCGCGAGCAGGGTGCCCGCGCGCGCGAACATGGCATCGGCCCGCACCTGATCGCCGTAGGAGGCAAGGGCAGCCCCGAGCTGCGCAGCGGAAAGCGGCGTCGCGAAGGCGTCGGCCCTTGTGTCGGCGTAATAGCGCAGGTCTCCGATCCGGGCCGCCCCATCGCGGGCAAGGACCAGCAGCGCATAGGCCACATCCTCTCCGCCGCTGTCGAAATCGGGGGCGTAGTTGACCCGGTTGCGCAGGTTGTCGATGGCCTGACGGAAAGCGATGTCGGGCAGGTCGTAACCCGCCTGCCGGGCCTGGCTCAGGAAATCGGTGACATAGGCGTCGAGCCAGAAATTGCCCGAGCCGGCCTCCCAGAGACCGAAGGCGCCGTTGCCGGATTGGCGGGTCAGGATGCGGCGGATCGCGGAGCGCACCTTACCCTGCGGATCCTGCACACCGGCGCCCGGGGCAAGTTCGCCGAGGTAGAGCAGCGGCAGGGCCGAAGAGGCAAGCTGTTCGGTGCAGCCGTAGGGATATCTGTCGAGCTGGCGCAGGAGACCCGGAACGTCGAACCGCGCCAGCGGCCCCACCGACAGCGTGGCCAAGGCCGAGCCGGGGTGGAAACCCTCAAGCAGGTTGTCGTCGAAGACGAATGTCGCGCCCGGCCCCAGGGTGAAGCGCCGGGTGATCGCCAGCTCGGGATCGTTCCGGCGCACCGGCACGCGTAGCGATCTGGTCAGCCGGGTGCCGTCCGGCGCGCGCAGGTCGAGCCTGATCTCGTGGTCGCCCTCTTCCCCGGCGCGCAGGGGTATGTCCATGCGTGCCGTGCCCTCCGGTCCCAGCATCACGGTTTCGGGCACCGCGTCCACCCCAAGGCCGGTGGCGGTCAGGGACAGGGAAACCTCGCCGGGCGCGTCCTGGCCGGTCAGCTCCAGCAGCAGGCGGCTCTCGTCGCCGGGTGCCAGGAAGCGCGGCAGGGAAGCCGTGACCACGACCGGGTCCCGCGCGATCACCTCGCGGCTGGCCGCGCCAACGGCGTTCGAGGTCCAGGCCAGCGCCATCAGACGGATCGTGCCATTGAAGGCGGGTTTGTCGATCACGATCCCGGCCCTGCCGTCCGGCCCGACCGTGACAAGACCCGAAAAGAAGGCCATCAGCCTTTCGGTGGGCGGAGGGGATTGCAGCCCCGCACCCGCATTGGCATCGCCGCCGGAGCGGATCTGCCCCAGCGCTCCGTTGCGGCTGTCGATCAGCCTTCCGTAGAGATCGCGAAGCTCGACCCCGAGCCTTTGCTGGCCGAAGTAATGCGCCTGCGGATCGGGTGCCTCGAAGCCGGTGAGATTCAGGATGCCGACATCGACGGCAGCCAGCGTCAGATAGGCGGTTTCGCCGGGACGCGCGCCCGTGACGCTGACATTCGCGAGGAAGCTGCCCTCCTGCCCGTCGATCTGCGCGGGCGTCTCTATCGAGACATCCAGCGCGCGGTCTCCGGGCGCGACCTTGGCATAGGCAAGCCCGAGGGCGCGCACCGGGGTGCGCCCGGTGGCGTCGGCGAGACCGCGCAGGACGGAAACCGTCACATAGGCGCCTGCGCCCCAATCCTCACCTACCTCGAGCGGCAACAGGGTTTCTCCGGCGGCGACCTCGACCACCTGGCGCGCAATCAGGCGGTTCGACAGGACCATGACCATCGCCGTTCCCGCCGCTTCCGTGACGATCCGAAGGCGGGCGGTGTCTCCGGGCGCGTAGGTCTCGGAGTCGAGCGACATGTCCAGCCGGTCGGGCGTTGCGCTGCTGTCCGCTCCGCCGTACCAGCCCGACGAGAAGCCCTGCGAAGACACCGTGTAGCTGCCGTCGGCGCGCTCGACGATGAGTTCGTACCCGCCCCACTCGGTTGGCAGGTCGAGCGCCTGCGGAGTTCCGGAAAGGGTCACATCGCCCTCGGCCATTCGGATGCGTCTCGTCGTCGGCTCCCAGTTCCAGTTGCCCTGCATCTGATACCACTGGTAGCGGGTCTCGACCCGGTTGAGCGTCCAGTGGGCGGGAATGGGCGCATCGCCGGTCGAGACGAGCTCGAAGGCCGCGGTACCGCCTTCCGGCAGCACGTCGTCAAAGAGCGGCCGGATCCCGATCAGCGCGCCTTCGGCCACCAGCGGCAGCAGCGCGCGGCGCTCGACCGGACGGCCCGAGCCCTCCGATACGCGCAACACGATCTCGGCCTCAAGCGGCACTTCGACCGCGCCCGCTTCGGGCCAGACGGCTTCGATGACGACCTGTCCCTCGGCATCGGTGCGGGTCGGCGCAAGGGTCGCGCTCCGGGAATAGAACGGTTCGTCATGGCGGCCGAAGAAATAGCCCGGAAACGCCGGAAGGCTGCGATTGGCCTGCAGGCGCAGCTCGCCCTCGACCGGCAGCTCCGCGGCGGGGGCCCCGAAGAGATAGCGCGCCTCGACGCGGATCGGCGTAGCCTCGCCAAGGCGCTGCGGCGTCTCGGGCAGGGCGATGTCGAAGTCGAGGCGTTCGGGCAGGAAATCCTCGACCAGCACCCGCTCGCTCGCGAGCGCGGTTGCGTCGAGGTCGCCGAAGAGCTCGAGCCGCCAGGCGCCGCGGGGCGCGTCCGCGCCGACCTGCAATGCGAAGACATACCCGCCATCTGCCCCGTCGCGGGCCAGGGCACGGCTGTACTCCACGCCGTCAGGGCGCCTGAGCACGGCCATCAGGGGAAGCCCGTCCAGCGCCACTCCCCGGTCGTCCCGGATCAGAGCCGTTGCGTGAACCGTCTCGCCCGCGCGGTAGGCGCCACGATCCGTGGCGAGGAATGCATCGATGGGCGGCGCCGGCGGACGCCCTTCCACGCCGCGGTCGGAGAGGTCGAAGGCCGGATCGGCAAGGGACAGGAAGGCGATGTCCTCATCCCCGCGCTCGGCGATCAGCAGGGCCGGGGCCGACGCGCCCTCGCCGCGCGTGAATCCCGCCTCGAAATGCGCGAAGCCCTCTGCGTCGGTCCTTGCCTCCGCCAGCACAGCGTTCGCCCGCGACACGAGCGTCAGGCCCACACCTTCCAGCGCCGAGGCGTCCGCGAGGCTGCGCGCCGCGACGGTAAGCCCGTCCGTCCCCTCCCAGCTCTGCAGGCCGATGTCGGACAGGACGAACCACTGCGTCGCGCCCGGTGTCTCGTAGGGATCGGCCCCCGGCACGCGTGCGCTGAGCGCGTAGATCCCTGCCGGCAGGTCCGACAGGATGTCGCCCAGGGGCAGGCGCGTGGTCATGTCGGCGTTCAGCTCGTTGCCGACCTGGCCGGAACCGGTCCAGATCTCCTCGGCAATCTCCGTGGCAAAGGCCGTATCCTCGTATTCGCTGAGCGGACGGCCGAAATAGCTGTCCTGGATCGCGCGCAGCAGGTTGCGGTCGCTGACCCGGCGCAGGGCGAGCTCGACCGAGTCGAGGTTGACCGTCTCGACCGGCAGAGCCGCATCGCCGCTGCGCGGCAGGACATAGGCCCGGCCGGGAAAGCGGACCGACGGCGAACGGTCGCGGACGTAGAGGGCCAGCGCGACATCCCGGTTCAGGGTTTCGCCGCTCGCCGCCGGCAGGCCCGAACGCAGCGTGAATTCGTAGCGCCGGCCATGCGCGACCCCGTCAAGGCAGAGCTGCCGGTCCTCCGTCGCGACCACGAGATCCGGTTCGTCCAGGCGCAGGAAGGGCTCGTAGTCGACCCCGGCCCCGGCCAGCGCCTCGGAGAACTCGACGCAGATGCGCGGCCGCGCCGCATCGCTTTCCACCGAATTGTCCACGACCCGGAAGCCGAATTTCGCGATCGCGTCGTCAAGTGCCCGCGCCACGTCCTCGCCGGGCGCGATATCCTGCGTGAGCCTGAGCGCCGGAATCGCGTCCCGCCCGCGACCCTGGGCCTGCAGCGCGTCGGAGAGCGACATCAGCGCCGCGGCGCGAAGCGCGGCAACGCCGGTCCGCAGATAGGCATTGACCGCCGCCGGCACAGCCTCGTCCCGCAGCGTGTTCCGGTCGGGAACATCGTCCCGCAACCGCAGCACGAGCTCGGAATACGCCAGCCAGAACTCCGCGCTGTCGCCAAGCGCAATTGCCTGCTGGAGATATCCAAGGGCCTCGGCCTGACGCCCGCCCTCCAGCGCCGCTTCGGCGGCCGTGGCGAGTTCCGAAGGGGTCTGGCCGGAGACAGGCGCACGATCGGCGTTGCGCTGAACCAGCGTTGCTGCCGCCTCGAGCGTCTGCGGCCCGACAAAGCCGACCTCATCCGCGCGCTGCGACGCCTGCGCCAGCACGTCGGGAGCGGTCGCGCGCCGAAGTCCGGAAACGGCTCCGGCATAGACCTGCCGTTCGCTGACGGCGCTCTTGGGGAAGCAGGCGTTGTTGCGGGTATTGAAGGTGAAGGCGACGCAGGCGGATTGCGCCGCGCAGGCGCGCTCGCAGGCTTCAAGCGACGTGTCGAAGAGGTTCGTGAGATCCGCTCCGTAGAAATCCATGTCGCGGCTGAGCACGAAACGATCCTGCGGGACCGCCACCTGAGACAGGACCGGAAAGACGGGCGCAAGGAGGAATGTAAGCACTGAAATCAGCAGGCGCATGCGATTGTCCTCCCCTGGCGCGGTCGTCGCAAGCGTCGCATGCCGGGTGCGCGTGGTGCAAGCGCCGCCAGTCCCGCGGGACGGGCGCTTAAGCACATTTTCACGATGGATCACGATAGTTGACAGGACATGAAAGGGAGTCGGCGAGCAGCATGAGTCTGGCGAACAAGCTGGCGGAAGAACGCCGCGGCCGTCTCGCTGCGGAACGGATGCTTGAACTCAAGCAGGCCGAGCTTTTTGCCGCCAACCGCAAGCTCGGGCTGCATGCGCGGGCCCTGTCGGAAGAGATCGTCGAGACGCGCGCGGAGGTCGCGATCGTCAGGGACGAGAACCAGCGGGTGAAGTCCGAACTCTCGAGCGCGCATCAGAAGATCGAGGTGGTCGAGCGGCGGCTCTGGCAGACCATCGAGACCATCAGCGATTGCTTCGCATTCTACACGCCCGACCTCGAACTGATCATGGCGAACAACGCCTTTCTCGCCCTGTTCGACGGTCTGGAAGCGATCCGGCCGGGGGTGAACTACGTCACCATCCTGCAGATGATGACCGACGAGGGCATCGTGAACCCCGGCGACATGCGCCCGGCCGACTGGCGGCACATGATGACCGAGCGCATGCAGCAGCCAGACCCCGAACCCATAACCATCCGCCTCTGGAACCGGGAGTACATCAAGCTGATCGACCAGCGCGGGCCGGACGGCGACATCGTCTCGCTCGGGCTCAACATCACGGCGGCCGTGCGCTACGAGGAACAGCTTGACGAGGCACGAAAGCACGCCGAAAGCGCGAACCGGGCGAAATCGGCCTTCCTCGCGAACATGAGCCACGAGATACGCACGCCGATGAACGGTGTGGTCGGCATGGCCGACGTGCTGACGGAGACGCCGCTTACCGAAGAGCAGCGCCTTTACGTCGAAACGATAAAGAATTCCGGCGAGGCGCTTCTCGTCATCATCAACGACGTGCTCGACTACTCCAAGATCGAGGCGGAAAAGCTGGAGTTGCGCGAAGAGCCTTTCGACCTCGAACGCTCGCTGCACGAGGTCGTCATGCTGCTTGAACCCGGCGCCCGCGAAAAGGGTCTGGCAATCGCGCTGGACTACCAGATGGCGATGCCGGTGGGCTTCCTGGCGGATCCGGGGCGTCTGCGGCAGGTGATGGCCAACCTCGTCGGCAACGCGATCAAGTTCACCAACGAGGGCGGGATCGTGGTGAGGGTGCGCGGCGCTCCGATCGAGATCGGCGCAGCCTGGCGCCTGAGGATCGAGATCGAGGATACCGGAATCGGGATCCCTCAGGACAAGATCCAGCACATCTTCGGAGATTTCAATCAGGTCGAGAACGAGCGGAACCGCAAATTCGACGGAACCGGACTGGGCCTTGCCATCAGCAGCCGGCTGATCGCGATGATGGGTGGCGAACTGTCGGTCACGTCCACCGAGGGGCAGGGTTCCTGCTTCGGTTTCGACATCGCCCTTGCACTCTCGCAGGACGTCCATGTCATCGCAACCGTGCGTCCGGCGGGCATATCGCGGGCGCTGCTGCTGGACTTGCCGGGTCATGGGCGCAACGCCCTCGCGCAGCACTTGCGGCAACTGGGCATCGAGACACTTGTCCCCGAGGATCCCGATGAGGCGCGCGACTGCATGGCAACCGGCATCGATATCCTGATTGCCGAGCGCGAGCTGACCCAGCCCGGAGCGGGGTACGAGCGTGCGCTTCGGGACATCTCGCCCGCCTGCCCGGTGCTGCTGCTTACTGAACGCAACCGCCTCGCCGTTCCCGAGGAAGAAGACGGAATCCGGGCGCATCTGCCACGGCCCTATCTCCGGCAGGACCTCATCGACCGACTTCAGATCCTCAGCGAGGCCGTGGCCCAGATGCCTGCCCGCGACCAGACAGATCCGCTTGTCCGGAAAGCGCACACCGGCTCGGCCGGCGCGCAGGACGATGCGGACGAGCGGCCGCCGGTGTTCCTTCACAGACGGGCCGACCGCAGCCCTTCGGCGGCGTCCGGACCGGACGCGAAAGCTGATGTTGCCACATCCCGGAAGCTTCGGCCCATGCGCATTCTGGCGGCCGAGGACAACCGGACCAACCAGCTTGTCTTCAGCAAGATGACAAAGGATCTCGACATCGAGTTGCGCTTCGCCTCGAACGGGGAAGAGGCGGTCGCGGCTTTCGCCGACTTCGCGCCGGACCTGATCTTCATGGACATCTCGATGCCGAAGATGGACGGCAAGCAGGCGACCATGGCGATCCGGGCCGCGGAATCCCTGACGGGCGGGCATGTGCCCATCGTGGCGCTGACCGCCCACGCGATGGAGGGCGACGACGAATCCATCCTCTCCGCGGGGCTCGACCACTACATGACGAAGCCTCTGCGCAAGGCGGAGATCATCGGCAGGATCCTCGAATGCGCGGGCGACGGCGTGGCCCCGCCGCTGAAGTCCGCGCCGGAGCATGCGGCGCAATGATCGCGCCCCGGACGATCCCGCGCATCCGCGCACAGCGCCGCCGTGCGATCGCCGCGATGCGACCGTGCGGCTGCGCGCTCAGCTCGCCTCGCGGAGCACCTCGAGGAATGCGGGCATAAATCGTTCCGCGCGCTTTTCACCGATGAGCCGCAGCACCGCATCGCGGTCCGGCTTGCCCAGCTGCGCGAGCCGGGCGAGTTCGGAGGCGGAACAGCTCAGCGGCTTGTCGATGCCCGTTTCGCCCCGTGCCAGCCGCGCCTGCGCCTCGAGCAGGCGGTCGTAGGTGCTGCCCGCCTCCTTGCCGGCAAGCTTGCGCCGCTTGGGATGCATCTGCTGCGCCTCGCCCGAGACCACCTCGAGGAACGCCGCGCCGTAGCTTTCGAGCTTCTTGGCGCCGATGCCCCCGATCCGGGCCATCTGGTCGAGGGTCTGCGGCCGGGTCTCGGCGATCTCGATCAGGGTCCGGTCGTTGAAGATGATGTAGGCGGGCACTTTCGCCGCCTCGGCCAGCGCGCGCCGCTTGGCCTTGAGCGCCGAGAGCAGCGGCGCGTCCTCTTCCGATACCATCGCCTTGACGGCAGGGCGCCTTTCGACCGCCGCGGCGCGCAGGCTGTCCTGGCGAAGCGTGATCTCCTGTTCTCCGCGAAGGATCGGAAGGGCGGCGTCCGTCATCCGCAGGGCACCGTGGCGCTCGGCATCCGGGCGCAAAAGATCGCGTCCCATCATCTGCCGGAAGATCGCCTGCCACTGCGGACGGGAGTATTCTCCCCCGACCCCGAATGTCGGCAGGCCGTCATGCCCCTGCTGGCGGACCTTGTCGGTCGTATTACCGGTCAGGATATCGATGAGATGTCCCGCACCGAAACGCTCGTCGGTGCGAAGCGCCGCGGACAATGCCTTGCGTACGGCGGTGGTGGCGTCGAACAGCTCGGGCGGGCTGTCGCAGAGATCGCAGCGCCCGCAATGAGACTCGGTCTCACCGAAATAGCCCAGCAAAACCGCGCGCCGGCAGCCCTGCGCCTCGGCCAGTCCCAGCAGGGCGTTGAGGCGTCCGTGATCGGCCTCGCGCCGTTCCGGCGGGGCGAGGCCCTCGTCGATCTGGGTGCGGCGCAGACGGATGTCGTCGGGACCGTAAAGCGTCAGTGTCTCGGCCGGAGCCCCGTCGCGCCCGGCGCGCCCGATCTCCTGATAATAGGCCTCGATGGATTTCGGCAGGTCGGCATGAGCGACCCAGCGGATATCGGGCTTGTCGATGCCCATGCCGAAGGCCACCGTCGCGACGACGATCAGCCCGTCTTCCTGCTGGAAGCGCGCTTCGGCCCGGCGGCGGTCCTCGGCCTCCATCCCGCCGTGATAGTGCAGCGCCTCGTGTCCCTCGTCGCGCAAAGCGCGGGCGAGCGTTTCCGTCTTGGCCCGGGTCCCGCAATAGACGATCCCCGACTGGCCGCGCCGGGCTGCGGCAAAGGCGAGGATCTGCGCCCTGGGCTGGTTCTTCGCGCCGAAAGCGAGGTGGATGTTGGGCCGGTCGAAACCGCGCAGGAAGCTCCGGGGAGTCGCGCCGGTGAAAAGCTTCTCGACGATCTCGGCGCGGGTTTCGGCGTCGGCGGTGGCGGTGAAGGCGAACAGCGGAACATCGAGCGACTTGCGCAGCGCGCCGATGCGCAGATAGTCCGGCCGGAAGTCGTGACCCCACTGGCTGACGCAATGCGCCTCGTCCACGGCGATGCCATTCACGCCGACACGGCTCAGCAACTGGACAGTCGCCCCGCCGGCCAGACGCTCCGGCGCCATGTAGAGCAGCCTGATCTCGCCCCGGCCAAGCGCCGCGATCACCGCGTCATTCTCTTCCGGGGAATTTCCCGAGGTCAGCGCGGCGGCTGCGACACCCACCTCCTGCAGGGCCCGGACCTGGTCGCGCATCAGCGCGATCAGCGGCGAGATCACGACCATCACGCCGCTGCGCATCAGGGCGGGAAGTTGGAAACACAGCGACTTGCCCCCGCCCGTGGGCATGATGGCGAGGACATCCTCGCCCGCGGCCACCGCCTCGACGATCTCCTGCTGACCCGGACGGAAGCCGTCAAAGCCGAATACGTCACGCAACAGCGTTGCAGCGCCGGTCATGGGAGGTCCTGTGTTCTGTCTGCTCGTTTGGTGCAGACTCCCACACTAAGATTCCGTGAACAAGCCCGGACCGTGCGGCCGGGGCCGCTTTGCGGAAGAAATCAGCCCATGCGCGAAAGGGGGCGGGCTAGACGAAAAGCGCGTAGTTGTTCACGAGGACGATGCGCAGCACGGCCACGCCGATCAAAACCGCCAGCGGGGCGAGGTCGATGCCGCCCATCGGGGGCAGGATCCTGCGGATCGGACCGTAGAGCGGTTCGAGCAGACGGTTGAGACCGTACCATATCTGCGAGACGATGGGCTGGCGCATGTTCAGCACCTGGAAATTGATCAGCCAACTCATGATCACATGGGCGATGATGAAGAACCACAGGATGTTGAGAAGCAACATCAGGATCTCGAACAGCGATTGCATCGGCGGGCCCCTTCCTTGGTCCGGACCCAGTTAAGCACCGGACCTTCAAAGGGCAAGGGTCGAAGCCGCGGCGCCCGCCGCCGACTGCGCCCTTGCGCCGGGTCGGGCGGGCTGATCTACCATCGCGCGAACAAGTCGGCTGGACGGGCGGGGCATGACGGAGACTTCGGCGCGCAGGCGTATCTGGGGCTGGTACTTCTTCGACTGGGCCAGCCAACCCTACAACACGCTTTTGCTGACTTTCATCTTCGGCCCCTACTTCGCCCAGACCGCGACCGAGGTCTATGTCGGGCACGGTCTTTCAGAAGCCGCCGCGCGCGCCCGGGCGCAGGCCGCATGGGGGTATGGCCTGACCGTGGGCGGTGTGGCGATCGCCCTGCTCGCCCCGGTGCTGGGCGCGGTCGCCGACAGTTCAGGCCGCCGGATGCCCTGGATCTGGGTCTTTTCCGCCCTCTATGTCGCCGGGGCCGGCGGGCTGTGGTTCAGCGCGCCGCAGTCCTTCTCGATCTTCTGGACACTCTTTTTCCTCGGCCTCGGCCTGCTCGGCGCCGAGTTCGCGACGATCTTCACCAATTCCTACCTGCCGGATCTGGCCCCCGACCGGGGCGAGCGCGGCCGCATCTCGGGGTCGGGCTGGGCTTTCGGATATGCGGGGGGCGTACTCGCGCTTGTCATTGTTCTGGTGTTCTTCGAGGCGGGAGAGGGGGGAAGGACGTTGGCGGGGTTGAAGCCCCTTTTCGGGCTCGACCCCACGACCGGCGCCGACACGCGTATCGTCGGACCCTTCACGGCGCTCTGGTATGTCGTCTTCATGGTTCCCTTCTTCCTCTGGATGCGGGAGGGGGAGCGGCGGGCGCCGCGGGGCTCCGGCCACTTCGTCAAGGGCCTTTCCGACCTCGCGGCGACCTTGCGGCGGCTGCCGCGAAATCCCTCGCTGCTGGCCTATCTGGCCTCGTCGATGTTCTACCGCGACGCCCTCAACGGGCTCTACACCTTCGGCGGCATCTACGCGCTCGGCGTACTGGGATGGAGCATCGTGGACATCGGCGTGTTCGGCATCCTCGCCGCGATCAGCGGGACAGTGTTCTGCTGGGTCGGCGGCAGGATCGACCGTGCCGTGGGGCCCCTTCCGGTGATCCGTACCTGTTGCGTGCTGCTGATCCTGACGTCGATCATGGTGGTCACCCTGACCAGGACCTCGGCCCTGGGCATGGACCTGCCGGAGGGCTCCAGTTTGCCGGATGTCCTTTTCTATCTTGCCGGTGCGCTGATCGGTGCGGCGGGCGGCGCGCTGCAGGCATCGTCGCGGACCATGCTCACCCTCCAGGGCGATCCCGAGCGCATGACCGAAGCCTTCGGCCTCTACGCCCTGTCGGGCAAGGCGACCTCCTTCCTGGCCCCGGCGACGATCGCCGTTGTCTCGGACCTGACCGGCAGCCAGAGGGCAGGCGTTCTTCCGGTCGTCGCACTGTTCATCGCCGGGCTGGTTCTGCTAGGATGGGTCAAAACAAGCGGAGAGGCCCGAGCATGAACCTGTACCGTCTCATGGTGGCTGCGACACTCAGCGCCGGGCTTGCGTCCTGCGGCGGGGATAGGTCCGACCGGACCGGCGACGAAACTGTTGCGCTGCCGACGATCGGGGCGAGTTCCGCGTTGGCCAATGTGCCGGCAAAGAAGCTTTTCAGCGCGAAGACGACCGGCTCCGAGCAACCGCCCGCGCCCTACGGCAGCTATTCCAAGGGATGTGTCGCCGGGTCGATGCAACTGGCCGAGACCGGGCCGACCTGGCAGGCCATGCGCCTGTCACGCAACCGCAACTGGGCGCACCCCGAAACAGTGGACTATGTACGGACGCTGAGCGCGAAGGCGGCGCAGCTTCCGGGCTGGAAAGGGCTCTACGTCGGAGACATGAGCCAGCCGCGCGGCGGCCCGATGAGCTCGGGACATGCGAGCCACCAGATCGGCCTCGACGCCGACATCTGGCTCAGGCCCGCCGACACGCTGAGTCTCAGTGCGACGCAGCGCGAGAACATCTCGTCGATCTCGATGCAGCGGTCCGGCGGCGCCTACGTCAACCAGTACTGGACTCCGGCCCATCACGCGCTGCTGAAAGCCGCGGCCTCGGACCCGCGCGTTGCGCGCATCTTCATCTTCGCCGGCGCGAAGGTGCAGATGTGCAAGGACGAGAAGGGCGACCGGAGCTGGCTCAACAAGGTCCGGCCATGGTACGGACATGACTACCACTTCCACGTCCGGCTGAACTGCCCCAAGGGCGCCCGGGGCTGCGTGGACCAGGCGCCCCCGCCTGCGGGCGACGGCTGCGCGGATGCACAGGCCTGGGTCAACAACATCCTCAATCCGCCGCCGCCGGATCCGAACGCGCCCAAGCCGAAGCCCAAACGTGACATCGTCCTGGCCGAGATGCCTGCCCAATGCGCTGGCGTACTCGAGTCGCGCTGATCGTCGCGGCGGCAGGTATCGGAGCTTACGTCTGGCACTACCCGCCCGCGCCGGCCATCGAAGCCGCCCGGCAACCGGCCCAGCCCGTGTCCGTCCTGCGATGGGCCGGCGTTGACGACTGGTTCGGAGGCTTTTCCGGGCTTGAGATCGCCGGGGATGGCCGCGGGTTCTACGCAGTGACGGACCGGGGCCATCTGGTTGCAGGCAAGCTCGAACGCGATGTGGACGATACGCTCGTCTCGGTGTCGGTTGAGTCCGAGCGGCTGCTGAAGGACGACAGCGGGCGCCCGCTCGACACACCGCGCGCGGATTCTGAGGGGCTCGCCCTTGGCCCCGACGGCAGGCTCTACATCTCGTTCGAGAGAATCCCGCGGGTCATGGTCTACGATACCACCGACAGCGATGGACGATGGGCGTCCTACAGCAAGGCCTGGCGCGCGCTTTCGCGCAACGGTGCGCTCGAGCTGCTGGCCATCGACGCGGAGGGCACGCTTTACACCATTCCCGAACAGTCAGGCAGGGGTGCGCCCGAGGGTCTCGTCTACCGCAAGCTTCCGGACAGCAAATGGGATCAGCCCTTCAACATTCCGCTCGAGGGGCGATACCTGCCCGTCGGCGCCGATTTCGGTCCGGACGGCAGGCTGTACGTGCTCGAGAGGGACGTCTATCCCTTCGGTTTCCGCAGTCGCGTCCGGTCTTTCCTGATCGGCGAGAAGGGCCTGCGCAATGAGCGGACAGAATTCGAGACGCGCCTCAACGAGTACGGCAACCTCGAGGGCCTTGCCGTATGGCGCGACAGGGCGGGCCGGATCCGGCTGACGATGGTCGCCGACGACAACTTCCTTCCGGTCCAGCGCAGCCAGATCGTGGAATTCGCCATCGCGGAATGACTTGCGCCGGCGGCGTCCGAGGCATATGGACCGCACGTTCGCCGGATTGGCGGACCAAGTCGCCGCACCCTTGCCAAAACGGACCACACCGAATGACCCGCTCCCATCTCCCCGGCATCCTTGCCATGGCCGCCATCGTCGTGGCCTCCAACATCCTCGTGCAGTTCCTCTTCGGCCAATGGCTGACCTGGGGCGCCTTCACATACCCCTTCGCCTTTCTCGTCACCGATGTGATGAACCGCGTCTACGGGGCCGGCCCCGCGCGCCGCGTCGTGTTTGCGGGCTTCGTCATCGGCGTCGTCTGTTCGCTGATCGGAACCCAGATTGCGGGCGAGTTCGGCCCCCTCGTCACCCTGCGCATCGCTCTGGGATCCGGCCTCGCGTTCCTCGGCGCGCAACTGCTCGATGTCTCGATCTTCTCGGCCCTTCGCGGCGGCCGCTGGTGGCGCGCCCCGCTGGTCTCGACGCTGGTCGGAAGCTCGGTCGACACCGCCATCTTCTTCACCGTCGCCTTCGCGGCCTCGCTGAGCTTTATCGAACCCACCAACGACGTTTCATGGGCGGGCGAGATGCTGCCGCTTCTGGGGACGGGGCCGGTCGTTCCGCTCTGGGTCTCGCTGGCGCTCGCCGACTGGATGGTGAAGCTTTCGCTCGCTTTGGTGGCGCTTGTCCCCTTCCGGCTGCTCACCCGCCGGCTTTTGCAGACGGCCTGACAGATTTTCCTTTGCGATCCGGCGAAGCTGTGGAATGATTCGGACAGGTTCAACAGATATGCAAAGGAGGTGATCCAGTGTCGAGAACGGTATTGGAGAGTGGTATCGGAACAGCTTTGGAGGTCACCTGCTGAGGCAACCCTCGGCGGCGAGAAACTCCAAGGTGGAACGTTGATCTAACCTGTCCCACCTCCTTGCACCATTCGATTGGGCCGCTCCCCACCGGGGGCGGCCCTTTTCGATTTCAAGAATGCCCTTTATGCCGGGGCGCCGGACCTGTTGAATGGGCGGCAGGAGGCCCGAATGCTGCACATTTCCAATGACATCGTCCTGCAGGACTGGGAACTGACCGAAAGCTTCATGCGCGCCTCGGGTCCCGGCGGACAGAACGTCAACAAGGTCTCCTCGGCGGTCGAACTGCGTTTCGAGGCCGCCCGTTCGCCGTCGTTGCCGCCCCCCGTGAAGTCCCGTCTGAAACGCCTTGCGGGGCGGCGCTGGACCGGCGAGGGGGCGCTTGTGATCCAGTGCGACGAGACGCGCTCGCAGGCGCGCAACCGCGAGATTGCCCGTGACCGGCTGGCCGAGCTGATCCGAAAGGCGCTTGTCGCGCCGAAGAAGCGCATACCCACGCGGCCCACGCTTGGCTCGAAACGCCGCAGGCTCGATACCAAGAAGGCGCGGGGCAGCGTCAAGGCGCTGCGCGGAAAAGTGGATCCACCCGAATAGCGGGGATTGCGCCCGGCGGCCGCAGCATGGAGGTTGGCCGCCTGAAGCTTCCGCCTTGCAGGTCTACATGCCGCTCTCCCGCACCAGCCTCGCAATCCTGCTCTCGCTCATTGCCCTGTGCCTTTTCGACTTCATGGGCCTGGTCATCAAGCACCTCTCGCCCGACTACTCGGCGGCCGAGCTGTCCGCCTATCGCAACCTGACCGGCCTGATCCCGGCGCTGATCGCGCTGTGGTCCTCCCGGCAATGGCACAAGGACGGTCGTCGCTGGAAAATCAGGCAATGGGGCCTCGCAGGCATGCGCGGCGTGATCCTGACCCTCGCGCAGTTCAGCTTCTATCTCTCGCTCGGCCTGATGAGTTTCGCCACCGCCTCGACCATCACCTACGCCAACGCGCTTGTCATGACGGCGCTCGCGGTGCCGATCCTGGGGGAAAAGGTCGGTCGGGTTCGCTGGTTTGCGGTGATCGTCGGCTTCGTCGGCGTGATCATGATTGTCGGACCGGGCCGCGACAGCTTTTCGCCGCTGGCCCTTCTGCCGCTCGCGGCCGCCTTCTTCTATGCCCTGTCGGCCGTCACCACACGCCTGATGGACGAGGACGTGCCCACCGGGCTGATCAATCTCTACTCCGCGGGGGTGGCTGCGACCGGAGCCTTCGGCCTTGCCATGCTCACCGGCGGGTTCAGCCAGATCGCGCATGGCACGGACCTGCTCTGGATCCTTGCAATGGGAGGTTTCGGCGGGACGGCGGTGCTGTTCCTGATCGCGGCCTACCGGCTGACCGAACAATCGAACCTCGCCCCCTTCAGCTATTTCGGCATTCCCATTGCCTTCGTTCTCGGCTGGATCTTCTACGACGAGGCGCCCTGGGCCGAACTTTTCCCGGGGGCGATCCTGATCGCGGCGGGCGGCCTGCTCATCGTCTGGCGGGAGCGGCGGCTTGCACGCGCCATCTGAGGAAAAGTGGGCAAAATCTTAAGACAGTCGTCATAATCCTGCGCGTGGCCGGTCATAAACCGCTGGGAGCCCTGGCGCATGACGCCCGAACGACAGCTGACGCGAAACCTGCGCACGATTGCATGGACGATCGGCGCCATGTGCCTGATGATCGTGGTCCTGCTGTCCATCGCCTTCGCCGTCGTGCGACAGAACCAGCAGCGGCTCGCCGCGCTGCAGATCGCGCAGTACAACGAGAAACTCGAACTCGAACGCGCACTCGGCTACGGGGGCATGATCCACCATTTCAAGAACTGGGTCCTGCGTCCGGACGAACCGCTCTACCGGGAAGGAGCAATCGAGTCCGCGGCGCGCGCGCTTGAACTGATCGACAGGCTCGAGATCGAGGCCGATGCGCCGGAGCTCGCGCCGCGCTTCGCCGCGATGCGCCAGACCGTCGACGCCTATCGCGCGAGGATCGACAGTGTGGGCGAGATGCATGCGAGGGGTCTGAGCGCGCGCGAGATAGACGAAGCCGTGAGGATCAGCGATCTGGACGCCCTTCAGGGTCTGGGGCAGGTTCACACGTTCATGGCCAACCGGATGCGCGACACCCAGTTGGCCCTCTTTCAGCGCCGGATCGCCGTCCTCGTGATACCCGCGACAGTCGTTCTCCTGCTTTCCTGCGCGCTTGTGCTGCTGATCCGCCAGCGCGCGAGGTTGAAGCAGGAACACTACAAGGCGCGCCTCGAAGACATGGAAAGCTTCACGCAGGTCGCGGCGCATGATCTGCGGGTTCCGCTGCTTCAGATCTCGTCACTGCTCGATTTCGCGCGCGACGACCTCGAGGAGGTGCCCGAGGCGGAACGCGAGAAGGTCATCTCCAGCCTCGATCTGATCACCAGCCGCGTGCGCAAGCTGGACGAGATGATCCGCGCGGTGTTCCGCTACCTGCAGGTCGAGGGTGCCGCGCAGCAGGTCGAAAGGCTGGACCTGGCGGCATTTGCGCGGGAAATCGCGGCGCTGCATCTGCCAAAGGGCGCGGATCTGCAGATAGAGGGCGATCCGCCGGTGTTCAGGGCGCAGAAGGTCGAGCTTGGGATCGTCCTGCGCAACCTCATTTCGAACGCGGTCAAGCACCATCCCGAGAACAGGCCGACCGTCATCCTGCGCTATGCGCGCACGGGTCAGAGCCACCGCATCGAGATCGAGGATGATGGGAAGGGTCTGCGCGAGCAGGACAGCGACAAGGTCTTCCAGATGTTCTGGACCGCCATCGGCGCCAAGGACCCGGAGGCCGTCTCAGGCATCGGCCTGGCGCTGGTCCGTCGCATCGTGACGCGCTGGAACGGCAATATCACGGCCTCCAACGCGCCCGGAGGCGGGGCGGTCTTTGCCTTCACGATCCCGGTTCAGGCGGCTGATCGGGTTCAGACAAGAACGGCCTGGGCTTCCTGTGCGCCGACGCCGAACACGCGCTTGTAGCGCTCGATCTCGTCCGCCGGGCCCATCGCCTTGTTGGGGTTGTCAGACAGCTTGACCGTGGGCCGGCCGTTCGCCGAAACCGCCTTGCAGACGACGCTGAAGGGCGCCAGCGCGTCGCCGGGCACCAGCCCGCGGAAATCGTTGGTCAGCAGCGTCCCCCAGCCGAAGGACACCTGCACCTTTCCGGCGAATTCGGCATGCAGCGCGCGGATCTCTTCGACGTCGAGCCCATCGGAGAAGATCACGCGCTTGGTCGCCGGATCCTCGCCCCGCGCGCGCCACCAGTCGATGGCGATCCGCGCCGCCGCCGCCGGATCGCCGCTGTCCACCCGGATGCCGGTCCAGCCGGCCAGCCAATCCGGCGCGCGGTCGAGGAAGCCCCTGGTGCCGTAGGTATCGGGCAGGATGATGCGCAGGTTGCCGTCGTGCTCTTCATGCCAGTCCGAAAGCACCTCATAGGGTGCCTGAGCGAGCGCGGCGTCATCCTCGGCAAGCGCCGCATAGACCATCGGCAGCTCGTGTGCATTGGTCCCGATCGCCTCGAGCTCGCGCGTCATGGCGATCTTGCAGTTCGAGGTGCCGGTGAACGCGGCGCCCAGACCTTCCTGCATCGCCTGCACGCACCAGTCCTGCCAGAGGAACGAATGGCGGCGGCGGGTGCCGAAATCGGCGATCGACAGGCCAGGGATCTCGCGAAGGGCCTCGATCTTCTCCCAGACCCGCGTCATGGCCCGGGCGTAGAGCACCTGCAGCTCGAAGCGCGCCAGCCCGTTCAGCACCGCGCGGCTGCGCAGTTCCATCAGCACGGCAAGAGCCGGGATCTCCCAGAGCATGACCTCGGGCCAGGCACCCTCGAAGGTCAGCTCGTACTGATCGCCCTTGCGCTCGAGGTGATAGGGCGGCAGGCGCAGCCCCTCGAACCACTCCATGAAGTCCGGCCGGAACATCTGGCGCTTGCCGTAGAAGGTGTTGCCGCGCAGCCAGGTGGATTCGCCCCGGCTCAGCGACAGGGTGCGGATGTGGTCGAGCTGCTCGCGCAGTTCGCCCTCGTCGATCAACCGCGCCAGCGGGACCGAGTCCGTGCGGTTGATCAGCGAAAAGGTGACACGGGTGTCGGGCTTGTTGCGAAACACCGACTGGCACATGAGCAGCTTGTAGAAGTCAGTGTCGATCAGGGACCGCACGATCGGGTCGATCTTCCACTTGTGGTTCCAGACGCGCGTGGCGATGTCGACCATCGGTATCTCCTCTCCGGCGGAACGCTTAGAGCAGCGCACTGCCTGCACCACAAGGGCTTCGCAGGTTTCGCCCGCCTTCCTTCAGACGAAGCGGACGCCTTCGGCCCGCATCCCTTCCATCGCGGCCGCGCGCGAGCCGTCCAGATCGATGGCCCTGCAAAGCGCCTCGTGCACCTCGACTTCGAACCCCAGGCGCGCGGCATCCAGCGCGGAGAAGTTCACGCAGAAGTCCAGTGCGAGCCCGCAGAAGGCCAGCCGGTCGATTCCGCGGCTGCGCAGATAGCCTTCGAGACCCGTGGGCGTGACATGGTCGTTCTCGAAGATCGCCGAATAGCTGTCGATGGCCGGGTTGTAGCCCTTGCGCACGATCATGTCGGCGCGGTCCGTGGCCAGATCGGGATGAAACTGCGCGCCGACGCTGCCCTGGATGCAGTGGTCGGGCCAAAGCACCTGAGGCCCGTAGGGCATCTCGATCATGCCGTAGGGCTCGCGGCCCTCATGGGTGGAGGCGAACGAGCTGTGCCCCGCCGGATGCCAGTCCTGGGTAAGGATCACGGCGCCGAAATCCGCCATCAGCGCATTGATGCCAGGGACGATCACATCGCCTTCCGGCACCGCGAGCGCGCCGCCCGGGCAGAAATCGTTCTGTACGTCGATGACCACAAGCGCCTTCATGACACGTCTCCCTGCTGACCCGGGCCAGCCTAGCGGGTGACACGGACTGTTCAAGGCCCGCCTTTTCGCCGCTGAAAGCCATCGCCCCCTTGCACGACCGCCCGCCCCCGCCCTATCTGACGCGCCATGTACCGGATCGCCGCGCTTTATCATTTCACCCGTTTCGAGGATCCCGCCGCGCTGAAACCCGCGCTGGTGGATCTCTGCGAGCGCGAAGGGGTGACAGGGACGCTTCTTCTGGCGCAGGAGGGGCTGAACGGGACCATCGCCGGACCGGATGCGGGGGTGGGCGCCGTGCTGACACATCTGCGCACCCTTCCCGGCTGCGCGGCCCTCGACTGGAAGGAAGCCACCAGCGAGGAACCGCCCTTCGGCAGGATGAAGGTCAGGCTCAAGCGCGAGATCGTGACCATGGGGCAGCCCGGAGTCGATCCGCGCGCGGGCGTCGGGCATTATGTCGAGCCGCAGGACTGGAACGCGCTGATCTCGCAGCCCGATGTCGCCGTCATCGACACGCGCAACGACTACGAGGTCGCCATCGGCAGCTTCGAGGGCGCGGTAGACCCCGGAACGGCAAGCTTCCGCGACTTCCCGGCCTGGTGGGAGGAAAATCGCCACCGCTTCCAAAACAAGCGGATCGCCATGTTCTGCACGGGGGGCATCCGCTGCGAGAAATCGACGAATTATCTGCTGACCCAGGGTGTCGAGGATGTCTTTCACCTGAAAGGCGGGATCCTGAAATATCTCGAGGAAGTCCCGGCCGATCAGAGCGCCTGGCAAGGCGAATGCTTCGTCTTCGACAACCGGGTCAGCGTGGGCCACGGGCTCGCGCCCGGGCGGCACATGCTCTGTCATGGCTGCCGCCGTCCCATCCTGCCGGAGGATACGGCGAGACCGGGCTACGAGGCCGGCGTCAGCTGTCATCTTTGCGTGGACGAGACCAGCGCCTCCGACAAGGAGCGGTTCCGCGAGCGCCAGCGGCAGATAGCGCTCGCCCGCCGTCGCGGCGAAGGCCTGTGATCGCCACGACATCGCCTTAAAGCGTTAAGCGGCATGTAACGCCTCGCCTGTATCACGGTAGCGGGTGAAATCGAGTGTGGTGAGTCATGGGCGCGCAGGGCAACCTCGCACCGGTCATCATCAAGAAGAAAAAGGTCTCTGGCGGTGGCGGGCATCACGGTGGTGCCTGGAAGGTGGCGTATGCCGACTTCGTCACCGCGATGATGGCCTTCTTCCTTCTGATGTGGCTGCTGAATGCGACAACGGAACAGCAACGGTCGGGTCTTGCGGATTACTTCCGCCCCACCATCGCGGTGAACCGCGTCTCCGGCGGCGGAGATGGCATGTTCGGCGGCGACGACATCACTTCAGAGAACACGCTTTCGCGCCAGGGGACCGGCGGCATCGGGAACGAGGAAAGCAGGGACGCTGAAGCCGACGAGGCGCTGCAGCAGACCGAAGAGATGCTTCTGGGAATGGGCGGCGAGTCCGCACACATGGAAGAGCTGATGAAGCATGTGAAGACCCGCATCACTGATGAAGGGCTGGTGATCGAGCTCTTCGCGCTCGACGGCGCGCCGCTGTTCGACGAAGGCGGTAATGAGCCGACCGAGCTGATGCGCGAACTCGTTGCGCTGGTCGCCTCGGTTTCGCGCATGGTGATCAACGATATCGCCGTCGAGGGGCACGTGCGGGCACAGCCCATAACGCTTCGCTCGAACACCGTCTGGGAACTCTCGGAACGCCGCGCCACACAGGTGCGCCACATGCTCGAGTCGCTGGGAACCGAGGCCGGACGCATGAACCGCGTAACCGGCCACGCCGATCGCGAACCGGCGCTGGCGAACCCGATGGCGGAGCGGAACGACAGGATCGAGGTCATACTTTTGCGCGGATGACGGCGCCGCAATATGAAGGGGATTTTATCTGTTAGCCGGGCATTAAGCCGGGACGCTTAGTCATGTGGGCAACCCAAGCACACCGGAGGTTTGTGCCACATGACGATTTCTTCTTCGCTGAATGCCGGGGTCGCGGGTCTGCAAGCGAACGCGACAAGGCTCGCGTCGATCTCGGACAATATCGCGAACTCCTCGACCTACGGTTACAAGCGGGTCGAGACCGACTTTGCTTCCATGGTGCTTTCAGGAAACGGCGGTTCCTACGCGGCCGGCGGCGTGCGCAGTTCGACAACCCGCCAGGTCGACCAGCGCGGCACACTCGTCGCGACCTCGAACGCGACCGACCTCGCCGTGCGCGGCGCCGGCATGTTGCCGGTGGCCACGATCGCGGACGTGACGGTCAACGGTGACGACGCACAGATGTTTCTCAGCACCACCGGATCCTTCCGGACAGATGCCAAGGGCTACCTCAAAAGCGATACCGGCCTCGTCCTGATGGGCTGGCCCGCCGCGGCCGACGGAACCATTCCGAATTACGCGCGGGACACATCGGCCGCTCTGGTGCCGGTAAAGATCAACACCAATGCGCTGGAAAGCAATCCGACGACCAGCATCAGCCTCGGCTTGAACCTTCCCGCGGTGGAAACCCAGGTGGGTGCCGCCGGAACGCAGGAATCGCTTTCGGTCGAATACTTCGACAACCTCGGCACATCTCAAAGCATCAACCTCACTTTCACGCCGACCGTCCCTGCGAGCGGCGCGTCCAACGAATGGACGATCCATATCTACGACGAGAGCGATCCGGTGACGCCCATCGGCGAATACGTGATGACCTTCACGGACTCCCGTTCCGCGGGCGGTCTGCTCGCCTCCGTGACCACCGTCACGGGCGGCGCATACGACCCTGTCGAAGGCAAGCTGATCGTGAACGTCCCCGCTGGCCCGATCGAGATCGATGTCGGCGCGATCGGCGATTCCGAAGGCATGACGCAGCTTTCCTACAGCTTCGCCCCTGTCGCCATTTCCAAGGACGGCTCTCCGGTCGGCAACCTGACCAACGTGGACGTCGATCCCAATGGCTATGTCCGTGCCTATTTCGACACCGGCGAGATCCGCACCATCTACAAGGTGCCGCTCGTGCATATGCCCAACATGAACGGCCTCATCGCCAACGACTCGCAGACCTACACCGTGACCAAAGACAGCGGCGACTTCTTCCTGTGGGATGCGGGGGACGGTCCGACAGGCGACATCGTGTCTTTCGCGCGCGAGGAATCTGCAACCGATG
Source organism: Sulfitobacter sp. LCG007 (assembly GCF_040801785.1). Classification (NCBI taxonomy): domain Bacteria; kingdom Pseudomonadati; phylum Pseudomonadota; class Alphaproteobacteria; order Rhodobacterales; family Roseobacteraceae; species Roseobacteraceae bacterium LCG007. Next base: position 193,808 of record NZ_CP161805.1, on the reverse strand, counting down.
TGGCAGGCGAGCTGACATCGATGATCAAGACGCAGCGTGCCTATTCGTCCAATGCCAAGGTCATCCAGACCGTGGACGAAATGCTTCAGGAAACCACCAACATCAAGCGCTAGGCCCGTCGCAGCGCCGGCACAGAGATAGGGCGAGGTATCCATGTCCATATCCACCGCACTTTCCAACGCAATGTCCGGCCTTCGTGCCGCCGGCCGCGCGTCGCAGGTCGTCTCGTCCAACATCTCGAACGCGACGACCCCCGGATACGGCGTCCGCGAGATCTCGCTGTCGTCGTCGCAGATCGGTGGCGTGACGGTGGAGGGGATCGTGCGCATCGTCGACCCCGTGCTGGTTGCGGACCTCAGGCTCGCGTCCGCGGGTCACGAGAAAGCCACCACGATTGCCGACTTCCACGAGAAACTCGAGGGCCTGGTGGGCACAGCGGACAACGAATTCTCGCTGGCCGCCCGTATCGCGGGGTTCGAGGAGGATATCACCACCGCTGCCAGCCGTCCGGATGCCACGGAACGCCTGGAAAACGTTGTCCACTCGGCGCGCGACCTCGCATCGACTCTCGAACGTGCCTCGCTTGGCGTTCAGGAGATGCGCACCAATGCCGATACCAATATCGAACTCCAGGTCAATCGCCTGAACGCCGCGCTGAAGGAGGTGGAAGACCTCAACACGCGCATCAAGCGGACCGGCAGCGTGGGCGGGGACACATCTGCGCTCGAGGACAACCGCCAGGCCCTTGTGGACGAGATCAGCGGCATCGTTCCGGTCCGCCAGGTGCCGCGCGACCATGGTGAAATCGCTCTCTACAGCACGGGCGGCGCGATCCTGCTCGACAACCACGCCGCAGAGATCGGCTTTACCCGCTCCAACCAGGTCACGCCCTACATGACCATTGGTGCGGGGACGCTGTCCGGCCTGACGCTCAACGATCTGGACATCCGCACCGACAGCGTGAAAGGCCATCTACGCGGCGGCAGCCTTGGCGCACTCTTCGAGATCCGCGACGAACTGGGCGTCGAGGCGCAGGCAAAGCTCGACGCGGTGGCACGCGACCTCATCGAACGCTTCGAGGATCCGGCTGTCGACCCGACGCTTGCGGTGGGGGATCCCGGGCTGTTCACCGACGACGGTCTGGCCTTCGACCCTCTCGCGGAGGTCGGCATCTCGCAGCGTATCAGGATCAATGCCCTGGTCGATCCGCAAAATGGCGGGGATGCCTGGCGCATCCGGGACGGAATTGGTGCCGCAGTTCCCGGCGACGTCGGCGATGCGCGCCTGATCCAGGCCCTGGGCGAGGCGATGCTGGCGAAGCGCGTCCCGGCGAGCGGTGGCTTCGGCTCCGGCGCTTTCGACGCGATCAACCTCACCTCGACGCTGAGCTCGCAACTGGGCGCGGAGCGCTATCAGGCCGACCAGCGGCTGACTTTCGCGGCCGCCGAGTACACCGAGATGACAGAACTCGTACTGGCCCAGGGCGTCGACAGCGACAGCGAACTGCAGAAGATGATGGTCATCGAGCAGATATACGCCGCCAACGCCCGCGTGATCGAGGCGATCACCGAAATGATGGATTCCCTTTTGAGGTTGTAGACCATGCGCTCGATGTCCCTGGGCGATCTTGCCCATTCCCACATGCTCCAGCGGCGCAGCGTCTCTGTCCGCAAGGATCTCTCGCGGCTGACCGCCGACCTGGCAAGCGGCAAGATCTCCGATCTTCGCCAGGTGCTCGTCGGCAATCACAGTTATCTCACCGATATCGAGCGGTCTCTCAAGGTGCTCGGCGGCCATTCTGTTGCCAATTCGGAGGCCAGCCAGTTTCTGGGCGGCATGCAGAGGGCGATGGACCGGGTGCAGGAGATTACCGGGAAACTCGGAAGCGATCTCATCACGGCGGGCAACGGTTCGGTCGCGGTGATTTCCGGCACGCCCTCGGAAAATGCGAAGGTCCAGCTTGCGGGCATGATGGGTTTGCTGAACGGGCAGATGGCCGGGCGCAGCATGTTCGCGGGGACCGCGACGGACACCGCACCGCTGGCAACATCGCAAACGCTTCTCACGCAGCTCCAGGCCGTTGTCTCGGGGCTGCCCGACGCCGCCACGATGCTGGTGGCCGCCCAGGCCTGGTTCGACGCGCCGGGCGGCTTCGACGCCATGATCTACAGCGGCTCGACGACCGCTCTGGCGCCCTTCCGACTGTCGGATGAAGAGACGATTTCGGTTGACGTCCGCGCCAACGATCCCGCCTTCAAGCAGCTGCTGATGAATACCGCGATGGCGGCTCTGGCACAGGATCCGGCAACCGGCCTCGCGCTGGATCAACAATCCGAAATGTTCATGTCCACCGGACTCGGCCTTCAGGGAGCGCAGATCCAGCTGACGGCGGTTCGGGCCGAGATCGGCTTTGCGGAAGCGCGCATCGAAACCGTAAACGCGCGCAACGAGGCCGAGCAGGCGAGTCTGGACTATGCCAGGACCAATCTGCTCGCGGCGGACCCCTTCAAGACGGCCACTCAGCTGGAGGAGGTCCAGTTTCAGCTTGAGAGCCTTTACGCCATCACCGTACGCAGCTCGCAACTGGCACTGGTGAACTTCCTGTGATGCGTCTGTTGATGATCTGTGCGGCGCTTGCGCTTTGCATTCACAGTGACGCTATGGCCGAACCGGTCCGCATAAAGGATCTCGTCGAATTCGATGGGGTGCGCGGCAACGACCTCGTGGGCTACGGTCTGGTCGTCGGTCTGAATGGAACAGGCGACGGGCTGCGAAATGCGCCGTTCACCGAAGAGATCATGTCGAATATCCTCGAACGCCTCGGCGTCAACGTGACCGGCGAGCAGTTCCGTCCCAAGAACGTGGCGGCGGTGTTCGTTACGGCATCCCTGCCGCCCTTCGCTCGCGCCGGCAGCCAGGTCGACGTGACGGTGTCCGCCATCGGCGATGCGAAAAGCCTGCTGGGCGGCACTCTCGTGATGACGCCGCTGAACGCAGCTGACGGGCTCATATACGCTGTGGCCCAGGGTACGATCATTGCCAGCGGCGCGGTGGCGGAGGGAGACGGGGCAAATGTGACACAAGGTGTCCCGACCGCCGGAGCGATCCCTTCCGGTGCCCGCGTCGAACGCGAGATAGATTTTCAGCTTGGAAGCCTTACCGAGGTCAGGCTGGCCCTGCGCGATGCCGATTTCACCACGGCTGCACGCATCGAGAATGCGGTGAATTCGAGCTTCGGGAGACGTGTCGCGCAGATGCTCGACCCGGGAACCGTGCAACTCGACATTCCCGCCATGCGCATGGCATCGGTCGCTCATGCCCTCGGCCGCATCGAGAACATCGTGGTCGAACCCGAGCGGAAGGCGAGGGTCGTGGTCGACCAGCGCTCTGGCACGATCGTCATGGGGGCGGATGTGCGCATATCCCGTGTGGCTGTCTCTCAGGGCAATCTGGTCCTAAGGGTGCAGGAAGCGCCGATCGCCGTGCAGCCCAACCCATTCGCCCAGGGTGACACTGTCATTGTCCCGCGCACCCAGGCTGCCATCGAGGAATTGCCCGGGATCAGCCTGGCAGAAGTGCCTTCCGGTGCTTCGCTGTCTGAAGTCATAGCCGGTCTCAATGCGCTTGGCGTCGCTCCGCGAGACATGATCGACATCCTCAAAAGCATCAAGGCGGCAGGTGCGCTTCACGCCGAGTTCATCGTCCGGTAGCGTCGGGGAAAACCCTTTGCGGTCGCAACTCGTGACGCCTGTCAATGATTGCGACGATCTTGCGAGCCTGTCGCGTGCGACCTTACCGCACCCGAAGCTGCCCGTGCAGCAGGGCGGTCAGACCCGGCCATATGCCCAGCGTCGAAACGACAAGAAAGGCGCTGGCGCCGCCCCAGGCGAACAGACCGACGGCGAAGCAGCGGGCGAGCTGGTCCGCGGCAGAAACGCCGGCGGTCAGGATCGCAACCAGGATCAAGATCGCGAAAAGCCAGTCGATCAGACAGCGCGTCATGCCGCGACCGGTTGAATCGAGCAGCAGATCGGTTGCACCGAATATGACCGGGGCGCATAGCCCCGCGCAGATCCATACCAGAACCTGCCGGTCAGCCATCGATCCCGGCCCGATGGCGGCGAACGGCTCGGACGACCAGATCAGCAGCAGAACCGCCACTGCGCCGCCCATCAGCATCATTGCGAGGTTGAGGCGCGCCGCTGCTGACCTGAATTCCGAGGCGTCTTCCAGCCCGTACATGTGGGCGAGTTGCTTTCCGAACCGGCCGTAAAACCACGCCGGGACGCCACAAAGCGGCAAGGCGATCAGCCTCGCGATCAGATAGGTCGCCGCCTCCGGCGCGTCCAGCAGCAGAACCACGGCGGGCATGTCGCACCACTTCAGAGCGAGATCGTGCAGCTTCGGGCACATCTCGGGGTCCGGCCCGCGGCGGCTTTCGCTGCCGAAAGCGGCGAGTACGAGCACGGCCGCACCGGCGTTGAGCGTTGCGGAGAGCAGCGCAAGCATCATCATGTCCCCTGCGGTGGGCGTACGGAAATGCGCGGCGAGCGTGATGAAAGCGACCGTCCCGCAAAGATAGAAAACGCTCGCCGCAAATGCCCGGCCGCAGGTCTGCGCCCTTTCCCTCCAGATCACGAACGAAACCGAACGCACGAAACAAAGGGTCAGGAATATCTTCAGCAAAAAGCTGTCGCCGTGGAAGAGCGGAGGGTGCCAGCTTATCAGCGCGCCGCTCACTACGACCAGCGCCAGGATCGGACGCACCCAGACGGACAGAACCGATGGACCCGGCCCGCCGGACCTGCGAAAGCGCCGGGACGTCCTGCGCATCCAGTTAGGCCCGGTTGCTGCGGTCGTCGCCCAGGCAAAGAGCTCCGCGCCGCAGAGACTGGCCAGGAACAGGCCGCTTCCTTTCGGCTGCAGGCCGGCGGCAAGGATTGAGAGCAGCGACAAGATCATCAGCCACAACATCGTGCCTCCGACTACCCAATCCGGGATCGTCGAATTCGGAACGCTTTCGGGCCGTTCTTCCGGCCAATCCCGGTGCGGGCCTCTCAATCAGATTGCCCCGCCATCATGGCAAGGCACCCCGGTATCATGGCCGGCAGGCGCGCCATGTTTGCCCATCAATAATAGCTCCGGACGAGGCTGCCGGCGATCAGGCTCCAGCCGTCTGCAACGACGAAGAACGCAAGCTTGAAAGGAAGCGCCACCACCGCCGGTGGCACCATCATCATCCCCATGGACATGAGCACCGCCGCAACTACGAGGTCGATGATGAGGAATGGCAGGAAGATCAGGAAGCCCACCTGAAACGCGCGCGAGATTTCGGAAAGCATAAAGCTCGGGACCAGAACGGAAAGCGGGGCAGCTGGTTCGAGGACGGCCCCGGCCGTATCCGGGCGAAGATCCGCGATCGAGCGGAAGGTCTCGGCATCAAGCCGGGCGGCCATGAATTGCCGAAACGGTTCCATGGTCTGCGTAAAGGCTGTCTCGACATCGATCTCTTCGCGGGTCAGGGGCGCAATCCCGTTTTCCCAGGCTTCGGTGAACACGGGCTCCATCACGAAATATGTCAGGAACAGCGCGAGGCTCACCATCAGCATGTTCGGCGGCGACTGCTGCAGGCCGATGGCCTGTCGCAGGATCGAAAGGACCGTGATCACAAAGGGAAAGCAGGTGACCATGATCGCCAGCCCCGGCGCAAGGCTCAGGACCGTGATAAGCGCAAAAAGCTGGATGGTCCGCGCGGTGATCGAGCCGCCGTCGCCAAGCGAGATGCTGAGATCCTGCGCCCAGGACGCCTGCGGCAGGAGTGCCAGCAGGGCGAGAAGGAACAGGATGCGCCCGATCGGCATGAAGACGGTCAAAGACCGCCCTGAAGATCTACGACCTCCGTCAGACGCACGACAAGCTGGCCGGTGTCCTCCTGCTCTTCGAGCATGCCTCGCGCGATCAGCCGGTCGCCCACGTAGAGATCCACCGGATCTTCGACCGACTTGTCGATGGCAAGCACGGCGTTCTCGCCGAGAGTAACGAGGTCCCGGATCAGCGGCCGGGCCTTGCCAACGCAGACCACAACCTCGATCGGGACCGACGTGAACGGGTTGGAACTGTCGGCGCCGGGCGAGCGGCCTTCACTGCGGGTATTCATGTTTCAGTCCCCCTGCCCTGCGCGTCGAAGACGGCCTGCATCGCCTGTGATATTCCTGCGATGACAGCGTCGAGATCGACCTGACGTTCCGTGGCTCCGATGCGTACGAAGGCCTGACTCTCACCGAGCCCGGGTTCGCATGACAACTCGAACGGCTCCGGGAATTCGCCATCGACGATGCCGCGAACCGCCTCGATGTTGCTTTGCGCAACGACAATTTCGATCGGTCCCTCGGCGTGACGGCCGAGCATTTCGTTGAGCTGCTCGAGAACATGTGCGCCGAGCGTCGCGCGGGCGAGTGTCGGCAGAAGCTTCTCCACGATTTCCTGCAAGAGCGGCTGCATCGTCGCCGACAGCTTTGTGATCGCCTCGTGATAGCTGAACGACATTTCCTGCAGGTTCTGAGCGAAGTCGGAGCTCATCCTGGCCCTTTCATCGGTCTGCGCCTTGATCGCGTCATCCCAGCCAGCCTGATAGCCGGCCTCGAACGACGCGAGTTTCTCGTCCTCGATCGCATCGGCGTGCATGACCGAAGCGTCGCGGGCAGTGGCGTCGAACTCGTCGAACTGCTGATAGAGATGCGACACGGACATCAGGCATTCTCCTCCTTGTCCTCAAGCCAGCTTCGCAGGATTTCGACCGTCTCTTCCTGGCGTTCGCCGATCATCTCCCGAAGCCGGTCGACGGGATCCGACGATGCACCACCCATCATGGGCAGATCGGGAAAGTTCGAACCGCCGTCGCCGAAGTTCGAAAGCATGGGAAGATCCGGAAGATCCGGGAGGTCACCCGCCAGGCTCCCGGGTTCGCCAAGCTCGAAGCCGTCGCTTTCGGCCGACGCGCCGGGCAGCATTGCCGGAGAACCGGCGTTTTCTGGCGGGGTTGGCCTGGACAGCAGCGGCTTTACGACGAAAAGGCCCAGCATCAGAGTTACAACGGCAAGAACTGCCATCTGGATCATCGATACCAGATCGAAGTTCAGTCCCTGCGCGAGTGAATTCCCGACCGCCGTACCAACCGGTTCGAGACTCTGCAGACCCATCGACTTGATCGTTATGATGTCGCCCCGAGCCTCGTCGAAGCCGACCGCCGAAGAGACGAGTTCGCGCAGCGCCTCGAGTTCGACGTCAGGTCGCGGCGCAAAGCTGGTCGCACCGGAGGCATCAGTGGACGCTACCTCATTGACCAGGACTGCGACGGTCAGACGCTTGATCGATCCGGGCGCGCGAACCACTTCGCGCTCGGTTTCAGAAACTTCATAATTGACGCGCTCGCGGGTCTCGCTGTTTTGCGACGATGAATTGTCGCCGCCTGCGCCCTGTTCATCCGGCAGGTTCGAGGCAACCGTGACGTCGCCCCCGCCACCTTCGCTGGAGGTGTTGCTCCGCTCTTCGGTGTCCGTGCTGATCGCCACGCGGTTCTGCGGGTCGAACCGCTTTTCCCGGATCGATTCGGTTTCGGTCACGGTATCGACGGCCACCTCGACGATCGCGTTGCCCATGCCGACCCGCGCCTCGAGCAGACGCTCGACCTTTTCGCGCAGCGCCGCCGCGCGGTCCGCCCCGGCGAGTGCGGGGACGTCGTCCGCGCCGCCGATCAGCTGGCCGTTGGCATCGATCACGGCAACGTCGTCGGGTTCAAGCCCGGCGATCGCGGAAGCCACCAGATAGCGTACCGCCTTCGCCTGCTGGGCGCTGACGCCGCCACCTTTGGGGGTAAGAAATACCGAGGCCTTGGGCGTAACGCCACGCTGGAACGGGTTCGATCCGCCATTCGCGATGTGAACCCTCGCCATGGCGACATTGGCGCTGGAGACGATGGTCCGGGCAAGCTCACCCTCCTTGGCGCGCCAGTATGCCGCATCGAACATCTGTGAGGTCGTGCCGAAACCGGAAAGCGAATCGAGCAGCTCGTAGCCTTGCGTGGAATTCGCCGGCAGTCCTTCGCTCGCCAGCGTCATCCGAAGGGTGTCACGGTCACGCGAATCGACGAAAATAGCGCTGCCGCGAACTTCGTAGACGGCGCCACGCTGTTCCAGCGCGCGAACGACTTCTCCCGCCGCGCCCGATTCGAGGCCGGAATACAGCAGCGTCATCGATGGCGCAGCGGCCATCCGGGCCATCGCGAGGACTGCGAAGAACATTGCGACGGCGGCGCCGATGACGACAATTTGCCGCCGCAGATCCAGTCCCGTCCAGGCATTCAATACTTGTTGCACCACGACCTCCGGCGCTCCGGACTTTCTGCCCGGCGCTGGGCTCAGAAATGCCCCATCCCGCTTAACAATCGGTTAGTGCAACCAAGTATATAAGCGGTTTCGTCAACGGAGATGGGAAAGCGATGTCTGATGCCCCGCAGGAAGAAACGGAGGAACCGAAGAAACCTTCTAAGCTGCCGCTGATCATCGGAATCGTGCTGGCCCTCGCGGGCGGTGGGGGCGGATTCTTCGCGGTCTGGTCGGGGATGATTCTGGGGCCGTCGGAACCGGAAACCGCCGCAGATAGCGAACCTGTCGCAGCCACGCCGGCCGTTGCCTTTGTGTCCATGGAGCCGCTGGTGATCTCTCTTCCTGAAAGGTCGTCGAGCAGGTTGTTGAAATTCCGAGCCGATCTCGAAGTGCCGGTGGGGCGCGAGGCCGACGTCGAATTGCTGCTGCCGCGCGCGGTCGATGTGCTGAACAGCTACCTGCGCGCGCTCGACGTCGGTGACATCGAGGATCCGGCCAGTCTCGCCCGGCTGCGCTCGCAGATGCTGCGCCGTGTCCAGACCGTCACCGGGCCGGGTATGGTCAATGACCTGCTGGTCATGGAATTCGTCTTGAATTGAGGTACGCATGCAACTGATCGCCGACATACTCCTGGTCGCGGGTGCTTTGGGCGCCGCAATCTATTGTTTTGTGCTTGGCCGGCGCCTGAAACGCTTCAACGATCTCGAGAAGGGTGTTGGCGGCGCCGTTGCGGTGCTTTCGGCTCAGGTCGATGATCTTCGCAAGACGCTGACGGCAGCGCAGTCCACCGCGGCTGCATCCGCCGAGACGCTGACCGGTCTCGCCGCGCGCGCGGAGGCGATCTCGCGCAAGCTCGAGTTGCAGATGGCGTCCCTGCACGACATCCCGGAACCTCCAGCGCAAGAAGAAGTGCGACCGCCGGAGCCCGCTCCGGCGCCCCCGCCTCCGCCCCCGGACGAAACGCCGGTTGCGGATGAAACCAAGCCGCCGAACAGCGCCGCAGAGCCGATGTTCATGCGACACAGGAAGGCAGGATAGCGATGGCGCAGTCAAATCAGAGGCGCAGAAAGCGGCGCCAGGGCAAAGGATCCATCCTGGTGATCTCCGGGATCCTTGTCGCCTCGGCCCTGCTCCGGACGGCCAATGGCGTGGGCGAGGCATTCGCGACCGAACATGCGGCGGCTGATACCGCCGAGCCGGAAGAGGTCGTGGCGGGGGTGGCGGGTGCCATACCGGCCGACAGGGAGGCACTCTCTCCGCTGCTCGAGGCTTTCATGGAGCGTGAGGCCCGCATTCGCGAGCAGGAGAAGCAGATCGAGATGCGTCAGAAGGCGCTCTCCGTCGCGGACGACGAGATCGAGCGGCGTCTCGAGACTCTGAGGCAGACCGAAGAAGCGCTGCGCCAGACCATCGCCATCGCCAACACGGCTGCCGAGGACGACCTGGGCCGACTCACATCTGTCTATGAGGCCATGAAACCCAAGGATGCCGCAGCGCTCTTCGAGGCGATGGACCCCGTCTTTGCCGCCGGCTTTCTCGGGCGCATGAAGCCTGAGGCTGCGGCCGGCATCATGACCGGACTTTCCCCGCAAGCCGCCTATTCGATCAGTGCGATCCTTGCCGGCAGAAACGCGAACGCGCCGAAGAACTGACGTCGGCAGAGGCTTTCTTAACCTCCATCTGCCATGTTCCGAGCGAGGAATCGACACCGGGGCACGGCATGATCGGCATAATCGGCATCGCAACGATTTTCATAATGGTTTTCGGCGGTTATCTCGCTGCCGGAGGCAAGATGGCAATCATCCTCGGATCGCTCCCGTTCGAGATGATGATGATCGGCGGCGCCGCCCTCGGTGCCTTTCTCATCAGCAACGACGGGGCCTCCGCCAAGCATACGATGAAGGACATCAGCAAGGTCTTCAAAGGGCCGAAATGGAAGCCCGAGGACTATCGCGACCTGCTCTGCCTGCTGTTCGAGCTTATCCGGCTGGCGCGCCAGAATCCCGTCGCTATCGAAGAGCATATCGAGAACCCGGCAGAGTCCACGATCTTCAGCAAATATACCAAGATCATCGCCGACGAGGAAGCGGTGGCGCTGATCTGCGACACGATGCGCTCGGCATCAATGAACTACGACGATCCTCACCAGGTCGAGGAGGTGCTCGAAAAGCGGATGGATGCGAACATGCATCACGCGCTGCATTCAAGCCACGCCCTGCAGTCGCTTGCGGACGGGCTGCCCGCTCTCGGCATCGTCGCTGCCGTGCTCGGGGTCATCAAGACGATGGCCAGTATCGACCAGCCGCCGGAAGTTCTGGGAAAGCTCATCGGGGGCGCACTGGTAGGAACGTTTCTCGGCGTTTTTCTTGCCTACGGGCTGGTCGGTCCCTTTGCCTCCAAGGTCAAGGCGGTGGTCGAGGAGGACGGGCATTTCTACCAGCTCATACGCGAGGTCCTGGTCGCCAACCTGCACAATCACGCCACCAACATCTGCATCGAGGTGGGCCGCCAGAACACTCCCTCGCATTACAGGCCATCGTTCTCCGAACTGGAAGAAGCGCTGAAGGCGGTAAAACAGGCGGCGGCATGATACGGGTCGCGGCAATCCTTTTGGTCCTGCAGTTCTTCCTGCCGGGCGCCGCCCGTTCCGAACCGATCTCGGTGCGATCGGGAGAGCACGCAACTTTCACGCGCCTCGTGCTGCGCTTGCCACAGGGGTCCTCGTGGGAGATGTCGGGAGAGCCGGGACGTCCGCTTCTGAGGATTGCCGGGCAGGAAGACGGCTACGACACCAGGCGCATCTTCCAGCGCGTTCCGCGGACGCGTCTCCTTGATATCCGGTCGGACGGCCAAGAGCTCGCCATGCAACTCGGCTGCGACTGTCCGGTAAGCACATTCGTCGAGGACGGGCGCTATCTGGTGATCGATATTGCAGACGGTCCGCCCCTGGCTGATGAACCGGATACCCTGACGGTGCAGGATGCGCGCGAAGCTACGCCGGCGACCGGAGGTTTCGAAGTCGGCGAACTGCTTTGGGCCGAACGCCTCGGAACGCTGGCGCCGGCACGCGAAAGGATCGAAGAGTCAGAGGTTGCCGGGGACCCAGCGCAGCGGGCGGCAGAGCGCGCGCATCTGGACGCGATGCGCGACCAGATGCTGGTGGGGCTTGCAGATGCCGCATCGAGGGGACTTCTGACTGCGGTGACGCCTGCCGCCCCGCAAAAGGAAGAATCAAAAAGCCCCGCCGCGCCGGCGGCATCCCAGCACAGCGTCCCCGGTGCGGAGCCGCCCGCTGCGAACGATCACATCAGGATCAGCAACAGTCAGGAAGATGCCACCGGTGACGAAGGCGACGAATACACCACCTCGGGAACTGTGTGCCCCGACCCCGAAAAGGTCGCCATCGACACCTGGGCCACGACAGATCCTTTCAATCTCCAGATCGGACCGGCGCGCGCCGCCCTCGTGGACGCGCGCGACCGTATAAACATGGATCCAGCTCTCGATCTGGCCAGGCTTTACCTGCACTTCGGGTTCGGCGCGGAAGCGTTGCAGGTTCTCGGTCTTGTTCCCGGCGCGCAGGCTGCGCATCCCGAACTTGTCGACATGGCCAGCATCATGGATCACGGCCACACTCCCAACCCGCGCATGCTGCACAGGTTCGCCGATTGCGACAGCGATCTGGCTCTGTGGGGCATCTTAGCCGCGAAGGAATTGCCGCGAGATCGCCCGATCGATGCCGATGCAGCCCTGCGCGCCTTGCTGAAACTCCCGCCGCACCTGCGCATGTTTCTCGCGCCGGCACTGGGCAGCCGTCTTCTGCAGTATGGAGACACGGAAAACGCCGAGCTTGCACTGCGCAATGCGCGCCGGCTGCCCGAGCAGCCGTTGCCGATCGCAACCCTGGCCGACGCCGATCTTGAACTGAACAGGGGCAATGGATCCGAAGCCGAAGAACTCTTGCAGGACGTGGTGCAAACCAACACCGCGGAATCGCCCGAAGCACTGATCCGCTACGTAGACTCGCGATTCGACGCAGGACGCGGGATTTCCACCGAGACGGCAATGCTCATCGAAGCCTATGTGCACGAGTTGCAGGATCAGGAAATGTTTCCGGAGATGCTGCGCGCGCATGCCCTGGCCTCGGCGCGTTCGGGGCAGTTTCCCAAGGCCTATCAAGCGTTTGAGGAATATGCGTCCACTGAAGCTGCGACCGGGGTGGATGCGCTTCGTACGACATTGCTGTCCGAACTGGTGCGTGCCTCGGACGACATAACCTTTCTGGACATCGCGCTCGAGCAGCTTGATCCCGACAACGCGCCGGTCGCGCCGCAGGTTCTGCTTGCCACGGCCGAGCGGCTCTTCGATCTGGGTTTCGTCCTTCAGGCGCGTGACCTTCTGTCGTTCGTGCCGCAGATGCCACGCGATGATGCCCGGCAAATCCTGGCCGCGCGCATTGCGATCGAAGAAGGCTCTGCCCTGCGCGCCCGCGCGGCGCTTATCGGTTTGGAATCGCCCGAAGCCGAAGCACTGAGAGCCCAAGCCTTTGTCATGGAGGGCGACGGCACCGCAGCCCGTGACATCTACGACAGCCTCGATATGCCCGAGGCGGCCGACTCCGCTGCCTGGATGTCTCAGCAATGGGTCGATCTGGTAACCGAGGACAGCCCGGACTATGCCGCGATCCGTTCGATCGCGGCTCGCCCCGTCGCGCCCGTCGATGGCGGGGACGAGATGCTTGCGCGGTCGGCCGATGCGATAGAGGAAAGTGCTCGCGCCCGTGCGACGCTGGCGGAATTCCTCGCCTCCGTGCCGGGATCCGACGCTTTCGACAACTGACCCGTCCGATCGGCCAAACGCCTTCGCAGACACGAAAAATAAACTTCGCACCGTTACCTAGAAAGTCGGCCGCAGAAAGCGGTCTCAACCGGGGATCGTGATGGCTTCCGCCGCCGGATATCGTCTTCTTTCCGCATTTTACGCCGCACTCGCCCTGTCTGGTATGGTGATCGCCGGCACTCTACCGGTCGCCGCCGCCCCCTACGCCGCGGATGTCTGCGACCAGGCCGCCATATCGGCTGGGCGCGCCGCCGGCGTGCCCGTGTCGGTCCTCCGGGCGATCACCAGGACCGAGACCGGGCGCGCGCGTGACGGCCGTCTCGAGCCGTGGTCCTGGACCGTCAACATGGAAGGCACCGGTGTCTGGTTCGACAGCGAGCAGGCCGCGAAGGACTATGTGGCACAGCATCTGCGCCGCGGTGCACGCAGTTTCGATGTCGGCTGCTTCCAGTTGAACTACAAGTGGCACGGGCATGCCTTCGCCTCGATCGACGACATGTTCGACCCTGTACAGAACGCCCGATACGCCGCCCGTTTCCTGGCGGAACTCTACCGCGAGTCAGGCGACTGGTCCAAGGCCGCCGGTACCTACCATTCGCGCACGCCCGAGTTCGCCAACCGCTACATCAGACGCTTCGACCGGATCGTCGCCGACCTGTCCGGGCAACAACCGGCGCAGCAGTTCGCCTCCCTGGGTGTCGAAGCGAAGCCAATCGTGCGCGAGAACAATTTTCCGTTGCTCCAGACGGGCGGCGGCGCCCCGCGGCTGGGTTCGCTCGTGCCGCTCGGCTCGGGCCGCGGCAGCCTTTTCGCGCGCGCGCCGGAGGGGAGCTGAGCATGCAGAATCTGACCATGAAGGCGCTTTTCAACCCGACCATCCTGCTGGCGCTTGCACTTATGGCAGTCATCGTGATGATGATTTTGCCGATGCCGGCCTGGGTGCTCGACATCGGTCTCGCCGCCTCCTTCGGGCTCGCCATCCTGATCTTCACGGTCACCTTGTTCATCGAGCGCCCGCTGGATTTCTCGGCCTTCCCGACGATCCTTCTGGCATCGCTCATGCTGCGCCTGTCGCTCAACGTCTCCTCGACCAAGCTGATCATCGGACAGGGGCACACGGGGACGGCCGCGGCAGGGGGAGTCATCGAGGGCTTCGCCAATTTCGTGATGGGCGGAAGCATCTTTCTGGGTCTCGTGGTCTTTTGCGTGCTGCTGATCGTGAACTTCATGGTCATCACCAAGGGCGCGGCCCGCATGGCCGAGGTAAGCGCGCGCTTCGCGCTCGACGGGATGCCGGGCAAGCAGCTGGCCATCGACAGCGACATGTCCGCCGGCGCGATCACCCATCAGGAAGCCAAGGAGCGCCGCGAGCGCGAGCAGCAGGAAACCACCTTCTTCGGCTCGCTCGACGGCGCATCGAAATTCGTGAAGGGCGACGCGATCGCCGGTCTGCTGATCACGCTGATGAACATCGTCGCCGGCCTCGCCATGGGCATCGTCGTGCATGGCATGCCCGCCAGCCAGGCCTTCGAGACCTACGCGATCCTGACCGTGGGCGACGGACTGGTCTCGCAGATTCCGTCCGTCATCATCTCGATCGCGTCGGCCCTGCTGCTGGCGCGCGGCGGAACCACGGGCGCTACCGACCTGGCGGTGCTTTCGCAGCTCGGCCGCTATCCCGCGGCGCTGGCGACGGTAGGCCTTCTGATGGCGGTGTTCGCCCTTGTTCCCGGCCTGCCCTTCGCGCCCTTCCTGCTTGGCGGCGCCGGGCTTGGCGCCACCAGCTTCATGCTGCACCGACGCGCCAGATCCGCGCTGAAACCCGACGAGAAAGACGTCGAGAAGGAAGCGGCCAAGCGCGTCAAGCCGCTTGGAGACATTCTCGAACTTGACGACATCCACGTGGAATTCGCGCCGGATCTGGTCAGCATGGTGCTCGATCCCGGAACCGGGCTCGACGCGCGGATCACCAACATGCGCACCCATGTCGCCTCGGTTTTCGGGCTCATTCTTCCGGAGATCCGCCTGACCGACAATCCGGCGCTGCCGCTGGGGACCTATGTGCTGAGAATACAGGGTGTCGAACAGGCGCGCGCGCAGCTCAACCCCGACCAGGTCCTGGCGCTCATGCCGGAAACACCGATATCGCTGCCCTCGGGCACCGACACGCGCGAACCGGTCTACGGGGCACCCGCACGCTGGATCAACGGGCGCGATCAGGAACAGGCGGCGCTCGAGGGGATAACGATCGTCAGCCCGGCCGAAATCCTCGCCACCCATCTGCTGGAGACCGTGAAGCGCAACTTCAGCCGGCTTCTCACCCTGAAATCCCTGCGCCGCCTGCTTGGAGAGATGGTCAACATCTCGGACCCGGCCCGCGCCGAAGCGAACCGCAAGCTGCTGGACGAGATGATCCCGGACAAGGTCCCTGTCGATGTCCTGCATGCGGTGTTGCGCCTGCTGCTGGACGAGCAGGTCTCGATCCGCAACCTGCCGCTGATCCTCGAGGCGACGGCAGAGGGTCGGGGGATGAACGCCCAGCCGGAGGCGATCTGCGAACACGTCCGCCAGCGGCTCGGCTTCCAGCTCGTGGCCGAGATGCGCCGGCCGGACGGCACGCTGCCCCTCATCCAGCTCGCGCCGGAGTGGGAGGAGACCTTCAACACCTATCAGGTCGACGCCGATCGGGGTCTCGACATTGCATTGCCCCCCGACGTCTTCAATCACCTCGCCGACAACATGTCGCGCAAGCTCCAGGACGCGAGCCACAACGGCATTTACGCCGCGATCGCCACCAACACGCGGCGACGGCGGTTCCTGCGCACGGTCATGCGCGCCAAGGGAATTTCGAACCCGGTGCTTTCCTTCGAGGAAATCGGCCTCGACGCGCGGCCATCGCTGGTCGGTGTGGTCGCGGCGTGAACACACTCGCCGAACTTCTGCGGCTCACCGAGGCCACGTTCTGGCAGGCGATCATCGCCTTCCTGCGCGTCGGTGCGTTCAGCTCATTGCTTCCCGCCTTCGGCGAACACTCGGTCCCGATGCGGATCAAGCTGGCCGTGGCGATCGTATTCACCATGATCGTCGCACCAGCCATCCCCGCGATGGCGCCCCCGGACGGCGCAGGCGCCTTCGTCCGCCTTGCCCTCGCCGAGACGGTCATTGGCGTGGCGCTCGGCATCGGGCTTCGGTTCTTCGTCTTCGCGCTGCAGACCGCCGGTTCGATTGCGGCGCAGTCGACCTCGCTCTCGCAGGTTCTGGGAGGGGCGGCAGTCGAGCCGATTCCCGCGATGGGATACATTCTCGTGATCGGCGGACTTGCACTGGCGGTGATGACGGGCATGCATGTCCGGGCGGCTGAACTTTTGATCCTGTCATATGACGTGCTGCCCGCCGGGATGTTTCCGGATGCCTCGGTGCTGTCGGATTGGGGCGTCGATCAGGTGCGTCGCATGTTCTCGCTTGCCTTCACGCTCGCGGCCCCGTTCGTCATCCTGTCGGTGCTCTACAATCTCGCGCTCGGCGCCATCAACAAGGCGATGCCGCAGCTCATGGTCGCTTTCGTCGGTGCGCCTGTCATTACCTGCGGTGGCCTTTTCCTGCTCTGTGTCGCAGCGCCTGTCATGATCAGGACCTGGCTCGAGACGATGCAAGGATTTCTCGCCGCACCCTTCGGAGCCGTGCCGTGACCGGACAGAAGGACGAGAGCGACAAGTCTTTCGAGGCGACGCCGCACAAGCTGCAGGAAGCGCGCAAGAAGGGCGAGATTCCGCGCGCCACCGATCTTCTGGCCGCCGCGGCCTATACGGGACTTTTCGCCGCGCTCGTCCTGACGGGATCCCATAGCGCCAGCGTCATCGGAACGGCCCTTTCGGTCATGATCGGGCAGTCCTCGGATTTCGCGGGGATGTTCTTTGACGCTCCGGCCCCCCCGATGGGAGGGTTTTTGGCCGCCGTTGCGCTGCCCGCAGCCCCGATCTTCGCATTGCCCGCAGCGGCGGTGCTGGCCGTCCTCTTCGCGACAAGGGGAATCGTCTTCGCACCTGCAAAGCTTCAGCCCAAGCTGTCGAGGATCTCGCCGATCTCCAATGCGAAGAACCGGTTCGGACGCAGCGGGCTGTTCGAGTTCGCCAAGAGCTTCGCCAAGCTCGTCATCTACTCGGTCTGTCTGACCTTCTTCCTGCGCGGCAGGCTTGACGAGATGGTGGGCGCTATCCGCGCCGACCCGCATTCGGTCATCTCGCTTCTGGCCAGCCTCTGCGTGTCCTTTCTGCTGGTGGTCGTGCTCGTCTCGGGCGTGATCGGCGGGATAGATGCCCTGTTCCAGCACTTCGAGCACCTGCGCAAGAACCGGATGTCACGCAAGGAGGTGATGGACGAAACCAAGGATGCCGAGGGCGATCCATACATGAAGCAGGAGCGCCGCCAGCGCGCCCAGGCCATCGCTGGTCTGCAGATGATGCAGGACGTGCCTCAGGCGGATGTGGTGATCGTCAACCCGACCCACTACGCGGTCGCGCTGAAGTGGCACAGGATTCCGGGCCAGGCGCCGGTCTGCGTGGCGAAAGGACTCGACGAGGTGGCCCTGCGCATTCGCGAAATCGCGGCCGAGAGCGCCGTTCCGATCCATTCCGATCCGCCGACGGCGCGCGCGCTTCATGCCACGACGGAGATCGGTGCAGAGATTGCGCCGGATCACTACCGTGCGGTGGCGGCCGCGATCCGGTTCGCCGAGGCGATGCGCAACCGCGCCCGGCAGCGCGGATGACGGGGATGGCGGGGATGACGCGGATTGCCGAACTCGGGCGGCTGCAGCAGGCGGTGGAAGCCCGCTACAACCTCAGACAGGCTGACTTCCGCAAGCTGGTGGAAGAGGAAAACCGGCTGCGCTCGGAATTGCGCCGCCTCGATGCCCAGGTCAGCGAGGCCGAGCGGCAGGGCGACCCGCAGATGCGGGCGATCGGCGCCGATCTGCTCTGGAAGGGGTGGGTCGGCCGCACGAAACAGGATCTCAACACCCGGCTGGCCCGCGTCCTTTCCCGCAAGGAGGCCCGTATCGCCGAGGTACGGACCGAATACGGCCGCGTACTCGCCGTCGGGGGCCTGCTCGCGGAAGCTCGGGCGGCACAGCGCAACGAGGCGGACAGGCGCCGGCTGGATCTCGCGATCGAGCTTGCACTGATGTCCTCGCTGACGGATCAGTAATCCTGCCGCGCGATCTCGGTGATCAGGACATCATTGATCGCCGCGGCACTCATGGACTTCTGCGCCGTCTCGCGCAGGGCTCTGCGCAGGACGTCGAGCGTGCCCGCGGCCGTGAATTCTCCGTCGAAGCCGCCGATATTGGCATGATCGAACAGAACCTGAAGGAAGGCATCGCGGAGTTTCGGCTCTCGCGCATAGACCGAGTCGACCTGCGCCTCGGGTACCTCGAGGCTGAGCGACAGCACCACGAGCGCCCCGATATTCCCGTCACGCACGACCGGCACGACAAACTGGTTGTTGAACTTGACGTACTCCATCCCCGTGGCCTCGCCCTTGGACCCGGCGCCGTCGGTTTCTGCATCGGGGGCGTGCTCGGCTTCTGGCGGGATTTCCGCCCCTTCCTCGGTTTCGGCGACCGGCTCCGGCTCGGGACGCAGGAACATCCCGGCACCCACACCGACTCCTGTCCCCACGAGCAGCAACAGGATGGGCAGCAGCTTGCGCATCAATTTCTCCTAGAACGGCAGGACGGCGTCGAGCGCCTGCTGTCCCAGACGGGGCTGCTGGACGTCGGTGATCTGCCCGCGCCCGCCGTAGGACACACGGGCCGAAGCGATCTTGTCATAGGTGATCTCGTTCTGGCGCGAGATGTCCTCGGGGCGGACGTAGCCGGTCACGAGCAGTTCGCGCAGCTCGAAATTGACCCTCAGCTCCTGGGTCCCGGAGATTGCAAGCACACCGTTTGGCAGGACCGAGACGACCGTGGCCGCGACGCGCAGGGTCAGTTTTTCCTTCCGCTTCACCGATCCGTCGCCGGACGCGCTGCTGGACGAGCCAATCGAGACCGCATCGGCCATCGACGCGCCTTCCGGCAAGCGCTCGTCGATGCGTTGGGGCAGGCCGAAGAGCCCCGGGATGCCCAGGCTTTCCGATCCAGCACGGCTGCGGTCGGTCGCGTTCGATATCTCTGCCTTCTCGTCGATCTCGATGACCACCGTGAGAATGTCGCCCTGCTTTACGGCGCGTCGGTCTCCGAAGAGCGACTGCTGCGATCCTGACCACAGCGAGGCCTGCCGGACTGGCACGTCTCCCTCGGCGAGCAGTGGCAGCCCGGGCGACATCATGGCGGTATACTCCTGACTTTCCGTCGTCGGGCTGAAACTGGGCGCCTTGCCCAGATGATCGAGCCGGTCGGCACAAGCGCCGAGAACGAAAAGTGCGGGAATCAGAGCAAGGGCAGCGCGGGGCATCGAAAGCGTCCTCATTTGTGAACCCGGACGGAGCCGTCGGGCTGGATCTCTCCGAACAGCGTGGCGCGTGAGGAGAGGTTCATGATCCGCACCATATCACCGACGCCGCCCCGCTCGAGCGCGCGGCCGTCCGTCGTGATCATGAGCCCCGCGGTCTCGAACCGCAGGGCGACGATCTGGTTCCGGTCGACCAGCGCGGGCGGTCCGATCTCGTCGAGGCGGATCGGACGGCCAGCGAAGAGCGTGACCCGCGCTTCCTGGCCGATGACATCGCCGGGACGGTCGAAGGCATCCGGATTCTCGCCGGGCTGTGCCGTGACATCGCCCTCGGTGACGATGGCGTTGGCGCGGATCGTGCGCGTCGGAACCACAATGTCCGCGGGCGCGGCCTGGCCGATCGCGGCCAGGACAAGGGCAAATCTGAGAACTGTCATCGGACCTGAGACGTCGCCGCCATCATCTGGTCGGCGGCCGTGATGACCTTGGCGTTCATCTCGTAGCCCCGCTGCGCCTCGATCAGCTCGGTGATCTCGCGCACCGCATCGACGGAGCTGTCCTCGAGATAGCCCTGACGCAGCGTGCCGAGACCGTCCTGGCCGGGAGTGGAGGTCAGCGGGGGCCCGGAAGCCTCGGTCTCGAGGAACATGTTCGAGCCGATCGCCTCGAGACCCTTGGCATTGGTGAAGCCGGTCAGATTGAACTGGCCGAGAAGCTGTGCGTCCACCGCGTCGGCGAAATACGCATAGACCTCGCCATCGGGGCTGATGGATATGCTGCGCGCGTCGTCCGGGATCACGATCTGCGGTTCGACCGGAAAGCCGTCCGAGGTCACGATCATGCCTTCTCCGGAACGTTTCAGCGCACCGTCGCGGCTGTAGGCGGTCTCGCCCGACGGCATCAGAACCTCGAGATACCCCGCCCCTTCGATGGCGACGTCGAGATCGCCCCCGGACTGTGCGAGCGTGCCCTGCTGAAGCTGCACGGTGACCGAGGCGGGTCGCACCCCGAGGCCGAGCTGAACCCCCGTGGGCAATGTCGTGCCGTCGGTGGCGTTGATCGTGCCGGCGCGCGCGACCTGCTGGTAGTGCAGGTCGGCGAATTCGGCCCGCCGGGCGTTGTAGCCCGTCGTGCTCATGTTGGCGAGGTTGTTCGAAATCGTCTCGACCCGCATCTGCTGGGCACTCATGCCCGTGGCGGCGATCTTCAGGGCGCGCATGCGGCTCCTCCTGGGTTGATGTGATCTATTCCGTCAGCGTCTTTATGGACTGGCGGATGCGTTCGTCTTCGGTCTCGAGAAAGCTCGAGCCAGCCTCGTAGGCGCGCTGTACCTCGATCATCCGGGCGATCTGCAGGACCGGGTCGACGTTTGAATTCTCGATGAAACCTTGCATGACCCGGGCACCGACGGCCGGTTCCTGACCGCCATCGGCACGGAACATCACGCCGTCTTCGCGCACCATCCCGCCCGGATCGAGCGGCCGCACGAGGCCGATCTGGCCGATCGGCACGCCATCCGAGCTCATCGTGCCATCGGCTGAAACCGCGACGTCCGAGACGCCCTGAGGCACGAACACAGGCGCACCGCCCGCATCGAGCACGCGGAAGCCGTCGAAGGTCACCAGTTCGCCCGCGGCGCTGGGAGAGAACGATCCGTTGCGCGTCAGGCGCTGCCCCGCCGGTGTCTCGACAAGGAAGAAACCGTCGCCCTCGATCGCGAAATCGAACCCGCCGCCGGTCTGCGTGAGAGGTCCCTGGGCATAGGACGTGTTGTAGACGTTGCCCTGCCCCATCGACAGGCTTTCGGCCCCATCGACGGACTTGACGTATTCCGAGAAGATCAGGCCCTCCTGACGATAGCCCGACGTCGCCGCGTTCGCGATGTTGTTTGCGATCACGCGCATTTCGCGCATCAGCCCGGCCTGGCGGGTCAGGGTGGTATATCCGGCGTTGTCCAAGGGTCAGCCTCCGGCGATCAGGGGAACGATGCGTTCCTGGAAGAAGGACACGATTGTCTGGGTCATGAAGTCCATCGACATCCAGAAGACGATGACGATGGCGGCGAGCTTCGGCACGAAGGTCAGGGTCATTTCCTGGATCGAGGTGAGCGCCTGGACGAGACCGATCGAAACACCGGTGACCAGCGCGGCCGTCAGGATGGGGATCGAGACGACGACCGCGATCCAGAGCCCCTGCTGCAGGGTGTCGAAAAAGACGATCTCATCGAGCATCTCAGACCGGCATCCGCAGGATTTCCTGGTAGGCTTCGACGACCTTGTTGCGCACGGTTACCGCGGTCTCGACGGCAAGCTCGGTCTGCGCGAGGGCCTGCACCAGGGCATGCGGATCGGCATCCCCGATCATGGACGCCTTCGAGAGATCCTCGCTTTGTGCGAGTGTCTGCGCGAAATCCATCGCCGCATCGCCGAACACGCCGCCGATCCCGGAATCGACAGGCCTGGGTTCGGTCGCGGGGCGCGCGTCGGAATACTTGCGGATGGCGGATATGGCCTTCATGTCCATTCTGGAACTCCTGTTTCAGGTGGCGCCTTTCGGCGCCAAGATGCTTGGTCACTTGCGCAGCAGGTCCATCAGCCCGCCCGACATCTTGCGTGCCATTTCGAACATCTTGAGATTGGCCTCGTAGCTTCGCTGGGCCTCGCGGGCATCGCCGATCTCGATCATCAGGTCGACGTTCGACCCCTCGAAATAGCCGTCCTCGTCCGCCATGGGATGCGAGGGATCGTAGATCCGTTCCAGATCGCGGCGGTCGAGGTGCACCTTGCTTGTCTCCACCATCTCAACGTCGCGATTGGCATCGAAGGCGGTCCGGAACGAAATCGTCTTGCGACGGTATCCGGGCGTGTCGGCGTTCGAGATATTCTCGGACAGGTGACGCAGGCGGGTCGCCTGCGCCTTCAGACCGCTTGCCGAAACGTTCAGGGAATTGTTGAAATCGCTCATTCGCCTGCCTCCGTCAGCGTGCCAGGTTCAGTCGCAGGATGTTCAGCGACGACTTGTAGATGGCCAGCGCCCGATCGTGGCTGCGCTTTGCGTCGATGGATTTCAGCATCTCCATCTCGAGCGATACGGTATTGCCGTTGGGTGACGCCTCTGCGTCGCGGTCGACGGTGGCCGAGGCAGGCACTGCGGAGGATGCGCCGTTGAGGTGGCCGGGGCGCGTGGCTTTCTGGACCTGACCTGCGGAAAGTGCCGTCGACCTGAAGCTGTCGGAAAAGGAGGCGACGTCGCGTGCCTGATAGCCGGGCGTGTCGGCGTTGGCCACGTTCTGGGCCACGACCGCCTGCCTGTGGCCGGCATGAACCGCCATTGCATACGACATCTTGAAGACATCGAGTCTGTCGAACATCGGGATTCTTCCTCGTGCGTTTCATCAAGGCTTAACTGCGAATCCTTTAGAAACAGTGTGCGGTTACAAAGGATTGTCATGACCTCGTCCTTCTCGATCTCGGAGATTTCGAACCAGATTTCGGATCTCGTGCCGGTGCGACACATCGGGCGCGTGATCCGCGTCGACGCCGGCGTGGTGCATGTGCGCGGGCTGACCGGGCTGGCCCGGATCGGCGACCCGGTAACCATCTACCGACGCAGCGGAAAGCTGACCGGAGAGGTGCTGCGGCTGGCCGATGACCGGCTGGTCCTGCTTCCTGACGAAAGCCCCGATGGCGTGGCATTGGGGGATCGCGTGGCGTTGGGCGAGGCGAGCGGGCTGTCACCATGCGACAGCTGGATCGGGCGGATCATCGATCCCTACGGCCGGCCTCTCGACGGTCGTGCGCTGCTGCGGGGCGCAAAGCCGCGTCCGCTGCGCGGCGGCCCGCCGGAGGCCGGGTTGAGGCGCGCCCTGGGCGACCGGCTCGAGACGGGCACGGCGGTTCTGAACACGATGCTCCCCATCGTGCGGGGCCAGCGCATGGGCCTCTTCGCGGGATCCGGCGTCGGAAAGTCGAGCCTGCTGGGCAAGCTCGCCCAGAGCATGGAGGCCGATGTGGTCGTGATCGCCCTGATCGGAGAGCGCGGACGCGAGCTGCGCCATTTCGTCGATCAGGTGCTTGGACCCGAAGGGCTGGCGCGCAGCGTCATCGTGACCGCGACCTCGGACCGCTCTCCGATCCTGCGCCGCCGCTGCGCCTGGGCGGCGATGGCGGTTGCGGAGCACTTCCGGGACGAAGGCCATTCGGTCCTCTTCCTTGCCGATTCGATCACACGGTTCGCCGAGGCGCACCGCGAGGTGGCGGTGGCCGGAGGCGAGGCTCCGGTGCTTCGGGGCTATCCCCCCTCCACGGCGCATCAGATCATGCAGCTCTGCGAGCGTGCCGGGCCCGGACTGGGCACACAGGGTGACATCACCGGGATCTTCAGCGTGCTCGTCGCGGGTTCGGACATGGAAGAGCCGATCGCCGACATCCTCCGCGGCGTCCTCGACGGCCATGTCGTGCTGGACCGTGCCATCGCCGAGCGCGGACGCTTTCCGGCGGTGGACGTGCTGCGATCGGTTTCGCGCAGCCTCCCTGACGCGGCTGCACCGTCGGAGAATGCGCTGCTCATGAAGGCGCGGCGCCTGCTTTCGGCGTATGACCGGAACTCGGCGATGATCCATGCGGGGCTCTATGTCAACGGCAGCGATCCCGAGGTCGATGACGCGATCCAGCTTTGGAATGATCTCGACGCCTTCCTCGGCAAGGTCGAGCAGCAGGACATCGCGCACAGTTTCACCCAACTCGAGGTCATCCTGCGCCGGGCGCGCTCGATGGGCTCCGGCGGCGCCAGGGGGTCGCTCCGGCCACATGGTGAAAAGCGCGCATGACGTGAAGAAGGGCAAATTCGGCGCCCCCACCAACGGCACGACCGTTTCGGCGCCCCTCGGCACGCATGCCGCCGGAGCCGGCCGAACGTGGCACGGCGACAGCGGGGCATGGCGACAGCGTAGCATCGCGGAAAATCGACGGCACTCTGCTCAAACGAAATCTCGGCACTGGCTTCTGCCGGTGCCGGGTTCTCGATTTCGCTGGCAGAATATGGTGAGCCCGTCGGGGTTCGAACCCGAGACCTACTGATTAAAAGTCAGTTGCTCTACCAGCTGAGCTACAGGCCCACTCGGCGGCCTACTTAGAAAGCGGTGCAGGCAGGGTCAAGTCCCATTCGCCACAAACTCGGGCAGGGTCTGGATTACCCTGCGGCTCCAGTCTATATGCGCGCAATGCAGGATCGCGCCATCACAGAGCTGCCCTTCATGAAGATGCACGGGCTGGGCAACGACTTCGTCGTCGTCGATGCCCGTGCGCGCGAGATGACCTTCACCCCCGAACTTGCCCGGGCGCTCGGCGACCGGCACCGTGGCGTGGGTTTCGATCAGCTCGCGCTGATGCAGGAAGGCACGGAAGGGCTGCACCTGACATTCTATAACGCGGATGGCTCGCTCTCGGCGGCCTGCGGCAATGCCACGCGCTGCATCGCCCGGCATGTCATGGACGAAACAGGCGTAACGCGCCTGCGCCTGTCCACGGAGGGGCGGGTGCTCGAGGCGGTAGATGCCGGCGGGGGACTGACCTCGGTCAACATGGGACAGCCGCTGATCGGCTGGCACGAGATCCCGCTTGCTCGCGAGGTCGATACGCTTTGCCTGCCGATCGAGGGCGATCCTGTCGCCACGAGCATGGGCAACCCGCACTGCACCTTCTTCGTCGATGACGTGGGGGCCATCGACCTCACCGAAATCGGTCCGGCCTACGAGAACCACCCCCTCTTTCCCGAACGGACGAACGTGCAGGTCGCCCAGGTGATCGGCCCGGATCACCTGCGGATGCGCGTCTGGGAGCGTGGCACCGGCATCACGCTGGCCTCCGGCTCGTCAAGCTGCGCGGTGGCGGTTGCGGCGGCGCGTCGCGGACTGACCGGGCGCAAGGTACGCATTGAACTCGACGGCGGCGCGCTCGATCTGGACTGGCGCGAGGACGGGGTCTGGATGACCGGACCGACAATGCACGTCTTTTCCGGCACCCTTACCCGGGCGTTTCTCGAGGCGCTGACATGAGCGCGCCGGTCTTCTCCACCATGGGCTGCCGCCTGAATTCCTACGAATCCGAGGCGATGAAGGATCTTGCCGCGCAGGCAGGGCTTCAGAACGCGGTGATCGTGAACACCTGCGCGGTCACGGCCGAAGCCGTCCGCAAGGCGCGCCAGGACATCCGGAGGCTGCGCCGGAAGCACCCGGGCGCGCGTCTGATCGTGACCGGATGCGCCGCCCAGACCGAGCCCGAAACCTTCACCGCCATGCCCGAGGTGGACGCCGTCATCGGCAACACCGAGAAGATGAAGGGCGCTACCTGGCAGGGGCTCGCCGCCGATTTCATCGGCGAAACCGAGGCGCTGCAGGTCGACGACATCATGTCCGTGACCGAGACAGCAGGGCATCTGATCGACGGCTTCGGCACCCGGTCGCGCGCCTATGTCCAGGTCCAGAACGGCTGCGACCATCGTTGCACCTTCTGCATCATCCCCTACGGGCGCGGCAATTCACGTTCCGTCCCGGCGGGTGTGGTCGTCGACCAGATTTCGCGCCTCGTCGACAAGGGCTTCAACGAAGTGGTGCTCACGGGCGTGGATCTGACGAGCTGGGGCGCCGACCTGCCCGGTGCGCCGAAGCTCGGAGACTTGGTGATGCGCATCCTGCGGCTGGTTCCCGGGCTGCCGCGCCTGCGGATCAGCTCGATCGATTCGATCGAGGTGGACGAGATGTTGATGCAGGCCATCGCCACCGAGCCGCGCCTGATGCCGCACCTCCATCTGTCGCTCCAGCACGGCGACGACCTGATCCTGAAGCGAATGAAACGCCGCCATCTGCGCGACGACGCGATCCGCTTTACCGAGGAAGCGCGCCGCCTGCGTCCGGACATGACCTTCGGGGCGGACATCATCGCGGGATTTCCCACCGAGACCGAGGCAATGTTCGAAAACTCTCTTCGGCTGGTCGAGGAGTGCGGCCTTACCTGGCTGCATGTCTTTCCCTATTCGCCCCGCAAGGGCACGCCGGCGGCACGCATGCCGGCCGTCGACGGCGCGGCGATCCGGGAGCGTGCGGCCCGCCTGCGCGCGCGCGGGGACGAGGCGGTGACCCGGCACCTGCGCGCGCAGGTCGGCAGACGCCATGCGGTTCTCATGGAGAGCCCGACCATGGGCAGAACCGAGCAGTTCACGCCCGTGACCTTCGCCAGGCCGTCGCCGGAAGGAAGTATCGTTCCCGTAGAAATACGCGATTTCCGCGATGGTCAGCTCTTCGCCTAGGACCTGATCGGGTGCCACGGCTGTTTTGGGCGTGACAGGACGTGTCCTTACGGCGCAGACTTCCCGGCAAAAGGGAGGAAACCGGATGTGTCCTGAAACGCACTCGGCGCCGGGTCGTTGTGCCGAGGCGTCGGGATGCCACTGTGTCGAGCCTCATTGGCCTGCCCCCGCTCCGTATGTCCATTGTACTGCAAGGGCCAGCTTGGGAAATGCTCTTGACTGCCTCGTGAGGATTTTCGCAGGGGAGGGTGTCGCATCGGCAATGGATCTTGATAGTCTCCCCATGAACTAGCGGTAGAGACGATGAAGACCACAACACTCCCCAAATCCGGATTCCTGGCCGAGGCCTCGTCAGATCTGATCGACCTCCTCGATTCGCTTGCCCACGAGATCCGTCTCGACGAAGGGCAGGTGCTTTTCGAAAAAGGCGACAAAGGCGATTCGATCTACGCGATCGTGACCGGTTCGCTCGAATTCAGCATCCTTTCCGCGGAAGGCCGCAAGCTGTCGCTCGATGTCATGCACCCGGGCGCGCTGTTCGGAGAGATCGCGCTGTTCGATCCCGGACCCCGGACAGCCACCGTCACGGCGCTTGAAGCGAGCATCGTACGCGAAATCCGGGCCCCGGCTTTGCTTGGCGCGATCAAGAGCTCCCCGGAACTGGCCGTCGACCTCATTCAACTCGCCGGACAACGGATGCGCTGGATGAACAGCCAGCTCAACGAGCAGGTCTTCCTGTCGATGCCCGCACGGCTTGCGCGCAAGATCCTCTATCTCGCCCGCGCGGATGCGGCCGACCCGCCCCGCCTCCCGTTCTCGCAGTCAGAACTGGCCGAATTCGTGGGCGCGACGCGCGAGGCGGTTTCGAAGACCCTGTCGATCTGGAAGCGCGCCGGCGTCATCGACGCGACCCGAGGCGGCCTCATCGTGCTGGACCGCGAGGCGCTTCAGGTGATGGCCGACCTCCACCACATTTGAATTAAATTTTCCGAAAATCGTTCCTGTGTGATGCAGGTCACAGACCGGATCCGGAATTGGCGGCAATCTGTGTTCATTAAACGCGACTGTTGCAAGTTCTCGCCCCGCATTTCGGGGCTTGGTACGAGGAAAATGACGTAGTCTGTATAGAGGTCCAGGAATGAGACGGAAGCGAAGGAGCGATCCGGAATCGATGATCAAGGCTCTTTACGAGTGGGTTGTCGAAACGCATCGCGAACTGAGTTCGGTTCAATCCTATATTGAAAACATCGACGATCGTCCGTGATTTGCCTCCCCAGGTGCGGACTAGAAAGCCCCCCGAATCCGGATTCGGGGGGCTTTCGATTTTGGCAGCTGGGCCCGGCGGCGCAGGAAGCGCGGCCGAGGCGCGATCAGTAGCTCTTCTTGCCCTTGACGGAGGCCCAGAGGCGCTTGTTTGTCAGGTAGAGAAGCACCGAGAGCAGTCCCAGGAAGAGGACGCCCGCGAATCCTGCCTGCTTGCGCGCGGCCAGCTTGGGCTCTGCGGTCCACATCAGGAAGGCCGCCACGTCCTCGGCCATGTGATGCAGGTCGTTCTCGTGACCGTCGTCGAAATCCACCTGTCCGTCAGAGAGTGGCGGGCTCATGCCGATCCAGCCCCCCGGGAAGGCGTGGTTCTCGTAAAGAACAGACCCGGCTTCTTCCTTTTCCTCTCCGGTATAGCCGGTGAGCAGGGCGGTGATGTATTCCGGACCGCCGATTCCGTAAAGGAACTGGTTGATCCCCAGACCGTAGGGCCCGTGAAAACCGGCGCGCGCCTTGGCCATCAGTGACAGGTCCGGCGCCCCGACAGCGTCATTCGCCGGGAAATTGTCGGACGGCAGAGCGGGACGGAAATCGTCCAGATCGGCATCGAAGACCTCGAAGTTCGCGGCATAGGCGCGAACCTGATCCTCGGGCAGGTGCGGCCCGCCCTCGTCCGCAAGCGTGCGGAACGGTACGAACTTGAGCCCGTGGCACGCCGAACAGACTTCGGTATATACCTTCAGCCCGCGCTGAAGCTGGTTCTGGTCGTAGGTGCCGAAGGGCCCATCGAAGGAAAAACGGACATTCTCGATATGGCCGCCTTCGCCACCGGCCGCGAGCCCGGCCGTCGCGAGCCCGAGGGCCGCCACGGCGCTGAAAGCGAGTGTTCTGAACATGGTGGCGTATCCCTTATTCGGCAGGCGTTGCATCGGATTTCGCCGGGTAATGCGCGGCGAAGTCCTCTTCGATCGTGGCCGGCGGCTGCGTCGGCTTCTCGATCACGCCGAGAAGCGGCAGGATCACGAGGAAGTAGAAGAACCAGTAGGCCGAGGCAATCAGCGAGAAGCTGGCGTAGGGCTCTTCGGCGGGCATGGCGCCAAGCCACATCAGCGCGAAGAAGTCGATCACCAGCAGCCAGAACCACCAGCGCAGCATCGGACGGTAGCGGCCCGAGCGCACGGAGGAGGTGTCGAGCCAGGGCGCGAGTGCCAGCGCCACGATCGCGCCGAACATCGCCATGACACCGAAGAACTTGGCGTCGATGATCCCGCCGGTCAGGAAGGACGCGATCTGCACGACCCAGACCTCGCCCGTGAAGGCGCGCAGGATGGCGTAGAACGGCAGGAAGTACCATTCCGGCACGATATGGGCCGGCGTCGCCAGCGGGTTGGCCTCGATGTAGTTGTCCGGATGGCCGAGGAAGTTCGGCATGAAGCCGACCACGGCGAAGAAGATCACGAGGATCACCGCCAGGGCGAAAAGGTCCTTGATGACGAAGTAGGGCCAGAACGGAAGCGTGTCGCGCTCTGCCTCGGCCTTGGAGCCGCGGCGGACTTCAACCCCTGTCGGGTTGTTGTTGCCCGTGGTGTGGAACGCCCAGATATGCACGACGACAAGGCCGGCAATCACGAAAGGCAGCAGGTAGTGGAGCGAGAAGAAACGGTTCAGTGTCGCGTTGTCGACGGCAGGCCCGCCCAGCAGCCATGTCTGGATCCCCTCGCCGATGAACGGGATGGCCCCGAACAGGCCGGTGATGACCGTGGCGCCCCAGAACGACATCTGACCCCAGGGCAAGACGTAGCCCATGAAGGCGGTGCCCATCATGCAGAGGTAGATCAGCATGCCGATGATCCAGGTGATCTCACGCGGGGCCTTGTACGAGCCGTAGTAGAGGCCCCGGAAGATATGGGCGTAGACGGCAATGAAGAAAAGCGACGCGCCGTTGGCATGCAGGTAGCGCAGCATGTAGCCGCCGTTGACGTCGCGCATGATGTGCTCGACCGAGGCGAAGGCCAGGTCCACATGCGGCGTGTAATGCATCACCAGGACGATGCCCGTCACGATCTGCAGCGCGAGGCAGAAGGTGAGCACGATGCCCCAGATCCACATCCAGTTGAGGTTCTTGGGCGTGGGGATCATCAGCGTGTCATACAGCAGGCCGAGAATCGGAAGGCGGGAATCGACCCACTTTTCGCCGCGTGTCTTCGGCTCGTAATGGTCGTGAGGAATACCGGACATTCGCGTCTCTCCCTTAACCCAGTTTGATCGTGGTATCGTCCACGAATTCCGCGACCGGCACCGGCAGATTGCGCGGTGCGGGGCCCTTCCGGATCCGTCCGGCCGTATCGTAGTGCGATCCGTGGCAGGGGCAGAACCAGCCGCCGAAATCACCGGCTTCGCCGATCGGCACGCAGCCCAGGTGGGTGCAGACACCCATCATCACGAGCCACTCCTCCTTGCCCGCCATCGCCCGGTTCTCGTCGGTCGCAGGCTGGACTCCGGGGAGGTTCGCGTTCTCGGCCGACTGGTCGGGAAGCGTGTTCACGTCGACCTCGCGCGCGGCGTTGATCTCGTCCTCGGTCCGGTAGCGGACGAAGACGGGCTTGCCGAGCCATTTCACGGTCAGCTGCGTGCCTTGCTCGACACCGCTCACGTCGACGCGAATCGAGGCAAGCGCCCGCACGTCCGCAGAGGGGTTCATCTGGTTGACCAGCGGCCAGACCGCCGCTCCGGTCGCAACCACACCGGCGCCGGCGGTGGCGTAGTAAAGGAAATCCCTCCGGGTGCCTGGGTGATCTTCAGCTTGGGACACGGGTGTACTCCAGTTCTGGGCCTTGGGGCCGCCTACGCATGCTGAGGCCGCGCAAGCGCAGCCGGTCTCAGGGCGCTATGTACCGATGTCGACCATCTGCGTCCAGACTCGATAGTGCCGCAAAGGGTCGCAGGGGCTGGCAAAATCTGCGGCGCGGGACAGCCCTTCGGCACCGGTCAGGCGGCTGGCGGGCGGGTCGCCAGCATGGCGGGCCGGGAATCGAATTCGGCGAACCATGCGGCAAGGGCGTCATTTCCCTTGCGCCAGTTGCGCGCATCATGACGCAGGTCGAGATAGCCCAGTGCACAGGCCACCGCGATATGGCCCATGTCGCGCGGCCCGCGCAAATGGCTCATCCAGCGGGCATCCAGCGCGGAGACCGCACGAGAAACCTTGCCCCATTGCGCCTCCAGCCACTGGTCGAAACGCTTCTCTTCGGGACGCAGGCGAAGCTCGTAGGCCATGTTCACGGCACAATCCATGATTCCGTCGGCCGTCGCCTCGAGCGTCAGGACATCCCAGCGGGCGTGGTTCGCGGGATAGAGGCCACCCTGAAACCGATCGTCGAGATAGGCGCAGATCACGCGGCTGTCGTAAAGCGTGGGCCCGTCGGGACGTTCGAGCGCCGGGATCTTGCTCAGCGGGTTGCCGGCGGTAAGCGCCTTGGAAGGCTCGAGCACCGTCGTGGACACGATTTCGAGCGTCACGGCGTCGATGCGGCCGAGTTCGTGCAGAAGCACCATGACCTTGCGAACGTAGGGGGAACTGGGTGAATGGAACAGTTTCATATGGTGCTCCTGGCGCTGCCTGGGCGCACACTAGGCAGGGCAGGCCGGACTGTCCATCGGCCAGACGCGGCGCCCCTACCTCAGGATCCCCGCATCAGCGCGGCAAGCGTCGCGATCTCGCTGCCAAGCCCATAGGCCTCCACATGGCGCGCGGCGCTCAGGCGCACGTCCTCGGGCTTGTTCTGGTTCAGCTTCCAGGTCCCGTCGACGCCTGTGACCGCCATCCGGCAGGGCACGATCACGCGCATCATCTTCTCCAGCGCATCGGGCGGCATCTTCTCGACCAGCCATTCCGGTTTCGGCAGGAGCTGACGCTCGAAGAAGGCTGACTGCCTGTCGAGCACCTCGCGCAGATCTTCCGCGGGACGCAGTTCGAGCCGCCCCGACAGGTGCACGGCGACGTAATTCCACGTCGGAACCTGATCCTCGATCCCGTACCAGTCAGGCGAGACATAGCTGTGCGGCCCGTTCGCGGCGATCTTGCAGGCCAGCGGCCCGTCGCGGAGGGCGCGCGCGATGGGGTTCGAGCGCACGAGATGCAGCCACGCGTGGCCGCCATCCTCATCGAGCAGGAAAGGTACATGGCTCAGCAGCGGCCCGTCCGTCCCGCAAACGGCAAGCGTGCCGAACCCGCGTTCGCGCGCATAGGCCAGGTTCGTCTCGCTGCTCTCGGTATGGTAGATCGGGTTCGGATGCATGGCGGACGGCTCCAGGCGGGAAACTATCGCGTCTTGCAGGCAAAAGCGCCAGCGTGCAAGCTGCGCGGGTTCTCAGGGCGGGGCGAAATTCCCCACCGGCGGTATGCGGGCGGTCGTCAGACCATTCGCGAGCCCGCGAGCGCTTCGGAGACCGCTTCTCCGGAGGTCAGCAGATCCGGTGCGATGCCGGAGCCGACGGTCACAGTCCGGATGGAAGAGAATGCAGCAGGCAGCGCGTGTCCCCTGGGCGCACGGTCCTGATGCGTGATCGCCTTGGGTGGACGTGTCCGTTCGGAAAAGGAGATCGCAAGATGGCACACACCCGGTTCGCTTACGTCAAGGCACGCTGGCACGCGGAAATCGTCGACCGAAGCCTCGAGGGTTTTCTCGAGATCGTTGCGCCGGCCGACGTCGATGTCTTCGATGTGCCGGGGGCTTTCGAGCTTCCGCTGATGGCGCGCGACCTGGCCGCGACCGGGCGCTACGGCGCGGTCATCTGCGCGGCCCTGGTCGTCGATGGGGGTATCTACCGGCACGATTTCGTCGCGCAGGCGGTCGTCGACGGGCTGATGCGCGCCGGGCTCGATACCGGCGTGCCGGTGCTGTCGGTTTCGCTGACGCCGCATCACTATCAGGAAACGCCGCATCACGAGGCCATCTTTCGCGACCATTTCCTCGTGAAGGGCCGCGAGGCGGCTCGGGCGGCGCTCGGCATCGTCGACGCCCGCACGCGGATCGCGGTTCCCGACGAAGGCGCCGAGCGGGCGGCGTGATCCTTCAGCCGAGGTAGGCCTTCAGCGCCGGCGGCGGGTCGCGCATCAGCTCCGCCGCCGATTGCGGGCCCTGCGCGACCCCGCCGTCGACGAAGATCACCTCTTCGGCAATGCGGCCGACGTCCTCGGGTGCATGGGTGATCATCATCAGCGTCGCGCCCGTCTCATCCGTCAGTTCCCGCACCAATGCCAGCATGTCGCGCCGCAGCGCCGGACCGAGCGCGGCGAAGGGCTCGTCGAGCAGCAGCAGCGGGCGATCCTGGACCAGAACCCTTGCCAGCGCCGCGCGGCTCTGCTGCCCGCCCGACAGGGCGCCCGGCCGCTTCTGCGCCTGATCGTCCAGGCCGACCCGCAGCAGCGCCCGCGCGACGCGCTCTGCCTCGGCCGCGCCGAGCTTCAGGTCTGGCCGCAGGCCAAGACCGACATTCTGTGCGACGGTGAGATGGGGAAAGAGGTTGTTGTCCTGAAACAGCATCGCGACGGGGCGGTCTCCCGGCCGCGCCACGGTGATATCGGTCCCTTTCCAGCGGATGCTTCCGCGGGACGGTTGCAGGAATCCCGCGATCGCCGACAGCAGCGTGGACTTGCCGGCGCCCGAAGG
Source organism: Sulfitobacter sp. LCG007 (assembly GCF_040801785.1). Classification (NCBI taxonomy): domain Bacteria; kingdom Pseudomonadati; phylum Pseudomonadota; class Alphaproteobacteria; order Rhodobacterales; family Roseobacteraceae; species Roseobacteraceae bacterium LCG007. Next base: position 159,893 of record NZ_CP161805.1, on the reverse strand, counting down.
CCCTATCACGGCGACGCGGCGACCCTGTGCGATGCCGAAATCCGCCGACAGCGAGAAGCTGCCAAGGTCCATCTTCACCTCCTCAAGCCTCAGCATCCCGGCGTCCTCCCCTCTCGCAGAGCCAGAAGAGCCCCAGCGCCATGATCAGCAGCAGCAGCGCCGCCCCCGCCGCCTCGTCCAGCCGGTAGGCCGCCATCAGCCGGTACATCTGCAGCGGCAAGGTGGCGCTGTCGGGATCGGCGAACAGCGCGATCACGCCGAGATCGCCCACCGACAGCGCCGCCGCCAGCCCTGCGGCGAAGCCGATCTGGGAGCGCAGGCGCGGCAGGACCAGCCAACGCCAGGCCGCCCAGCCGCGCAGCTCGAGCATTGCCGCGAGCCGACCGTAATCCTCGAACGTGGCGCGCATCTGCGGCACGAGAATACGCAGGGCGAAAGGCAGCGACATCAGCGCGTTGACCAGCGCTGTGACCGGCAGGGCAAGCGTGGCCGGCGATATCACCGGATTGAGCAGGATGAACCAGCCGGTCCCGATCATCAGCGGCGAGGTCGCCAGTCCGAGAAGGCCTATCGCCTCGGCGCTACCGCCGCGCCGTCCGGCGATCCAGCCCGCCATCGGCAGCGCCATCGCCAGAAGCAGGCCGGTGCTGAGGCCCGCGACCCACAGGGATGTCAGCGCCGCGCGCCAGACCGATGCGGGCATCGTCAGCAGCCCGCCCATGCCCGACAGCGCCACCGCCAGCAGCGGCAGCAGCAGAAACAGCGCCGCGCCGGCGATCGCAACGGCATCGAGCGCCTTCTGCGCGCCGCCCCGCGCATCCCAGCGCGCCACTGCGCGGTCGAGCCCGCCGCCCACCGACACCTGCGGCACGAGACGCAGGGCCAGCAGGGCGGCTCCGCCGGCAAGCACGAGTTGCAACAGGGACAGCCCGGCGGCCCGGGCGAGGTCGAAATCGAAGCGGAAGGCCTGATAGATGGCCAGCTCGACCGTGGTTGCCCGCGGCCCGCCGCCCAGCGTGAGGGCGACCGCGAAGCTCGTCAGGCAGATCACGAAGATCAGCGCGAAGGCCCCGGGAAGGATGCGGGCGAGCAGAGGCCATTCCAGCGCCCGGAACACGGCCCCCGGCGTGAGGTCCAGCTGGGCGGCAAGGCGGAACCGCTCTGACGGTATCGACTGCCACCCTTGCAGCAGCAGACGCGTGGCCAGCGGCAGGTTGAAGAACACATGCGCCAGAACCACGCCCTGCAACCCGTAGATCGTCAGCGCCGGCAGGCCCAGCAGCCCCAGAAGGCCGTTGAGCCAGCCCGACCGACCGAAGACCGACAGCAGCCCCAGGACGGCGACGATCACCGGCAGGATGAAGGGCGCTCCAAGCAGGATCACGAGCATGCCGCGCCCGGGAAACCGGCGACGGGCCAGCGCCCGCGCGACCGGAACCGCCAACAGGCATGAGAGAAGGGCGGACAGCAGCGCCTGCCAGATCGTGAAGCGCACCGCCGCCCAATCCCCCGGACCGAACCCGCGCCCGGGTTCGGCCCTGAGAAATATGCCGGCGAAGGCGGCGAGGATCAGCGCGGCAACGATAGCCGCCGCGACAATCCCGCCGCGCGCGCCTATCGCGAAAGGGCGCGGCGCCATGCCTCGACCGCCGCGTCACGCAGCGCCGCCGCCTCGTCCTCGTTGTAGAACAGCACCTTGTCGGGCAGCGGCAGATCGGCCCATTCCGCAGGCCATTCCGACGTCGGCAGCGCTGAAGGCAGCGACCAGTTCGCGGTCGGGATCATCTTCTGAAAATCCTCCGACAACACGTAGTCCATGAAGGCATCCGCCAGTTCAGGCTGCTTGGTTGCGGCGATCTTGCCGACCGTTTCGGCCATGAAGTAATGCCCCTCGGGGAAGATGGCCGCGTGCTTGGTCAGGTCCTCCTCGGCGATGATGTGGTAGGCGGGCGAGGTCGTATAGCTCAGCACCATGTCCACCTCGCCATCGGTGAACAGCCCGTAGCTTTCAGACCAGCCCTTCGTCACCGTCAGAATCTTGGGCGCCAACTTCTCCCAGGCCGCTTCCGCCCCATCCCCGTAGACCGCCTGCACCCAGAGCACGAGCGCGAGGCCCGAGATCGACGTGCGCGGATCCTGAATCGCGATCTTCACGTCATCGGGCATGTCGAGCAGCGCATCGAAACTGGCCGGGGGCTCGGCCAGCCGCGTTTCGTCATATACGAAGGCCGTGTGCCCGTAGTTGAAGGGCAGGAATATCTCGTCCGTCCAGTCCACCGGCAGCGTGAGCTTCGACAGATCCTGCCCATGCGGCGCGAAAAGTCCCGTCGCGCGCGCCTTCGCCGTCACGTCGGTCGTCAGGCCGATCACGATGTCGGCCTTCGTGCGTTCGCCTTCGAGAAGCAGGCGCGGCAACAGCTCGCCGGTGGCGAACTGGACGTCGCACCCGCAGCGCTTCTCGAATTCCGTCTCGATGATCGGGCCGGGTCCCCATTCGGACGTGAAGTAATCGCCTGCGTAGATCGTGAGGACAGGTGTTTCGGCGATCGCCGCCGACATGCATCCCGAGACTGCCATGGCAAGGGCAAGGGTTTTCATCGCATACTCCAAAGATATGCGGCGAAAGAAAAAGAATGGATTGGTCCAGACCTTCCCTCCGCCGGTGTTAACCGGTTCAGGTTCAACGGGTCCGCGACAAGTCGCATCTCAGCCGGATTGGCCCCCCGAGGTGTGCCAAGAGGTAGAACGCCGCCCCGGCCTTGGCAAGCGATAAGGCTTGAGGCTCTCCCATGCCCCGGCTAATCACGGGACCGAAGGAGCGTTCCGCCCATGTCCATCAACAGCTTCGGCCATCTCTTCCGCGTGACCACCTGGGGCGAAAGCCACGGTCCGGCGCTTGGGGCCACGGTGGACGGCTGCCCGCCGGGCGTGGCGGTCGACGCGGCGATGATCCAGCACTGGCTCGACCGCCGCAAACCCGGCCAGAACAAATACACCACCCAGCGCCGCGAGGCCGACGAGGTGAAGATCCTGTCCGGCACGTTCGAGGGCGTCACCACCGGCACCCCCGTTCAGCTGATGATCGAGAACACCGATCAGCGCTCGAAGGACTACTCTGAAATCGCCGAGAAATTCCGCCCCGGGCATGCCGACATCACCTACTGGCAGAAATACGGGATCCGGGACTATCGCGGCGGCGGACGCTCCTCGGCGCGCGAGACCGCGGCGCGCGTGGCCGCCGGCGGGCTGGCGCGCGAGGCGATCCGCGCCCTGGCGCCTGATATCCGGATCACGGGCTACATGGTCCGCATGGGCGCGCATGAGATCGACCGCGACCGCTTCGACTGGGACGAAATCGAGCGCAATCCCTTCTGGACGCCCGACGCGCAGGCGGCGCAAGACTGGGCGGACTACCTCGACGGGCTGCGCAGGTCCGGCAACTCCGTGGGCGCCGTCATCGAGGTCGTCGCGCGCGGCGTCCCGGCGGGGCTCGGCGCGCCGGTATACGCAAAGCTCGACACCGACCTCGCCGCCGCGATGATGAGCATCAACGCGGTCAAGGGAGTCGAGATCGGCGAAGGCATGTCGGCCGCGATGCTGACGGGCGAGCTGAACGCGGACGAGATCTTCATGGGCGACAGCGGACCCGAGTTCAGCTCGAACCACGCGGGTGGCATTCTCGGCGGCATTTCGACCGGGCAGGACATTGTCGTGCGCTTCGCGGTCAAGCCGACATCTTCCATCCTCACGTCGCGCCGGACCATCACGCGCTCAGGAGAGGAAACCGAGATCGTCACCAAGGGCAGGCACGACCCCTGCGTCGGCATCCGCGCGGTGCCGGTGGGAGAGGCGATGATGGCCTGCGTGCTGCTCGATCATATGCTGCTGCATCGCGGGCAGGTGGGCGCCAACCGCGGCATGATCGGTTGAAATCTCCCGAAACTCCCCGCTGCGCGCCATGAAGGTCGCCGATCATTCGACACGGCCGATGCTTGGGCTCGGCCTGAAGCTGACCGCCATCGCCTTCTTCGCGTTCATGTCCGCGATCATCAAGGCAACGTCCGAGTCGATCCCCTCGGGCGAGCAGGTGTTCTTCCGTTCCTTCTTCGCGATTCCGGTCATCCTGATCTGGCTTGGCCAGCGCCGGCAGCTGCGTGACGGGCTGAAGACCGCAAATCCCATGGGGCATCTGTGGCGCGGCGTGATCGGAACCACGGCGATGGGGCTCGGCTTCGCCGGCCTTGGGCTGCTCCCCCTGCCCGAGACGACGGCCATCGGGTTCGCGACCCCCATCTTCACCGTGATCCTCGCCGCGGTGCTGCTGGGGGAACGCATCCGGATGTTCCGGATCTCCGCCGTGGCGCTCGGGCTGGTGGGCGTCATCGTCATCCTGTCGCCACGTCTCGGCAACTGGGGCGGCCTGCAGGACGGCGCATCGCTCGGCGTGGCCCTCATCCTCGTGGCGACGGCCATGCGCAGTCTCGCGCAGATCCACATCCGGCAGCTCGTCCAGACCGAAAGCACCGCGGCCATCGTCTTCTACTTTTCCGTCTTCGCCGCGGTTCTGGGCCTTGCCACCCTGCCCTTTGGCTGGGCCATGCCCGACGCTCCGACGCTGGCACTTCTGGTCACGGCCGGCTTTCTCGGCGGGATGGGGCAGATCTGCATCACCTCCGCCTACCGCTTCGGCACGCCCTCGATGCTGGCCCCCTTCGATTATACCGAAATCCTTTTCGCGGTCGCCATCGGCTATATCTGGTTCTCGGAACTGCCCACCGTGACCATGCTGGCAGGCGCCTCGCTGGTCATCGTCGCCGGAATCCTGGTGATCTGGCGTGAACACCGGCTTGGTCTTCCGCGCGGCAAGGCGCGACCGCTGATGGCCCACAAGGGATGAGAAAGGAAATCACGATGTCCACGTCCGACGAGCACCGGGAAGAGCGCAAGAAAACCCAGGCCGAAAAGGCCGCACGCCGGGCCGAACTGCATGATCCCGAACGCGGACTTGTGCTGGTGCATACCGGTCCCGGCAAAGGAAAGACCTCTTCCGCGATGGGCGTCATGATCCGTGCGCTCGGCTGGAAGCAGACCGTCGGCGTCGTCCAGTTCATCAAGGGCAAGTGGATGACCGGCGAGCGGCACTTCTTCGAGAGCATCGGAGGAGTTGCCTGGCACTCGATGGGCGAGGGCTTCACCTGGGACACCCAGGACCGCGCGCGCGATATCGCCGCCGCCGAAGCGGCATTCGGCAAGGCAGAAGAGATGATGACGAGCGGGGAATTCGATCTTGTCGTGCTCGACGAGATAAACATCGCGTTGCGCTACGATTATCTTCCCGTTTCCCGCGTCATTGCCGCGCTCGAGGCCCGCGATCCGCGGACGGCCGTGATCCTGACCGGTCGCGATGCCAAGCCCGAACTTGTGGACTATGCCGATCTCGTCACCGAAATGGTCGAGGTCAAGCACCCCATCAAGTCCGGCATCAAGGCGCAACGCGGCGTGGATTACTGACGCGCGCCCGCTTGAACCACCGGTCGCCTCACTCCCACCAGCGGTCGATCCGGGCGATGTCCGCGTCGCTCCAGCCGAAGTGGTGCGCGAATTCGTGGATCACCACATGCGCGATCAGATCGTCAAGTTCGACGTCCCCGCGGTCCTCCCATTCGGCCAGGATCGGCCTGCGGAAGACCCAGACCACATCCGGCTGCACCGGCACGTCCCACGTCGATTTCTCGGTCATCGGAATGCCCTCGTAGAGACCGGTCAGCGTTTCGGGATCGTCGATTTCCAGCTCGTCCAGCATCTGTGGCGCGGGCCAGTCCGCAACCCGCAGCGCGACTTCCTGGGCGGGGTGACGAAAGGCCGGGGGAAGGGTCGCGACGGTGCGTCGCGCTACCTCTTCGAAATGGCGGGTCGAGATGTCCTGGTCCATGATGCGCTTCCATATCGTCTTTTGGCTGCGCGCGCGAAAGCCCCAATGTGCACACTCGCGCAAGCGCTGTGCGCCTCTCGTGGCGCCTTGAATTGCAACCTGCCGCGCAACAACGCGTTGGATGGCCAAAAGGAGACTCGCAATGTCCGATACCAAACTGACGATCGTTTTCTACTCTTCGACCGGAACCAACCTCGAAATGGCCCGTGTCGCCGAAGAGGCGGCGAAGGGGGCTGGTACGGAGGTGCGCCTGCGTCGCTGCGCAGAGACCGCACCTCAAAAGGCGATCGACAGCAAGCAGGAATGGAAGGATACGCTGGAGAAGATGCAGGACATTCCGGTGGTCGAGCCTGACGACCTTACGTGGGCGGACGCCATCCTGTTTTCAGTGCCCACCCGCTTTTCCGCTGCACCGAGCCAGGTCCAGTCCTTCATCGACACGCTGGGTCCGCTCTGGAGCGACGGCTCGTTGGCCGGAAAGGCGGTCAGCGCGATGACATCCACGGGCACCAAACATGGAGGACAGGAGACGACGCTCATCGGTCTCTACACCATGTTCATGCACTGGGGCGCCATTCTGGTCGCGCCCGGATATACCGGGGATGTGATGTTCAAGCTCGGAAATCCCTACGGCGCGTCATGTATGGCCGGTGAGGTCGACGAGACGGCGAGGGACGTCATCCGTCATCAGACCTCGCGCCTTCTCGACGTCGCCGGGCGGCTTGCCGGATGATCGCGCATGGCACTTGCGGCAATCAGGTTTGAAAAGCAGAAGAGCTCGGTAGCATGACATTGGCGCGGTAGCTGCGGCGGGTCGCAAGGTGCGCTGAAGCTACCGCGCCATTCGAGCATTGTGTCTGGAACAGTTTAAGTCGCCTCAGAGGCAGATCGACTGGAACGGCGTGCAAGTAGTTCACCTTCGTGGCGGTAAGGACCCATCCGGTCCATGAGGATGGCTCGGGGTACATGATTTGCCGCGACAGCCATTCGGTCTTGAATAAGCAACGAGCGCCGGGCTTGGTCAGGCGATACAGCGTTCTAACGCTGGCTTCCAGTTGCAGGAAACAGCACTGGCGATGAGCTTGCGCTCCGCAGCCTTGCGATTGCCTCAGGGGACCAGGCCTCTTGGTCGATGTCGGTCATCCTGACAGTGACGATCATTGTGTACATCAAACATTGTGTACATCAAAGCAGCGCGGTATCCGCCCGCCGCACCTGGAGCCTGCGAATAGCCCAGACGTCCGTCCCATCGCGACACTGCGCAGTGCGCGCTCGGCGGCATTTCCTGTCAGATAGATCCACCCGTCTTTCAGGACGAACGCGAAGGCATACCATCGCTCCTTCCCGAACGTACAGGCTATCGAATTCGCGAGGGGGTTGTCTTTCGACATCTCTCCTTGCTTGACCCTAATCCAGCTATGCAACTCGTCGCGCAGAGGGCGGACCAGCCGGTGGCCGGCCGCGATACGGCTGGTACTGTACAGGAAGTTGATCTGGCGCTCGATTTCGCAGATGGCGTCTATTTTCTTCACAGCTTCCGATATGGCAGGCGATATGTCGTGCCATGTCTCTTTCCGGCGACATTTTCCTTGATGTCCTCGAGCTCCAAGAAATTCGGTCGAGCATTGCCACAACAGAGGGCGTTCAGCTCCGTCACCGCGAAAGTGGCCGTTGAAGTGTGACCCGGCGTGGAAAAATGACACCGTAGCGGGGTGATCGGCGTCCAAAAATGACCCCCTTACATCGGTGGCCATGATGCTCCTGGAGCAACCGGGAGCAGGTGCGGGATGTTGGTCGTGGAGACAATCGCGAAGATCCGTCGGGCGTATTTCCAAGACAAGAAGCCGATCAAGCAGATCTGCCGGGAGCTGCGCGTATCGCGGAACACGGTGCGCAGGGTGATCCGGTCCGGAGCAACGGAGTTCAGCTACGAGCGCAGCGTCCAGCCGCAGCCCAAGATAGGGCCCTGGAAGGACGAGCTCGACCGGATGCTGGCCGAGAACGCCCGCAAACCGAAGCGGGACCGGCTCACGCGCATCCGGATCTTCGAGGAGCTTCAGGCGCTCGGCTACGAAGGCGGCTATGATGCCGTCCGGCGCTATGCCTCGTCGTGGACGAAGACCGAACGGGAAGCCTCGGCTGCCGCCTACGTGCCCTTGAGCTTCGATCCCGGCGAAGCCTACCAGTTCGACTGGAGCCATGAGGTCGTCCTGATCGACGGGGTGACCACGACGGTGAAGGTCGCGCATGTCCGGCTCTGCTACAGTCGGATGCTGTTCGTGCGGGCCTATCCGCGCGAGAGCCAGGAGATGGTCTTCGACGCGCACGACAAGGCCTTCGCCTTCTTCGGCGGCGCCTGCGCGCGCGGTATCTACGACAACATGAAGACCGCCGTGGACACGATCTTCGTCGGCCGGGATCGGGCTTACAATCGCCGCTTCCAGCAGATGTGCGGGCATTACCTCGTCGATCCGGTCGCTTGCACGCCTGCTTCCGGCTGGGAGAAGGGCCAGGTCGAGAACCAGGTCGGCGTGGTGCGCCGGCGGTTCTTCGTGCCGCGGCCGCGGTTCAAGAGCTACGCCGAGCTCAATGCCTGGCTCGAGGACCGCTGCGTCGCCTGGGCGAAGTCGCACCCCCATCCGGAGATGCGCGACCGGACGACCTGGGAGGTGTTCGAGGAAGAGCGACCGTGCCTCGTGCCCTATGCCGGGCGGTTCGACGGCTTCCACGCGGTGCCTGCCTCCGTGTCGAAGACTTGCCTCGTGCGGTTCGATAACAACCGATACTCGGTCGACGCCCGCGCGGTCGGCCGGGCTGTCGAGGTCCGTGCCTATGCCGAACGGATCGAGATCTGGCAGGATGGCAAGATTGTCGGCGAGCACGCCCGCGCCTTCGGTCGCGGCAAGGACATCTTCGATCCGCTGCATTACGTGCCTGTACTCGCCCGAAAGCCGGGCGCGCTGCGGAACGGCGCGCCGTTCAAGGACTGGGAATTGCCGGCGGCGATGCGGCGCGTGCAGCGCAAGCTCGGCCGCGTGCCGAACGGCGACCGCCAGATGGTCGAGATCCTGAGCGCGATCCTGACCGACGGCCTGGACGCGGTGGACGCGGCCTGCGCCGAGGCTCTGAGCGAGGGCGTCCATTCGTCTGCCGTCGTCCTGAACATCCTCGCCCGCCGCCGCGAGCCGGCGCCGCCCCTGACCATCGCGACACCGGACGCACTGCGCCTGAGCTGCGAGCCGGTCGCCGATTGCAGACGCTATGACAGCCTCAGGAGACCGGACCATGGAAAGATCGCAGGTGCTGGACGTGATGGGCCAGCTCAAGCTCTACGGAATGAAGGCGGCGTATGACGAGATCATCGCCACCGCCGTGAAGCGGCAGCACGAGCCGCAGAAAATCGTCGGCGACCTTCTGAAGGCCGAGATCAGCGAGAAGCAGGCGCGCTCGATCAAATACCAGATGACCATCGCCAAGCTGCCGCTGGCTAAGGAAATCGACGAGTTCGACTTCGAGGAGACGCCGGTCAACGAGACGCTGGTCCGCGACCTGGCGGGCGGAGACTTCCTCGAGCAGCAACGCAACGTCGTGCTGATCGGTGGGACCGGGACGGGAAAGTCGCATCTCGCCGTCGGCATCGCGCGCGCCTGTATCCGCAGCGGTAAACGGGGGCGGTTCTTCAATGTCGTCGATCTCGTCAACAAGCTCGACGCCGAGGCCCGCGCCGACCGCCAGGGCCGCACCGCGGACATCCTGTGCCGGCTCGACTTCGTCATCCTCGATGAACTCGGATACCTACCGTTCGCTCAGACCGGCGGGCAGTTGCTCTTCCACCTGATCAGCCGCCTCTACGAGCGCACGTCGGTGATCGTCACCACGAACCTCGACTTCGGCGAATGGCCGAGCGTCTTCGGCGATGCCAAGATGACCACCGCACTCCTCGACCGGCTCACCCACCACTGCGACATCGTCGAGACCGGCAACGAGAGTTGGCGCTTCAAGACACGAGCCTGAAACCCGGATCATCGCTGGCCCGATCCGGCTGCGCCGCGTGGAAGCTACGCCGCCTCGGGCCAGCCGCCCGTGTCCCATGAGGGGTCAATTTTGGACGCCGATACGGGGTCAAAGTTGGCCGCCGATTGACAGTTGAAGCCGCCATAGGTATCGGCCTTGAGAAATCCCTGCGACCCAGTGAGATGCCACTTCGCATGGCCAACCTCCCTCGATCGCGAGAAGTCCTACAGGGCGGGCGGGGGCGTCCCGCCCCATACGGCCGACAATCTCTGACATAAGTCCGGAACCTTGCGGTGGGCGTCCATCCCTTTCCTCGACCACCACGATATTGTCTGCGTCGCTCAAGTTGCGACGCCGTGGCGCATCCTTCGCGGACAGGATTTCGATCCGGGATGTGGGCTTAGGGTCGACCATAACGTCGCAATGATCAGCGCCTTCGCCGCTCCATCAGACGACGCCGACGGTGGGTTACTGTGCCGCCATCGCGACCCTGAGTGGTATTGCCAATCTGCTGGGCTTCGGGTCACAGTCCGGTTGAGTTGATGACCCTGAATGAAGCTCGTGCCTTCCGGTGCGCCGGAGCAATTCGGGCCGGGTCGGATCCCTGTCGCGGTTCTCTCAGCCGGCGGAAGGATCTCGTAGCGCGGTCACGTCTTTCGCTGCGACCGCTTCGCCAGTGTCGAGGATGAGACGGCTCTCGCCGTCCTCCATCCGCGCCTCGGTCACCCGCGAATAGGTCTCGGGCACCGTGGTTCCGATGACTTCGCCCGCCGTGCGGGATTCAAGGATGAAGCTGTAAATCCCCGATGCCAGAGGGCTTCCACCCGCGTCCAGACCCTCCCAGATCACTGTCTCGCCGGCTTCGGGCACCTGGTATCGCTGCACCTCCTGCCCTTCCTGATCGCGCACGATCAGGAAGGTCTGATCCGCGCCGGAGATGGGCTTGGTGAAAAGCGTCAGCGGCGAACCGTCGAAGAGAGCCGGAGCGGAACTGCGCGCTTCCATTCCGATCCAGCCGGCAAGCTGCGCAATGCTTCCCGTCCCCAGCCCGTCGCCGAGGACCTTCAGCAGATCGTTACCGAGCACCTGTTGCTCAACCATCGAGAACTGGGCGAGCTGCGCTGCATACTCGGTCGAATCGATCGGCTCGAGCGGATCCTGGTAGCGCGCCTGAGCCGTGAGCATCTTGAGGAATGTCTCGAAATCCGAGGAAAGGACTCCGGATTTGGACTTCGGCTCGGCCACCGGGGTAGCGGTCGCAGTCTTCGCGCCCCCGCTGGGAGCGGTTGTCGGTGCAATATCCATCAATGGTCCCTCACAGCCTTATGTCCAGCCCGGCCGTCGGCGACAGCCGCAGCGAAACCGGACCGTCATTATCGCGGGCAGGCACGGTGTCGAATCCGCGCGCGGAGGATCGTTCGCCGCTTTCCTGCTTCTGCCCGCCTTCCGAGCCGCCCTGCGCAAACGCAAAGGCGATATCAGCATATCCGATCTCGGCGAATTCCAGCGCGAGCTGACCGATGTTTCGACGCATGAGGTCCAGTGTCTCCTGCCGCTCGGCAAGGACATTCACCGTGATCCCGCCGTCGACGGTGGAAATGCTCAGCCTGACCCGGCCAAGCTCTTGCGGGTTCAGCGTCAGTTCGACCGGACGATCCGGATGCCTCTGGATCGCCTCCGCGAGCTGTCGACCTACCATGACCGGCAGTTCCGCTCTGGGGATCGGGTGCGTGCCAGGGACCGGCCCGGCTGCGCGGGACTCCCACATCACGGCAGGCTCCGCATCGCTTCCGTGAACCGGATGAAGTTCAAAGCCGCCACGATCGGTGACGACAAGTTCGGAAATCTCGCTGCCCTTCAACGCAGCCCCCGAAGGCCTTGCAACCTGCGGCGGCACTGTCTCGTTCCGGGCGGTCGCCGGCACGAGCCTAGAAGGATCTCGCTCGAATTTTTCGCGGCTGCGCTCGGATCTGCCTGGGCGACCTTCCACCGCCGCGGCGCCGAGTACCGCGGCTTCGGCTTTCGGCAGGCTACCTCGATCAGCCGAGCCGGCATCCGCCATTCTGCCCGCGGGAAAGGCGGACCTGTCCCGTTCCATGTCGGGCAGACTCATTTCCGGCATTCCGCCGGAGGCCGCCACGCCGGTGGCAGCGGCGGTGGCCGCCACCGGTTCCGGCTTGCCTGCAGAAGAGGCTATGCCTGAATGGTCCTTGCCCGGCTTGGTCGCTTCCACGACGCGCGGAGCCTCGGAAATCACCAAATCTTCCGGAATCGCTGCGGTGAAACGTGTCTTTGAACCGACTTCCGCATCGGTCTGGTCACCGACCGCAGCGAATGGAACATCGATCTCGGTGTCGTGAGGAGTGAGGTCCGCGTGCCGCACAAACTCGTCTTCGTTCTCGTCTCCGGTCTCGACTGCGATGGTGCCATCCGACAGCGCTTCCGTCTCTTCGTCAGCGACCGCTTCCGGCGCATCGGCCTCTTCCGCCGGGGATCCATCTTGCGCTGCGTCCTTGGGCCCTGTCTGCGCCGTCCGCCGGTCTGCAGGGTCAGATTGTCTGGCATAGGCCTCATCGAAACTGCGCTCATCTTCCGCAGTCTTTTGCGGAGTGCTCGACGTGCGATTTCCGACAGGCTCCGGCGAGCCGGTGCGGGCAGAGGGGGTCAGGAAAGGAACGGCAAGCATCTGCATCTCCGGGAATTCTTCCTAGTAGACGCTCTTATGCCTTCCGCGGGTTACCGCATCTTTACCGCTCACGTCCATGATCGGGGAAGTTAGTTGCAATTGGAGATATCCATCATGACACCGCTCTCTCGGGTGGGTCCAGCATCGCCGACCCGCCGACACGACGATTCCCTGCACGCGGCCGCCGAACAGCTCGAAGCCACCTTCGTTGCCGAAATGCTCAAATCCGCAGGACTTGGCGATAGTCGCGATGTCTTCGGCGGCGGGGCGGGTGAAGACCAGTTCGCATCGTTTCTGGTCCAGGAACAGGCAAAGCAGATCGTGCGCGCGGGCGGCCTGGGTCTTACCGAAATCATCTATCACGCGCTACGGGAGGCCGACGATGCAAGATGAAACCTCGCAGCTCGTCGACGAGCTCGACGAGCTTCTGGAAGCGGAACGTTCCGCCTTGCTTGCGGGGCGAATCGACCGGATAGCGCGGCTTGTGGATCGCAAGGCAGACCTGATCGTGCGGCTGTCGGATATCGATTTCGCAGATACGGAGAAACTTGCAGGCATTCAACGAAAGGTCTTGAGAAATCAGGATCTCCTCGGACAGGCGGCCGCGGGGATCCGCAAGGTTGCCACCCGGCTTTCCGCATTGCGCCAGGTTCGCAGTTCTCTCGATACATATGACGAGCGCGGGATGCGGCGGCGGGTCGACATGGATGCGGAGACTTCTTTCGAGAAGCGCGCGTGAGGGTCGATTGAAAGCAATTTGATCCAATCGGATGGGAGGCGTTAGCGCGGCATTAGGCATTCGGATCGCATGGTTCACCTGCATCCGAGGTCGGATGGCGCATCGCCCCAAGGGGGCGACTGCAACGGTCAGAAAGGCGCTTATCGCCCAGCCGGGAACGCCGGCGGGGCATCACCGACGCAAAAAGCGTCTTTTTTGAAGGAGCATGCTTATGTCGAGCATTCTTACCAACCGCGGCGCCATGGTCGCCCTGCAGACCCTCAAAACCACCAACATGCAACTGGAGAAGGCCCAGAGCGCCATTGCCACCGGCAAGGACATCACCGGGGCCAAGGACAACTCCGCCATCTGGGCCATCTCGAAGGTCATGGAGTCCGATGTCAGCGGCTTCAAGGCGGTTTCCTCAGCTCTCTCGCTGGGTGAATCGACCGTTGCCGTGGCACTTGCCGGCGCCGAGCAGATCACCGACATCCTGAAGGACATCAAGGAAAAGGTTGTCGCAGGTACAGGTGAAAACGTCGACTACACCAAGCTGACGGCGGATATCACCAGCAAGGTGGCGCAGGTGACCTCGATCGTGAACGCATCCCAGTTCAACGGCATGAACCTGCTGAACGACGATGGTGTTGACCTGACAGTCCTGTCCTCGATCGACCGCGACAACACCGGCGCAGTGACGGCGGCGAACATCACCGTTTCGGCGGTCGATTTCACCACCAACCTCGACCTGTCGGACATCGACGTGTCCGACGCGACCCTTGCCGAGGCGTCGATTGCGCTCATCGAAGCGCATATCCAGACGGCCGTCGACGGCGCAGCCGCACTTGGTGCCTCTGCAAAGCAGATCCAGGATCAGGGTACGTTCATCGGGAAAGTGATGGATGCAATGACAGCTGGCATCGGTTCGCTCGTCGACGCGGACATGGAAGCACAGTCGGCTCGGCTTCAGGCGCTTCAGACCCAGCAGCAGCTGGGTGTCCAGGCCCTGTCGATCGCCAACCAGGCACCGCAGTCGATCCTGTCGCTCTTCCGCTAAGCCAATGGTCGGGGGCGCGTTCAGGCGCGCCCCTGATACCGTATCCCCTCCCCCATGACCGAGCGAAGGTGACATCGTGAACTCAACTGCCATGGCAAAGCGCGCCTATGCGCCGACTTCCGCTCCGATCAAGACGGCCCGGGGGGCCGAGTATGAGGTGATAGCGCGCATCACCAGCCGCCTCAAACGAGCGATAGATACTGGGAAAACCGCCGATATGGCCGCCGCACTGCTTGAGAACCGCGAACTGTGGAGCACGCTGGCAGTCGACGTGGCCGACCCGAAAAACCTGCTTGAACCGGAGCTTCGCGCCAGGATCCTATATCTGGCCAAGTTCACGCTGCAATATTCCAGCAAGGTCCTTGTGGACAAGGCATCGGCCGTTCCGCTGCTCGAGATCAACACCGCGATCCTGCGCGGTCTTAAAAAATCGGAGCCGACAAAATGAGCGGACTCGTTCTGAAGCTTGGCCCCAAGGAAAGGGTGCTTATCAATGGCGCAGTCATCGAGAACGGCGATCGCAGGACGCGGCTGTCGATCATGACGCCCGACACGCATATTCTGCGTCTGAGGGATGCAATACATCCCCAGGAGGCCAGCACACCTGTACGGCGGGCATGCTACGCAATCCAGCTTGTGCTTTCCGGGGACCACGACCCTTCCGAGGCGCATCTTTCGCTCCTGCGGCAAATCGAGGAACTGAGCCAGGTTTTCACCGACCCGGACAGCCGCATGCAGCTTGGGGAAGCGTCTCAGTCCATTATCGACAAGCAGCACTACCGCGCGCTCAAGTCCCTGCGTACGCTCATTGCACGCGAGGACCGGCTCATGGCGGCGAGACCCTCGTGATGTTCAGGCCGGTCGTTCCCTCCGGTGGCATCGCGGGCTGGCGGTTTCTCGAGCGAACCTATGCGTCGCAGACGGCCGCCTTCAACAAATCTCCTTCGGTCACACGGTCAACCGACTATTTCCGACAGAACATCGGGAAGATCGCCAGCGCGGAGCAGCTGGTAAAGGACCGACGGATGCTCGAGGTGGCACTAGGGGCATTTGGACTGCAGGACGACATCGACAACCGCTATTTCATTCGCAAGATGCTGGAAGAAGGATCGAAGAACGACGACGCTTTGTCCAACAAGCTTTCTGACGACCGCTACAAGGCTTTCGTCAAGGCTTTTGGCTTTGGCCCCGGCGAGGTGCTGCAGGTGAACAGACCGGGCTTCGCGGACGGCATCGTGGCGAACTTTCTGGCCAACAGCTTCGAAGTGGCGATGGGCGAACAGGATGAAACGATGCGAATCGCGCTCTATGCACAAAGAACCCTGTCGGACACCATCTCCGCCAAATCGTCAAATGACGCGAAATGGTTCTCGGTCATGGGGCAACCGCCATTGCGAAGTCTTTTCGAAACCGCGCTGAACCTTCCGAAAGCATTCGGGCAGATCGATATCGACCAGCAGCTTTCCGTGTTCAAAGAGCGGGCGACGAAGGTATTCGGAAGCGCCGAACTGACGCAATTCAATGACCCCAAGGCCATCGACGATCTGGTCACCAAATACATCGCCCGCTCGCAGATCGCCTCGCTCGGCTCTGGCGCGTCTTCGAATTCCATCGCGCTAACCATCCTTCAGTCATAGCAACCGCCAGGCGAAATCGGCTGCGCAGCGAGCCATATCCGGTGGGCCGGGCACCCCGCTGGCCGGTTTGTGCCGACTTGCACCCTGAAAGATCATCGATCTTGAGTTGGTCGCTTATGCAGCTGGCGAAGCGCAATATGGAGCCACGCTGATCAGACTGAGTGCAGACAATTCGTGCAATGAACGGTGATCTGGAGAATAGTGCAGTGCCGATGAGGCCGGAGCAATTGGAAATTGACCTGCCGCTCGAAGACCTTGCGGATCTCCATGCCCGCGGAGTGAAGGTCTTTGCCCGGGCGCTGCCGGATTCGGAAGGGCGGATTTGCGTTTAGGATATCATCTTCGCGTACCGGCCAGCGCGATCCCCCGCCGGCACGGGACCTTCAGAACGAGGAGGCGACGGTCGGCGTTTACCATCTCGCGAAACGACTGGCGGCCAATGTTCAATGCCCACGCGCGGATCATGTCGGCGATCGGCATGTGCACCGGGGACACGATTTGCGTGGCGGCGATCTTCAGCCGCTATAGGGGCAGTTCGGGTGCGCTGGCCGTGGCAGAGCGGCTGGGGCGAAGACGACATGGAGCACCTGCAGAGAAACGCCGGTGTTCCGAGAAGGGGCAGCTTCGCAGGATCATGCGTGAACTTTCGCGGCGGATCCGGTACGTCGATACGGGGGCGATACGGGAACTGCTGCGACACTTCGTTGATCCGGGCCATCGCAGACCCACCCCGCACAGCTTCTTCCGCGCCTGCGCGGCGGGGGGTCGAACCCGCGCCGAAGCACCGGCGTTGCTGCGTGGAGCGTCTGGCCCCTGTGCCGGGGGATGTGCGCGCTACATGACTGTCAAGGAAGATCGCAACGGGCTGGTCAGCGTCGCGCTCGGCATCGCGCGGGAGAAAATGAATGCCTGACGTCGCCAATGCGTTCGTCGCGCCCTAAGATGGGACGTTTCCAGCGTTTCGAGACGCTCCCGCCCTTTCAGGACTGGACGCGGCGGTGCTCGGTCGCGCCACGATCGCAAGGGATGCTTGGCTTGGCGCGAGAAGGGTGATCCGCGCGGACGGGCATAGGATCCACATCGGCGACGATTTCCCTCTTGGCTCAGGGCGACGGTACGTATCGCCCATGGCCTCCACACCATACGCATCAGGAACGATATAACCGTGGGCGAGGTCGCACTGATCAATGCCTGTACCGTCGACGACTGCAGCGTCATCGGTTCCAGGGTCGTCGTGCTTGATGGCTCGAGAATCGGTCCGGGCACGGTGCTCGCGACGGGTAGCGTGCTCTATACCCACAGCATGCTCGAGGGCGGCTGGCTCCACTCGCGAAGTGCGGCCAGACCAGCGGCCGGCGTCACCTCTGGCGAACTTGCCAACTGGCGACGAAAGTTGCGGGCCAGCTCAGGCTTCTGCGCGGCGGAAATATCTGCGAAGGTCGTACTGCGCTGCTTCGTGGCGCCCTCAGCCTCGGTTTCAGGAAAGGTGATCGTCGGCGAGGACATCAGTATCTGGTACGGATGGCGCCTTGACGCAGGCAACAACGCCATACGCATCGGGGCTTCCACAAACTTCCAGGACACCAGCGTTCTGCGATGCGAGGGCGGCGAGGACGTCACTATCGGCCAGAACGTCACGCTGACCCACTGCAAGGTGGCACCGCGCTGCCTCGTCGGAATCGGCGCGAGGATCGCTCGGGGTGCGGAGGTCGAGACCGATGTTCTTGTTGCGGCCGGTGCCGAGACCGAGTAGGGGCAGAGCCTTCGGGTAGGCCAGATCTGGGGCATCAGGCCGGCACGGCCGATGGAGGTGTCCGACGCCCGGCGCCAGATGATGGCGGCGACGCTGCCGATTTACCGGCGCTGCGCAGCCGCGTTTCGCAAGGTGCCACATTCGCAACTTTGGCGGGCAAACGAAGACTGACCGTGGGAAACCTTCTGTCGACAAGCCAGCCGCCGTCGGGCTGGATGTCGGAGTGGAAACCGGGAAGAACGGAATGCTCGGGACTGGCCCCGATCCGCATCGCGCCGCCTGGGCGGCAGAGTAGGGTGCGGCAGGCCGCACCTTACCGCGGGCAGGCTATTGCGCCGCCTCCATCGGGACTCCCGCCTTCTCGACCCGTACCGCCGAGAACTTGAACTCCGGGATCTTGCCATAAGGGTCGATCGCCGGATTGGTCAGGATATTGGCCGCCGCCTCCACATAGGCGAACGGCACGAATACCATGTCCGGCGACACCGCCCGGTCTTCCCGCGCCATGATCGAGATCGTCCCTCGCCTGGTCGTCAGCTGTACATGCTCGCCCGGTTCGACGCCGAGCTTGCGCAGGGTCGAGGGATGAAGCGAGCAATTGGCTTCCGGTTCCAGCCCGTCAAGCACGCTGGCGCGGCGTGTCATCGACCCGGTATGCCAGTGCTCGAGCTGGCGACCCGTGGTGAGGATCATCGGATAATCCGCGTCCGGCACGTCGTCCGGCGGGATCACCGAGGCGGGGGTGAACCTCGCCCGCCCCTCCGGTCGCGGAAACCCCTCGCCAAAGACGATGGGCTGGCCGGGATCCTCGGGCGAGAGCGACGGGTAGGTCACCGCATTCTCACGCTCGAGCCGATCCCAGGTGATGTTGTCGAAGCTCTTCATGTTGCGCTTCATCTCGGCGAAGACCTCCGCCGGACCTGCGTAGTCCCAGCCGAGGCCCAGCCGCTTCGCCAGTTCCACCTCGATCCACCAATCCTCGCGCGCCTCGCCCGGCGGCGGCACCGCCGGACGGCCCATCTGGACCTGACGGTTCGTGTTGGTCACGGTCCCCGACTTCTCGGCGAAGGCAGAGGCGGGCAGGATCACGTCGGCATAATTCGCCGTCTCGGTGATGAAGATGTCCTGCACCACGAGATGGTCGAGCTTCGCCAGCGCGTCCCGGGCATGATCCACATCAGGATCCGACATGGCCGGGTTCTCCCCGAGGATGTACATCGCCTTGATCTGGTCCGCGTGAACCGCATCCATGATCTCCGTCACCGTCAGGCCCCTCTCGTTCGAGAAGTCCCCGGATCCCCAGACCGATGTGAAGGCCGAGCGTACGCCGTCGTCAGTCACGGACTGGTAGTCGGGCAGGAACATCGGGATCAGCCCGGCGTCCGAGGCACCCTGAACGTTGTTCTGACCCCTCAGCGGGTGAAGCCCTGTGCCCGGCCGGCCCACCTGCCCGCACATGAGCGCGAGGCTGATCAGGCAGCGGGAATTGTCGGTGCCGTGGATATGCTGGGAAATCCCCATGCCCCAGAAGATCATCGCCGACTTGGCGCCCGCGAAGGTCCGCGCCACGTCCCGCAACACCTCGGCGTCGATGCCGCAGATCTCGGCCATCTTCTCGGGCGGGAATTGCGCCAGATGCGCCTTCTCCGCCGCCCAGTTCTCGGTATAGGCGTCGATGTATTGCTGGTCGTAGAGCCCCTCCTCGACGATCACATGCATGATCGCGTTCAGCATCGACACATCCGCGCCAGGGCGGAACTGGAGCATGTGCGAAGCAAAGCGGCGCAGGCCCACGCCGCGCGGATCCATCACGATCAGCTTGCCGCCGCGCTTGGTGAACTGCTTGAAATAGGTCGCGGCGACGGGATGGTTCTCGACCGGGTTGGCCCCGATGACGATGGCCACATCGGCGTTCTCGATCTCGTTGAAGGTGGCGGTCACGGCAGCGGAGCCCACGTTCTCCATCAGCGCCGCCACAGACGAGGCGTGACAAAGCCGGGTGCAGTGGTCGACGTTGTTGTGACCGAATCCCTGCCGGATCATCTTCTGGAAGAGATAGGCCTCCTCGTTGGTGCACTTGGCGGAACCGAAACCGGCCACCTCGCGACCGCGCCCCTTCAGTCCGCCGGCAGCGAAGTCCAGCGCCTCGTCCCAGCTGGCCTCGCGGAAATGCGTCTGCCAGTTCGCCGGATCGACGTTCAGTCCCTTCTCCGGCGCATCCTGCCGCCGGATCAGCGGTTTCGTCAGGCGGTGGGGGTGGTGAATGTAGTCGAAGCCGAAGCGCCCCTTCACGCATAGACGCCCCTCGTTCGCGGGACCGTCCACGCCGTCCACATAGATCACGCGGTCGTCCTTGACCTTCAGCGAGACCTGGCAGCCGACCCCGCAGAAGGGGCAGACGCTCTTGACCTCGCGGTCGTAGTCCTGCGAATCCCCGATCTGCGCGTCGTCCAGAACCGAGGCTGGCATCAGCGCGCCGGTCGGACAGGCCTGAACGCATTCTCCACAGGCCACACAGGTCGAGGCGCCCATCGGATCGTCGATGTCGAAGACGGGAAAGCTGTCATGTCCGCGCCCGGCCATGCCGATCACGTCGTTGACCTGGACCTCGCGGCAGGCCCTCACGCAGAGATTGCACTGGATGCAGGCATCGAGATTGACCCGCATCGCGATATGGCTGTCGTCGAGCAGGGGAATACGCTCGCGCTCGAGCTTGGGGAAACGGCTTTGCGCGACCCCGTTCAGTTCGGCCATGTCCCAGAGGTGGCTCGACTTGTCATGGGCGGCGTCATGCGCAGGCTGATCCGCCACCAGCATCTCGAGCACCATCCTGCGCGCAGATTTCGCCCGCGCCGATGCCGATTTGACCACCATCCCCTGCGCGGGCTCGCGGATGCAGGAGGCGGCGAGCGTCCGTTCCCCCTCGATCTCCACCATGCAGGCCCGGCAGTTGCCGTCGGGCCGGTATCCCGGCGCGGGCTTGTGGCACAGATGCGGGATCACCAGCCCGCGACCGTTCGCCACTTCCCAGATCGTCTCGCCCGGCGCCGCTGTTACCTCCTCGCCGTCGAGCGTGAAGGTTATGCTGTCGGTCATCGGGTCCACTCCTGCATTGCACTGATGAATCTATAGTCATTCGGCCCTGTGCCAAGCAGGCCAAAAGTCGACATGCCGGGCGGGAAACACGGCATCACGGTTTCCCATTGGCGTCCGCGCGGCGCGGATGCACCGCAGGAGGGGAATCTTGGAGCTGCCCGACGCGGGACCTTTCCAGCGCGACGCACCGCGCCTAACACGGACTGGCAGCCACAGAACGGAACGCATGTCCCACATCACACTCATCCGCCACGGCCAGGCGAATTCCGCCGCCCGCGACGAGCTGGACTACGACCGGCTGAGCGCGCTGGGGCACCGCCAGTCGGCCTGGCTCGGGTCTTATCTGCGCGACTGCCAGCATTTTCACGCCCGGCTCTACACCGGCACCTTGAGACGCCATGTGGAAACCGCCGAGGCGATGGGGATCGATCTCGAGCCCGTGCGCGACGCGCGCCTGAACGAGCTGGAATATTTCACCCTCGCCCGCGCGATGGAGACCGAACACGGCCTGCCGGTTCCCGACGACCGGGAAGGTTTTGTGGCCCATCTGCCGCGCATCTTCACAGCCTGGCAGGAAGACCGGATCGCCGGGGCGCCCGAAAGCTTTGCCGATTTCGAAACCCGGATCCGCTCTGTCCTGACCGAGATCGCCGAAGGCGACGGCCCGGCGCTTGTCGTCACCTCCGGCGGGCTCATCGCCTTTTCGATGCGCCACGCGATGCGGCTCGACATCGGGGCCACGGCGACCATGGCGCTGGCGATCTTCAACAGCTCCCTGCACCGGCTCTTTCCCATCGGGGGATCCCTCGCCCCGGTGCTCTTCAACGCCATTCCGCATCTCGAACCGCCCGACCGCCACCACGCCCAGACACATCTCTGAGGAGACAAGACATGCGCCTATACTGTGCCCGCGGAACCATATCGGTCGCCGTCTTCGCCGCCATGAAGGAGGCCGGCCTGACGTTCGAACCGGTGATCCTGGATTTCGCTGCCGGGGAACAGACCCTGCCCGCCTATCAGTCCATAAACCCCAAGGGCCGCGTGCCCGTGCTCGAACTGGCCGATGGCCAGCGGCTGACCGAAACCGGCGCCATCCTCGAACTTGTCGCGGCCCTCGCTCCGGACGCCGGACTCATGCCCTCGGACTCGCTCGCCGCCGCGCATCTGCGGTCGGTCATGTACTACCTCGCCACCACCGCGCATGTGAACCACGCCCACGCGCGACGCGGCGCCCGCTGGGCCGACAAGACGGAAAGCCATGCGGACATGGCCGCCAAGGTGCCCGAGACGATGACCCAGAGCGCCCGCATCATCGAGAATCATTGCCTGAGGGGCGATTTCGTCGGTGGAAGCGTCCTCAGCATCGCGGATTTCTACACCTTCGTCGTCTGCTCCTGGATGAAGGGCGACGGGGTGGAAATGACGGCGTTTCCGAGAATTTGCGCGCTGATCGAACGGATGCGGTCGCGGCCTTCGGTACAGGCTGCCGTGGACGCGGGACTGTACTGAAGCCTTCCGGCAGCAGGCGCGCCGGAAACGGCGACTGGCCGGGGCTTGCGGCGGTATTCTTCTTGAATTTCCTGCACAGCAGCGCCAGATGGATTTCGTCGCCGGACATTTGCGCCACAACTTTCCGGACTCACGCATGATTTACTGGCTCCTTGCCCGCGCCCATGGTGAGAGAGATACGGGACGCCAGAAGAAGGAAACGCCGATGACCAACTGGACACGTCGAAAATTCACCGTTGCAGCCCTGGCCGCGCCTTTGGTCGCGAAACCCGCCGTTGCGCAGGTCTACGACCCCGCGCTGCAGGAGGACCTTGCGCTGGAGCGCAGGGAAACCGGCACCGTCCGCCGCAACGTTTCAAGCTTCCGCTCGCAGCACTGGCAGGACCACTTCGCCAGCCTCGGAACGGCGACGATCCTCTGCGATACCGATTCTCGCTGCCTGCACTACTGGAGTGCGGACGGATCGGACTATCGCATCTATCCGACGTCCGTTCCACGCACGGACGAGCTGACCCGCCGGGGCTACACCGAGATCGTGCGCAAGAAAGTCGGGCCCGACTGGACCCCGACGCCATCGATGCTGAAGAACGACCCGACGCTGAGCTACATGCCGCCGGGACCGGGCAATCCGCTGGGCACCCACGCGATGTATCTGAGCTGGCCCGCCTATCTGATCCACGGCACCCACGACAACCGCAAGATCGGGCGTCGTTCGTCCTCGGGCTGCATCGGACTTTACAACAACAAGATCGAAGAGCTGTTCGCGCTCTGCCCGATCGGCTCACAGGTCCGCGTCATCTGACCCGCGGATGCGGCGAAACGGCCCCGGGGGTTTGCCACCGGGGCCTTTGCTGCTAGCTCCTGCCTGACACGAACTGACGGCAGGAAGGACAGACCCCATGCGCATTCTCTTCACCGGCGGCAGCGGCAAGGCCGGGCGCCACGCGATCGCCTACCTTCTCGAGCAGGGCCACCGCGTTCTCAACGTGGACCTGACACCTCTCGACATGCCCGGCGTCGACAACCGCAAGGTCGACATCACCGATGCGGGTCAGGTCTTCGACACCATGTCCTCGCTCGCGGGCCTTGACGAGCTCGAACCGGGGACGGGCGTTCCGAAATTCGACGCCGTGGTGCATTTCGCCGCCGTGCCCCGCATTCTGATCACCCCGGACAACGAATGCTTCAGGGTAAACACCATCGGCACCTACAACATCATCGACGCCGCCGTGCGCTTCGGCATCCGCAAGGTGATCTTCGCCTCGTCCGAAACGACCTATGGCGTCTGCTTCGCGAATGGAGAGCGCAAGCCGCCCTACCTGCCCATCGACGAGGAACAGGAAACTGTCCCCGAGGACAGCTACGCCATGTCCAAGGTCTGCAACGAGGTGACCGCCCGCAGCTTCCAGCAGCGCTCGGGCTTCGATATCTACGGACTGCGGATCAACAACGTCATCGAGCCGCACGAATACGCCGAGAACTTCCCGGCCTACATGGAAGACCCGGATCTGCGGCGACGCAACATCTTCGCCTATATCGACGCGCGCGACCTCGGGCAGATGGTGCAGCGCTGTCTCGAGACCGACGGGCTCGGCTATCAGGTCTTCAACGTCTCCAACGACGACCATTCGGTAAACCTGACAACCCCGGAACTTCTCGAGCGCTATTACGAGGGCGTGCCGCTCAAGCGCGAGCTGGGCGAGAACGAGACGCTCTATTCCAACGCCAAGGCGAAGAAGCTCCTGGGCTACGCGCCCGAGCATTCGTGGCGGATGTATCTCGACGATCCGCGAGGCTGAGGGCAGATTCCCCCGATCTGACGCTTGGAGGTATTCGGATGGCAGACATCATCGCCGACAGGATCTGTGCAAGGATCGAAGGCGATTTCGTGGTTTTCCTGATCGGCGCGCGGATCAACAAGCTGTGGAGGGTGGGATCGTGGTTGCCGGTGGTGCGGGCGATGCCACTGATGGTCGCGGAACTCGAGCGCCTTCCCGCCGAAGAGACCGGGTTTCTCGGCCAGACGGGTCTCGGTTTGACATCGATGGTGCAATACTGGCGCAGCTTCGCGCATCTCGAAGCGTATGCCCGCGCTGATCATCGCAGCCATTATCCGGCCTGGGTCGCGTTCAACAAGCGGGCGAAGAACGCGCGCGCAGACGTGGGGATCTGGCACGAGACCTACCTCGTGAAGGCGGGTCAGTACGAAACGCTCTATTCCGGCATGCCGCCGCACGGGCTGGGGCGCGCAGCCGACTGCCTGCCCGCCACCGGCAACCGCAGCGAGGCGCGGGCCCGTCTGACGGGCTGAGTTTGCATGGCTCCGGACAGAAATGCTATTCTCCGGGTTTCGTCAGCGGCACGACCTGACCGGCGTCCTCGGACAGTTCCTCGAAATCGAAATTATCAAGCCGCGCGGCGCGTTTTCCGGCCCGTTCGGCGGCAGTGGTGATGCCTTCCAGATCGGCCCGCGCCTGTCCGAAATGGGTGTTGAGCTTGTCCACCCGCTGAACCACCAGTTCCACGTCGCGGTGCAGCTGGTGCAGCGTCTTGCGGATCGCCCCGGCCTGTTCGCGCATCCGTGCGTCCTTGAGAATCGCGCGCATCGTGTGCAGCGTCGCCATGCATGTCGTCGGCGATACGATCCAGACCCGCGCCGAAAAGCCCTCGCGCACCAACTCCGGGAAATTCGCGTGAAGCTCGGCATAGACCGCCTCGGAGGGCAGGAAGAGGATCGCCCCGTCCGCCGTCTCGCCCTCGAGGACATACTTTTCGCTGATCGCGCGGATATGCGTCCGGACCGCCGTTCGCAGCCCCTGAGCCGCCTCGCGCAGCGCCCGGTCGCCCTCGGCCCGGCGCAGCGCCTCGTAGGCTTCCAGAGGGAACTTGCTGTCGATCACGATCGGGCCCGGAGGGTTCGGAAGATGGATCAGGCAGTCCGCGCGCTTGCCGTTCGAAAGCGTCGCCTGCAGCGTGTAGCTGTCCTTTGGCAGCGCCTTGGAGACGATATCGTGCAGCTGGATCTCCCCGAAGGCACCGCGCGTCTGCTTGTTCGACAGGATGTCCTGAAGCGACAGCACGTCGCCCGACAGCCGCGTGATGTTGTCCTGCGCCTTGTCGATCACCGCGAGGCGTTCCTGCAACTGCGCAAGCGAGGCCGTCGTCTGCTTTGAGCTTCCGTGCAGGGTCTCGTTCATGCGTTCGTGCAGTTCGGCCAGAGACCGCGCCGAGCGGGCGGCATTGTCGGCAAGCCGATCCTGCATCTGCTGCTGGACCGAGGCAAGTCGTGTCTCCATCGACTGGATCAGCTGCGCCTGGGCATTGGCCTGGGTGTCCGAGACGGTCTGAAGGCCGCCGCGCAACTGCTCCTGCCCCGCGCCAAGCTGCTGGACCGCCTGCCCGAGGTAGCCGATCTGGCGCGCCAGCGGGGCCGCCATCGCGGCGCTGGCTCCGGCGCGGCGGACCGCGACGATCAGCAGGACGAGGATCAGCAATACGATCCCGGCCCCGGCAAGGGCCGCGATCACGCGCGGATCGTCCAGCGCATAGCTATTTCCGAGAATTTCGATCATCGCCGCCCGAACAGCCGCTCTATATCCGCGAGCTTCAGTTCCACATAGGTCGGCCGTCCGTGGTTGCACTGGCCCGAATGCGGCGTTGCCTCCATCTCGCGCAGAAGCGCGTTCATCTCCTCGGCCCGCATCCGCCGGCCCGACCGGACCGACCCGTGGCAGGCGATGCGGCTCAGGATCGCCTCGAGACGCGATTGCAGGGCGTCGGAGGATCCCGCGTCGGTCAGTTCGTCCAGCACATCGCGAAGCAGGGACTGCGCATCGACCTGTCCAAGAAGCGCGGGCGTCTCGCGCACCGCGATGGCCCCTCCGCCGAAGCTCTCGATCACCAGGCCGAAACGGCCAAGCCCCTCCGCCGCGTCCAGCAGACGGGTGCAGTCAGAGGACGAAAGCTCCACGATTTCCGGGATCAGCAGGGCCTGCCGGGCGACGCCGTTCTCGGCCATCTGGCGCTTGAGCTTCTCGTAGACGAGGCGTTCATGAGCGGCGTGCTGGTCCACGATGACCATGCCGTCGGCGGTCTGTGCCACGATGTAATTCTCGTGCACCTGCCCCCGCGCGGTGCCGAGCGGGTAGTCAGGCTGGGGGGTTCCGGTCTCTTCCGGTTCGTCGACGCGCGCCCAGACTGCCGCGGTTTCCTCGAACATCGTATCGAGGTGCGCCGTGCCAGGCGAGGGCGCAGGACGGGTCCGGTCCATCTGGTAGATGCGCGGTGCGTCGGGCTCGGGGCGCAGCGCGCCAAGCGTCGCATCGGCAACGGTGGAGGAGGCCCGGTGCCCGGCTTCGGCCAGCGCATGGCGCAGGGCCGAGACGATCAGACCGCGCGCCACGCCGGGATCGCGGAAGCGCACCTCGGATTTCGCCGGATGCACGTTCACGTCCACGAGCTGCGGGTCGCAATCCACGAACAGCGCGGCCGCCGGGTGCCGGTCGCGGCTCAGGAAATCGGAATAGGCGCCCCGCAGGGCCCCCGTCAGAAGCTTGTCGCGCACCGGGCGTCCGTTGACGAAGAGATGCTGCGCGACCGCGGCGCCGCGCGAATAGGTCGGGAGGGCCGCATAGCCCGAAAGCCGCAGTCCCTCGCGCTCGGCCTCGATGCGCAATGCGTTCTGGGCGAAGTCGCGCCCGAGAATGCGGGCGAGCCGGGCGTGGAGCGCGTCGAAAAGCGCGCCCTGCTCGGCCTCGGCGCGCAGGATCTCGCGCGGCGCGCCACCGCCCGAGACATCGCGCAAGATGAATGTCACCGCCGGTTCGACCATGGCGAGCCGGCGCATCACGTCCGCGATGGCCTGCGCCTCGCCCCGGTCGGAGCGCAGGAACTTGAGCCGCGCCGGCGTGGCGTAGAAGAGATCGCGCAGCGTGACCGTAGTGCCGGCGTTGAGCGCCGAGGGGCGCACCGGCGCCTCGCGCCCGCCCTCGACGGTGATCTCGACTGCATCCGCACCCTCCGCGCGGCTGGCGATGGTCAGCCGACCGACCGCGCCGAGCGAGGGCAGCGCCTCGCCCCGGAACCCGAAGCTGTGAATGTCGAGCAGGTCCGACCCGTCGATCTTCGAGGTCGCGTGCCGCGCCAGCGCGAGCGGCAGATCCGAAGCCGTCATCCCGCAACCGTCATCAGCGACGCGGATCAGGGTCTTGCCGCCGTCCGCGTAATCCACGGTGATCCGGCGCGCCCCGGCATCGAGAGCGTTTTCGACCAGTTCCTTGATCGCGGATGCAGGCCTTTCGACAACCTCGCCGGCCGCGATACGGTTGACCGCCGCTTCGTCCAGTTGCCGGATAATGGGCCGATTTACGCTTATGTTGGGGTTTGCGCCGTCCATGCCGCTATACCTAGCATGGTCGCCCGCGATTCTGGAACCGCTTTCGGGCGCATTGACGGTCGGGCCTGCAGCGTAGGGTGCGGCATGCCGCACCTTACCTCAGACCCGATCCCGCCAGCGATTCACGATCGGATAGCGCCGATCCAGCCAGAAGGCCCCACGCGTCAGGCGCGGACCCGGAGCGGACTGGAACCGCTTGTATTCGCTGATGTAGACAAGGTGCTCGACCCTCTCGGCCACCTCGCGATCGAAGCCAGCCGCCACGCAATCGGCCACCGATCCGGCGCGGTCCACGAGAATCTCGAGCATCGCATCGAGCTCGGGATAGTCCGGGAGGCTGTCGCTGTCCTTCTGGTCGTCGCGCAGCTCCGCCGAGGGCGGTTTCGAGATGACCCGATCCGGGATGACCACGCCGCCGGGCCCCTTCATCCAGTCCCGGTGATTGGCGTTGCGCCAGCGGCAGGTCTCGAACACGCGCGTCTTGTAGAGGTCCTTGATCGGATTGTAGCCGCCCGCCATGTCGCCGTAGATCGTCGCATAGCCCACAGCCACCTCGGACTTGTTGCCCGTGGTCAGCAGCATCTCGCCGAACTTGTTGGACAGCGCCATCAGCAGCAGCCCCCGCAGACGCGACTGGATGTTCTCTTCCGTCAGGTCAGGCGTCGTGCCCTCGAAGAGCGGCGCCAGTGTCTCGGTGATGGCCGCGCGGCCCTTCGAGATCGGGACGTGGTCGTAGCGGCAGCCCAGCGCCTTCGCGACCGCATCGGCGTCCTCGAGCGAATGTTCGGACGTGTACTCCGACGGCAGCATCACGCAGCGCACGTTCTCGGGACCAAGCGCGTCCGAGGCGATCGCGGCCACGAGCGCCGAATCCACACCGCCCGACAGGCCAAGCAGCGCCTTCGAGAAGCCCGATTTGCCGAAATAGTCCCGCGTGGCCTGCACCATGACCCGATAGTCCTGCTCCCAGGCGTCGCCCTGAGGCGCTTTCGCGCCATCGACGATGCGCCAGCCCGCGTCCGTGCGTTCGAGATCGACATGTTCGATGCATTCGTCGAAGCCCGGCAGCCGCACGGCCAACCGCCCCCCCGGGTTCAGCCCGAAGCTCGCCCCGTCGAAGACCTGGTCGTCCTGTCCGCCGACCATGTTCAGATAGATCAGCGGCAGGCCCGTCTCGACGACGCGCGCGACCATGTGATTGAGGCGCACATCGTACTTGTCGCGGTGATAGGGCGAGCCGTTGGGGACAAGCAGGAACTCGGCCCCCGTCTCTGCCAGCGTCTCTGCCACGTCATCGTACCAGGCATCCTCGCAGATCGGCGAGCCTATCCGCGTGTCGCCGACCGTGTAGGGCCCGCCAAGCGGCCCGGCATCGTAAATCCGCACCTCGTCGAAGACATCCTCGTTGGGCAGATGATGCTTGAGCACCTGATGCGCAATCCGGCCCTGCTTGAGGATGAGATAGGCGTTGTAGAGCTTCGTCCCCTCGACCCACGGGCTGCCGATGGCCAGAGCAGGTCCGTCCGCGCAATCCCTTGCCAGCGTCTCGATATGGCGCGCCACGTCGAGCTGGAAGGCCCGGCGCATCACGAGATCCTGGATCTGGTAGCCGGTGATGAACATTTCGGGCAGCGCGACGAGGTCCGCTCCGGCCTCGCGGCCCGCCTCCCATGCCTTGCGCGCAAGTGCGGCATTGCCGGCAAGATCGCCCACTGTGGGGTTCAGCTGTCCCAGGGTGATGCGGAACCGGTCTGCCATCTGCGTGCCTCTTGCCTGTGCTCACGCGTGATACCAGATCGCGGGGCGGTGAAAACCCCGGGCGGCCGTCCGACTCAGGAAAGGCGTTGCCCCCGCTGGGACCAACGCTTACTCTCCGCGCGACGCCGCATGGCAAGCCGCACCCAGGTTGCGGCATCCGCAAGCCGGTCCAACGCCGGAATCGATCGACGACAGGCCCGACATGACGCACTTCCGACCGTCTTACCTTGCGATGTTCTTCGCCGCACTGCTGCTGCCCCATTCGGTTGCGGCACAGGACGGGCAGATCCTGACCAAGCAATATGACGACGGCGGGGTCTACGAGGGCACCTTCAAGGGCGGCGTGCAGCACGGGCTCGGCACCTACAAGCTGCCAAGCGGCTACGAATATTCCGGCGAATGGGTCGATGGCGAGATCAAGGGCCAGGGCAAGGCGCATTTCCCGGACGGTTCGATCTACGAAGGCACCTTCGCGAAGGGCAAGCCGGAGGGTTTCGGCAAGATCACCTTCGCGGACGGCGGGACCTACGAGGGGGAATGGGCAGCCGGAGCGATCACCGGGCAGGGCGTCGCGGTCTATGCCAACGGGGTGCGCTACGAGGGCAGCTTCCGCAATGCGAAATACCAGGGCAAGGGGGTCATGTCGGTCCCCGGCGGCTACGAATACAAGGGCGACTGGGTCGACGGTGTCGAGGAAGGCGCAGGCGTGATCACCTATCCGGATGGCACCGTCTACGAGGGCGAGATCCGCGGTGGGAAACGGGCGGGCACGGGCAAGCTGACCATGCCGGACGGGCTCGTCTACTCGGGCGAGTGGACCGACGGTCAGATCGACGGGTCGGGCAGGCTGACCCAGCCCAATGGTGACATCTACGAGGGTCAGCTGGTCGCGGGCAAGCGCGAGGGCAGGGGCAAGGTCACCTACGCCAACGGAGATGTCTATGAGGGTGCTTTCAGCGCGGACCGGCGTCACGGGCAGGGATCCTTTCGCTCGACCGACGGCTATGTCTACACGGGCGAGTGGGTCGAGGGCGAACGCCAGGGGCAGGGCAAGGTCACCTATCCCGACGGCTCTGTCTATGTTGGCGCATTCCGGGCTGGGCTGGCCGACGGCAACGGCCTCATCACCTATGCGGACGGATCCACCTATGAGGGCGGCTGGAAGAACGGCGTGATCGACGGCACGGGCAAGGCCACCTATGCCAACGGGGTGATATACGAGGGCGGCTTCAGGGACGCGCGCAACCACGGCAAGGGAACGATGACCTTCGCGAACGGATACCGCTACGAGGGCGATTGGGTCGATGGACAGCGCGAGGGTCAGGGCAAGGCGAGCTTCCCCGACGGAACAGTTTACGAGGGCGGTTTCAAGGCCGGCAAGCGCAGCGGCAAGGGCAAGATCGTGATGGCCTCTGGCTTTGTCTACGAAGGTGACTGGGTCGACGGAGAATTCGAGGGACAGGGCGTGGCGACCTATGCCAACGGCGATGTCTACGAAGGCGGCTTCAAGGCCGGCAAGCGTCAGGGCACGGGTACGATGCGCTACGCCACGGGCGAGGAAAGGTCGGGGACCTGGAACAACGGCGCGCTCAAGCAGGACGGCTGAGACGGCCCGGCAGATCCGCCGGCAAGGTTTTGACGATCCGCAGAACAGGCGGGAATCCCGCACGTTGCCGGAGCAGGCAGGAGCGTTGCGGATGAGCGTTGAAGCGCAGCGGCCATGGCCCGCCGGGGACCGCGACCCGTTTTCGCGGCATCCCGAACTGCGCAGGCGCATCGCGGATCCGCTGACCTCGTATTTCCGCCATTTCGACCCCGAGGAGCTTCAGGTCGAGCTGCGCGCCCGCGGCCTGCAACCCGAGATGGTCGACTCCGATGAAATGCGCGAGGCGTCGCGCCGCGAGACGCTGGCCGGGCGCGAGCTCGACGACCTCTGGGTCTTCGCCTACGGATCGCTCATGTGGGACCCGGCGCTGCGCTTTGTCGAGGTGCGCCGGGCCTATGCGCCCGAGCACGCACGCCGCTTCATCTTCAAGGATGTCTCCGGCTGGCGCGGCACACCCGAGGCACCCGGGGTGATGGCGGCGCTTGACCAAGGGACGGGTTGCGAGGGGCTTGCCTTCCGCATCGCCTCGGACGAGATCGACGAGGAATCCCGCCACCTCTGGAAACGCGAGAAGTTCGGGCCGACCTATACGCCCGCCTTCATTCCGGTCGACCTTGGCGATCAGCAGGTCCGCGCCCTCACCTTCCTGGCCGACCACGGGGCACATTCGATCCATCCGGATCTGCCCTACGGCGAACAGGTGCGCTTCGCCGCCACCGGCAGCGGCTGGTATGGCAGCAGTTTCGAATATGTCGAAAACATCGCCCGCCAGTTCGAGGCGTTGGCGATAGAGGATCCGCATGTGACAGGACTTCTGCGGGATGCCAGCGCATATCGCGCGCCCCTGCAGGACACGACCCCCTAGACGACCTCTCCGGCGTCGAGGCGAGCCAGGAAAGTCTCCGCCTCCGCCAGCATCGTGGCGCGGCGGTCGTCCTCCATCCGGTCCCAGTTGCGATAGATGTTGGCCATGCGCCCGTTCGGTTCGAACCTGTCGCGGTGGCGGTCGAGGAAGTGCCAGTAGAGCAGGTTGAACGGGCAGGCCCCCTCGCCCGTCTTGCGACTTACCGAGTAATGGCACTTGCCGCAGTAGTCGGACATCCGGTTGATATAGGCGCCGCTGCTGACATAGGGCTTTGACGCGATGATCCCGCCGTCCGCGAACTGGCTCATGCCGACCGTGTTGGGGCTTTCGACCCATTCGTATGCATCGGCATAGACCTCCAGATACCATTCATGCACCTGCGCCGGGTCGGCCCCGATCAGCAGGGCGAAATTGCCGGTCACCATCAGCCGCTGGATGTGGTGGGCATATGCCTCTTCCTTCGTCTGGCGCACCGCCTGCCCGAGGCAGCGCATCCGCGTCTCGCCGCCCCAGTACAGGGCGGGCAGATCGCGGCTGTGCCCGAGTGCGTTGCGTCCGGGGTAATCGGGTCCCTCAAGAAAGTAGATCCCCCGCACGTATTCGCGCCATCCAATGATCTGGCGGATGAATCCCTCGGCGGCGTTAAGCGGCGCTTTCCCTTCGCGAAAGGCGGTCTCGACCGCCCGGCAGACCTCCAACGGATCGAGAAGCCCGAGATTGAGATAGGGCGAGACAATCGCGTGATAGAGCCAGCGGTGGTCGTCGAGCATCGCATCCTGATAGTCGCCGAAATTCGGCAGGGCATGGTCAATGAAATGCCGTAAGACGTCGAGCGCCTGTGCACGCGTCGTGGCGAAGCCGAAGGGGCGCAGGTCGCCGAAATTCCCGCCGTAGCGCGCCTCGACCAGCTCGAGCACCGCCTCCACGTCGCCGTCCGGCTCGAAGACCGGCGGGCCGTCATGGGCAACTGTCCTGGGCGGGCGCTTGCGGTTCTGCGCGTCGTAGTTCCAGGCGCCGCCGGTCGGTTCGCCGTCCTCCTCCATCAGCAGGCCGGTCTTGCGTCGCATGTCGCGGTAGAAATACTCCATCCGCAACGCCTTGCGACCGCGCGCCCAATCCTCGAAGTCCCCATGGGAGGCGATGAAACGGTCGTCCGGCAGGATCTCGACCTTGATCGGTGCATGGGTCAGCTTTCCGATAAGCCGCCATTCCCCCGGTTCCGTCGCCAGAACCGAGCCCGCCCCGGTCTCTTCCGCCCGGCGCAACAGCTCGCCCACGATGGAGCCCGCGTTCCCGCTGTCGTCGAGTTCGCTATAGCGAACCTCCCAACCATCGGCCCTGAGCGCCGCGGCGAACTTGCGCATCGCCGCCAGCACCAGCGCGATCTTCTTGGGATGATGGCGGACGTATTCCGTCTCGTCCGCGACCTCCGCCATCGCGACGATATCGCGCGCCTTGTCAGCGGCCGTCAGCGCGCTCAGCGATGTCGAAAGCTGATCGCCCAGCACCAGGACCAGGCGGCTCACCAGGGAACCGCCTTGCCGGCCCAGTCGAAGAACTGCCCCATGTCCCGCGCCGCGAGCGAGTCGATCACGCGCAGAAGGTTCTCCGCCGCCTCTTCGGGTGAAACGGAAGGATGCCTGCCGAGGTACTTTCGCGTGAACTCGGTCGCCACAGTGCCCGGATGAAGCGCGACGCAGAGCGCGTCGGGATGGGACCTCGAAAGCTCGATGGCGCCGGTGCGCACGATCTGGTTCAGCGCGGCCTTCGCGCTTCGATAGCCGATCCAGCCCCCCAGTCTGTTGTCCCCGATCGACCCCACCCGCGCCGAGAGGAAGGCAGCGACGGAGCGACCCTTCCGGGGAAGCAGGTCAGGCAGATGCCGCAGGATCAGAGCCGGGCCGACGGCGTTCAGAGCAAACTGGTCGAGCATCGCCTGCGCCCGGATTGCCTTGATGGACTTCTCGGGCTCCGCGCCCGCTATCTCGAGCGCGCCTGTCGCCACCAGAACCAGATCGAATGGCCCCTCCATTGCGCCCAGGTGATGCGACACCGAGGATTCCGACGTGACATCCAGCCCATCGACGGACCGGGACAGCCCGGCAACCCGGTCGCCCCGCTCCGCGCAGGCCGAAGCGATGGCGGACCCGATACCGCCGGACGCCCCTATGATCAGAACATCTGCCACGGGCAGGGATCTAGCGGCGCGACCGGCCGCTTCAATGCCGGCTGCGATCCGGCGGATGGCGCAGAAAACGCCTTCCAATCCCGAGCGTCGGCGCTATAACGTGGGCCCATGACCAAGGCCGCACACAGCTTGACCCTGACCTGCACGTCCCGTGCGGCCTCCCTGCGCGCCCTGCTGCTGCTAAGCCGCCTCTGAGCGTGCCATCCCGGCGCGCCCGCTCAGAGGATTGCGCCGCGCGCCACGGACAGACAGCAGACATCGGAAAGACAGCACAATGACCGACACCACCCAGCAGGACCGCGTCCTGATATTCGACACAACCCTCCGTGACGGCGAACAGTCGCCGGGGGCCACCATGAGCCACGCCGAAAAGCTCGAGATCGCGGGCCTGCTCGACGACATGGGCGTCGACATCATCGAGGCAGGCTTTCCCATCGCCTCCGACGGCGATTTCGCCGCCGTCTCGGAAATCGCGCGGCAAAGCCGGAACGCCGTGATCTGCGGCCTCGCCCGGGCGCAGCTCGCCGACATCGACCGCTGCTGGGAGGCGGTCAAACACGCCAAACGCCCCCGGATCCATACCTTCATCGGCACTTCGCCGCTGCACCGGGCGATCCCGAACCTCGACATGGACCAGATGGCCGAGCGGATCCACGAGACCGTGACCCATGCCCGCAACCTCTGCGAGGACGTGCAGTGGTCGCCAATGGATGCGACGCGAACCGAGACGGACTACCTTTGCCGCGTGGTAGAGATCGCGATCAAGGCGGGCGCAACCACGATCAACATCCCCGACACGGTGGGTTATACCGCACCGCGCGAAAGCGCCGAACTGATCCGCATGCTGATCGAGAAGGTGCCCGGGGCAGACGACGTCATCTTTGCCACGCACTGTCACAACGACCTCGGGATGGCGACGGCGAACTCGCTGGCGGCCGTCGAAGCCGGCGCGCGCCAGGTCGAATGCACGATCAACGGCCTGGGCGAGCGCGCGGGCAACACCGCGCTCGAGGAAGTGGTCATGGCGCTGAAGGTGCGCAACGACATCATGCCGTATCAGACGCGGATCGAGACCGCGAAGATCATGAACATCTCGCGCCGGGTCGCGGCGGTGTCGGGCTTTCCGGTGCAGTTCAACAAGGCCATCGTGGGTAAGAACGCCTTCGCGCATGAAAGCGGCATCCATCAGGACGGGATGCTGAAAAACGCCCAGACCTTCGAGATCATGCGCCCCGAGGATGTGGGCCTGTCGGCGACGAACCTCGTGATGGGCAAGCATTCGGGCCGCGCCGCGCTGCGGGCCAAGCTGCGCGACCTCGGCTTCGAGCTGGGCGACAACCAGCTCAAGGACGTGTTCGTGCGTTTCAAGGAACTCGCCGACCGCAAGAAGGAGGTCTACGACGACGACCTCGTTGCCCTCATGCGCACCGCGACCGATCCCGAGAGCGACAGGCTGAAGCTGAGGTCACTCAAGGTGGTCTGCGGGACCGAGGGCCCGCAGCAGGCGGACATCGTGATGGAGATCGACGGGGCTGAGAAGTCGGCAAGCTGCACGGGCGACGGCCCCGTGGACGCTGCGTTCAATGCGGTCAAGGCTCTGGTCCCGCACGAGGCGCGGCTTCAGCTCTACCAGGTGAGCGCGGTCACCGAAGGCACCGACGCGCAGGCGACGGTTTCAGTCCGGCTGGAAGAGAACGGGCGGATCGTCACCGGCCAGTCTGCCAATACCGACACCGTGGTCGCTTCGACGCTTGCCTACATCCATGCCTTGAACCGGCTCTTCGTGCGCCGCGAAAAGACCGGAACGGACCGACGCGAGATCAGCTACAAGGATGTCGGCTGACCCTTTTGCGACAAGGACGCCCGGTGCCCGCTCGATGTACGGTGCACCGGGCCGTTCACCTTGCCCGCCTGATCGGGGACCGCGAGGCCGCGATCAGGCGGCATCGGCAGCAGCAGCGGCTTGCGCCTCGAACTGCCGGAAACCGTTCTCGAAACAGGGAATGATGCCCTCGACCGAAAAGAACTCGTCGGCGATCAACGCACTGTCCCGAAGCCTCTCGATGGTGAAATAGGCCGCATCCGCCGTATCCGCCTCGATCATCGCAACATCGCTGATCTGCGCATGAAAGGCTTCGGCGTCGAAATGGCGGAAGGTAACGTCGCCCTTTCCCAGCACGGCGGCGAGGGCCGCCTCCGAAATCTCGCGCCGCGCCGCGCGCGACAGCCTCAGCCAGGACGGCGCTGCCTTCAGCAGCAGAAAGAGGGTGATCTTCATGGCTCTTCTCCCGGTTGTTGCTTGCGCGCCAGATTGTGAGCATTTACTCGTGTTCTCAACTCGCATTCCCCGGAGGGTGACGGCGATGACCAACCAGCCAAGAAAACAGCCCAGGCAGGAGCGATCCCGCGCCACGCGGGCCGCGATACTGGAAGCTGCGGCTCGCATTCTCGAGCAGGAGGGTCGCGATTCGCTGACGACGAACCGCATCGCCGTCCGGGCAGGCGTAAGCATCGGATCGCTGTACCAGTATTTCCCGAACAAGGCCGCGATCCTCGCGTCCCTGCTGCGCGACACACGCGCCGGACTGCTTGACGACATGAGGGCCGTCCTGCGCACAAGCGGCGGACAGAGCCCGGAAGATGTGGTGGACGCCCTGATCCGCGCCGGCATGACGCACCAGTTCTCGCGCCCCCGGCTCGCGCTCGAGCTCGAGCATGCCGAGAAGGACCTTGCGCTTGACGCGGAAACGCACGCCATGGCCTATGAAATCGCGGCGCTCGTGCTTTCCGCCTGCCGACGCATCGCGCCCGACGCCAACCTTCGGGAATCCGCGGATGTCGTCGCGATCTGCAAGGGGCTGATCAATGCCACAGCCCTCTCGGGCGGGCCGTGCGGGGCGGACCTTTTCCGCCGGTGCCGGACCGCGGCACTGGGCTATCTTCGCGAACATGACGCAGCTTCGCAGAGGCGGTCAGGCCGGTTCACGGCGGCAGGATCGCGCTGACGTCACGGGAATGACCTCTTTCACCTTCCCGTTCTGATGCATATAACCCCCTCTGAGCCTGCCTCCGGAAGAGTCGCGGGCCGCATCGAGCTATGCAGAAGGCCCCTCACCGCATGTCCCTCCTCGACTCAATCCGTGGCTTGTTCTCATCCGACATGGCCATCGACCTCGGTACCGCCAATACGCTTGTCTACGTGAAGGGGCGGGGGATCGTGCTGTCGGAGCCCTCGGTGGTGGCCTACCATGTCAAGGATGGCGTGAAGAAGGTGCTGGCGGTGGGCGAAGAGGCCAAGCTCATGCTGGGCCGGACGCCCGGTTCCATCGAAGCCATCCGGCCGATGCGCGAAGGCGTCATCGCCGACTTCGACACCGCCGAGGAGATGATCAAGTACTTCATCCGCAAGGTCCACAAGCGCTCCACCTTCTCGAAACCCAAGATCATCGTCTGCGTGCCGCACGGGGCCACCCCTGTCGAGAAGCGCGCAATCCGCCAGTCCGTTCTGTCAGCGGGCGCGCGCCGCGCCGGGCTGATCGCCGAACCCATCGCCGCAGCGATTGGTGCCGGAATGCCGATCACGGATCCGACCGGCAGCATGGTCGTCGATATCGGCGGCGGCACAACCGAGGTTGCGGTGCTCTCGCTTGGCGACATCGTCTACGCGCGGTCCGTCCGTGTGGGGGGCGACCGCATGGACGAGGCCATCATTTCCTATCTGCGCCGCCAGCAGAACCTGCTGGTAGGGGAAACCACGGCCGAGCGCATCAAGACCTCGATCGGCACGGCGCGCATGCCCGACGACGGGCGCGGCACGTCGATGCAGATCCGGGGACGCGATCTTCTGAACGGCGTGCCCAAGGAAATCGAAGTGACCCAGGCCCAGATCGCCGAGGCGCTTGCCGAGCCGGTGCAGCAGATCTGCGAGGCCGTCATGACCGCACTCGAGACGACACCGCCGGATCTTGCCGCCGACATCGTCGACCGCGGCGTCATGCTGACCGGCGGCGGCGCGTTGCTGGGCGATCTCGACCTCGCCCTGCGCGAGCAGACCGGACTGGCCGTGTCGATCGCAGACGAATCCCTGAACTGCGTCGCGCTCGGCACCGGCAAGGCACTGGAATACGAGAAGCAGCTGCGCCACGCCATAGACTACGACAGCTGATCGAGACACCTTAGACCCACCGCCCCGGCCCAGCGACTGCCGGGGCCAGGAGGCCCGACAGAATGGCCAGGGATCGTTCCGGAAGTTCAGACTACGCCGGCCCGCTCCGGCGGCTGCTGCTGAGCGTACTCGTCCTGTGCCTGCTCGCCATCTTCCTGGTCTGGCGCATCGACAGCCCGCGCGTGGAAAGGTTCCGGGCGCAGGTCAGCGACCGCTTCGTGCCGAGCTTCGCATGGGCAATGGCTCCGGTCACGGGCGCGATCAACCTGCTGCGGGACTTCCAGAGCTACCGCAACCTCGCGGAACAGAACCGAGAGCTGCGTTCCGAACTTCGCCAGATGCAGGCCTGGAAGGAGGCGGCGCTCCAGCTCGAGCAGGAGAATGCGCGGCTTCTGGACCTCAACAACGTCCGGCTCGACCCGCGCCTGACCTACATCACCGGTGTGGTGATGGCCGACAGCGGGTCTCCGTTCCGGCAATCCGTGCTGCTGAATGTCGGCGCCCGCGACGGGCTGGTGGACGGTTGGGCGACGATGGACGGAATCGGCCTCGTGGGGCGGATCTCGGGAGTGGCGCAGAACACGGCGCGGGTGATCCTGCTGACCGACGCCTCCAGCAGGATCCCGGCGGTGATCCAGCCCTCGGGCCAGCGCGCCATCATCGCCGGCGACAATTCCGCCGCGCCGCCCATCGACTTTCTCGAGAACCGCGACCTCGTGCGGCCCGGCGACCGGATCGTGAGTTCGGGAGACGGCGGCGTTTTCCCCGCGGGGCTTCTGATAGGTCAGGTGGCGTCCGATCCGGGCGGGCGCCTGCGCGTGCGTCTCGCCGCGGATTTCGAGCGTCTCGAATTCCTCCGCGTCCTGCGCCATCACGGCACGGATCCGGTCTCGGATACCGCGCATGTGATCGGCCCCGAACTTCCGCCCGTCGCCGCGGAGCAGGGCGATGAATGAACTCTCGCTCACCCGGCTCTGGTCGATGCGGCTGGCCTTCGGTCTTCTGGCCGTCGCGATCCTTTTCTTCCTGCTTCTCCCGCTCGACACCTCGCCGCACAGCTGGGCGGGGCCAGACCTGCTGCTGGGCTTCGCCTGCGCATGGGTCGTGCGGCGGCCGGAGTATGTCCCCCCGCTGGCGCTTGCCACGGTGTTCCTGCTGGCCGATTTCCTGTTGCAGCGGCCCCCCGGTCTCTGGGCCGCGCTGGCACTGATCGGATGCGAGCGGCTCCGCCCGCGTTTCAGGGGCCAGCGCGACACCGGCTTTGCCAGCGAATGGTTCGCCGTCTGCGTCGTCATCGCCTTCGTCACGCTTGCCTACCGGACGGCGCTGGCAGTGACGTTTACCGAGCGTCCCGCGCCCGGCCTGCAGCTATTCGCCATGGTGATGACCATCCTTTGCTACCCGCCATGCGCTGCGGCGACGCATTGGCTGATGGGAGTGCGCAAGGCGGTGCCCGGCGAACTGGACGCGACCAGAGGGCGTCTGTAATGTGTCACCGACGCGCCGACAGGAGCAGCCCATGAGACGCAGCCGCGCGGAAACCGAAGCAAGTCATCGCACGATCAGCCGCCGTGCCGCCGTCCTGGGCGCGGCGCAGCTTCTGTTCGTCGGCGCCCTTGGCGCGCGGATGCGCTATCTTCAGGTCGACCAGGCCGACCAGTTCCGGCTTCTGGCCGAGGAAAACCGCATAAACATCCGGCTCATTCCGCCCACCCGGGGCGAGGTCTTCGACCGCAACGGCCTGCGGCTGGCGCAGAATGCGCCTTCCTACCGGATCGTCCTGGTGCGCGAGGACGCGGGCGATGTGGACGAGGTGATCGAACGTCTGCGGCAGGTGATCCATCTCGACGACGAAACGCTCGAACGCGCCCGGACCGAGATGAAGCGCTCTGCGCCCTTCCTTCCCGTCACCATTGCCGAGGACGTGAGCTGGGAGGATATCAGCAGGGTGTCGGTCAATGCCCCCGCGCTGCCCGGAGTCACACCGGAGGTGGGCCTCAGCCGGTTCTATCCGCGCGGCAGCGATCTGGCTCATGTGCTGGGCTATGTCGGACCGGTATCGGACTACGATCTCGAGAAGATGGAGGAACCCGACCAGGTCCTGCGCATCCCGCGTTTCCAGATCGGCAAGGTGGGGGTCGAGGCCAAGCTCGAGGACAGCCTGCGCGGCAAGGCGGGCGCAAAGCGGGTCGAGGTGAACGCCACCGGGCGCGAGATGCGCGAGCTTGACCGGCGGGAAGGCATCCCCGGCTCGGACCTTCAGCTCACCATCGACGCCGAACTGCAGACCTATGTGCAGGCGCGTCTCGCTGGCGAAAGCGCGGCAACGGTCGTGATCGACTGCGAAACCGGCGACATCGTGGCCTGCGCGTCGGCGCCCGGCTTCGATCCGAACCTCTTCGTGCGCGGCATCTCGCGCAAGGACTATTCGGCCCTGACGGAGAACAAGTACCGTCCGCTCGCCAGCAAGACCGTGCAGGGTGTCTACCCGCCGGGCTCGACCTTCAAGATGGTGACGGCGATGGCCGGGCTCGAGGCGGGGATCATCGGCCCGGACGACACCGCATACTGCCCCGGGCACCTGACCGTGTCGGGCCGGCGCTTTCACTGCTGGAAGCGGGGCGGGCACGGATCGGTGGACCTGCTCAACTCGCTCAAGCAGTCCTGCGACGTCTACTATTACGATCTGGCCGTGAAGGTCGGAATCGACAAGATCTCCGAAATGGCAGAGACACTGGGAATCGGCGTCCGCCACGATGTTCCCATGTCGGCCGTGGCCCAGGGCATCGCGCCCACGAAGGAATGGAAACTCTCGAACTACGGCGATGAATGGCGGGTCGGCGACTCGGTGAACGTCTCGATCGGCCAGGGCTTCGTGCTGGCGTCGCCGCTTCAGCTGGCGATCATGACGGCGCGCATCGCCACCGGGCGCAATGTCCAGCCGCGTCTGATCAAGTCCATCGACGGCATCGAACAGCCGACCGGGGCCGGCGAACCGCTTGCGCTGAACCAGAACAATCTTGAACGCATACGCCGGGCCATGTTCGCCGTCGTCAACGACCGGCGCGGGACCGCCTATCGCTCGCGGATCATCGACGAGACGATGCGGATGGCGGGCAAGACCGGCACCAGTCAGGTCCGCAACATCACCGCCGCCGAACGCAGGGCGGGTGTGATCAACAACAACCAGTTGCCATGGGAACGCCGGGACCATGCGCTGTTTGTCGATTTCGCCCCTTACGAAAAACCCAAATACGCGGTCTGCGTCGTGGTCGAGCACGGTGGCGGCGGATCCGCCGTCGCCGCGCCGATTGCACGGGACGTTACGCTTCAGGCGCTCTTCAACGGTCCACCCCCGCTCGAGGCCTATCCCGCCAGCGAACGCGCCGCGGCCGAGGAACTTCAGGAGAAGCTGAAGAACCTGCGTCCCGCGGGCGACGTGCCGCAGAAGGACCAGGCATGAGCTATCTGGAATATGCGGTAAAATCCGTCCCCACGGGATACCGCAAGATCTTCTATCTGAACTGGCCGGTCGCGATCCTGCTCGCTTCGGTGGCCGGTATCGGCATCCTGATGCTCTATTCGGTCGCGGGAGGGTCCTTCCAGCCCTGGGCAGAGCCGCAGATGAAACGTTTCATCGTCGGCTTCCTGCTGATGCTGGGGGTCGCGATGGTTCCGATCTGGTTCTGGCGCAGCCTCTCGGGCGCCGCCTATCTCGTGACGCTCCTGCTGCTGATCGCGGTCGAGCTTTTCGGCACGGTGGGGATGGGCGCGCAGCGCTGGATCGACCTGGGTTTCATGCGCCTGCAGCCATCCGAATTGATGAAGATCACCCTGGTGATGTTTCTCGCCGCCTATTACGACTGGCTTCCCGCCCGGCGCACCTCGCATCCGGTCTTCGTCCTGCTGCCGCTTCTGATCATCCTCGTGCCGGTCGCTCTCGTGCTGAAACAGCCCGACCTCGGGACAGCCATCCTCCTGCTGACCGCTGGCGGCGGTCTGATGTTTCTCGCCGGAGTCCACTGGGCCTATTTCGCTGCCGTCGTCGCCGCCGGCGTGGGGCTCATCGGGACAGTGATCCAGTCCCGCGGAACGCCCTGGCAGCTCATCAAGGACTACCAGTTCAAGCGCATCGACACATTTCTGGATCCTTCTTCGGATCCGCTCGGCGCGGGGTATCACATCACCCAGTCAAAGATCGCCCTTGGCTCGGGCGGCTGGACCGGCAGGGGCTTCATGCAAGGGACCCAGTCGCGGCTCAACTTCCTGCCCGAGAAGCATACCGACTTCATCTTCACCACTCTCGCCGAAGAGTTCGGCTTTGTCGGCGGCGCCTCCCTGCTCTCGCTCTACGCGCTCATCATTCTCTTCTGCGTCTGGTCGGCACTCATGAACAAGAGCCGCTATTCGTCCCTGCTGACCCTCGGCATCGCGCTCAACTTTTTCCTGTTCTTCGCCGTCAACATGTCCATGGTCATGGGCCTCGCGCCTGTGGTGGGTGTTCCCCTGCCCATGGTCAGCTATGGCGGATCCGCGATGCTCGTCCTCATGCTCGCCTTCGGCCTGATGCAAAGCGCGCACGTCCACCGCCCCCGATAGAAAGACCCTCCCTTGCCGATCAACATCCTCTTCGCCGCCGGAGAAAAACTCTGGTCCGACTACCGCGACCCCCTTGCCGCCGGCCTTGCCGAAGCGGGGCTCGACGGGCGGATCGAAATGGACATGACCCCGGAGACGGTGGATTACATCGTCTATTCCCCCGGATCCGATCTGCAGGATTTCACCCCCTACACGCGCGCCAGGGCAGTGCTGAATCTCTGGGCTGGCGTCGAAAGGACCGTGACCAACCCCACGCTGAAAATTCCCTTCACGCGCATGGTAGACCCGGCGATGACGGCGCATATGAGCGAGTGGGTGAGCGCGCATGTCATGCGCTATCATGTCGGGATGGACGCCGACATCGTGAACCCCGATCATGTATGGAAACCACGCGTTCCGCCGCTCGCCGCCGAACGCCCGGTCTGCATCCTGGGCCTCGGAGAACTCGGCACCGCCGCCGCGCGCATGCTCGCAGGCCTCGGCTTCGACGTAAGCGGCTGGAGCCGCAGCCCCAAGGAGATCGAGGGCATCCGCTGCCATCATGGCGACGCGGGCTTCGAAACG
The DNA here is from genome assembly GCF_040801785.1 of Sulfitobacter sp. LCG007. Classification (NCBI taxonomy): domain Bacteria; kingdom Pseudomonadati; phylum Pseudomonadota; class Alphaproteobacteria; order Rhodobacterales; family Roseobacteraceae; species Roseobacteraceae bacterium LCG007. The sequence goes on along the minus strand of NZ_CP161805.1, from coordinate 116,351 downwards.
GCCCTGCGAGGCGGCCAGATCTTCGTCACCCTGCTGCCCGACACTCCGGCCACGGAGAACATCATCGACGCCCGTACGCTTGCGCTGATGCCGAAAGGCGCCTTCCTGATCAACCCCGGGCGCGGGCCCCTCATCGACGACGACGCCCTGCTTTCCGCCCTCGATGCGGGCCATATCGCGGGCGCCACTCTGGATGTCTTCCGGACCGAGCCGCTGCCCGGCGACCATCCCTACTGGGACCATCCCCGGGTCACCGTCACTCCGCATATCGCAGCGCATACCCGGCCCGCCACCGCCGCCCGGGTCGTCACCGAAAACATCCGCCGCAGCGAGGCGGGCGAACCCCTTCTGCATCAGGTGAACATGGGGCGTGGCTACTGATACCAGCCCTCCCCGGCCCTCCCCGGCCTTCAACGGTCGCAGCTGGTCCAGGAAGTTACGCAGGAGCGGGGCAATGCCTCCTATTCAGAGGTCAGGCGGCCAGCCCGCGCCCCCGGAGCAATGCCTCGACGCCCGGCAAGCGCCCGCGGAACGCCACGTAAAGCTCGGCCGCGTCCCGGCTTCCGCCCGTCGACAGGATCGTGTCCTCCAGCGTCTTTGCCATTGCCGGATCGAAGGGCCCGCCCGCCTCCTCGAAGGCCGCGAAGGCATCCGCATCCATCACCTCCGACCACATGTAACTGTAATAGCCCGAGGAATATCCGTCGCCGGCGAAGACATGGGCGAAATGCGGCGTCGCATGGCGCATGGTGATCGCGGAAGGCATCCCGATCCCGGCCAGCACCTCGGCCTGCCGCGCCATCGGATCGGCAGGGGCCTCGCCTTCGTGGAAGGCGAGATCCACTAGCGCCGAGGCGACATATTCCACGGTCTGGAAGCCCATGTCGAAGGTCGCGGCCGCCAGGAGCTTCTCCAGCATCTCCGAGGGCATCGGCGCGCCTGTCTCGGCATGCGTCGCGAATTCGGCCAGAACCTGCGGCACCTCCAGCCAGTGTTCGTAGAGCTGGCTCGGAAGCTCAACGAAATCCCGCGCCACCGAGGTGCCCGAAACGCTTTCGTAGGTCACATCCGACAGCATCTGATGCAGGGCATGGCCGAACTCGTGAAAGAGCGTGCGCGCGTCGTCGTAGGACAGCAGCGCCGGATCGCCCTTGGCGAAGTTGCAGACATTGATGACGACCGGGCTCTGTATCTCCGGGAACCTTGCCTGCGACCGCATCGCCGAGCACCACGCGCCCGAGCGTTTTGATCCGCGCGCGAAGTAATCGCCGATGAAGACCGCCACATGGCGCCCCGCGCGCGTCACCTCCCAGGCACGGCAGTCGGGATGATAAAGCGGCACGTCGAGCCGACTGAATTCCAGCCCGAACAGGCGGTGCGCGCAGGCAAATCCCGCCTCGATCATGCGGTCGAGCTGGAAATAGGGTTTCAGTGCGGCCTCGTCGAGATCATGCTCCTCAGTCCGTCGCCGCTCTGCGTAGAAGCGCCAGTCCCAGGGTTCCAGATCCCCATTGACCCCGTCCGCATGCATCATCGCTGTCAGCACGCGCGCATCCGCTTCCGCCTGCGCCCGGGCCGGTCCCCAGACCGCCATCAGCAGATCCCGCACCGCTCCGGGCGTCCCGGCCATCTCGGTCTCGAGCTTGAAATCCGCGAAGCTGTCGTAGCCAAGCAGCATTGCCCGCTCCTTGCGAAGCGCCAGGATCTCGGCGGCGATGGCGCGATTGTCCGTTTCCCCGCCGTTCGCCCCGCGGGCGGCCCAGGCGCGGAACGCCTTTTCACGTAGATCGCGGCGGGTGGAGAATTGCAGGAAGGGCACAATCAGCGATCGCGAGAGCGTCACGACCGGCCCGGCTGCGCCCTTCTCCCGCCCGGCGGCACGGGCGGTATCGACGACGAAAGGCGGCAGGCCGTCGAGATCGCCTTCGCCCAGTTCCAAGAACCAGTCGCGTTCGTCCGCCAGCAGGTTCTGGGTGAACTGGGTGCCCAGGACGGCAAGCCGCGACTTGATCGCCTTCATCCGGGCTTCATCGGCCCCGTCGAGCGCCGCGCCCGCGCGCAGGAAACTGCGCCGGGTCAGCATGAGGACCCTTGCCTCTTCCTCGGTGAGCTCGAGCCTGTCCCGAGCCTCCCACACCGCCTCGATTCGGGCGAACAGCGCCTTGTTGGCGGATATCTCGGAATAATGCGCGGCAAGCTTCGGCGAGAACTGCCGCTGCAGGGACTCGCGCGCGGGATTGCTGTCGGCGCCCGCCACCGTGAAGAAGACGCTCAGCACCTTGTCGAGCGCCTTGCCCGCAGCCTCCAGCGCGGCGATGGTGTTGGCGAAGTCAGAGGTGTCGGAGGCAGAGGCGATGGCGTCAATCTCGGCACGGTGCTCCGCCAGCGCGGTCTCCAGCGCCGGGGCGAAATCATCGTCGGAAATCGCCGGGAAGGGCGCGATCCCGAAAGGCGTGTCCCAAGTCTGCAAGAGGGGGTTCGGCATGAGAGATCTCCTTTGGCCTCAAGCTATGTGCCCCGGGCCGGCTGAACAAGCGCGGGACCGATCCGACGGAGCCCGGAATTTTGGTAAAATTCCGCGCCGGTTTCTTTCAAGAAACCGGTTCCGCCCCGTCGCAGACCGGGCACTGCGCCCGCCGGGCGATCCTGATGGTGCGCGTCTCGCCGTAGAGCGCATCGTAGATCATCATCTGTCCGCGAAGAGGCGTACCTGCGCCGGTGATGATCTTCACCGCCTCGACCGCCATCATCGCGCCGACAACGCCCGGCAGGGGCCCGACGACACCTGCTTCCGCGCAGGAAGGCGCGAGCCCCGGCGCGGGTGCTTCGGGAAAGATGCACCGGTAGCACGGTGCGCCCCGCGCCGGGTCGAATACCGAGATCTGGCCCTCCCACTGGCTCAGCGCCCCGGAGACAAGGGGAATGCCGGCCGCAACGGCGGCCCGGTTGACCAGATAGCGGGTTTCGAAATTGTCCGTACCGTCCAGGACGAGGTCATAGTCATCGAGAAGGTCTCCGGCAATCACCGCCGAGATGGGACGGTGGTAGGGCCTGACAGTGACGTAGGGGTTCTGCGCCAGCATCTCCCGTTCCGCCGAAAAGACCTTGGGCATGCCAATGGCCGAGTCCTTGTGGATCACCTGACGCTGCAGGTTGGCGTTGTCGACCACATCGCCGTCGATCACCCCGATCGTGCCCACCCCCGCCGCCGTCAGATATTGCAGCGCCGGCGCGCCAAGTCCTCCCGCTCCCACCACAAGCACCCTCGCCTGCTTCAGCGCCTTCTGCCCCGGCCCGCCAAGCTCGCGCAGCACGATGTGACGCGCGTAGCGTTCGAGTTCGGCCTCGGTGAAGCTTTCGGGCGGGGGCCGGGAGGATGAGGCAAGGGCGTCAGTTCGCGCGCGCCGCCTCAGTGCGACCAGGCCTCGGCGGTAGAGCCAGATCAGCGCCAGTGCCGCGCCGAGCAGAAGCCAGGGCGCCGGGCTTTCTCCTGTCGCCATGCGCAGCGGATGCCCGGGCGGAAAGACGAGCTGAAGCAGCAGCACCGCAAGATACAGCAGGCCCAGCAGCGCCATCCGCATCCGCACCGGCACCCCGCCAAGCGCTCCCACGCCCCAGATCACGGCCGCAAGCGCGATGACCAGCAGCATCAGCGTGATCCGGTCGAGCCGAAGCCGCGGTTTCCGCGCGCCGTCTCTGCCAGGCTGTCGGCGGGCTCGAAGCGCGCCTGCATCACCGGGGCGACCACAAGCTGCGCGATCCGCATTCCGTGGGAGATCGTGAAGCTTTCCTGCCCCGCATTGAGAACGATGATCCCCAGCGGTCCGCGATAGTCGCTGTCGATCGTTCCCGGCGCATTCGGCAGCGTGATTCCGTGCTTCAGCGCCAGGCCCGAGCGTGGCCGCACCTGCACCTCGTGGCCTGCCGGAATCTCGAGCCGCAGGCCCGTCGGGACCAGCGCCCGCGCGCCGGGACCCAGCGTGATATCTCCGCCGGGAAGATTCGCCCGAACATCCGCTCCCGCTGCGCCCGCGCTCTCGTAGGACGGCAGCGAAACGGATCTGTCTGCGCCTTCCTCCCAGCTGAACCTGATCGTGACCGCTTCCATGGTTCAGGCAAGCGCCCCGGCGATCCGGTCCGCGAGACGCCGCGCCACCAGCTCCTTGCTCATCCGCGGCCAGCTCTCCGCCCCGGTCGCATCTATGATCGTCACCGCGTTTTCCGACCCGCCCATCACCCCGCTCGCGGGAGAGACGTCGTTCGCGACGATCCAGTCGCAGCCCTTGCGCTCGCGCTTGGCCGTGGCATTTGCAACGACATCGTCGGTTTCCGCCGCAAACCCCACCACCAGGGCCGGCCTGCCGTCCGTCATCGCAGAGACGTTGCGCAGGATGTCCGGGTTCTCGGCGAATTCCAGCGACAGGAGGCCATCGCGCGATTTCTTCAGTTTGCGCGCGCTTTCCCGGCTCACGCGCCAATCGGCCACCGCCGCGGCGAAGACGGCCACCTCGACCGGCAAGGCCGCCTCGACCGCCGTCAGCATCTCGCGCGCGGTCTGCACCCGCACCACCTCGACACCGGCGGGCGGCGGCACGTCCGCGGGGCCGGTGACGAAGATCACCTCAGCCCCAAGTCCCGAGAGCGCCTGTGCGATTGCCGTGCCCTGCGCGCCGGACGAGCGGTTGGCGATATAGCGGACCGGGTCTATCGGCTCGTGGGTGGGACCCGACGTGACAAGAACACGCCTGCCCCTCAGCGGCCCGCCGGCGAGCCGCGCCTCGATGGCCGCGACGATCTCGAGCGGTTCGGCCATGCGGCCCGGGCCGAACTCTCCGCAGGCCATGTCCCCGTCATTGGGGCCGACGCGGGTCACGCCGTCGGCTTCGAGCGAAGCAAGGTTGCGCTGCGTCGCGGGGTGCTCCCACATCCGGACGTTCATCGCCGGCGCGATCAGCACCGGCGTATCCGTTGCAAGCAGAAGCGTGCTGGCAAGATCGGAGGCCATTCCCTGCGCCATCTTCGCCATCAGATCGGCGGTTGCCGGGGCCACGACGATCAGGTCCGCGACCCGGCTGAGCTGGATATGTCCCATCTCGGCCTCGTCGGTGAGATCGAAGAGATCGCGATAGGCCTTCCGTCCTGCCAGTGCGGAAACCGAAAGCGGCGTGACGAATTCCTCTGCCGCCGTCGTCAGTACCGGCGTCACCGAGGCACCCCTCTCGCGCAGGCGGCGGATCAGATCGAGCGACTTGTAGGCCGCGATACCGCCGCCGATGATCAAAAGGATATGTCTGCCCGCCAGCATCTGACGTCCTTTCCCCGGTCCCTGCGGGCAGACCATATGCCGCGCCGCCAAGCTCCACCAGACCCCCGTAGGGTGCGGCAGGCCGCACCTTACTTGACGAAAGCCTCGCAGGGATCGCCCCGGTCCACCGGTGCCGCGTCTTCGACGGCGTCGAAGCTGCCCTCCGGTGCCTCCCCGTTTTCCCCTTGGCCCAGCGCAAAGATCCCCAGTTCGGGCGCGGCCTTGCGCAGGAGGGCGGTGGCGCCCCAGTCGGCCCGGACGTGGCCATTTCCGGTGATCACGACTACGGGCCCGCCCGTCGCGGCGATCGCATCAAGCGCCGCACCCGCCAGCGCGGCATCCCGCAGACGCTGGGCCGAGACCATCATCGGCAAAAGATCTTCCGGCAACGCATCGCAATGCGCCGCGCGCTGGAGCGCCATCCTGTCAGCCTGCTGCGCCTCGGGAAGATCCGCATCCAGTCCGAAACGTGCTCCCTCCGGGCCGGCCAGTTCGGCGAGGTCGCGATCGCGAAGGCCCTGGAGCGTCTCGCGGCCCACACCCGCACCGAACACCCTCGCCTCGGGGGCGGCGGCGAAGATCGGATAATACATGGCGAAATCCGGCCAGCCCGAATCCGCCCAGCCCAGCACCGCGTCCAGAGCCTTTTCATCCTGTGGGCGTTCGTCGGCGATAGCGGAGGCCTGTTCGGGCGTCAGCATCTCGAAGACCAGGGCCCGGGGAGCCAGCGCATGGACCCATTCTGCCTGCCGGGCATGGTGCTCCGGATTGTCATGCTGTTCGCCCAGAAGAACGATGTCCGCATCGAACGCCTCGGCAGGCGGATCCGCGGAAACCGCGCCACAGCAAAACGCGGCCACGAGGGCCGCGCCGATGCCTGGTCGGATCAATGCTTGTCTCACATCAACAGGTTGTGCACTTCACGCGATTGGGACTCAAGCGACTTGCGCATCTTGGCGAAGGCCGCAGCTTCGAGCTGGCGCACCCGCTCCTTGCTCAGCGACAGCTCCTGGCCAAGGCTTTCAAGCGTGCGCGGCTGATCACGCAGCTTGCGTTCGCGCACGATGAAGCGTTCGCGCTCGTTGAGATCGCCGAGCGCCTGGACCAGCCAGCGCCGCAGGCGATCCGTATCGTGCCTCTGTTCGACCCTCTCGGCTGCCTGCGCGCTGTCGTCTTCCAGCGCATCGATCCACGAACGCCCCTCGTCCTCGGAAGACTGTGTCGCGTCGAGCGAGAAATCCGAGCCGGACAGCCTGCCCTCCATCATCTCGACATCATGCAGCGGCACGCCGATTTCCGTCGAGATCATCTGGCGAAGCTGATGCCGGTCGAGGGTCTGGCCCGCCGCGGCGGATTCCCGTTCCAGACGGGCCTGAACGCGTCGCATGTTGAAGAACAGCGACTTCTGGCTGCTGGTCGAGCCGGTGCGCACCATCGACCAGTTGCGCATCACATAGTCCTGGATCGACGCCTTGATCCACCAGACCGCATAGGTCGAGAAGCGCACGCCCCGGTCAGGGTCGAACTTGTCTGCGGCCTTCATGAGGCCGAGGCCCGCCTCCTGGACCAGATCGTTCATCGGCGCGCCGTAGCGCTTGAACTTGGCGGCCATCGACACCGCCAGCCGCATGTACGCCGTGATCAACCTGTGTAGGGCCGCCTCGTCGCGCTGATCGCGCCAGGCATATGCAAGTCTGAGTTCGGTCTCGGCATCCAGCAGCTCGGCCTTCATCGCCTGCCGTGAGAGTGTCATGTCTCTGGGGGAATCGAGTGGCATCGAACAATCTCCGCTGCTGGAACTCGGCCGCCTTTTGGCGCACCTTTGCGATATTACGCAGAAGCCACCCACTCGGTTCACACCAAAAGGTCGAAAAATGTTGCCAAAGTTGAGTTTCGTTCTAGGGGGTGCGGCTTCCGGGAAATCCCGTTTCGCGGAAAATCTGTTGATCTCCAGCGGCTTGAGCTGCGTATATCTGGCGACTTCACGGACGTTCGATGACGAGATGAGCGCGAAAATTTCCCTGCATCGTTCACGCAGATGTGTTGGCTGGCTTAACCTCGAGGCAGATCTTGACCCGGCACCGGCACTGCTTGAGCGCACCCCCGCCGAGGCGGTTCTCATCGATTGCGCGACCATGTGGCTGACCAACCACATGCTGGACGGGAACGATCTGGAGGCTGCGAGGAACGGTCTCATGGCGGCGCTGGACGGCGCACCCTGCCCGGTCGTCATCGTCTCGAACGAGGTCGGGCACGGGATCGTGCCGGAAAATGCCCTTGCGCGTGCCTTCCGCGAGGCGCAGGGACGCCTGAATGTCGCTCTGGCCGAGGCCGCCGATCTGGTCGTCTTCGTCACGGCGGGCCTGCCGCAGGTACTGAAGGGATCGATGCCATGACAGTCTGGCATTGGGTCCGCCACGGCCCGACACATGCAAAAAGTTTCGTCGGCTGGCGCGACATTCCGGCCGATCTCAGCGACGCCGCCGCAATCGAACGGCTGAACGCGGCGCTGCCGGCGGATGCCTATCTGATCTCTTCGGATCTGCTCCGGGCCAGCGCAACGGCCGATGTGCTCGGCACGCCGGGCCGCCGGCGCCTTCCGGCTGAGCGCGACCTGAGGGAATTCGACTTCGGCGATTGGGACGGACTTCATTTCTCGGAGGTGGCCGAGCGCGACCCGGACCTGAGCCGGGCCTACTGGGAACGACCGGGGGTGCCCGCCCCGCCCGGCGGCGAAAGCTGGAACGCCGCGGCGCGCCGCATAAATGCGGCGGTCGACAGGCTCAGCGACGCGCATGCCGGGGCGCATGTCATCGCGGTCGCCCACATCGGAACCATTCTCACGCAGGTCTGCAGGGCCAGGGCGGAAACGCCCGTCGACACCATTGCCCGCAAGATCGACAACCTTTCCGTCACCGAAATCCATTGGAACGGAGAGCAGGGCCGCGTGGCGCGGATCAATCACCTTCCGTGATCGGACAGCGCACGAAACGTCGTTTGGGAAGGCAGGCGTTTCGCGGATATGGTCGCCGTCATGACATACGATCTTTTCATCGGCGACCGCGCCTTCTCGAGCTGGTCCCTTCGGGGCTGGCTTATGCTCGAGAAATTCGGGCTGGCGCATCAAGTCCACCTGGTTGGGCTCTATTCCGGCAGCATGGCCGCGGACCTCGCCCCGCTTGCGCCCGCCCGCCTCGTGCCGGTTCTGCGCACACCCGAAGGCGACGTGATCGGCGAAACCCTCGCCATGGCCGAGACCCTGGCCGAGCGTCATCCCGACGCCGGGCTCTGGCCTGACGACCCCGCCTCCCGCGCCCGGGCCCGCTGGCTCTGCGCCGAAATGGCGAGCGGTTTCTCGGCACTGCGGAGCGCCTGCCCGATGCAGTTGCTGCATGTCTACCAGGGTTTCACCCCATCTTCGGCCGTGGTTGCCGATATTTCCCGGCTCGAGACGATATGGTCTGAGGCGCGCCGGCTTGCGACCTCCGAGGGGCCCTGGCTGCTGGGCGACTACTCGCTTGCGGATGTCTTCTTTGCCCCGGTCGCAGCGCGGGTGACGGGCTATGACCTGCCCGTTTCGGAGGCCGCGCGCAGCTATTGCCGCACCGCCGTGGCCGATCCCGCCTTCCGGGCCTGGCGCGCCGAAGGGCTCAAGCTCGAATACGATCCGGTTCCCTACGCGCTCGACCTTCCGACCCGCGACTGGCCGGAGTGATCCGCGGGCGGGGGGTGTCGCGGCAATTCTTGCTTAACGGTTCCTAAACCGGCCGGGTCTACCGATGGGTAGCGGGTCATTAAACGGAACGGGTGAGATGGTCGCACGCGCCTATACGGTGGCCTTTCAGGGCGTCGACGCGCGCCTGGTCGAGGTGCAATGCGCGATCTCTCCGGGCCTGCCGGCATTTCACATCGTGGGCCTGCCGGACAAGGCGGTCTCGGAGGCGCGCGAACGGGTCCGCGCGGCGCTGGGGGCGATGGCGATCGCCCTGCCCTCGAAGCGCATCACGATCAATCTCAGCCCTGCCGACCTGCCCAAGGAAGGCAGCCATTTCGACCTTCCGATCGCCTTCGCCCTGCTTTGTGCCCTCGAGATCCTGCCGCGCGACGAGGCCGAGGGCGTGGTCGCCTTGGGCGAGCTGTCGCTCGACGGGGCGCTGATGCCGGTGGCAGGCGCGCTGCCGGCCGCCGTCGCCGCCGCGGAAGAAGGGCGCGACCTGCTCTGCCCCGCCGCCTGCGGACGCGAGGCGGCCTGGGTCGACAGCGTCAAGGTGATCGCGCCGCGCACGCTCTCCGATCTTGTGCGCCACTACACCGGACAGGTTCCCCTTGCGCCCGCGACGCCGGGCGAGGTGCGCACGACCGCGCCGCTGCGCGATCTGTCGGAAGTCAAGGGACAGGAGCGCGCCAAGCGGGCGCTCGAGATCGCCGCGGCCGGACGCCATCACCTGCTGCTGGTGGGCACGCCGGGGTCGGGCAAGTCGATGCTCGCCGCGCGTCTCGGCGGCATCCTGCCGCCGCTCTCTGCCCGCGAGGCGCTGGAGACCTCGATGATCCACTCGCTGTCCGGGCTGCTGGACGAGGGCGGCATCTCGCGCGACCGTCCGTTCCGAGAGCCGCATCACACCGCCTCGATGGCGGCGATCATCGGGGGAGGACGCAGCGCCAGCCCCGGAGAGGTCTCCCTGGCCCATAATGGCGTGCTTTTCATGGACGAGTTTCCCGAATTTCCCCGCATGGTGCTCGAAACCTTGCGCCAGCCCATCGAAACCGGTGAGGTCATGGTGGCGCGCGCCAACGCTCACGTGAAATATCCCTGCAAGTTCATGCTGGTGGCCGCCGCGAACCCCTGCAAGTGCGGCTACCTCTCGGACCCTTCGCGGGCCTGCGCAAGGGTTCCGGTCTGCGGCGAGGACTATATGGGCCGGATCTCGGGTCCGCTGATGGACCGCTTCGATCTGCGCGTGGACGTGCCGCCTGTGGCCTACTCGGACCTCGATCTGCCGGCCAGCGGCGAACGGTCCGAAACCGTGGCCGCACGCGTCGCGGACGCGAGGGCCCGACAATCCCGCCGGTACCAGGACACGCAGACCGCCGACCTCAACGCCGATGCCGAAGGCGACGTGCTCGAAGCCGTCGCGACGCCGGACAGCGAAGGGCGCGAGCTTCTCGGCCGGGTTGCGGACCGCTTCCGGCTATCGGCGCGTGGCTATCACCGGGTGCTGCGCGTCGCGCGGACGATCGCCGATCTCGACGGCTCGGACGACGTGCGCCGTCCGCATGTCGCCGAGGCGGTCAGCTTTCGCCTGTCGGTCCCCCAGGACGCCTGAACCAGCGCGCCAGCGCGTCGAGCGTGCGCCTGGCCTCGGGCAGGAACGGGCTGAAGAAGGGCCAGACATGCGGCAGATCGTGACCCAGTTCCACGCGGACGGAGACACCTTGCGCGCGCATCCGCTCGGCCAGACGCAGCGTGTCGTCGCGCAGCATCTCCCCGTCGCCGACCGAAAGCCAGATCGGCCCCGCCCCGGAAAAATCCGCGAAAAGCGGTGAGGCGCGCGGGTCCTCGGGGGGATGGCCGGCGAGGTAGAGGTTCTGAAGTTCGGGGAACCGCTCGACCGGCAGCATCGCCTCGCGAAGCCGGTTCTCGACCACCGATGCGCCCGAAAACGTCAGATCGGTCACCGGCGAGAAGGCAAAGAGGCCCGCGGGGAGCGGCCCGCCCTGCGCCACGAGGCTGCCCAGCAACGCCAGCGCAAGCCCCCCGCCGGCGCTGTCCCCGCCGAGAACGATCCGCTCCGGCGCGACCCCCTCGGCCAGCAGTCCGTCGAAGGCTGACAGCGCGTCGTCAAGGGCAGCCGGGAACGGATGCTCCGGGGCCAGCCGGTAGCGCGGAAGGACGGCAGCGACCCCTGCCCGCCGGGCAAGCCGCGCGACCAGCGCCGCGTGGGTCTCGGGACTGCCGAACACGAAGGCACCGCCATGGAAGTAAAGCAGGACCCGTGCTTCGGTGACCCATGGGCCCTCGATCCGCAGCGCTGGAACGCCGCCCAGCTCCATGGCGTGGCGCCGGGTGTGGCGGGGCGCCCATGTCAGGAGTCTGGCCTTCGTTTCGAAGGATCGCCGCAGCTCGTCGGGCTGGGCGCGGGCAAGGAACTGCCGTTCGATCCGGCGCAGGCCGAAGTTCAGCGCATACCGCGCAAGGCTCATGCGCGCCTGGCTTCGACCGCCTGCCAGATCTTCTCGGCGATGTTGAGCCCGTCGAAGCGTTCGAGTTCTTGTATGCCCGTGGGCGAGGTCACGTTGATCTCGGTCAGCCAGTCGCCGATCACGTCGATTCCGACGAAGACCTGCCCCTTTTCCTTCAGCACCGGCCCGATGCGGTCGCAGATCTCGCGGTCGCGGTCGCTCAGCGCGATCTTTTCCGGCCTTCCGCCGACATGCATGTTGGAACGTGTCTCGCCTTCGGCCGGAACCCGGTTGATCGCCCCCACGGGGTCTCCGTCCACGAGGATGACGCGCTTGTCTCCTTTCGAGACGGCGGGCAGGAACTTCTGCACGATCAGCGGTTCGCGCGAGAAACCGGTGAAGAGTTCATGCAGCGAGGACAGGTTGCGGTCGTTCTGGTCAAGACGGAAGACCCCGGCACCGCCATTGCCGTAGAGCGGCTTCAGGATCACGTCGCCATGTTTCGCCTTGAATTCGCGGATGGTGGCGAGATCGCGTGCGATGGTGGTGGGCGGCGTCAGGTCGGGGAAGTTCAGGACCAGCAGCTTTTCAGGCGAATTTCGCACCCAGAAAGGATCGTTTACGACCAGCGTCCCGGGCATCAGCCGTTCGAGCAGATGGGTCGAGGTGATGTAATGCATGTCGAAGGGCGGATCCTGCCGGAGCCAGACAACATCGAACTCGGCCAGATCGACTTCGTGCAGCGGTCCGAGGATCGCATGGTCGCCCTGCACGCGCTGCACCTGAAGGTCATGGCCCCGGGCGGTGATCCGGCCCTCCTGATAGGCGAGGTGGTCGGGGGTATAATAGAACAGCACGTGCCCGCGCGCCTGCGCTTCCTCGGCGATCCGGAAGGTGCTGTCGGCGTCGATATTGACCGATCCGATCGGATCCATCTGAAAGGCGATCTTCATGGGCGCTCTCCCGGCTGTCAGGCGTTAAATGACGCAGGCGGCGCAGGTGTGCAATGGCCGAGGCGCCACGACCGACCGGTTCAGCCCGCGATCGGCCGACCGGCGCCGGAAACAGCCTGCGTCTTCAACCCTGCCCGAGGGCGTTTTCCACGATCTCGCAAATACCGCCCCCGTCGACGAACGCAACATCGAAGCGGCATTCGGTCAGGCTGCCGCAGGGTTCGCCGCCAAGGAAATCCTCGGCCGATTGAAGAAGACGCTGCATCTGGGCCGGGCGCAGGCTTTGCGCGGCGCGTGCGAAATCGCGGCTTTGCTTGACCTCGACGAAGACGACCAGGGCCCCCCGACGCAGGATCAGGTCGATCTCGCCGCCGCGGCCCCGCCAGCGGCGACGGTCCAGTGCATAGCCACGCCTTTCATAATGGCGAGCGACAATGTCTTCGGCAGCATCGCCGGCAAGCCAGGCGCGTTGACCCGTCGACGGGGAGGGCACCCGCGTGATCATTGGCCTATCTCCTCCGCTATCCGCGCGCGCCGTCACCCGTCGCCTTTCGCCAGCGCCAGCGCCGCCTTGTAAACCACGCGCCGGGGCAGGCCGGTGGCCTTCGACACGACATCCGCCGCATCGCGCACCGACATCGCCGCAAGCGCAGCGCGCAATTCGTCGTCTAGGTTCACTTCGCTAACATCCGACGAACGCCGCCGGTCTATCAGCACGACGATCTCACCTTTCGGCGCGGCTCCCTCGTAGTCGCGGGCAAGCGTCTCGACCGGGCCGCGCCGGATCTCCTCGAACTTCTTCGTCAGTTCTCGGCAGACCGCCGCAGCGCGTTCGGGGCCCAGAGCCTCGGCAGCGTCGCGCAGCATGGCCCCAAGGCGTCGCGGCGATTCGTAGAAGATCAGCGTTCCCGGGATGTCCCGGAGGCCCTGCAGAGCGGAAATGCGCGCGGCGCGCGCCTGCGGCAGGAACCCCGCGAAGAAAAAGGCGTCGGTCGGCAGCCCGCCGAGCGCCAGCGCGGTCAGGGCCGCCGAAGGGCCCGGTGCGCAGGTGACCGGCAAACCTTCCGCCACGACCGCGCGGCAGAGCTCGAAGCCCGGATCGGCGATGGCCGGCATTCCCGCCTCCGAGCAATAAGCCACCGACTGCCCTTGCGCCATGCGCTCCGTCAGCCCGCGCAGGGCACCTTCCCGGCTGTGGTCGTGGAGCGCGATCAATGGCCGCCCGTCAAGCGGGACGCCATGGATGTCCATGAGCTTGCGCAGGCTGCGGGTGTCCTCGGCGGCCAGAACGTCGGCGCTGGCCAGCACGTCGAGGGCGCGCAGCGTGATGTCCCGGGCGCTGCCGATGGGAACGCCGACGAAGTGAAGGCCCTGGGCCATCGGCATCTTGCGGAAATTCAAGGCTGGACCCGCCTTTCGTGACGTCTATGATCGGGCCCGAAGGCGGACCACGCAATGGCCGCTGCCCATATCCGAAAGACCCAGGAGTTCCAATTCATGTTTGCCGCTTTCCGGACTGCCCGCAAGGCCCTGATCTGGCTGCTCCTGCCGATCGTCGCGCTGATCCTCGCCGCCTGCGACACCGTCACCGGCCCCATCGGCGGCGGACCTTCGGTGGACGCATCCGAGCCGGTGCAGGTCGCGCTTCTCGTGCCCCGCGGGTCGGGATCGTCCGGCGACGAGTTCCTGGCCCAGAGCCTCGAGAACGCCGCGCGCCTCGCGATGCGGGACCTTTCCGGCGTGACTATCGACCTGCGCGTCTATCCGACGGGCGGCAATGCCGGCCAGGCCGCGTCGCAGGCCGCGCTGGCCGTCAACGAGGGCGCGAAGATCATTCTCGGCCCGGTCTATGCCGAAGCTGCCAATGCCGCCGGAAGTGCGGTGGCCGGAGCAGGCGTGAGCGTTCTGTCATTCTCCAACAACTCGGCCATCGCCGGCGGCAACGTCTTCGTGCTGGGCCAGACCTTCGGCAACACCGCCGACCGACTGGTCGGCTACGCCCACAGCCAGGGACGCGACAACATCGTGATCGTCCATTCCACCGATACCGCCGGGCAGCAGGGCCGTTCGGCCATCGCCTCCGCGATTTCCCGCAACGGCGCGACGCTGGCGGGGTCGGTAAGCTACGCGCTGTCGCAGGAAGAGGTGATCGCCGCGGTTCCGACCGTGAAATCAACCGTGGAAAGCTCGGGTGCGAACGCGATCTTTCTGACCAGCCCCTCGGCAAGCGCCCTGCCGCTGTTCGCGCAGCTTTTGCCCGAAGCGGGCCTCGCGCCGGGCGCGACGCAATACATCGGCCTGACACGCTGGGACATTCCTCCGCAGACCCTGTCCCTGCCCGGCGTGCAGGGCGGCTGGTTCGCTGTGCCTGACGCAGCCGCCGCCGGTGCGTTCAGCGCCAAGTATCAGGCCGCGTACGGATCTGCCCCCCATCCGATCGCGGGCCTCGGCTTCGACGGGATCGCCGCTGTCGGCGCATTGATCAGCCAGGGCAAGTCGAACGCGCTCTCGCCCGCGGCACTCACCCAGGGCGCAGGCTTCCGCGGCGCGTCGGGCGTGTTCCGCCTGCGCTCCGATGGATCGAACGAACGCGGCCTCGCGGTTGCGACCGTCCGCGACAACAAGGTAATCATCCTCAGCCCGGCACCGCAGGGTTTCGGCGGAGCGCTTTTCTGAGGACTCCTCACAGCACGCCAGTCCCCGCCCTGCCCGCCATGGCGAGGCGGGGCCATCTTTCACCCGCCGCGGCGGGGTTGCATTGAATGAGCAAGATCGACAAACCGATTCCCGACAAGGAAGATCCCCGCCTGATCTGCCCGGCCGAACGGATTTTCGACGCGCAGCGCTTCGGGCAGGCGCTGGCCGGGTTGGCCGGAATGAAGGGTGACGCCCTCGCCGTGCGCGCGGAGGTCGTCAAGCTTCTTAGGATCGAGCAGAGCGAGGGGCGCGCGGCGATCGCAGCCGCTTTTGCGGCAAGCCCTTTCGACGCGCGGCCGATGACGCGGGCCTACACCTACCTGACCGACCGCCTGGTCTGCGCAGCGCTTGAAACGGCGACCGGGATCCTGCATCCGAAACCCAATCCGACCGCGTCCGAACGACTGGCCGTCATCGGAGTGGGTGGATATGGGCGCGGCGAGATGGCGCCCTTCTCGGACGTCGACCTGCTTTTCCTGACGCCTTACAAGATAACCCCCTGGGCCGAGAGCGTCATCGAATCGATGCTCTACATCCTTTGGGACCTGAAGCTGAAGGTCGGCCACTCGAGCCGGACGATCAAGGACTGCCTGCGCCTCGGCCGCGAGGATTTCACCATCCGCACCTCGATGCTGGAACACCGGCGCATCGCGGGGGACGAGGATCTGGCGCGGGAATTCGACCAGCGCCTGCGCAGCGACCTCTTCGCCGGGACCGAGCGCGAATTCGTCGAGGCGAAGCTGTCCGAGCGGGACGCGCGGCACCGCAAGCAGGGCGAGCGCTACATGGTCGAGCCCAACGTGAAGGAGGGCAAGGGGGGCCTTCGGGACCTCCAGTCGCTTTACTGGATCGCCAAGTACATTCGCGGCGTCGACAATGTCGCCGATCTGGTCACGCTCGGCGTCTTCACCGCCTCCGAGTTCGAAAGCTTCGCGGCCGCAGAGGATTTCCTCTGGGCGGTGCGGGCGCATCTGCATCTGCTGTCGGGCCGCGCCAGCGAGCAGCTGACCTTCGACATGCAATTCGCGGTGGCCGAGGCGATGGGCTACAAGGACGGCGGCGGGCGGCGCGGGGTCGAGATCTTCATGCAGGCCTACTTCCGGCACGCAACCGAGGTGGGAGACCTTACGCGGATCTTCCTGACCAAGCTCGAAGCCGACCATGTGAAGGCCGAGCCTCTGCTCGAACGCATCTTCCGGCGCCGTCCCAAGCTCAAGGCGCAGTACGAGGTCGTGCACAACCGGCTGGCGCTGAAGGACGGAAACGCTTTCCTCTCGGACCCGCTGAATCTGCTGCGGATCTTCGAAGAGGCGCTGCGGACGGGCATGCTGATCCATCCCGACGCGATGCGTCTGATCAAGGCGAACCTGCATCTGGTCGACGAGACCATGCGCAGCGACCCCGAGGCCCAGCGCATCTTCTTCGAACTGGTGCTGAAGCACGGCAATCCCGAGCGTGCCCTGCGCCGGATGAACGAACTCGGGATGTTGTCGGCCTTCATCCCGGAATTCGAGCCCATCGTGGCGATGATGCAGTTCAACATGTATCACAGCTACACGGTGGACGAGCACATCATCCAGTGCATCCGGCATCTCAGCGAGATCGAGCGCGGGATGCTTGAGGAGGACCTGCCGGTCGCGTCCTCGATCCTCAAGCGCGGCGTCGACCGCAAGGTGCTTTACACTGCGATCCTGCTGCATGACATCGGCAAGGGCAGGGTCGAGGACCATTCCATCCTCGGCGCGCAGATCGCCCGCAAGGTTGCCCCCCGTCTCGGCCTGAACAAGGCGGATTGCGAGACCGTGGAATGGCTGGTGCGCTATCACCTGCTGATGTCCGACATGGCCCAGAAACGCGACATCGCCGATCCGCGGACCGTGCGCGATTTCGCCAAGGCGGTGCAGACCGTCAAGCGGCTGGATCTGCTGTGCGTGCTCACCGTCTGCGATATCCGCGGCGTCGGGCCGAGCACCTGGAACAACTGGAAAGCGGTTCTGCTGCGGGCGCTCTACCGGCAGACCAAGCGGGCCCTCGAGACCGGTCTCGAGGATCTCAACCGCGAGAACCGGGGTGCCGAGGCCAAGCGCCAGCTGCGCGAGAAGCTCTCGGACTGGCCGCGCAAGGACCTTCAGGCCGAAACGGCCCGCCATTACGACCCGTACTGGCAGGGCCTTCATGTCACCGCCCATGTGGTCTTTGCGCGCCTTCTGCGCGACATCAAGGACGACGAGATCCGGATCGACCTGCACCCGGACGACGAGCGCGACGCGACACGCGCCTGCTTCGTCATGGCCGATCATCCCGGCATCTTCGCCCGCCTCGCCGGTGCGCTTGCCCTTGTCGGGGCGCAGGTGGTGGATGCACGCAGCTACACGACCAAGGACGGTTTCGTGACGGATGCCTTCTGGATCCAGGATTCCGAAGGTCAGCCCTATGACGCCGCACGCCTGCCGCGCCTGCGCCAGATGATCCGGAAGACCCTGCGCGGCGAGGTCGTCGCACGCGAGGAGTTCCGCACCAAGGACAAGGTCAAGAAGCGCGAGAAGGCCTTCCGCGTCGCCACCCACATCACCTTCGACAACGAGGGGTCCGAGATCTACACCATCGTCGAGGTCGACACCCGTGATCGTCCGGGCCTGCTTTACGACCTGACCCGCACCTTCGCGGCCAACAATGTCTACATCGCCAATGCGGTCATCGCGACCTATGGCGAACAGGTCGTCGACACCTTCTACGTCAAGGACATGTTCGGGCTGAAGTATTATTCGCAGAGCAAGCAGCGCAGTCTCGAGCGGCGGCTGCGCATGGCGATCGAAGCCGGCGTGGAACGCGCAGAGGGCTGAAGTGCGGGCGCGGCCGGGCGTCCGGGCCAGGACGTTCCTTTCGTCGTGCATCGCGCCGGGGGCACGTTGTCATGCCGCGCGGGCAGCAGGACGATTCGCCCGCCTTCACGATGAACGCGCGGGCCGAAGGTGCCGATATGATTCCGAGCCGGAAAGCCGGTCCGCGCCCTTGTCTTGGACAGCAAACGGAAAAACCGGGTTGCGTGGAACGCCGGTGCTACCTGGACCTGAAACGAATACGGTGTCTTTGACTTTGGATGCTGCACCTGCATAATCGTCCTTGGGTAACTGGGTGGGTGCAACCGGCGGCATGAGGCCGTCGCGCTCTGCCTGCTTGCGAAACCGGCGGACAAGAACCATGCGACGTGTGATGATCATCGGCCAGCCCGGATCGGGCAAGTCGACCCTGGCTCTGGCCATGGGACGCAGAACCGGCCTTCCCGTCTACCACATGGACCACTTCCACTGGATGACGGGATGGGTCGAGCGCCCCCTGCGCGACAAGAACATCCTCTGCTCGGAGGTACACGAGAACACCGATTGGATCTTCGAGGGCGGGCATTCGGCCACCTGGGACGAGCGGCTTGCCCGGGCGGACACGCTGATCTGGCTCGACGTGCCGCCCGTCCTGCGCATGGTGCGGATCTGCCGCCGGACGCTGCGCCACTGGGGACGCAACCGGCCCGACATGGCGGACGGCTGCCCCGAGCATTTCAATTGGGCGTTCCTTCAGTTCATCTGGCGGACCCGGCATTCCCACCGGTCGATGATGGCGAGGCTTTATGAAGGTGCGCCGCAGGACAAGACCCGGATCCGGCTTACCTCCCTCCGCGAGGTCAGGGATTACCTGAGCACCCTGGGTCAGGACATCGCGCCGGGCAGGCAGGGTCGTCCCCGTGCCACCGGCAGATATTCCGCGGGCCAAGGCGTGTGAGGCAGGTTCAGACCCGCCTCGGCCTGCGTCACCTTGGATTGACGACGACGATCACCTCGGCACGCTCGTTGCGCGGCTCGCGCACACCGTCTCCGGTCCTGACCGCGGGAAGCTGTTCTCCCCGCGCCGCATAGGTCACACGGCCCTCGGGCATGCCGTAGCCGAAGAGACGTCCGACGACGGCCCGCGCGCGTTCTTCCGACAGCGCAAGGCTTTCCTCGTCCGGAAGATAGGTGTCGGCATGACCGATGACGGCCATCGGCGCCTGACGTACCAGCGCGGCCTGCGCAGCCTTGGTCAGCGTGGCGATGCTTTCAGGCGTCAGTTCCGCCGTACCGGGCTGGAAGAAGACGATGAAGGTTCCCGGGCTCGAGGTCTGCTTCTTGCCGCCGCCGCCACAGCCGGCCAGCGCCAGCATCGCAGCGAGCATGACTGCCACGCGAATTGCCCCGATCATACTGCCTGCTCCCGTTTCCGACTGATGCCTGTTTGCGTCCACTCTTAGCGCAGCGGACGACCAGCTCAAGGGTGTATTGGCTCACGTCCCCGCACCTGCCCGGGGCCTGCTCCTAGCAGTACCGTTCGACCGCCGTCATCTGGTTGTCCGAATATCGGTCCCCGAAGGCGAATCCGGCCGGCAGCAGGGTCTCGATTTCGGCCATGTCCGCGGCCGTCAACTCGAGCTCGCATGCGCCGATCCACTCCTCCAGATGGGCGGCCGAGCGCGTGCCCGGGATCGGTATCAGGTGATCGCCCCGGTTCAGCACCCAGGCGAGCGCCAGTTCCGAAACCTTGAACCCGCGACCTCTGGCATAGCCCTTGAAAGGGTCGATGAGTGCCTGATTGCGCGGATAGTTGTCGGCGGAAAAGCGCGGGATCTCTAACCGGAAATCCCCCGCGGCCATTGCGGAGGTATCGGGATATGTTTCCGAGAAGACGCCCCGGGCCAGCGGCGAGAAGGGCACGAAGGCAACGCCAAGTTCCGCGCATGTCCGGATCAGCCCGAGCTCGGGCAGGCGCGTCCAGAGCGAATATTCGCTTTGCACCGCGCGGCAGGGAAAGATTTCATGCGCCTCGCGCAGCGTGCCGGGCGATACCTCCGACAGACCGTAGCCGCCGATCTTGCCCTCTTTCACCAGATCGCCCATGAGCCCGATCACATCGGACAGCGGCACCGAATGGTCGCGCCGGTGGATATAATAGAGATCCACGTGGTCGACCCCCAGCCGCAGCAACGATCCCTCGAGCGCCTCGCGCAGATGCGCGGGTTCGTTGTTGGACCGCCGCGCCTCGCGCACGATGCCGCCTTTCGTGGCCAGCACGACCTCGGGCCGACGGGTAGAGAGCCATTTACCGATCACCGTTTCGGATCGGCCCATGCCGTAGACGTTGGAGGTGTCGAGGAAGTTCAGCCCATGCGCGCGCGCCGCATCCAGACAGCGCAGGCTGGTCGCCTCGTCGGTCTCCCCGAAGGCCCCGGCAAAGCTCATGCAGCCCAGCCCGATCGCAGATACCTCCGGCCCGTCCACACCCAGTTTCCGTTTCTTCACGCCCAATCCTCCAGCCACTCCCCCCTCTCCTGCCGCATCGCGCCGCCGCGGTCAAATGACCCGGCCACGTGGCGCCCGGGCGACCGATAGCGACGCGGCCTTTTCCCGCCCGGCACCTGGCGGCATATCAGCACACCTTGATCGGTTCTCGGAAGGCGAGTACTTTGATGCATTATCTTGTCAATGTTCGTTGCCCACGGCCCGCGCTCCCGGTTTGTCGATGTTTCGCGGGGCGAACCAAGCCAATAGTCACTGATTTTTCTGACGGAGCGACGCATATGAAAACGAAAATTGTTACATGTCTGACGGTCCTGGCATTCGCTTCCGGACTGGCCGTGGCCGATGCAGACGCGGCAACGCTTGCCCCCGGCGACACGATCCTCATGAACGGCTCGACGGCAGCCAGTCACCCGGAACTGGGCGGCGTCGTGCAACAGGATCAGATGCTGGTTACGAACGAGCAGCAGGTGCCGCCCGAAGCCGCTCCGTTTTTCAACTTCGCGGATTTCAACGTTCAGAACCGCGTTGTCAGGTCCGATGCGGATGGTACGATGATCTTCGCGCCGCGCATCATGTTCTCGCGGAACGTGACGCCCTATCCATTGCTGGTAAATCGCGTCGATATCTGGGGCTTCGGCGATTTTGAGATAGATGCGACTTACCGGACCGACGGTCTCGGAGATCGGGGTCCGACCAACGGATCGAGGTCCGCCGGCGGTGACATGCTGAGCTTCGACTTCGGCTTTCCGCTCTTCATCAACAACAGTTTCGTCGGACCGCAAGAGGAAAGCTACTTTTTCTCGTTGAAGACCGATGCGACGAAGTTCGAGAATACCGGGCGACTGAGCATTTTCGCCACCGCCCTTGGTGATCCGGTGCCGGGCCGGGAATACCGGTTCGATGTCGGCGGGCTGGCCGTCCCGACCGCGGTGGCCGTCGTGCCGGTCCCGGCAAGCCTTCCGCTGCTGGCGATTGCCCTCTGCTGGATGGGACTATGTCGGCGCAGGGCATGACGATAGGCATCCGGACGCCTCTTTGACGCAATTTGCGCCCCGCAGTCCGCACGGTCGCCTGCCGCATGGCAAGACAGGGCCGACCTCCGGCGATCCACCCGATGTGCGGCATCCCCGCGCCCCCGCCTGCCCCCCGAGCTTTCTTGCGCCGGCCCGCGGGCTCGGATAGCAACCGGCGAAAGGGCGTTTCGCAGAAGGGGCCGATCCTTGAAACCCATCCGCCTGATGGCAGGCTTCTTCACGGTCGGTATCTGGACCCTGCTGAGCCGCGTTCTCGGCTTCGTCCGCGACGTCATGATCGCCGCCTATCTCGGTTCGGGCCCCATCGCCGAAGCCTTCCTGGTGGCCTTCGCCCTGCCCAATATGTTCCGCCGCTTCTTCGCGGAAGGGGCCTTCAACATGGCCTTCGTGCCGATGTTCTCCAAGCGCCTTGAAGCGGGAGAAGGCGCCGAGGAGTTCGCGCAGGACGCCTTTGTCGGGATGACATTCATCCTGACGGTCTTCACCGTGCTCGGCATCGTCGCCATGCCGCTGCTGGTCACGCTCATGGCTTCCGGTTTCATCGGGGACGAGCGGTTCGATCTCGCCGTCGAATACGGCCGCCTCGCCTTTCCCTATATCCTGTTCATCTCGCTCGCCGCGCTGGTGTCGGGGGTGCTGAATGCGACCGGGCGGTTCATGGCCGCCGCCGCCGCTCCGGTGGTGTTGAACCTGATCTTCATCCTCGCCATCATCGGCAGCGCGGCGCTGGGACGCCCAGTGTCCGATGCGCTTGGCCTCGGGCTTGACGAGGCGCTGGGGCTGCGCGTCGGCGATACGCTCGCCCTCTCCGTGCCCTTTGCCGGCGCCGCCCAGCTCGCGCTGGTCTGGTGGGCGGCGTCGCGCGCCGGGTTCCGGCTGCGCCTGCGCCGCCGCCCGCGGTTGACGCCGGAGCTCAGGCGCCTCGCGATCATCGCCGCCCCCGCGGCCCTTGCGGGGGGCGTTGTGCAGATCAACCTGCTCGTCGGACGCCAGGTGGCAAGCTTCTTCGATCATGCGGTTGCCTGGCTTTCCTATGCCGACCGGCTCTACCAGCTTCCTCTCGGGGTCGTCGGCATTGCCGTGGGCGTCGTGCTCCTGCCCGATCTCTCCCGTCGGCTGAAAGCCCGGGACGATACGGGTGCCCGCCACGCGCTGAGCCGGGCCGCAGAGGTTGCGCTGGCGCTGACCATCCCCTCCGCCGTGGCGCTGATGGTGATCCCCTTCCCGCTGTCGTCGGTGCTTTACCAGCGGGGCGCGACCGGGGTGGACGATGCCGCCGCCATCGCCGTCGCGGTGGCCGTCTACGGGCTCGGCCTGCCTGCGTTCGTGTTGCAGAAGATCCTGCAGCCGCTCTATTTCGCCCGCGAGGACACCCGCCGTCCGTTCCATTACGCGGTCGTGGCCATGGTCATCAACGCAGCCATCGCCATCGGCCTGGCCCCGGTCATCGGCTGGATCGCCCCGGCAATCGCCACCACCCTTGCCGGCTGGGCCATGGTCGTCCTGCTCTTTGCCGGCGCGCGCGGCTATGGCGAGGTCGCGCGTTTCGACGACCGCTTCCGCCGCCGGATCTGGCGCATCCTCGGCGCCTCGGCGATCATGGGAGCCGTCCTGTGGCTGTCGGCCCTCGTCCTTGGCCCCGCGCTCGGCTCGCCGGGCTGGCGCGTCCTTGCCCTTGCGGTCCTCGTGGGGATCGGGATCGTGACCTATTTCGGAGCCGGCCAGATGATCGGCGCCTTCCGCCTTGCCGAATTCCGCGCCTCGATGAAGCGCAGCGGCTGACGCTGTCGCCCTGTCAGTCCCGCCGCATCCGGGCTGCGACGCGGGCCATCGCACCCGGGGCGAGCAGGTTCGAGGCGAGATAGCCGAAGGCAAAACCCGCGAGTTCGGCGATCCAGTCCATCCCGAAATCGACGAAAACCGACCAGACCAGCCGGAACCCCATGAGCAGGGCGATGAGGCGGAAGGCCTGCAGCGGCTGGCCACCCCCGCGTGCGAGACGGTGCCAGAGCAGATGGGTATAGGCCCCGATCAGCCCGTAGACGGATGGGAAGGCCCCCGCGAGAAATGCCGGACCAGGAGCGATCAAGCCGTAACAGGCTGCCCCGAAAATGGCGCTGCCGAAGAAGATGGCCAGCACCGCGCCTTGCCCCATGGCTTCAGCGACCAGCTTCCCCAGCGCCAGCAGCATGACCGCAGCGAATAGCGTCGCAGAGAATGCCGGGTGAACGAAGGCATATGTCACCAGCCGCTGCACCTGCTCGAGCGGCCAGCGCCCGCTGTCGATCATCCAGTTCAGCACGTCGCCCGAGAACCCGTAGCGCTCCAGCGCGGCGAGGCGCCAGCCGATCGCTTGCGGCCCGCCGACCAGCCCCCGTGCGCCGAGACTGAAGGCCAGTTCCGGCAGCGCGACACCCGCAAACAGCAGCCACACGAAGGGCGGCAGCGGGTTGACCGGAGAGGAATCGTCGGGATGGCTCATGGATCGCTCGCTGGGACCGGGGGCAGGCGCCATTCCTTGACGGCACTCTGACCCTTGGATAATCCGGCCCAGACCTTAAGACCAGTGCAGACCTCAAGACCAGCCCCGAAGCCCCGACGAGGAGCCCGCCATGACCACTCCCGCCTTCACGCCGCGCGTCTTTTCCGGCATCCAGCCCTCCGGCGGTCTTACGCTTGGGAACTACCTCGGGGCGCTGAGGCGTTTCGTGCAGATGCAGGACGAGGACTATCAGACGGTCTACTGCCTGGTCGACCTGCACGCGATCACGGTCTGGCAGGACCCTGCCGACCTTACCCGCAACACGCGTGAACTGGCCGCGGGGTTCATCGCATCCGGCATCGACCCGGAGAAATCCATCCTGATCAACCAGAGCCGCGTTCCCGAGCACGCTCAGCTCGCCTGGATCTTCAACTGCGTCGCCCGCATGGGCTGGATGGGCCGGATGACACAGTGGAAGGACAAGGCCGGCAAGAATGCCGAGGCCGCGTCGCTGGGGCTTTTCGCCTACCCTGCCCTGATGGCCGCCGATATCCTGGTGTACCACGCCACACATGTGCCGGTCGGCGAGGACCAGAAGCAGCACCTCGAGCTCACGCGCGATGTGGCGATGAAGTTCAACCATGACTACAAGGTGGATTTCTTTCCGATTACCGAGCCGGTCATCGAGGGCGCGGCAACACGCGTGATGTCGCTGCGTGACGGCTCCAAGAAGATGTCGAAATCGGACCCCTCCGATGCCAGCCGGATCAACATGACCGACGACGCCGACACCATCGCGAGGAAAATCCGCAAGGCGAAGACCGACCCCGAGGCGCTGCCCTCGGAGGCGGCGGGGCTGGCGGAGCGGCCCGAGGCGCGCAATCTCGTCAACATCTACGCGGCCCTCAGCGATCGGGGCGTCGATGCGGTGCTGGGCGAGCTCGGCGGCAAGTCCTTCTCGGAATTCAAGCCGATGCTCGCGGAGCTGGCGGTCGCAAAACTTTCCCCCATCTCGACCGAGATGGCCCGGCTCATGCAGGACCCTGCGGAAATCGACCGCATCCTCGCACGCGGGGCAGAGCAGGCGCGCGAAATAACCGTTCCGATCCTCGAGAAGACCTACGAGATCGTGGGGATGCTGCGCTAGGCGTGCACGCCCTGGAGCACTTGGGTAATCAGGCCGCCTGGGTCTGCCGACCCTTGGCAGCGGCCCCGGAGGTTTCAGGGTCGCGCATGGCGGAGCGTGCTGCGGCAGGCGCCGGTTCCGGGCCGTCTTCGCAGGAAGCGTCCAGCAGATCCAGATCTTCGACGCCGCGGCTGAAGGCCGGTCCGTCGGTTTCATAGTCCGTCCGCCAGACATGGCGCTGAAGCGTATCCGCGCCGCGCAACCGTTCGCGGGCACGCGACAGCACGATCCAGCCGCAGACCCAGTAGACGACGCCGAAATAGAAAAGCGCGCTGGCCCCGGCCATCAGGGTGAACATCCCCTGCTCGTTCGCAGAGGCCCTGAAGAGACCCAGAAGGAAAAGCGCGGAAGCGCAGACCAGCGCACCGATGCCGACCGAGTTGATCAGGCCGCCACGCTGCAAGCCGAAGATGCGCCGACGAACCCAGAAAGGGTTCTTCTCGACATGGATCTCGTGAAGACCGATGCCCGCAAGCGCACCGGCCGCGCCGGCCATCACGATCATCGGGCTTGCCAGCGAGGCGCCATCGGCGGTCGCCATAGTTGCAGCGGACGCCATGAGTCCCGCGACGCCAACCCACCACCAGTTCAGAATAGTGTTCGTTGCTTCGAAATGCCTGATTTGCCGGGGCATGAAAGACCTCCGTTTTTGTTACCAATACTCACCGTAGACGATAATTGTACACCTAACCCGAGGGAGAATGATCATCAAAGCGGCGTTACACCTGGCCGCAGGCAGGATGTTGCCCAAGTTTGCAGCAATCTCCGCCACCAGAGGACACGCGCTCGCTGCCTCTACCCACAGAAGGCCGGCGAAAAAGGGAGGACCGGTTTGCTCGGGACCATTTGCCTCGGGGGCCCGGAATCCGGGCATGTCATCCGTGCACAAGCACATTTTTCTTGAATTCAGGCGTCAGGCGACAGAAATCACATTCATGGACGACATGACCTCCCGCCCCGATATTCGCCCCGCCGCGCTCGACTTCCTGCTCACCCGCCGGTCCGTTCCGGCCAAGACCCTGCAGGCGCCGGTTCCGGATGATCAAGCGCTCACGCTGCTGCTTTCCGCAGCAGCAAGATGCCCCGATCACGGCAAGCTCGAGCCCTGGCGCTTCATGGTGATCCGCCGCAACGCGATGGCCCGCCTGGCTGACACCGCCGAGGCCCGCGCCCGTGCAGAGGGCTTTGACGACCTTCGCACGGCCAAGGGGCGGAGCCAGTTCGACCAGGGTCTTCTCGCGGTCGCCGTCATCGAGGTGCAGCGCGAATCCGACAAGGTGCCGGCCCTGGAACAGACCTATTCGGCGGGCGCGGTCTGCCTGTCGCTGCTCAACGCGGCGCTGGCCGCGGGTTGGGGTGCGAACTGGCTGTCGGGCTGGCCGAGCCATGACAGGGAATGGATGCGGGACGCGCTCGGACTGGCGGATCACGAAAGGGTGGCGGGCTTCATCCATATCGGCACCCCCACCAGCGCCGTGCCCGACCGGCCCCGACCCGACATCGCGTCCATCACGACCTGGATCGACGAATGATCCTGACCGCCTTCTTCGCCGCGCTCGGCCAGATCGGGGATCCGCGATTCCGGGGCGTCCTGCTGACCGGCATCGGGCTGAGCCTCGGACTGCTGATCGCCGCGACGGCGGGTTTTGCCTGGCTGATGATCCAGCTCGTCGGGGATCAGGTAACGATTCCCTTCGTCGGTGAGGTCGGGTGGCTCGACGATGCCGCCGGGTGGGGCTCGGTGCTGGTGATGCTGCTCCTGTCGACCTTCCTCATGGTGCCTGTCGCCTCCGCGATCACATCGCTTTTTCTGGACCGCGTGGCCGAGGCTGTCGAGGAGGTAAACTATCCTTCCCTGCCACCGGCGGACCCGGTTTCGTTTCTGGACGGTCTGCGGGACTCCGTCTCGTTCCTCGGGGTGCTCATCGCCGCCAACGCCGTCGCGCTGGTGCTCTACATCCTGTTCGCGCCCTTCGCGCCGCTGATATTCTGGTCACTCAACGGATTTCTGCTGGGACGGGAATACTTCACCCTCGCCGCCATTCGCCGCGTTGGGCGCGCGCAGGCCAAGGTGCTTCGCCGCAGGTACCTGCTGACGATCTGGGCGGCCGGCGTGCTGATGGCGATGCCGCTCTCGATTCCGCTGGTGAACCTCGTGATACCCGTCATCGGGGCGGCGACGTTCACCCACCTCTATCATCTGCTGACGGGAGCGGCGCCATCCGCTGCCACCAGTCCAGATCGCGCACGGTGATCGCGCCGGACAGGATGACCGCCGCGCAGATCGCCCAGAGCAGGGCGGCGATGCCCGTCGTGATCCAGGCCTTCCGCTTCAGGTCGTGACGGGCGGGCGCCGAGGTATGCGTGCCCGGCACGACCTCTCCGCTCTCGCCTTGGGTCTGGATCCGGATCGGCAGGACCACGAAAAAGGTCATGAACCAGATCACGGCGAAGAGTACGATTCCCGATACGACGCCCATGCGCGACCCTCAGACCTGCTCGAGTTCGACGAGGCATCCGTTGAAGTCCTTCGGATGCAGGAACAGCACGGGCTTGCCATGGGCGCCGATCCTGGGCTCTCCGTCGCCGAGCACCCGTGCGCCTGTCGATTTCAGATGATCGCGCGCGGCGAGGATGTCCTCGACCTCGTAGCAGACGTGGTGGATCCCGCCCGCGTGGTTCTTGTCGAGAAAGCCCCGGATCGGGCTGTCGTCGCCCAGCGGGCAGAGCAGCTCGATCTTGGTATTCGGCAATTCGATGAAGACCACGGTGACACCATGTTCGGGTTCGTCCTGGGCCGGCCCGACATGTGCGCCGAGCGCGCTGCGATACTGTCCGGCGGCCGCCTCAAGGTCGGGAACGGCAATGGCGACGTGGTTCAGGCGACCGATCATGGGCTCATTCCTCGCTGACGACCTTTCGGGTTTATGGGCCCCCCGAGCCCGTTGCGCAAGCGACGCACCGCCGCAGTCATGCCGGACAGGGCGAGCGGCGCGATTAACGGGGTATTAGCCTTCGCCGGTCCATCCTCGCCTCAGGATAACGAGTCGAACTGGAGGGGACGATGGAAAAGACGGATCCATTCACACCGGCCATTCTGGCCCCGAAGCCGGGAAGGCCACTGCTCGGCCTGACGATCCTGGTGATCGAGGACAGCCGCTTCGCCTGCGAGGCGATTCGCCTGCTCTGTCTGCGCAGCGGGGCCCGGATACGGCGGGCGGACTGCATGCGCTCGGCCCGGCGCCATCTCCAGACCTACTGCCCGTCGGTGGTGATCGTGGACCTCGGGCTTCCGGACGGCAACGGTGCCGACCTGATCCGCGAACTGGGGCGGACCGACCCGCGCGTGGCGGTCATCCTCGGCACATCCGGAGATCCGGATGCCGCCTCCGTGGCGCTCGAGGCGGGCGCGGACGGGTTCCTCGCCAAGCCCATCACCTCGCTGGCCGGGTTCCAGGAGGCTGTGCTGGAGAAGCTGCCGCCCGAACGCCAGCCGTCCGGGCCGAGGCTGATCAGCGACGAGATCATCCTGCCCGACCGCATGGCATTCCATGATGACATGGCCCATATCGCCGACGTGCTGCAGGACGGTCCGGACGACCATGCGCTCGATTATGCCGCTCAATTCCTGAGCGGTGTCGCAAGGTCCGCCCATGACCGAAGCCTCGAGGACGCCGCGCGGGCGCTCGCGCGGAAACGCGCGGCGGGCGAAACCGGCGGGATCGAGGCCGAAACGCTGGCGGGACTGGTGCAACAGCGTCTGAAGCAGAAGCTCGCGATCTAGCGGGGCGCTATCCGGCCGGATCCCGTGCGACGAGGACGGGCTCGGTCAGGCTGGCGAGGCTGCGGATCTGCATGCCGCGCGCGTCGAAATTCGACGGGGTCAGCCAGGCTCCGAACGCCTCCTTCAACGCTGGCCAGTCTTCCGAGGTCGCGGCGAACCAGGCGGTGTCGCGATTGCGGCCCTTCACCACCAGATGGTTCCGGAAAATCCCCTCGAAGCTCAGGCCCAGCCGCGCCGCCGCGCGGCGCGATCCGCCGTTCAGCGCATTGCATTTCCATTCGTAGCGCCGATAGCCCCGGGAAAACGCCCAGTCCATCATCAGATACATCGCTTCGGTCGCCGCGCGGGTCCGCTGAAGCGCCGGGCTGAAGTTGATATGTCCGACCTCGATGGAACCGGCCGGCGGATCGATCCGCAGGAAGCTCGCCACGCCCTCCCATCGCATGGAGGCAAGGTTGCGGATGGCGTAAAAGCGCAGTGCGGGGTCTTCAGCCACCTTGCGGGTCCAGTCCGCATAGGCCTCGCGCGTGTCGAAAGGACCATAGGGCAGGTAGTCCCAGACGCTGTCGTGGCCCGCGAACGCTTCGAAGAGCGCCGCGGCATGCCGGTCCGGGTCCAGCGCCTCGATCTCGGCATATGCGCCGCACAGGGGTTCGCCCGACGGCGCGGGCGGCGCTTTCCAGTCTGGAACGGGCCTGCCAAGCGGCCGGGAATCGGAGATCTCTTTCAGCGTCATGGCGCGACGTTAGGGCCGGCCCAAGGCAAGGCCAAGGGGCGGCGTCAGCGCAACAGCACCGGGTCGCGGCCCATGTCGACACCCGGGAACACCGTGCGCTCGAGCGTCGCACGATCAAGCCCCGTCACGCCGCGCAGGATCCATCCGGCGTGGGCGCGCACATCCGATGTCGGCATCAGGTCGCGCCGCTCGTAGAGGTCCGCCTCGTCCAGTCCCGGCCAGCGGCCATGGACCCGCCCGCCGCGAATCGCGCCACCCGCCATCAGCATCAGACCCCCGGTACCGTGATCCGTTCCGCCTGACCCGTTCTCGCGCGCGGTCCGACCGAATTCCGTGAGCGCGATCACCGCCGTCTTGTTCCAGACCGGCGCGGTCAGCGTGTCCCGCAGCACCAGAATCGCATCCGCCAGCCGCAGCAGCGCACCATCGATGATCCGGGACTGGTTGTAATGCGTGTCCCAGCCGTTGATCGAGAACCCCGCGACGCGCCCATCCCCGCGCAGCCTCTGCCCGACGAATTCGGCGATGCGCCGGTGCGCACCGTTCAGGCGCTCCGCACCGCCCCTTTCCATCCGTGTGCTGCGTGCGAGCGTGTCGGCCTGTTCAAGAGCGGCATGCATGACCGGATCGGCTTCGGTGATCATCGCCATCAACCGCGCCGCCTGGGGGCTCAGGACGAAATCCGTCTGGGGCGACCAGTTCGACACCCTGGCATCTCCGCTGAGAAGGCGCAGGTCGTTGTCGCCGACCGCATAGGCGGTCTCGACGCCAGCGCCGGGCACCGCCTGCAGCATCCGGTTCAGCCAGCCGTCGCGCACGCCGGGCGCAAGCTCTCTGGTCCCGGCCTCGAGGATGTCCTGCCCGTCGAAATGGCTGCGCTTGTCCCGGTAGGGAGTCGAGACCGCGTTGACGAAGCCCAGCTCTCCCGCCTGCCACAGGGGCATCAGCCCGGAAAGCGCGGGATGCATCGCGAAGAAGCCGTCGAGATCCAGGCCGGCCGTACCCGCGCTGAGGCTCGGGCGCAGGCTGCGCCAGGTCGGATCGCCCTGCGGACGCAGGACGTCGAGCCCGTCCATCGCCCCGCGCAGGATGATGACGACAAGCCGGGTGTCCCAGGGCGCGGCGGCGACGCTGACGGGCGTCAGCAGGGGGCTCGCGGCCAACGAACATCCGATGATGCCGGAGCGGGCGAGAAAGGCGCGGCGGGAATAGCGATCTGACATCGGTTTCACCTCATCGGCGCTGGAAGCGCGGACTGCAGAGCACCAGTCCGATGGCCTCGGACTGGCTTTCGGCGGCACTGGCGGCAAAGACGACCTCTGGCGCGGCATGGCGCCCCAGCGCCTGCGTTACGAAGTCGCGCGGGTCGGGCATCCTCGCCAGCAGCTTGCGCGGTACCGCCATGGCCCATTCGATGCGCGCGGCAACCCCCTGCGGGGTCAGCCATTCGCCGTCCACCTCGGTCCAGCCATCCGGGTCGATCACCGTCTCCCAGGGCTGACCCATCCGGGCAAGGCCGCGAAGGAACCAGCCGCGCGTCTGTGCCTCGAGCAGGCCCGTGATCGCCTCGGTCGGGATCGCCAGCGCGCGCAGGGCCGAACTCATGAAGTCGAGCGGAAACTTCACGTTCCCGAACGGGTCGGCCCAGGCCGCGGGATGTTCGAGCAGGGCGGCATAGACCGATGGCAGATCGCCTCCGGTCGCAAGGTAGCGTGCGGCAACATGGTCGATCAGCGCCGGGTCCGGATCGTCCGAGACGAAATGCACCGCCAGGGAGCGCGCGATATGGGCCGCGGTCGCCGGGTGGCTGGCCAGGTCCTCGAGCACGAGCCGCACGGGTTCCATGTCCCTGGCATCCGGATAGGCCACGCCAAGCACGACTTCCTTGCCCGGTTCGACGATTCCGCCGCGAAAGCGGAAGCCGGATTTCACCGAATAATTCAGCCCGGTGAACAGTTCTGCAAGCTGGCGCACGTCGCGCTGCCGGTAGGGCCCGCCGACGCCCAGAGTATGCAGCTCGAGCACTTCGCGCGCGAGGTTTTCGTTCAGGCCGCGCATGTCCTTGGCATCGCGGGCGACCCGGCTGTTGGGTCCCACCGAGCGGTTCTGGTCGAGATATTGCAGCATGACCGGGTGGGTCACGGCCGCAACCAGCAGATCGGCGAAACGCCCCGCGACATGCGGACGTATCGCATCCTCGACGAAGGTGGCGCTGCCGTAGCGCATGGCCCCGATCTTGCCGCGGGCGGTGAAATGATCGGACCAGAAGAAGACCAGTCGTTCTCGCAGGCCGCTCGACGTGTTGATGCGCCGGAGCATGGTCTGGCCGAACCAGCGGAACTGGTCCGCACGCAGATCGCCGAGCAGCCGGGCGCGCTGCGCCATCAGCTTCCCGCTCTCCGCCGGTTTCGCGGCGTCGCGGGCATTCCTGTTCAGCTCGTTGGCCTGCAGGACGCGCGGACGGAAACTTTCGAAATCGTCTATGGGAAAGGTTTGCGCCATCACGTCAGGCCCGCGAATCGCGGCCAGCATGGCTTCGGGCGACGCCGCAGGCGCATGCAACGGCGACAGTCCGAGGCCGAACCGCATTTCGGCGAATTCCGGGTCAAAGGCAGACATGCGACGCTCCGGCGGCACGCGATGGGACAGCAATAGCAAAGCCCGGGGCGGATTGCATCGCCCCGGTGATCACGAAATCGCCCCTGCGCCCCGGTTATTCAATAGCACCGGCGAGGGACGGCTCTCAGTCGCGGGGAATGATCCGCAAGCCGAGTTCCATCAGCTGATCGCTCATCGGATCGGAGGGCGCGTTCATCATCAGGTCTTCGGCGCGCTGGTTCATCGGGAAGAGGATGACCTCGCGGATGTTCTGCTCTTCGGCCAGCAGCATCACGATCCGGTCGATGCCAGCGGCACAGCCGCCGTGCGGCGGGGCGCCGTATTGGAACGCGTTGACCATGCCACCGAAGCGCTTGCGCACTTCCTCCTCACCGTACCCGGCGATTTCGAAGGCCTTGAACATGATCTCCGGCTTGTGGTTGCGGATCGCGCCGGAAACCAGCTCGTAGCCGTTGCAGGCCAGGTCGTACTGGAAGCCGCGCAC
Organism: Sulfitobacter sp. LCG007; assembly: GCF_040801785.1. Taxonomy (NCBI): domain Bacteria; kingdom Pseudomonadati; phylum Pseudomonadota; class Alphaproteobacteria; order Rhodobacterales; family Roseobacteraceae; species Roseobacteraceae bacterium LCG007. Next base: position 83,561 of record NZ_CP161805.1, on the reverse strand, counting down.
GTCGAGCGGATCGCCCTCCAGCGCCTCCATCCCGCCTTGGGGCATCGAGAAGGGGTTGTGCTCGAAGTCGATCTTGCCGGTTTCGGCGTCCTTCTCGTAGATCGGGAAATCCACGATCCAGGCGAAGGCAAAGCGGTCCTCGTCCGTGAGGCCCAGTTCGTTGCCGATCACGGTGCGCGCCCGGCCCGCGATAGCCTCGAAGGTCCTGGGCTTGCCGCCGAGGAAGAAGGCCGCATCGCCCACACCGAGGCCAAGCTGCTGGCGGATCGCCTCGGTCCGCTCGGGTCCGATGTTCTTTGCCAGCGGGCCGGCGGCTTCCATGCCGGACTCTCCCTCGCGCCAGAAGATATACCCCATCCCCGGCAGCCCTTCCTTCTGGGCATAGGCGTTCATCCGGTCGCAGAACTTGCGCGACCCGCCCGTGGGGGCCGGGATGGCGCGGATCTCGGTGCCGTCCTGTTCGAGCAGATTGGCGAAGATCGCGAAGCCGGAGCCGCGGAAGTGGTCCGAGACCACCTGCATCTCGATCGGGTTGCGCAGGTCGGGCTTGTCGGTGCCGTACTTCAGCGCGGCATCGCGGTACGAGATCTGCGGCCATTCGGCGGGATCGTCGACCTTCTTGCCGTTCCCGAATTCCTCGAAGATGCCCGCCAGAACCGGCGAGACGGTGTCGAACACGTCCTGCTGGGTAACAAAGCTCATCTCGAGGTCGAGCTGGTAGAAGTCGGTGGGCGAGCGGTCGGCGCGCGGATCCTCGTCGCGGAAACAGGGCGCGATCTGGAAATACTTGTCGAAGCCCGAGACCATGAGCAGCTGCTTGAACTGCTGGGGGGCCTGCGGCAGGGCGTAGAACTTGCCCGGATGCAGGCGCGAGGGCACGAGGAAGTCGCGGGCACCTTCGGGGGAGGATGCGGTGATGATGGGCGTCTGGAACTCGCGAAAGCCCTTGTCCCACATGCGCCGCCGGATCGAGGACACCACGTCCGAGCGCAGCTTCATGTTCTCCTGCATCTTCTCGCGGCGCAGGTCGAGGTAGCGATATCGAAGGCGCGTCTCCTCGGGGTAATCCTGTTCGCCGAAGACTTGCAGCGGCAGTTCCTTCGCGGCGCCCAGCACCTCGATGTCGCGCACGAAAACCTCGATCTCGCCGGTCGGGATCTTGCTATTCACCAGCTCGGGCGTGCGCGCCTTCACCTCGCCGTCGATGCGGATACACCATTCGGCACGCAGCTTCTCGACCTCGGCGAAGGCGGCGCTGTCAGGATCGCACAGGACCTGCGTCACGCCGTAATGGTCGCGCAGGTCAATGAAGAGGATGCCGCCGTGATCTCGCACGCGATGCACCCAGCCTGACAGGCGGACGGTCTCGCCGACATTGGCGGCGGTCAGTTCGGCGCAGGTATGGCTGCGAAAGGCGTGCATGGTCTGGTTCCCTGTGCTCGGGCGGAAGTCGAGGCGCAGATACACCGTTCCGGGGCAGGGAAGTCAAGGCGCAGCAGGGCGCTGCGCGGGCTTACGGCGCGTTCAGCGCGTGCCCCGGTCGGCCCACCAGCGGCGCAGGCGTCCGCGTCTTTCGTCGGCAGCGGCCCCGGCGGCCTCCCAGCTGTCCTGCATGTCTTCCAGCGCCGGGTCGATCCGCCTTAGCCGGAACCTGCGCCAGCGCGACCAGATCGCCCAGACCAGCGCGAAGAAAAGCGTCAGGACGATGATGTTGACCCAGGGAATGCCCTTGGAGGCGTCGGGCCCATCGACGGGTCGCAGGGATACGGCATTTGGGAAGATCGAGAAGAACTCGTTGCGCCAGCCGTAGTGACGCAGGGCGACATAGCGCGGGTTCGCGGCGGTCGACTTCATGTCGGCCGCTTCGGCCTGCAGGTTGGAGGTGTCAAACTTGAAGTAGGGCGGCCATCCCCAGCCCGTGTCCTCGTTGCGGTAGACGATGATCCTGTCGTCGGCACGGCGGGTCTGGATGAAGAAGACGTCGCGGTTACCGGTGTTCGGCGATGCCCCTACGTCACCGCTGCCCCAGAAGATCGAGTTCTCGCCGGGATCGACACGCTTTTCGTAGGTGTCGGTGATGCGCACGATGTCCGTCTGCGGCAGCGTGTAATGGAAGAACGCCGCCACAAGTGCCCAGAACAGAAGGATGATCGTCCATTTCACGTATCGCATGTCGTGCCCTCAGGTGTAGTTCGTCAGATAGATCGTCAGAGCCACGATCGCCAGAGGCACGACGTAGACTCCAAGGATGAGCCTGCGCCGCAACGATCCGTCATAGCCCTCGAGCCCCCGTGCGACGAATTCTGCGCGGGTGCCGGGGCCGCCGTGCTCGTCCCACTCGCGCTCCAGCTTTTCGCGCCGCCGCGCCCGGGAATAAAACGACAGGCAGACATAGACGATCGTGAGGACCGCGAAGGCGCCGACGAGAAGCCGCAGGAATGCCAGCATGGTTGCTTCCGCCCTTTCTGACGACCCGTCCGGGTATCCTGCACGACCCTGCGGCCGCGCCCGCCTTCTTTCTACACGCCTTGCGCGATCCACGCCACGCCGATGCGCCGACGATAGAAAGCCGTGGCGCGCGACTGGCGACGTGAATTCGTTTGCGCATCGTGCTCAAGCCGGGTCAAATGCGTCTTTCAGGGGGTCGCCTGCCGCGTGTCCCCGCGGGATTTGGAAAGGAAGGCCCCATGTCAGAGCACTACCTGCTTGTCGACCCGAGCGTCCCGCCCGAGACGGACGCGCCGCCGCCGGACCGCGTGATCGAGGGCAATCCGCAATTCACCACATGGAACATCGAAGAGCGCGACGGGCTTTTCTGCGGGATCTGGAAGGCGACGCCGGGAAAGTGGCGCGTGGCCTATGACGAATGGGAATACTTCAGCATCCTCGAGGGCCACTCGGTCCTGACCCCGACGGATGGCGCACCCATTCCGCTGAAAGCCGGGTCGCGGATGGTGATCCGTCCCGGCTTCGAGGGCACCTGGGAGGTGGTCGAAACCACCACCAAGGACTACGTCATCCGGCTTTGAGCCTTTGCCCCGCGACCGGCCCTAGCCGACCACGTTGAATTCCGGCCCATAGGGGTAGCCGGTGATGTTCTCTGCCCCGTCCTCGGTGATGACGAGGATGTCATGCTCGCGATAGCCGCCCGCCCCGGGCTGGCCTTGCGGGATGGTCAGCATCGGCTCCATCGAGATCACCATGCCGGGTTCCAGCACGGTGTCGATATCCTCGCGCAGTTCCAGACCCGCCTCGCGGCCATAGTAGTGGCTCAGCACCCCGAAGGAATGGCCGTAACCGAAGGTGCGGTATTGCAGCAGGTCGAGGTTCTCGAGGAACTCGTTGATCTTCAGCGTGACGTCCGCACAGCTCGCGCCCGGTTTCAGCAGCCCCATGCCGAATTCATGCGCGGCGACGTTGGCGGCCCAGATCTTGAGGCTTGCGTCGTCCACCGTCTCGACGAACATCGTGCGTTCAAGCGCGGTGTAATAGCCCGAAATCATCGGAAAGCAGTTGAGCGACAGGATATCGCCCCGCTCCAGCACCCGACCCGTGACCGGGTTGTGCGCCCCGTCGGTGTTGAGCCCGGACTGGAACCAGACCCAGGTGTCGCGGTATTCGGCGTCCGGAAAGCGGCTGGCGATCTCGAGTTCCATCGCGTCGCGGCCCGCCATCGCCACGTCGATCTCGCGCAGTCCCGCGCGCACCGCGTCATGGATCGCATATCCGCCCGCGTCGGCCACCTGCGCGCCTTGACGGATAAGCGCGATCTCGGCATCCGACTTGTGCATCCGCTGGCGCATCGTCGTCTGCGACAGATCCACCGTGACGGCGGGCGACAGGAAATCCTCGAGCTTCTCGCGTTGCGCCAGGGTCAGGTGGTCGGCTTCGTAGCCCACCACCTTCCCGGTTCCCGCCACCTTGACCACCGCGCGCCAGAAGTTGTCGCGCTGCCAGTCGGTGTAGGTCAGGTTGTCGCCGAAACAGCGCCGCCAGGGCTGACCCGCGTCGATCCCGGCAGAGATCGTCACGCAGTCGGTGTCGGTTACGACCAGCCCGTAGGGCCGGCCGAACGAGCAGTAGAGAAAGCCCGAATAATAGGCGATGTTGTGCATCGACGTGAAGACGGCGACCGCGGCTCCGGTGTCGTCCATGCGCTCGCGCAGTTCGGCGAGGCGGGCCTCGTATTCTTCGGATGCGAAGGGCAGCTTGGCCTTTTCGCCATTGTGGAAACGGTAGGTTTCAGGACGGTTGGTCATCAGACCCTCCCTTGCAGAAAGGTCCCGGCGTACAGGACGTTGCAGCCCATGGTACGGGCGACGCCATCGCCCGAAGCTGGCGCCAGCCTTGGCCGAATCCACGCCGCCGATCAAGTGCGAACACGCGGGCTCAGCCGTCGCAGAGGAAACGGACAAGCCGGTCCTCGGGATCCTCGAGCGCCTCGATCACGTCGAAGTGGTGTTTTCTGTCGACTGTGACGCAAGGCACATTCCATGCCCCCGCCAGCAGATCGGCCTGTTCGAGAAACGCCGGCCGCTCGTCGCTGCCGACCCAGACCTCTACGCCGACGCCTTCCGGCGCGGGCATGTTTACCGGGCTTTCGGCCTCGGCCTCCGCCGCGTCGATGCGCAGGGTCTCGTTCATCTCGGTGTCCATGAGCGGCGCGAGATCCGAAAGCGGCGATATCGGAACCACGCGCGCGATTCGGCTCCGGACTTCCTCGGGCAGGACCTCGGGGTCCAGCATCCGGGCCACGAGATGCCCGCCGGCGGAATGCCCGGCAAGCGCGATCGGGCCTTCCGTGGTGCCGGCTATCTCCGTCACCGCCGCCGCGATCTGGCGGGTGATGTCCGAGATGCGTACAGCCGGGCAGAGATCGTACCCAGGGAGGGCCACGCTCCACCCGTGCGCGAGCGCACCGCGCGCGAGATGCGACCAGTCGCTGTGATCGAAGGCCTTCCAGTAACCGCCGTGCACGAAGATCAGCGTGCCCCGCGGCGCGTCTTCAGGCCGGAAGATGTCATAGACCTGCCGGTCGCTGTCGCCATAGGGCCTGTCGGTCTCGGCCCGGTCCCCGAGATCGGCCCGAAAGGCCTGCGCAGCGGATTTCCAACGCGGTGGAAACCCGGCAGCTCCGGGTATATATGCAGCATTGGCATAAGCGTCATCCAGGCTCATCCGATCCCTTTCCAGTTCGCCGTGCGATCGCATGGCATCTGGACAAGCTTAGCCCGAGTTGATCTGGGTGCCACGACCAATTCACCGGAGGAATTCCATGCTCGACGCATCGACCGATCTCAAGAGCCTTCTCAAGGATCCCAGCCTGTTCGAAACCCGCGCCTATATCGGCGGCAAATGGGTCGACGGCGACAACGGCACCTTCGACGTGACCAACCCCGCGAGGGGGGACGTCATCGCGCAGGTGGCCGACCTTTCCCGCGCCCAGGTGGCCGGGGCCATCGCGCAGGCGGAAAAGGCGCAGAAGGAATGGGCGGCCTGGACCGGCAAGGAACGCGCGGCAGTCATGCGCAAGTGGTTCGACCTGATGATGGAGAACGCCGACGATCTCGCCACGATCCTGACCGCCGAGCAGGGCAAACCCCATGCCGAAGCCAAGGGCGAAATCGGCTATGGCGCCGGCTTCATCGAGTTCATGGGCGAACAGGCCAAGCGGGTCTATGGCGAAACGATCCCGGGCCACCAGCGCGACAAGCGGATCATGGTGCTCAAGCAGCCCATCGGGGTCGCGGCCTCGATCACGCCCTGGAACTTCCCCAATGCGATGATCACCCGCAAGGCCGGCCCGGCCCTTGCCGTGGGATGCGCTTTCGTGTCGCGCCCCGCCAGGGAAACGCCGCTGTCGGCCATCGTTCTCGGCGTGCTGGCGGAACGCGCGGGCATCCCGGCAGGCGTCTTCAACGTCGTGACCTCGTCCTCGTCTTCGGAAGTCGGCAAGGAGTTCTGCGAGAACCCCGGCGTGCGCAAGCTGACATTCACCGGCTCGACCGAGGTGGGGCGCATCCTGCTCAAGCAGGCTGCCGACCAGGTGATGAAATGCTCGATGGAACTTGGCGGCAACGCGCCCTTCATCGTCTTCGACGACGCCGACCTCGATGCGGCAGTCGAGGGCGCGATGCTCTGCAAGTTCCGCAACAACGGCCAGACCTGCGTCTGCGCCAATCGAATCTACGTGCAAGCGGGCGTCTATGACGCCTTCGCCGAAAAGCTGAAGGTCGCGGTCGAAAAGCTGAAAGTGGGGGACGGGCTGGAAGAGGGCGTGACCACCGGCCCGCTGATCAACCAGGACGCGGTCGAGAAGGTGCAGGAACACATCAAGGATGTGACGGATCACGGCGGCAAGGTGATGACCGGCGGCAAAGTGCACGAAAAGGGCGGCACCTTCTTCGAACCGACCATCGTGACCGGCGTGACCCAGGACATGAAGGTCGCGACCGAGGAAACCTTCGGCCCGCTGGCGCCCCTGTTCAAGTTCGACGACGTGGACGAGGTCATCGAGATGGCGAACGACACCATCTTCGGCCTCGCCTCCTATTTCTACGCCAAGGACCTGAGCCGCGTGTACAAGGTAGCCGAGGCGCTGGAATACGGCATCGTCGGGGTGAACACCGGCATCATCTCGACCGAGCTGGGCCCCTTCGGCGGGGTCAAGCAATCGGGCCTCGGGCGCGAGGGATCGCACCACGGAATCGATGACTATCTCGAGATGAAATACATCTGCATGTCGGTCTGAGGTTTTACCAAACCGACATAAAACTTTTACGCAGACGTCGCAGAACCGGGTCACTCCGCAGGAAACTTTCCCTGATGGAGTGACCCATGCCCCTGCGCAGCCTGACCCTCACCTCCGCGCTGGCCCTTATGGCCGTGCCCGCCGCCGCGGAGATGAATTTCAACCGGATTGCCTCCTTCCCGGTCGCGCGCAACATCGCAGAGGGTGCGGACAGCACAGCCGAGACCTCGGCCGAGATCATCGATGTCACCGATGACGGCATGACCCTTGTCTATACGGACAGCCCGCTCGGCGCGCTCGGGCGCATCGACATCGCCGATCCGGCCAATCCGAAACCGCTCGGCAATGTAACGCTTGACGGCGAGCCGACCTCGGTCGCCATGATCGGCACGACGGCCTTTGTCGGCGTGAACACCTCGGAAAGCTACGTCGCGCCGTCCGGCGCGTTGCATGCGATTGACGTGGCAAGCGGCGAGGAACTGGCTTCCTGCGACCTCAGCGGCCAGCCCGACAGCGTCGCAAAGGCACCCGACGCGAGCTTTATCGCCGTGGCCATCGAGAACGAGCGCGACGAGGATCTGGACGAGGGCGCGCTGCCGCAGATGCCGGCGGGCAATGTCGCGCTGATTCCGCTGAACGATGCCGCCCTCGATTGCGGGGGGATGATCCTTGCGGATCTGACCGGTCTGGCGGAAATCGCGCCCGAAGACCCCGAGCCGGAGTTCGTCGATATTAACGAGAACGGCGAAACCGTGGTGACGCTGCAGGAGAACAACCACATCGTCGTGCTGGCGCGCGACGGCAGCGTGATTTCGCATTTCTCTGCCGGGACCGTGGATCTCGACGGCATCGACGCCACGGACGAGCGCGGGGCGCTGATCTTCACCGAAAGCCAGCAGGGCCGCAAACGCGAGCCCGACGCCGTCAAATGGATCGACGCCGACCATTTCGCCACCGCCAACGAGGGCGACTACGAAGGTGGCAGCCGTGGCTGGACGGTCTTCGCCAGGGACGGCAGCGTGACCTACGACAGCGGGGCGGATTTCGAACATGCCATCGTGCAGATCGGCCACTACCCTGACAAGCGTTCGGACGCCAAGGGGGTCGAGCCGGAATCCGTGACCACAGGCACCTTCGACGGCACGAAAATGGTCTTCATCGGGGCCGAGCGCGCCTCGATCGTGGGCGTATACGACGCGACCGATCCCGCGGAACCGGTGCTGAAACAGCTGCTGCCCTCGGGCGTCGGGCCCGAAGGCTACGTGACCATCCCCTCGCGCAACCTGCTGATCTCGGCCAACGAGACGGATCTGGGCGCGGACGGCGGAGCCAGGGCGCATGTCATGATCTATGAATACGGAGAAGGCCCTGCGGCCTACCCGCAGATCACCAGCGAGGGCATGACCAAGCTGACCGGCTGGGGGGCGCTTTCGGGTCTCTACGCGGTGTCGCCGGGCGAGCTTTATGCCGTCAGCGACAGCTTCTACGGCTATCAGCCGCGCATCTTCCGCATCGACGCAAGCGCGAAACCCGCGCGGATCGTCGAGGCGATCGACGTGACGCGCGCCGGTATGCCTGCCCAGAAGCTCGATCTGGAGGGCATCACCTCGGACGGCGACGGCGGTTTCTGGCTGGCAAGCGAAGGCCGTACCGACCGGCTTGTGCCGCATGCGCTGATCCATGTGAACGCGAAGGGCGAGATCCAGGACGAGATCGGGCTTCCCTCCGAACTCGCCGGGGTCGAAAAGCGCTTTGGCTTCGAAGGGATCGCGATGATCGACGGCACGCTCTGGATGGCGGTCCAGCGCGAATGGGGTGACGATCCGAAAGGCCAGGTAAAGCTGCTTTCCTACAACCCTGACTCCGAGGAATGGGGCGCGATCCGCTATCCGCTGGATGAAGCGGGTGCCGGATGGGTCGGGCTGTCCGAGATCACCGCGCATGGCGATCACGTCTACATCGTGGAGCGCGACAACCTGCTGGGCGAGGCGGCGCAGACCAAAAAGATCTACCGCGTGGCGATTTCCGACCTCAAGCCCGGCGCCCTGGGCGGCGACCTGCCGATGGTCGTGAAGGAAGAGGTCCGCGATCTGCTGCCGGACCTCACATCGACGGGCGGCTACGTGCTCGACAAGGTCGAAGGCTTCGGCATCACGCCCGCAGGCGAGGGGTTTGTGGTCACCGACAACGATGGCGTCGACGACAGCTCTGGAGAGACGATGTTTTTTTCCATCGGCAAGATCTGACACTGCCGAATCGACAGGAAAAAAGGCCCGGCTCAGGCCGGGCCTTTCGTCATTGCGATAAGCCGTTCGTCAGTTCACGGCGGCGGTGTCGATGACGTCCTTCTCGATCTGCCTGGCCGAGGAGATCTCGATCTGGCGCGGCTTCAGCGCTTCCGGGACAACCCGGACGAGGTCGATGTTCAGCATCCCGTCCACATGGCTCGCGCCGGTCACCTGCACATGGTCAGCAAGCTGGAAGCGGCGCTCGAATGCGCGCGTCGCGATGCCGCGATGCAGGTAGCTGCGCTTGCCGTCCTCTTCGGCCTTGCGGGCCGAGACGATCAGGGCGTTCTCGCGGACTTCGACCGACAGGTCATCGCCCGAGAAACCCGCCACGGCGATCGAGATGCGATAGGCATCGTCGCCGAGCTTTTCGATATTGTAGGGCGGATAGGACGGCTGGGTTGCTTCGCTGGTAAGAACCCGGTCCATCATGTCGGCGATCTGGTCGAAGCCGACGGTTGCACGGTAGAGCGGTGCAAGATCAAAACTGCGCATTGTCATTCATCCTCTGTTCTGAGCGATAAACATGCGGACCCTCCAACAGCGGACGAGCCCGTCACTTTCTGCGCCGAAGCCCATCGTGGCGCCTCGGCAAGGCGAATGTGGGAAGCGGTTCGGGCGGTTTCAACCCCCTGGCGCGCGCACGAATTTGGCGCCTATTCCACGCGATGCCGGTGCGTCGGTCCCGACCGTTTCGCCGTCGGGCCTGACCCGCCGGATGGTCGGAGGGGTTCGCGCCGCATTCGCGCGCAACTGCCGGCGCAGGTCCGACACGAGCGCGGGCAATTCCATGCCGAACGCCACGAACCTGCCCTCGATACTGCCCTGACCCGATATCATCGACACGATGCGTCCGCGACCGCCGTCGCTGCTGAGGACCGGGGCGCCCGAGGATCCGAAGGTGACGTCGCAGTCCATCGTGACGATTCCCTCATGCGTTCCCAACACCTGGCAGCGTGCCTGCCGCGAGGGCAGATTTTCACGACCACGCCCATAGGAGACGACGCTGACGATTCCGGCGGGTGCGGTGCTTTCGTCCAGGCGGAACGGGTCTGCCTCCTGCAGCGAAACCGGCGCGTCGAGCCGCAGCAGGGCCACGTCATGGCGCACGTTCCCGGCATCGATGGCGACGCCGGGGCGATAGAGCGGATGTGCCTCGATCTGCACCACACCGCGTTGCGCGGCGGCATCGCCCTCACGGTAGCCGGCGCGAAAAAGCATGTCGCCCGGCATCATCGGTTCGCCAGTCACGGCGGAGAAAACGCAATGCGCGGCGGTCAGGATCGTCTCGGGATCGATCAGTGTCGCGGTGCAGAACCCCGAGCCCTGCGCATCGAGCCGCCCTATCGCCCGCCAGGCAAGCGCTTCGTTCGCCGTCCCGAGCCCGCGCAGCGCGCTGTTTTCCGCCATGGTTCCGGTCGACGCACAGATCAGGCAGGCGATAGCCAGGACAAGCGCGCGAAGATCCGGGCAAGCGGGTGTCATGGCCTGATGAACTTCGCTCCCTCCGCCACATGGTCGCTGCCGACCCGGATGCGGCTCACCTGCGCGCCCGCGACCGCATACACGCCCTTGCCCGCGTCAAGTTCGGCTTTCAGCACGTCGAGCGGCAGGCCAAGCGAGGTCCCGAGCGAGACATGATGGCCGTCCATCTCGGCCTTGGCCGACACGACCGAGGCGATCCGCGCCTGCCCGCCGGCAAAGGTGAAGATCGGCGCGCCGGAAGAGCCGAAATCGACCGAGCAGGAGGTGACGAGGACGTCGTCCTGCCGGCCCAGAACGGTGCAGACCTCCTGCAGCGACGGCGCTTCGGATCGGCCGCGCGCATAGCTCACGACCCCGACGCGCTCGCCCGTGTCCGGACGCCCGGTGGTATCAAAAGGGATGATCGTCGTGTTGCGGATCGGCAGGTCGAGTTCGAGCAGGGCCAGATCCTTGTGAACGCGCCCCGGACCGTTCGCGCTGTCAAAACGGTAATCCGGATGCGCAACCGCCCGCCGCACGTTGCGGTAGGCCGATGCATGTCCATCGCGCCAGCCGGCCAAAAATTGGATCGTCGTATGATCCAGGCGCTTGCCCGTCACCTTGTCGTAAAGGCAATGGGCCGCCGTCAGCACCAACTGCGGCGCGATCAGCGCGCCGGTACAGAATCCCGCGCCCCCGATGTCCAGCCGCCCCACCGCCTGCCAGTCCTGGGCGTCATCCCGTGTGACCAGCCTGCGCAGACCGCCGTCCTCCGCAAAGGCGCCTGACGTCAACACGCCGACGACAAGAAAAAGATAACCAATACGTCTCAACAAATCGCCTCTTTCCGCTGGCGGACACCTAGGGGATCGTTGCGGCAAAAATGGGGCGACGCAAGCCTTCCCACACCCTCGATCGCGCACAATGAATGCGCGGTGCCGAGAATACACTTGCGCCGGGTTCCGTCGCGCATCAGCGGTGGTGCTACTCGCGCATCGCGCGCGGCACCGGTCCGCCGGTGGCCCAGTCCAGCAGCTCGACGGTGTGCACCACCGGGACGGCCGTTCCCGAACCGATCTGCATCATGCATCCGATGTTGCCCGCCGCGATCACGTCAGGGGCGCGCGCTTCGAGGGTGCGGACCTTGCGCTGCTTCAGCTTCCCCGAGATTTCGGGCTGCATGAGGTTGTAGGTTCCCGCCGAGCCGCAGCACAGATGCGGGTCCGCTGGCTCGACGACCCTGAATCCCGCCCGCTTCAGGAGGACCTTCGGATAGGTCGTCACCTTCTGGCCGTGCTGGAGCGAGCAGGCCGCATGATAGGCCACCGTGATGTCCTTCGCCGCTCCCTCGGGCAGATCGAGGCGCATCAGCACCTCCGACACGTCAAGCGCGATGCCCGAGACGCGCGCTGCGTCGCCGGCAAGGGCCCCGGTTCGGAGCATGTGTCCGTAGTCCTTGACGGTGGTCCCGCAGCCGCTCGTGTTGATCACGATCGCGTCGAGCCCCTCGCCGTCCATCTCTTTCACCCAGGCGCGGATGTTGCGCGCGGCGGCCGCGTGACTTTCCGCCGTCCGGCCCATGTGATGGGTCAGCGCGCCGCAGCATCCCGCGCCCTCGGCCACGACCACTTCGCAGCCGAACCGCGTCAGCAGCCGGATCGTCGCATCGTTGATGTCGGTGTTGAGCGCCCGCTGCGCGCAGCCGGTCATCAGCGCGACGCGCATCCGCCTCTCGCCCTGCGGCCCGAAGCTTTGCGGCGCGTCGTTGCGGCTGACCGGCGGGATCCGCCGCGGGGCCATTTCCAGCATCGCCCTCAGCCGCGCATCGGGCATCAGCCGGGCGAAGGGGCGGCCCAGCCTCGCCCCCAGAAGCGCCAGCCGGAAACGCCCCGGATAAGGCAGGATCCGCGCCAGCAGCCAGCGCAACGCACGATCGCCCCAGGGCCTGCGATAGCGTTTCTCGATATAGGCCCGGGCATGATCCACCAGGTGCATGTAATGCACGCCCGACGGACAGGTGGTCATGCAGGCCAGGCAGCTCAGGCAGCGGTCGATATGCTTGACGGTGCGCGCATCCGGATCGCGACCGTTCTCGAGCATGTCCTTGATCAGGTAGATGCGCCCGCGCGGGCTGTCGAGCTCGTCTCCCAGAACCTGATAGGTCGGGCAGGTCGCGGTGCAGAAACCGCAGTGAACGCAGGCGCGCAGGATCTCGTTGCTGCGCTGCGTGTCGGGATCGCGCAACTGCGCCTCCGAGAATCTCGTCTGCATTCAGCGATCCCCTTCGCGCAGCGGTCCGGCGAGGCCCCGGTTGAACAGTCCGCGCGGATCGAAGCGCGCCCGCAGTCCGGCTGCCAGCCGCTCCACGCCCGGCGGCTCGGGATGCAACACGCCGAGACGCGCCTTCACCTCCGTTGCCGCCCGCATCAGCGTCGCATGCCCGCGGAACGTCCCCAGCCTCCCGCGCAGGTCGGCCCCCTCGGGCATGCGCAGCCAGACCAGCCCGCCGCCCCAATCCATGTAGGAGCCCAGTGCGCCGGCCCGTCCCAGGAGCGCGGGCGCCTCGGATGCCTTGCAGCACAGCCGCCAGACATCCCCCGGCATGTCGCGCATGACAGCCGCATGCCGGACGCCGTTCCAGACCCAGCGGGAGGCACCGTCCTCGAGCAGGTCGATCTGCGCCCCGAACGCTCCCAGCCGCTCCTTCAGCCTGTCCGCCCGATAGCGCACCGAAGCCTCGAACCCCTCCACCCGCAGCAGCGTCATCGGGCCACCCTCAATGATGTCCGCGCAATGTGCCGCGCCCGTGACCTCGAAGGGCGTGCCCAGTGCCGCCGCCATCGCCTCGACCGCACGCGCATCCGTCAGGCCGCGCAAGGTCACCGTCGCCTCGGTCTCCGGCGCCGGCAGGACCTTCAGCGCCACCTCCGTCAGCACGCCGAGCTGCCCGAAGGCGCCGCACATCATCCTGACGAGATCGTAGCCGGTCACGTTCTTCATCACCCTTCCGCCGTTCTTCACGATCCGGCTCGAACCGTCGACGAAACGCATGCCCAGGGCAAAGTCCCTGGCGGCCCCGACCTGCACCCGTCGCGGACCGCTCCGGTTCGCCGCCATCACGCCGCCGAGCGTCGGCTCACCGCCGGTGCCCAGCAGCACCCGGCAGTCGTAGGGTTCGAAGGCCAGCCGCTGGTTCTCGGCCGCGAGAGCCGCCTCCAGATCGCAGACCGGCGTCCCCGAACGCGCGACCACCGTCAGCGCGCCGGGCTCGTAGAGGCTGATGCCCGAAAGCCTTTCCGTGGACACAACCTCGCCCGTGACGGCCAGAGCCTGCGTGCCGCCCCCCCGGATCGCCAAAGGCCCGGTGCTCGCACGGATCATTTCGGCCAGTTCTGCTTCGCTCTCGGGTGTCATGGCTTCCTTTGCTCAGAAATATCCCGGGGGAGGCGCCCGTCACGGGCGCCGGGGGCAGAGCCCCCTCGAGCCCTGCCGAGCGATCCTGCCCTACTGCGCCGCGAGCGTCCCGGCCCGGCGCGTCTCGGACACCGGCAAGGGAAAGACCTTCGCGGGATTGAGCAGCCAGTGCGGATCGAAGACGTCCTTCACGTCCATCTGCGCCTCAAGATCGTCGGGGCCGTATTGCACGCCCATCAGGTCCCGTTTCTCGATCCCGACCCCGTGCTCGCCCGTCAGGCATCCCCCCGCCTCGACACAAAGCTTGAGGATCTCCGCCCCGAACCGTTCGCAAAGCTCCAGATCCCCGGGCTTGTTCGCGTCAAACAGGATTAGCGGATGCATGTTGCCGTCTCCGGCGTGAAAGACGTTTCCGACCTTCAGACCGTATTCGTCGGACATTTCGCCGATGCGCCGCAGGACGTCGGGGAGGGCGCTGACCGGGATGGTGCCGTCAAGGCACATGTAGTCGTTAATCTGCCCCATCGCCCCGAAGGCCGACTTCCGCCCCAGCCAGATCCGCGCCGTTTCCTCGGGCGACCGGCTCTCGCGCATCTCGACGGGCCGGTGACGGGCCGCGATCTCCATGATCAGCGCGAGCTGGGCGTCGATCTCGGCTTGCGATCCCTCGACCTCCACGATCAGCAGCGCCTCGCACATGGGATAGCCGGCATGGGCGAAGGCTTCCGTCGCCTCGATGCAGGGCCGGTCCATGAATTCGATCGCGACCGGGAGAACGCCCGCCTTGATGATGTCGCTCACGCAGGCCCCTGCCACCGCATTGTCGTCAAAGCCCATCAGCACCGGACGCGCACCTTCGGGTTTCGGCAGGATGCGCAGCGTCGCTTCCGTCACCACGCCAAGCTGGCCCTCCGAACCGCAGACCAGCCCGAGGATGTCGATCCCGCCCGCGTCGAGATAGGGGCCGCCGATCTCGATGACCTCGCCCGCGACGGTCACCAGCGTCACACCCAGCAGGTTGTTCGTCGTCACGCCGTACTTCAGGCAATGCGCTCCGCCCGAATTCATCGCGATGTTGCCCGCGATGGCGCAGGCGAGCTGGCTGGACGGGTCGGGCGCGTAGAAGAAACCCTCTTCCTCGACAGCGCCCGTCACGCTGAGGTTCGTCCGGCCCGACTGCACCCTGATGTAACGGTTGTCATAGTCGGTCTCGAGCACCGCATTCATCCGCGCGACGCCCAGCAGCACGCAATCCGCCGTCGGCAGCGCTCCGCCCGACAACGAGGTGCCCGAGCCGCGCGGCACCACCGGCACGCCCTCCTCGTGGCAGATCCGAAGCACCGAGGCGACCTCCCCGGTCGTCGCGGGCAGTACGGCGACCATCGGAGGACACCGATAGGCGGCAAGCCCGTCGCATTCGTAGGCCAGTGTCTCGTTCACGTCGTGGATCACCGCGTCCGGCGGCAGGACGCCGAGCAGCCGCTCCACCAGTCGCGCCTTGCGGGCGATCACCCCGGCATCGGGCACAGGCATTTCCATGGGCGTTCCTCCCGTTGCGCTGGATGATAGGACCGCCGCGCCCTCTCTGGCAAGCTGCCGCGTCCCCGGCTAGGGTGCCGGCATGAGCCTCATGGACCAGTTCGACCTCTTCTCGATGCTCGACCTCGCCGCGCTGGCGGTGCTGGTCGCAGCCTGGATCGGCATCGGCTGGCGGGTGGAGAATCCGCGGTCGGGCCGCCCGTCCGTGTCGGTGATCATGGCGGGCTACCGGCTGGAATGGATGCGCGAGATGGTGACCCGCGATCCGCGGATATTCGACGCGCAGATCCTCGCGAACCTGCGGCAGGGAACGGCCTTCTTCGCCTCGACCTCGGTCATTGCGATCGGCGGCGTGCTGGCGCTGGTGGGCAACCCCGAGCGCCTTGCCGGTGTGGCGCAGGATATCGCCGCCGTCGAGAACCCGGCCATCGTATGGGAGGTGAAGCTGCTGGTTCTGGCGCTGTTTCTGACCAACTCGTTCCTGTGCTTCGCCTGGTCGAACCGGCTTTTCGGCTATTGCTCGGTCCTGATGGCATCGGTTCCCAACGAGCCCGACCATCCCCAGGCCTATCGCCGCGCCGAGCAGGCAGGCCGGATCAACGTAACCGCCGCCAAGAACTTCAACCGGGGCCTGCGCTCGGTCTATTTCTCCCTCGCGGCCGCGACCTGGCTTGCCGGACCCATCGCGCTGATGATCGCATCGGGGCTTGCCGTGATCGTGATCTGGCGGCGCGAATTCGCATCGCAATCGCGCAAAATCCTCATTGGAGATTGAGCCCCGGATGCTATGTAGCAGTCGATGAGTGCGGTATCTTTCCTTTCGCGGCGCATTGCCGCCATGACCCTGCTGCTTGCCGCTGCGCTGCCGGCGCTGGCAGGGCCTCCGCGGGTGGAAAGCGTCCGGACGATCCAGACCCCGAAAGGCTGGAAATTCGAGGTGACGATCTCGCATGCGGACGAGGGCTGGAACCACTATGCGGATGCCTGGCGCGTCCTCGACATGGACGGGAACGTGCTTGGCACCCGAGAGCTGCTTCACCCCCACATGGAAGAGCAGCCCCTGACCCGGTCGCTCTCGGGCGTGCCGATCCCGGAGGGTGCGGACCGCGTGCAGATCCAGACCCGGGATTCCAAGTCCGGCTGGAATCCGAAGACGACAATCCACAAGCTGCGCTGAAGCGGAGTCAGATGCGATGATACGGCGCGCCCGCCAAGATCGAGGCGGCGCGGTAGAGCTGTTCGGCGATCATCGCCCGGACCAGCATGTGCGGCCAGACCATGGGCCCGAGCGAAAGCGCAAGATCCGCTTCCTTGCGCAGATCAGGCGCCAGACCGTCGGCGCCGCCAATTACAAGTGCCAGATCCCCCTGCCCGGCATCGCGCCAGTCCGAGATGCGCGCCGCGAACTCCGGTGAACTTGCCTGCACTCCCCGTTCGTCGAGCACGCAGACAACCGCCTTGTCCGGAATGGCGCGGCGCAACAGCGAGGCTTCGGCCGCCATGCCGCCACCCTTCTTGTCCTCGACCTCCGCAATGCGCAGCGGTCCAAGCCCCAGAGCGCGGCCGGTGCGGTCGAACCGCTTGACGTAATCGTCTATCAGATCCTTTTCCGGACCGGCGCGCAGCCTTCCGACGGCGCAGATATGTACGCGCATGTCGTCAGGTCATCCGGCCGGGCGGATCAGTTGGTCGCGGCAGCGGACTGCGTCGGCTGCCACATCTTTTCCAGCTGGTAGAATTCGCGCACTTCGGGCCGGAACACATGCACGATGACATCGCCGGTATCGATCAGCACCCAGTCACCGGTTTCCTTGCCCTCAACGCGCACCGGACGGCCATAGGCCTCCTTCACGCGCTGCGACAGCTTGTCGGCGATGGCGGACACCTGTCGGGTGGAGCGACCCGAACAAATCACCATATAGTCGCCAAAGGCCGTCTTTCCGTGCAGGTCGATCTGCACGATCTCTTCGGCCTTGTCGTCTTCCAGTGAGGAGATGATGGTTGCCAGAAGCGCCTCGCTTGTGGCGGTGCCGGTCGCGCTTCCCATCACGGGCGACCCGAAATCAGCGGATTTGACCGCATCAACGTGTGTAGACAGGACATCGTCCTCCTTGGATCGCGCCGCCTGACCCCCGGCGCTGGGGATAACTTCAAGGTAGCAAGCGCAGCACAACATTTCAATGACGCGCCGTACCCTGCAGGCTTCCAGTGCGGCGCGCTGCCGTCAGGTTCCGCTGCGACGGGGCGCTGTGGCGATCAGGCACCATCCGGCAGCGTCGGGTCGGAGGCCCCGGCGCCCCCCCGTTTCGGCTCCAGAAGGCGGACTTCGCGCTGCGGGAAGGGGATCGAGATATCGTTCTCGCGGAACTTGTCCCAAAGCGCGAGATACACATTCCCGCGGATGTTGGTAAGCCCGCCGGTCGGGTCGCGGATCCAGAAGCGCAGGATGAAATCGACGGAGCTGTCGCCGAACCCGACGATGTGACAGACCGGCACCTTGGGCGGTCCGAGCACCCGGGACACGCCGGAGGCGGCCTCGACCGCGATCTTGCGGACCAGATGCGGGTCGTCGCCGTAGGAGGTGCCGAAGAAGATGTCCAGCCTCACGAAATCGTCGGAATGCGACCAGTTCACCACCTGACCGGTGATCAGGTCCTCGTTGGGGATCAGGTATTCCTTGCCGTCGCGCGTGACGACCGAGACGTAGCGCGCGCCAAGCGCGTTGATCCAGCCGAAGGTATCCCCGAGCGAGATGACGTCGCCGGGCTTGATCGACTTGTCCATCAGGATGATGACGCCGGAGACGAGGTTCGAGACGACCTTCTGCAAGCCGAAGCCGAGGCCCACGCCGACGGCGCCCGAAAATACCGCGAGGCCGGTCAGATCGATGCCCACGGCCTTCAGGGCCATGAAGAAGGCGAAACCGTAGACGGTGATCTGGATGCCCTTGATCGCGAGTTCCTGCATCGAGGGGTTGATGTCCTCGTTGCGCCGGATGCTGCTGGCCGTCGTGCCCGAGATCACCCGGGCGAGCGTCAGGAAAAGCCCGATCGCCGCGGCCGCCGTGATCAGGGTCAGCAGCGAGAAATGGAAATCGCCGAAATCGATGGCGAACGCGTCCAGCGCGGTGCCGATCTCGTCCGCGAGGCCAAGGAAGAACAGCGTCGCATAGATCCAGAGCCCCCAGCTGACGATGCGCCGCATGGGGCGATTGCGCACCAGACGCGCGGCGAAGGCGATGCTGATCAGCACCAGCGCAAGCTGCGCGGTCAGCCCGATCAGATACGAGCGCGACGGCCATGTCGCCTCTTGCATGACCAGGAACACCGTTCCTGCAAGGACGGCATACCAGATGAGGCCGAGGCGGCGGCGAAACTGGACGAAGGCGCGCAGCTGCCACTTGCTCCAGCCTTCGCGCGAACGCACCCAGCCTTCGAGAACCCGCCCGGTCACGCGGTGCAGCACCCAGCTCAGCAGGGCGATGGCCAGGACGATCAGGATCTGGTTCTGTCGCCAGCCGGGCGCCAGGATGCTCTGCGCGAAGCTGACCGCCATCGTGTAGATGTCGTCGACCGACATCAGGGCTTCTGAAAACGGTCTGTCCTGCGGGTCCACTGCGCACTCCTCTTCATCAAGCGTTGCACAAGCCTGAACCCGCGGCAAGCGAGGCAATACCCCTGGCAATCGCGTCGGTTCCCCGGCTTGATAGAATCCCCAAAGGAGAGTATCTGGACCCCATGCCGGATCATTCGATCTCCGATTTCGATCATTGCGATCGCATGCGCCTGCGCGAGCGCTTCTTCGGTGCCACCCGCACCGAGCTGGCCCGCGCCTGAGCGCCACCCCTGCCAGACCGACCCGGATTCCAGCAAAAGGGAGAGGACCGATGTCCCCCAAGACGCTTTATGACAAGATATGGGATGCCCACGTCGCCCATGAGGGTGAAGACGGCACCTGCCTGCTCTACATCGACCGCCACCTCGTTCACGAGGTCACGAGCCCGCAAGCCTTCGAGGGCCTGCGCATGACCGGACGCACGGTGCGCGCCCCGGACAAGACCATCGCCGTGCCTGATCACAACGTGCCGACCACGCTCGACCGCGCCAATGCGGCGACGATGACCGAAGACAGCCGTATCCAGGTCGAGGCGCTCGACAAGAACGCGACGGACTTCGGCATCCACTACTACCCGGTCAGCGACGTCCGGCAGGGGATCGTGCATATCGTCGGACCCGAGCAGGGCTGGACCCTGCCCGGCATGACGGTGGTCTGCGGCGACAGCCACACCGCGACGCATGGCGCCTTCGGGGCGCTCGCGCACGGGATCGGCACGTCCGAGGTCGAGCATGTGCTCGCCACACAGACGCTGATCCAGAAGAAGTCGAAGAACATGAAGGTCGAGATCACCGGCAAGCTGCGCCCGGGTGTGACGGCCAAGGACATCACGCTGTCGGTCATCGGCGCCACGGGAACCGCGGGCGGGACCGGTTATGTCATCGAATATTGCGGCGAGGCGATCCGCGACCTGTCGATGGAAGGCCGCATGACGGTCTGCAACATGGCCATCGAGGGCGGCGCCCGCGCAGGGCTGATCGCTCCGGACGAGAAGACCTTCGCCTATTGCATGGGACGGCCCCACGCGCCCAAGGGGGCGCAATGGGAAGCGGCGATGAGCTGGTGGAAGACGCTCTATTCCGACGATGACGCGCATTGGGACAAGGTCGTGACGCTGAGGGGCGAGGATATCGCGCCGGTCGTGACATGGGGCACCTCACCCGAGGACGTCCTGCCGATCACCGCCACGGTGCCTGCCGCCGAGGACTTCAAAGGCGGCAAGGTCGAGGCGGCGAAGCGGTCGCTGGAATACATGGGCCTCGTGCCCGGCACGCCTCTTTCGGAAGTCGCCATCGACACCGTCTTCATCGGGTCCTGCACCAACGGGCGCATTGAAGACCTGCGCGCCGCCGCTGCCATCCTGAAGGGCCGCAAGGTCAAGGAAGGTCTGCGGGCGATGGTTGTCCCGGGCTCGGGCCTCGTGCGCGCGCAGGCGGAAGAGGAAGGTCTTGCCGACATCTTCAAGGAGGCGGGCTTTGAATGGCGTCTCGCCGGCTGCTCGATGTGTCTTGCAATGAACCCGGACCAGCTTTCGCCCGGCGAACGCTGCGCCGCGACCTCCAACAGGAACTTCGAGGGCCGCCAGGGGCGCGGAGGCCGGACCCACCTGATGAGCCCGGCAATGGCAGCAGCCGCAGCAGTTACGGGACACCTGACGGACGTACGCGATTTGATGTAGGCTGATCCCGTGAAATTCCTGGGAGAGGGGACTACGCAATGAAACTCTGGGTGAAGTGGCTTATCGCCGGCATCCTGTCGATCCTGTTCGGCGTCTTCGTGCTGGCAAACCCTGTCGCCGCGTCGTTTGCCGTGACGGTGGTTGCAGGCGTGACCTTTCTTCTGGTCGGCGCCGTGCAGATCTACGCGGGCTTCGGTGAAAGCGGCACGGGCAAGCTGCTCGGCGTTGGGCTTGGCATCCTCATGGTGCTCCTTGGCCTGTCGCTGATGTTCGAGCCTCTGCAGGGTATCATCTCGCTGGCGACGCTGGCGACGATCCTGATCGGGGCCAATGGCATCCTGCGGCTGGTCACGGCCTTCAACATGCGCGAGACGCGGATCTTCTGGCCGATGCTTCTGTCCGGAGCGCTTTCGGTGCTGCTCGCAGGCTATATCATCGCCAACTTCTTCGAGATCGCGCCGTCGCTGCTGGGTATCCTTCTCGGCATCGAGCTGCTTTTCAACGGCTCCGGCCTGATCGCCTTTGCGCTTTTCCTGCGCACGGCGCGGGGGGCAGTGAAGGAAGCCATCGAGAAACGCCTCAAGACGTAGGGCCTCGCCGGCCCTGCGATACCGACCTGCCTGCGCCGCGACATAGCGAAAGCGGCGCAGGCTCCGATCGGGCGCACCATACCGCGCCTTCAAGTCACCACATTGCGAGCGCGCCGGTTCATGGGCAAAGGCGCGTTCCGCACCAAAAGCCCAGCTTTGATGGAGTCGTCATGGACAAGTTCGAAACGCTCACCGGGATCGCCGCGCCCCTGCCCCTGATCAACGTCGATACCGACATGATCATCCCGAAACAGTTCCTGAAGACGATCAAGCGCTCCGGTCTTGGCGCAAACCTCTTCGACGAGATGCGCTACGACAGCGACGGCAACGAAATCCCCGATTTCGTGCTGAACAAGCCGCAGTACCGCGAAGCCGAGATCCTCGTGGCCGGCGACAACTTCGGCTGCGGCTCCTCCCGCGAACATGCGCCTTGGGCCATCAAGGACTTCGGCCTCCGCTGCATCATCGCACCGAGCTACGCCGACATCTTCTACAACAACTGCTTCAAGAACGGCATACTGCCGATCACGCTGCCGCAAGAGCAGGTGGACGTTCTCATGAAGGATGCCGAGAAGGGCGCCAACGCGCGCATGACCATCGATCTTGAGGCCCAGACCGTGACCAGCTCCGACGGCGAAGTGTTCTCATTCGAAATCGATTCGTTCAAGAAGAGGTGTCTGCTGGAGGGCCTCGACGACATCGGGCTGACCCTCGAGAAGGCAGCGGCGATCGACAGTTTCGAGGCCTCGGCCTGTCAATCGCGTCCGTGGGTCTGAACCCCAGGTAGAATCACCCTTGGCATCTGGCACCCACAACTCGCGTTGTGGGTGTGTTTCGTTGTGCCACAACATGTAGTTCGCTGCCTATATTTTGACATTTATTTGATGCAAGATCGCACCACCCGCTCCCAGAAAAAGTCTAAACGTTAACGTCTTGTTAACCCTGACGCTTGAGCCCCCCAAAGAATGGGGGCACAAAAGAAGCGATAAACAGAGGCAGCTCTCCTGAATGGAGACATCAGGTTAGAAAGGTCTTGCCGGTCCACCGGCGCCATTTAGTCTGAAGGGGTAACCATTTATGTTTGCAAGAATGTCAGGGGCCGCGATGCGCGGCTTGCTGGTTGCTTTGCTGATTGCAACCCCGGCGCTGCTCTTGCCCGGCGTAATTGCCGACCAGAGCCAGATCGTTGTGCTGGTTGCCGTCATTGCATCCATAATGACGTTCATCGAGTACAATTCCAATTCGCCCAGCATCGTCGAATTCCGCGATGCCGCGCCATTCAATCGCCTTCGCTTCATCACCCTTTTCCTTACGGTGTTCCTGCTGACCGCCATCGCGAAGGGGCGCACGGATCCGACGGTGATGACCGAGAACCTGACGGCCATCGGGACGGTCATCGGAAGCACCATCGACTTCCCCTATTCTCCGGTTCGCCTCGTCGTCCTCATGCTGCCGATCGACGTCTCGCTCGACACCGTGCACATGGTCCGGACGGCGGCGGGCATCTCCTACATCATATCGCTGATCGCGCTGGTCGCGTTCATCCTGATGGTGCGGGGCCTCGGATGGCCCACGCGCGGCAATTCCTTCAATGTCTGGGTGAACCTTCCGCTTTTCGATCCCACCGCCGGCGGAGATGTTCTTTACCGCTTGCAAAGGGACGCGCGGCTAAACATCGCCATGGGCTTTCTTCTGCCCTTCGTGATACCGGCTGTGGTCAAGGGGGCCGCATTGATGATCGATCCCTTGGCGCTCGATAACATGCAGACCCTCATCTGGACGATCAGCGCATGGGCATTCCTACCGGCAAGCATGATCATGCGCGGGATCGCGATGAATCGCATTGCCGAACTGATCGAGGAAAAGCGCCGCAGGACATACGCCGACGCGGCCGATCAGGTCGCCTTCCAGACGGCCTGATCCTTTCCCTTCTGCTGACCATCGCAGAGCCATCGCAGGCGGACGGATTGCGCGTTGCCACGTTCAATGTCGAGTTGCAGCGCGATGGACCGGGGCTTCTGCTGCGCGACATCGCATCGGGCGAGGATCCGCAGGTGGCCGCGGCGGTGTCGATCATCGCGCAGGCACGCCCCGACATCCTTGCACTGCAAAGTTTCGACTATGACCTGACAGGCGCAGCGCTGCGGGCATTCCAGGCAGCGCTTGCGGCGGCCGGGGCGGGCTATCCGCACAGCTTCACGGCGGCACCGAACAGCGGGATGGCCACGGACCTCGACATGGACGGAGACGGAAGGACCGGAGGGCCGGGCGATGCGCAAGGCTACGGGGCGTTCTCCGGCCAGGGCGGAATGGCGATCCTGTCGCGCTTTCCGATCTTGGAAGGCGAGGTGCAGGACTTTTCGGATCTGATCTGGCGCGACTTGCCCGACGCGCTGCTGCCCGCGGCGGACGGCGCGCCCTTTCCCTCGCCGCAGGCACAGGCCGTGCAGAGGCTGTCGACAACCGGGCACTGGACGGTACCGGTGGAAGTGCCGGGCATCGGGCGGGTAACGCTGCTCACCTTTCACGCCAGCCCGCCGGTATTCGACGGTCCGGAGGATCGCAACGGGCGGCGAAACCACGACGAAAACATCTTCTGGCTGCACTATCTCGACGGCGACTTCGGCCCGGCACCCGCCGGGAATTTCATCCTGCTCGGCGATGCCAACCTCGACCCGGTCGACGGCGATGGACGGAAGGAGGCGATCCACCGGCTGCTGGCGGACCCTCGCCTTCAGGATCCCGCACCCATCAGCGCGGGGGCCGCGGCGCTTGGCGACGCCACGGACACTGTCGACTGGACCGATCCGGTTCCGGGCAACCTGCGCGTCGATTATGTCCTTCCCTCGGCCGACTGGCGGATCAAGGCCAGCGGCGTCCTGTGGCCCGCACCCGGCGAGGCCGGGTTCGACACAGCTGTCTCGGCCAGCCGGCACCGTCTTGTCTGGGTGGATCTCGCGCCTTGAACGGCGGGCGTTCTTGACCCTGCAGGCCCCTCACGGTAGGCCGCTTGGTGACCCATTCGCAGGAGCAGATCCATGGCCAATCCCTCCCTTCTCATCCTCGCCGGCGACGGCATCGGTCCGGAGGTCATGGACCAGGTAAAGCGCATCATCGACTGGTACGGCGACAAGCGCGGTCTGAATTTCGACGTCTCCGAGGATCTCGTCGGCGGCTGCGCCTATGACAAGCATGGCACGCCGCTGACCGACGAAACGATGGCGAAGGCGCAGGAGGTCGATGCCGTCCTGCTCGGCGCCGTGGGCGGCCCGAAATACGACGACCTCGACTTCTCGGTCAAACCAGAACGGGGACTGCTGCGCCTGCGCAAGGAGATGGACCTGTTCTCGAACCTGCGCCCGGCGCAGTGCTTCGACGCCCTTGCGGATTTCTCCTCGCTCAAGAAGGACGTGGTCGCGGGACTCGACATCATGATCGTCCGCGAGCTGACCTCGGGCGTCTACTTCGGCGAGCCGCGGGGCATCTTCAAGGAAGGCAACGAACGGGTCGGCATCAACACCCAGCGCTACACCGAGTCCGAGATTGACCGCGTCGCGCGGTCGGCCTTCGAGCTGGCGCGCAAGCGGAGCAACAAGGTCTGCTCGATGGAGAAGGCGAATGTCATGGAGTCGGGCATCCTCTGGCGCGAGGTGGTCCAGAAGGTGCATGACGAGGATTACCCTGACGTCGAACTGAGCCACATGTACGCCGACGCGGGGGCGATGCAGCTGACCCGTTGGCCCAAGCAGTTCGACGTGATCGTGACCGACAACCTCTTCGGCGACCTGCTGTCCGACCTTGCGGCGATGCTGACCGGCTCGCTCGGGATGCTGCCTTCCGCCAGCCTTGGCGCCCCCATGGCGAACGGGCGTCCGAAGGCGCTGTACGAACCGGTCCACGGCTCCGCGCCCGACATTGCGGGACAGGGGAAGGCCAACCCGATCGCCTGCATCCTGAGCTTCGCGATGGCGCTGCGCTATTCCTTCAACGAGGGGGACGAGGCGGACCGGCTCGAGACGGCCATAGAGAAGGTGCTCGCGGACGGGGTGCGCACCGCCGACCTGATGGGCCCCGAGGGCGGCACGCCGGTCAGCACCACGCAGATGGGCGACGCGATCCTCGCCGCCCTCGACGCGGGCCTCTGACACGCTGCGGCGGGGACTCCCGCAGAAAGGCTTCCGGCGCATTGCAAGGGCGTGGCGCGGCGTAGAGCGTTGCGAAAGGATTCAGGCGTAGGACGCAGGACGACGCGTGCCGCGATGGGTAGGTTTGGGCGCAAGGACCCGGGACACATGAATTCGAACGTAAGGGGTGCGCTTCTCGCGCTGATCGCCTTCGCGATCTTCGCGACCCATGACGTGGTCATCAAGACGCTGGGCAGCACCTATTCTCCCATTCAGATCCTGTTCTTCAGCGTGGTCTTCAGCTTTCCACTGGCCACGCTCTACCTGCTGCGCGACACTACATCCGGCACCCTGATCCCGGTGCATCCATGGTGGATCGCGATCCGGACGGTCGCGACGGTGATCACCGGCTTCAGCGCCTTCTATGCCTTCACGGTGCTGCCTCTGGCCCAGACCTACGCGATCCTCTTCGCCATGCCCCTGCTGATCACCGTCCTCGCGATCCCCGTGCTGGGCGAAACCGTGCGCCTGCGCCGCGGCCTTGCGGTCGTGGTCGGTCTCTGCGGCGTCCTGGTGGTCTTGCGCCCCGGCCAGTCCGAGCTGCAACTCGGCCATCTCGCCGCGCTCATCGCGGCGATCAGCAGCTCACTGGCGTCGGTCATCGTCCGCAAGATCGGCCGGGACGAGCGCACGGTGGTGGTCATGCTCTACCCGATCATGGCCAACTTCGTCGTCATGGGGGTCCTCTTGCCGCTGGTCTACGTGCCGATGCCGCTCAAGGATCTCGGCCTGTTTGCGCTCATCGCCGTTTTCGCCTGGACCGCGGGTCGCTTCACCATCTCGGCCTATACCGCGGGCGAAGCGGTCATCGTCGCGCCGATGCAGTATTCCCAGATGCTGTGGGCCGCCTTCTACGGTTACGTCTTCTTCAGCGAGACGATCGACGGCTTTACCGCATTCGGCTCGGCGATCATCATCGCGAGCGGTCTCTACATCGTTCTGCGCGAAAGCCGGACGGGCACAAGCGGCCAGCAGCCGGTGCTGCACACCCGCTCCCGTCCCGAGACCGGTATCATGCCGCGCATTTCCAGCTTCCTCACACTCGCCCGGCACCGCAATTCGCAGTAACGGGCGCTTGCCATCGGCGCGCGCAAGCGCTATTGCGCCGGTCATGGTCGGGCAGTAGCGCAGCCTGGTAGCGCACCTGCTTCGGGAGCAGGGGGTCGGAGGTTCGAATCCTCTCTGCCCGACCAGATCATCGCAGCATCAGCCGTCGCGATCCGGCGCGCCGAGCGGTAAAAATGCCCTTTAGGGCCGCGCGGGCGGTTCGGGGCCCGCAATCCTCGCGCGCCGCCTCCGGCCTCAGCGCGTTGGCAACCACATCCTGCATCGGGTTCATGATGTAATCGTCAAAGGCCCGGTCCATCCGCCGCACGCGGATAGCCTTTCCGCGGTCGACCGGCACCATCGGGGCGGCCGCACCGAAACCGTCGCGATAGTCGATGATCGCGTTCGATCCTAAACCCTTCTTCCCCTCCTTTTCGAGCGCCGGAAACTGACCCATGGGCGAGGCGCGCCCCACGAACCCGGCATTCTCGGGATGGCCGGGATCAACGGTCCGGAAGGCAAAGGGAACATCCCTCTCGCAGAGAGCGATTTCGACAATCCACACTCAGGATGCGAAGGGATGCCCGCAGAGTTCGAGCATGCCAGTTCTTGCCTCCTGGTCCCTGAATGCAGCGAACATTGCACCTGCTTCGTCGCCGCGCAAAAAGCTTTCACAGCCAGACCCGCACCAGCCAGGCAGACTTGCCGATGCCCCTGAACCGTAGGCCTGGACGCCCGATCGATCCGGCGCCGCACATGAGGTGAAAGGGAGCCATCCAAACAGTAACTTAGTGGCACCCCATCTCTCGGATTGAGCGCAACATTGCACACTGCACGGATATGCATGACCGGATCGGATGTTTAGGGACGTCAATCGTGGCGGTCGTGAATGTCGGCTCTGCGGACGATGCCTTCGTTCTCCGCACTCGCAGCCTGTTACGCTCTGAGTGGTAGCTTCTCGCAGGTAGCTACACAGGTCGGTGGCCAGCCGGGGATCAGCTGTGCCGCCTGAAAGATTTTCATGCGCTTAATGCGGGTCCGAACATTGGGATCGCCGTGGGTGTCGCACTTCGGCAGTTCCAATTCTGCGTACCACGGCATCTCGGACACTCAGAGCTTTGCGCATGGATTGCGCTTGGCCTTAGGGTCAGGACTCATAGCCAATAGATGACGAGTGCCGCGAGGGCGATGGCAGACAGGAAGACCATTGGACACCGGTCGTAGCGGGTTGCCACGCGTCGCCAATCCTTGAGCCTGCCGAATATTATCTCGATCCGGTTGCGGCGTTTGTATCGGCGCTTGTCGTACTTTACCGTCTTCTTGCGCTGCTTCCGACCAGGGATGCAAGCGCGTATCCCTTTGTCTTGCAGCGCTTCTCGGAACCAATCGGCATCGTATCCGCGATCTCCGAGCAGCCAGTCGACTTTTGGCAGGCTACTCAACAACGCCCGTGCGCCGATGTAGTCGCTGACCTGTCCTGCGGTTACGAACAGGTTCAGCGGGCGTCCCTGACTGTCGCAGATGGCGTGCAACTTGGTGTTCATGCCGCCCTTGGTTCGGCCAATCAGGCTGATGTGCTACCCGACGCGCCCTCGGCCGTCCTTAGAGTTTCCGGGCTTGCATCAGGCTCACGGGCTGGTGTCGTGAGCTGATTTGATCAGGTCTGCCGGGACCTTGTTCCCGATGGCCCCGTGCGGTCTTTCTTCGTTGTAGTCTCTACGCCAGGCCTCCAGCTTTTCGGCGGCATCTTCAAGGCTCATGAACCAGTGGCTGTTCAGGCATTCCGCCCGGAAGCGCCCGTTGAACGCCTCGATGAAGGCGTTGTCCGTGGGTTTTCCGGGGCGCGAGAAGTCCAGCGTCACACCCTTGGCATAGGCCCATATGTCCATGTCCTTCGAGATGAACTCGCTGCCCTGATCGACGCGGATTGTGGCTGGATAACCGCTGCGTTTGCACACCCGCTCGAGGGTCGCGACGACGTCTTCGCCGCGGTAGGTGAAGCGTGCGTCGAGCACCGGCACGTAGCGCGAGAAGGTGTCCACCACCGTGAGCACGCGAAGCTTGCGCCCCGTCGCGAGCTGATCGTGGACGAAGTCCATCGCCCGGATATCGTTGGGCCCGACAGCCTCCTTCCGGTCGTCGCGGAGCTTGGCCTTTACCCGCCGCTTCGGCGTCTTGTTCCGCAATTGCATGCCCAACTCCTTGTAAATGCGATAGGTCTTCTTCACGTTGATCTCCCAACCCTCGCGGCGCAACAGCACATGCACCCGCCTGTAACCGAAGCGGACACGGGTCTGGCAAATCTCTCGGATCCGCTGTTCCAAAGCGGCCTGTCCAGGTCGGCGAGACTTGTAGCGATAGGCCCTTGGATCGAACCGGATCACCTCGCAGGCGCGGCGGATCGACACCTGCCAATCCGCCCGCATCTCGTCGACCAGCGTCCTCTTCCGGGCAGGCCTCAAAGCTTTCGCTTGATGACATCCTGCAACATCTCCTTGTCCAGCGCGAGATCGGCGACGATCTTCTTCAGCCGCGCGTTCTCCTGCTCGAGCTCCCGCAGCCGCTTCATCTCGGACGGCATCAATCCGGCGTATTTCTTCCTCCAATTGAAGAAGGTCGCCGTGCTGATCCCCACTTTGCGGCAGACCTCCACGACAGGCGTGCCATCCTCCGCCTGCTTGATGATGAACGCCTTCTGCGCGTCCGTGAACTTCGATGCCTTCATGCGTTTCCACTCCTCTCCCAGCCAAAGATTCCGCCCGGAAAACTCTAAGCTGGAACGGGGGCGTTTTCGGGGATCACATCAGTCCCATCTTCCGCAGGAAAAGACCGATAGGGACTTCGATGCCTTTCCCCCTGCCTCTCCGTCCACTCCCGGCTCCGCGCGAAACGGTCCTGTCCTTCCTTTCGCGTTTCGCCGCGATGAATGCAGCGAAGATGAGCGACTTTTCCATCGATGTCGGCCATCAGATTCGCCGCTTTCTGGACCTGGAGACCGCTGCCCTTGATTGTCTGGCCGAAGCGGCGGGGCTGGAACCTGCGATACGCGATGAACTTGCGTCCTGGACCGGCGTGCCTGCCGGCGACGTCAGGATGGCTTTCAGAGGTGAAGCCTTTGTATCGCGCGCCCTGCGCAACCCGGTCATTCGGGGTTGCCCGTTGTGCCTGCAAGAGGATGCCCAGGCGACGCCCGGCCATCCGGAGCGATTGATGGCGATGCGGGGCGACTGGCTGTTGCGGTCGGTCAATCTCTGCTGCCGCCACCACCACCCTCTCGTGCCGCTTTGGGAGGTCGCCAACCCGGGCAATCGGGCTATCGATCGTTCATGGTTCTGAAGGCCGAGGTCGACAGCCTTGCTGGAGCGCGTCCTCATGTCCGCCGTCGCGACGAAACGACGGCGGCCGGGCAACCAGCCTCGGTCTTTGCCAACAGCATCGGCATGAGGCGCAGGGGCTGGTATCCGGCACTGCATGAGGCCGGCCATGCGCCCGCATTCTGGAATCGGCACCCTGTGACGCGGCGGGCCGGTCTTTATGTCTCTGAGGACGATGAAGTCAAATTCCACCGCCGCTTCCTGACCCCCGCGACCATGCAGAGTGAATTCGGCCTCCATCGCCAGACCTGCACCGCCCGGCTGCGCGCCGCCGGCGTTAAACCGTTCTCGCCTGGTGGAGTGGACTTCGGTCCCCTTTACCTACGCCAGGAGGCCGAACCGGTACTGCAAAAGGTGGTAGGTCTTGGCCAGGGCTGATCCCGCACGTCCCATGTGACCGCAGTATCCCGGCAAGGGCAGCCAGATCGACTGTTTGATCCCACGGTTTGATGGTGTGATCCTTTCGAAGGAATGGAAGGATGCCCTATGGGACAAGTTCGTCATGGCAGCGCTACGACCACGCACGCTGTCAGAGCTGCAATACAGCGATCGCAATCCTCGCCCGCGGCGCTGAGCCGAGAACTGGGCATCAATCCGAAGACGGTGGCCAAATGGCGCAAACGGTCGACGGTCGAGGATGTGAAGACCGGGCCTAAGGAGCCACGCTCGACGGTTCTGACCGAACCGGAGGAGGCGGCCATGGTCGCGTTTCGGCGCCACAGGCTGCTGCCGCTTGATGACTGTCTCTATGCCCTCCAGCCGTCCATCCCGCACCTGACGCGATCAGCGCTGCATCGATGCCTGCAGCGATGAGCCATGTCGCGCCATCGGTCCGAGCGACGATGGCGAATGCATCTCGCGCCTGCCTGACGTCGAGGGCGACAAGCCGAAGCGGTCGAAGTTCAAACGGTATCCGATCGGGTTCGGCGGGACATCGCGGGTCCATCCACGATGTCTTTTCCGCCTCACTCCACATCGACATCGCCGAGGCGCAAACCGCCGAAGGCAAGCTCTATCTCTTCGTCGGCATCGACCGCACGAGCAAGTTTGCCGTGACCCAGCTCGTCGAGAAGGCAGACAGAAAGACGGCCTGGGAGTTCCTGCAACACATGCTCGAAGCCGTGCCATATCGGGTCCACACCATTCTCACCGACAACGGCATTCAGTTCGCTGAGCAGCCCCGGAACCGGAACACCGTGTATTCCCGGCCCATGCGTTTCGCCATGATCTGTGAGGGCGAGACCTTGTCCGCCATTGGTCCGAGGAAAATGGTCGAGCGGGATCGAGCACTGGCTGACCAAGCCCAACCATCCTTGGAGTTTGGAGGGTCAGAAAACAGTCCGGGGGACTGTTTTCCCGACAAACGGACAGGTCGAGCGGATGAACCGCTCGATTAAAGAGGCCACCGTCAAACGCTTCCACTACGACAGCCATGATCAGCTGCGAACGCACCTCTCGGACTTCATAGCAGCACACAACTTCGCGCGTCGGCTCAAGACCCTCAACGGGCTCACACCCTACGAGTACATCTGCAAGATCTGGACATCAGAGCCGGACAGATTCATCTTGAACCCGATCCACCAGATGCCGGGACCGAACACCTAGAAAATTCCGAAATTTCTTCCTTTTTGAAAGTATATAAACGCTGCAAATTCGTTTGAAATGCTGGGGTCACTTCACCCGAAGGCGCACGATTGCGCCTTCGGGCGACTCGCTACTTAGACCAGAATGAGTTCGTTTGCGGCCAGCGTGGTGCCATCGGCAAAGATGAACTGCTCCATGTCCAGATTGCTGTTCTTGAAGTGGTCGATGATGGTGATCTCCTCGTCGTTCATCAGCGTCATGATCAGATCCTGGTCCGCGTTCTGGCTGAATGTGACATCTTCCTGGTTCGCGTCTGTGAAGACGAAGGTGTCAATTACGCCTGCGTTGTAAGAGAAGTCCCGGATCGAGTAGGAGCCATCGCCAAGGGTATGACGGTAGGTTTCCATGTGCTCCGACCCGATGACGGCGCCAGTTTCCTTCATATCCGCGACCTTCTTATCCCGGATGGCCTTTGACCCCAGCGTGGTACCATCGGCGAATTCGATATAGCCCATGTCTTCGCTATAGTTGGCGAAGTGATCGAGGATCGTGATCGTCTCGCCGTTGCTCATGGTGATCACCAGATCGTCACCGGCATTCTGGGCAAAGGTCACATCATCCGCATTCACATCCGTGAAGATCAGGCGGTCGTGATTGGAATAGCTGTCCTCCTGGATGGAAGGAGCCATCGCCGAGCGCGTGGGTGTAGGTCTCGGACTGGTTCGATCCGATGACCGCACCCGTGGCCTTCATGTCGGAGACAGACTTGTCACGGATGGCCTGTGCATCGAGCACGGTGCCGTCTGCGAACTCGATCAGCTCCATGTCTTCATAGGTACCATCGAAGTGGTCGATGATGGTGATGACCTCGCCAGCGCTGGTGGTGATCAGCAGGTCTTCCCCCGCGTTCTGGACGAAGGTGACGTCGGACGCATTCTGGTCGGTAAATACCAGCCTGTCATTGACCGAGGCATCATAGGACAGATCCTGGATTGAATACGATCCGTTCCCGATGGTGTGATAATACACATCCACCCCTGACGTTCCCGTCTGGTTGCCCACGGGTCCTGTGGCGGGATTGACAGTAATTGTAACGCTGCCCGTTGCCGTGCCGCCCTGACCGTCGCTGATTTCGTAGGTCAGGGTTTCCTCTCCGACAAACCCTGCATTGGCGGTGTAGCGCACTTGGCCGGCTTCGATGACGGCGGTGCCATTGGTCGCGCCCGATACCGAGCTGACGATCAGTGCATCGCCGTCTGCATCGGTGTCGTTGGCCAGAACATCGATGAGGGCCCAACCGCCAGCCTCAATCGTTGCGATATCGTCCGTTGCGATTGGGTTTTCGTTTGGAGGCGGTGGCGTGAATCCTTCGATGGTGACAGAAAGCGTTCCATCAGTGATACCGCCCTGGCCATCGGAAACCGTGTAGCTGAAAATGTCGGATGCGGTTTCGTCGGTCCCGAGGCTCTCGAATGCCCCATTGGGATCGTAACTGAGTGCGCCATTGGGCAGCAGGCTTACGATTGCGCCGGACATCAGCGTGACCGGATTGCCGAGACTGATTGCCTGGCCTCCAACCCTTGTTAGCGTCAATGGGTCACCGTCCGCGTCGCTGTCGTTGGCAATGACATCGATTTCTGCGACCTGATTTTCGCCAACCGTCAAGGTGTCCGGTGCAGAAAGCGGTGCCCTGTTCGAATTTCCAAGCAGTTCTGCAAAACTGTAGGTGATGTCCTTAAATGCCAGGTACTCAACATCGCTCTCGACCAAGTCCGTGCCTTCGGATGCGCTGACTACAACCAGACGTTCGCCCAAGACACTGATAGTCGCTTCGGCGAAATCGATGTTAAATACAGCGGTATCGGTATCTCTGCCGCCGATAAGCGTATCGTTCCCCGCACCTCCGGTCAGAACATCGTCACCAGCGCCGCCCTGCAAAACGTCATCATTTGCCCCACCCGAAAGGACATCGGAGCCATTCCCACCATAGAAGGTGTTTGCGGCATCGTTCCCGATCAGCGTGTCGGCATAGGCCGAGCCTGATATGTCTTCGATATCGGTATAAGTATCACCTTCGGCCAAACCGCCAGCACCCACACCAGTCGCAAGGTTCACCGTCACGCCAGCGGATGATCCGCCATAGCTTACACGATCGGTTTCAACATTGTTTGAAGCGGAAGATTCTGCTGTTCCGGCAGCGAAGCTTTGGAAACCACCTCCTGAGCCATTGTAAGTGTCTGAGCCTCCACTTGCGACGAACCAATCTGATCCAGCGGTGCCGTTAAAGATATCATTGTCTTCTGTACCAAGTGTTACGCTGAACATCCCGCCAGTCGTCTGTATTTGGGTGCCGCTTACCGTTCCGCCTGCCATGAACCAGCCCGACCCGTTGAGGTAAACATTGCCATCGAAATCTTGATACTCAGGTGCCGGGATTCCATCCACAGATGCGAGGTTCCCGAAGATCTCGATGTTGCCCCCTCCAAAGATATTCGTGCTGCCCCCATAAACAAAGGAGCCACTGGGAGAGCCTGTGCCATCGAAAAATGGGTTGATGAAACTGTCGTATCCGTAAGTTCCGTGGTCTCCAAAACTACCGACGTTCAACAGAACATCCTCAACGCCGTACTGCGTTTCATAATGCAGCTCGATCATGTCGCTCGCGTCGGGGTTGATGATCACCGCGCCGAACTGGCTGAGATCGAAGCTGTATCCGAGGGCGGCCAGCGAAAAGTTGGAGACATTTGCTTCTGTGATATCAGCTTCGATGACAAGAATGCCTGCGCCTGCATCAATGACGAATGTGTCCGCCCCTTCACCACCAAAGTACACGGGCAAATGATCCGGCTGTTGTAGCGGGACAAGTGGGAATGATCCGCCAGACACATCTTCGTATGTCACAACCAACCGGTCAGCGCCTTGACCACCTGCCAGGATCAGATGGCCATCGCTGCCGAAACTGGAGGTATTCGGGTCGCTGTCATCTTCGATCAGAGCAATGATAGTATCGTTGCCTCCGCCACCGATCACGGCCTCAACCTCCATTTGAGCCATGTCGATGGTGTAGTGGTCGGTGCCGGTCAGATAGGCCGTGTCGAAATCAGCACCACCAGAAACAGTGGTGTCGTCAATATCGATGACCAGAGTGTCATCGCCCGCACCGCCATTGATTTGATCATTACCACCTCCGCCATTCAGAATATCATTACCACCTCCCCCATTAAGGGTGTCATTTCCATCCCCAGTCCTAAAATGGTCTACCTCGTTGGAACCGGTAAGTGTAAGGTAGATTTGCTCTCCGCTTCCCTGCTGATCGGTTAACAAGTTCGTGGTATCGCCAGGGAAACCGTCCTGAACCCATTCGGGAGTCGCGCCTGGAATATACGTAAATGGATCAATTCCAACCGCCCAAAGAAGAGTGGTGGCATAAGAGTTACTGTTTTGGTATGTGTTATAATCAATACTGTTAAAGTTATTTGAAAATTGACCATGTATTTGAGAGAGTATGTTCCAAATGCCTGTGGCAGTCTGCCCGTCCTTTAGCTCAATGTCGGCGGTTGCGTACCCATCCTCTTCATCGATATTTGGGGTGTTAGTAAGGTGATCTCGGATCTCCGGATATTGAAAATCACCCCCAAAGCCAATAGTGGCGATATTTGGAGCTTGTACTTCTATCTCAAGCTGACTTGATCCATCGACTAAAACTAAAGCCAGATGCCCCCCACTCACTTTCGCCAGGGTACGCCGAAGAGCCCGAAATGTAGTTGCCTGCAAGCATAATTTTCGGCATTCGTATTTTACTCCTTAAGTTCTAGTGAATGTTGCGCTCACTTTGATCGGGGTCTGGTTCTCATCTAGAATTATCCCTACCGACAGGCTATGAACCAAAAAACTATTTATGAGCCCCATCTTCATCTGAATTTTAGTTCTAGGTTGTGTTCCTGATAGACGCCATCCTGGCCCATCTTGATTATACCCATTCTTCATTACTGCCACATCAACAAGCATTATCTGAAGGGTATCGAAACCGCTTTCTATGAGAAAATCGTTAAGCGCTTCTTTGTCAGACAAATCAGCTGCCACGCTATAAATGCAGCTTTCCAGCGCTTTTAGGCTGCCAATTTCATCCCAGTCTATTCGTACTTTATTAGATTCTGGAATCATTTGTGAGCAGTCTGCGATTCTTTGAGGGGTATATGGACTGCCTTCGTTCTGAGCGGATGCCGAGCCGCTGAATAGGGGCATTGCGAATAGTATTGCGTAGGTAATAGCGTTCACGGGACACCGATATCGCTACTTATGGATTTAGAAACTAGGACCGCCACTGACCTGTGCACTTTCCAAAATAGACCTCAACGCATGGTTGAAAGATGCGAACGTGGTTGTCAACCGGGACTGTTGCGTTAATCGGATGAGTACAGTCGCGAGCTCTTTCATCTCTCGATGTCATGCGGTGGCGCTGAAGAGGCCGTCGATAAACGCGATCTCGCCAAGGACACCAGGTTGTTTGTCATGGATGTGGCCGCGTTTGATGGTCCGGATCGTCTCGAGACCGCTGAGGGTCGCCTTGGCCGTTCGGAGTGAGCGGAAGCTTTGCCGATATCCCAGCAGCCGCTTCATCGCCGCATGATCGCTTTCGATCCGGTTGTTACGCCATTTCCGGTCGATATGCCGGATGCTGTCGAAATGCGGGTCATAGCGGTGGTTGATCTCGCGGATGACGCGCCGATAGGCCTGTGCCTTGTCGGTACAGATCGTAACGGGCCGATGCCGGCGGACACGCTCGATCGCCTTGTTGAGAAAGGCTTTGGCCGCCTTCGCATCACGGCGCGCGGTGAGGCGAAAATCGACCATCTGGCCATTTGCATCAATCGCGCGCCAGAGGTAGCGCCACTTTCCGCCGACGCGGATATAGGTTTCATCGACATGCCGGTCGACGCTCGCGCGCCGCAGATGCTTCTCGGAGCGCTTGGTCAATTCTGGGCCGAACTTCTGGACCCA
The DNA here is from genome assembly GCF_040801785.1 of Sulfitobacter sp. LCG007. Lineage (NCBI taxonomy): Bacteria > Pseudomonadati > Pseudomonadota > Alphaproteobacteria > Rhodobacterales > Roseobacteraceae > Roseobacteraceae bacterium LCG007. Next base: position 47,032 of record NZ_CP161805.1, on the reverse strand, counting down.
ACGATACACCGTAGATCGATCAACCGTGATGTCGCGTTCTGCCAGAAGATCGGCCACATCCTGATAAGACAGCGGGTATCGCAGATACCACCGGACAGCACAGAGAATGATCTCGCGGGGAAAGCGGTGGTGTTTGAACGGCGATGTGCGCGGCATGCTCAACCTCAAAAGCCAAAACCTGGCTGACAACAAGAGCTAACGCAACAGTCCCCTCTGAGGACGATGAAGCCAAATTCCACCGCCGCTTCCTGACCCCCGCGACCATGCAGAGTGAATTCGGCCTCCATCGCCAGACCTGCACCGCCCGGCTGCGCGCCGCCGGCGTTAAACCGTTCTCGCCTGGTGGAGTGGACTTCGGTCCCCTTTACCTACGCCAGGAGGCCGAACCGGTACTGCAAAAGGCGGTAGGTCTTGGCCAGGGCTGATCCCGCACGTCCCATGTGACCGCAGTATCCCGGCAAGGGCAGCCAGATCGCCAGCAGAACGCGTTGGTCGTTCAAAACCCGTCTTTTGTCGAAAAGACGGCCTTTGGATGTCGAACAACAACAACAAATGGATATTTGGTGACCCTGGCAGGATTCGAACCTGCAACCTGCCCCTTAGGAGGGGGCTGCTCTATCCTGTTGAGCCACAGGGCCGCCGTTGTCCGTTTAGCGGACCCGGCAGGCCTTGTCATGGGCTTATCACGCCGTCATCGCCTGCTTGCGGGCACCACCTCGCACGGTTAACGTCCGGTCAAGCCAAAGACGGACCCTGACAGTGACAAGACCAAGCAAGCGCCCCCTGACCCTGCGCGACGTCTCCGAGGCCTGCGGGGTGTCGGAGATGACCGTGAGCCGGGTGTTGCGCAACAGCGGCGATGTCTCGAAGGCGACGCGCGAGAAGGTGCTGCAGACCGCCAAGACGCTGGGGTACGTTCCGAACCAGATCGCCGGATCGCTGGCGTCGCAACGGGTGAACCTCGTCGCCGTGATCATCCCGTCGCTGTCGAACATGGTCTTCCCGGAAGTATTCAACGGGATCAACAGTGTCTTCGAGAACACGCCCCTGCAGCCGGTCGTGGGGGTGACGGACTATCTTCCGGAGAAGGAAGAACAGGTTCTCTACGAGATGCTCTCGTGGCGGCCCTCGGGTGTCATCATCGCGGGGATCGAGCGGTCGGACGCCAGCCGGGCGATGCTTCAGAACGCGGGCATTCCCGTGGTCGAGATCATGGACACGGACGGCAAGCCGGTCGATTCCATGGTGGGCATATCGCATCGGCGCGCAGGGCGAGAGATGGCGAAGGCGATCCTCAAGGAAGGCTATTCCCGCATCGGCTTCATGGGCACCAAGATGCCTCTCGATCACCGGGCCCGGAAACGCTTTGAGGGGCTGACGCACGGGCTCGCCGCGGAGGGCGTCGAGATAGAAGAGCGGGATTTCTATTCCGGCGGCTCTGCGCTGGCAAAGGGCCGGGAGATGACGAAAGCCATGCTGGACCGCAATCCGGATCTGGATTTCCTGTATTACTCCAATGACATGATCGGCGCCGGCGGGCTCTTGTACCTGCTCGAACAGGGCATCGACGTGCCGGGGCGGATCGGGCTTGCGGGTTTCAACGGGGTTGAGCTGCTTCAGGGGCTTCCGCGCAAGCTGGCGACCATGGACGCCTGCCGCCGCGAGATCGGCGAAGCGGCGGCGAAGGTCATCCTGGAGCGCAGCAGCCAGCCTGAAAGCGCTGCGCCGCCCGAACCCGTGCTCGTCACCATGACCCCCACCATCACCTACGGGGACACGCTGCGCCGATACCGCCGCGGATGAGCCTGCTGAAGCTCGGCAATTCGCAAGCCCGCCGGCTCTTTCTGGACCGCCACGCGCTGGCTGAGGTGCCGCAGGGTCCCTCGAAGGGTGCCGACCTTCTGGCGCTGATCGAACGGCTGGGCTTTGTGCAGATCGACAGCATCAACACCGTCGCCCGCGCCCATGACCTTATCCTCTTCTCGCGCCGGCCGAGCTATCGCCCCAGGTCGCTGCAGAGATTGCACGAACGCGACCGCGCGCTGTTCGAGCACTGGACCCACGATGCCTCGGTCATCCCGCTGTCCTACTATCCCTGGTGGCACCTGCGGCGCTGCCGGGACGCTGCGGCGCTCAGGCAGCGCTACCGTGACTGGCAGCAGCACGACTTCGAACACCGCTTCGATCATGTGCTGGAGCATATCCGGGTAAACGGACCGGTCTCGTCTTCGGATTTCGGCGAGGGCGAAGAACGCAGCAACGGGGGCGGCTGGTGGGAATGGCACCCGTCCAAGACGGCGCTGGAATATCTCTGGCGCAGCGGGGCGCTCTGCGTGGTCGGGCGGGACAATTTCCGCAAGCGCTATGACCTGACCGAGAGGGTGCTGGAAGAGGCGCTTTGCGATCCCGCCAGGATGCCGGATGAAGCCGAGACGATCGACTGGTGCTGTTCCGGCGCGCTCGACCGGCTTGGCTTTGCCAGCCACGGCGAGATCGCGGCCTTCTGGGGCCATGTGAGCGTCGAGGAGGCGAAGGACTGGTGCGCGGTGGAACTTGCCGCCGGTCGTCTCGAGACCGTCGGGATCGAGGGTGCGGACGGCGTGGTGCGCGCGGCCTATGCCCGGCCCGGTCTGGCGGATGATCCCGCCATTTGCGGACCGGTGACACCGCGCCTGCGGGTGCTGAGCCCCTTCGATCCGGCCCTGCGCGACCGCAGGCGCGCCCTGCGGCTGTTCGGCTTCGACTACCGGATCGAGATCTTCGTGCCCGAGGCGAAGCGGCGCTATGGCTACTATGTCTTTCCGATCCTCGAGGGCGACAGCATCGTCGGACGCGTCGACATGAAGGCGTTTCGCGACCGGGACACGCTTGTGGTGCGGGCGCTCTGGCCGGAACCGCGCGTGCGCTGGGGCAAGGGTCGGCAGCAGGCCTTCGAGGCCGAACTGCATCGCCTGATCCGATTGGCAGGGGTGAGCCGGGTGGCGTTCCAGGATGGATGGCTGCGCGATTGCCTCGCGGCGGTATGAGCGGGAATGACGGACCCGGCACGTCACGGCGCGGTCCCACGCACCCCATGACATCGCCGCGATCCCGGGATACCAACGGCCAAGCGGCCCGGTTTCAGCCGGTGCCGACAGAACTCGCGACGGAAGGAGGCGCAAATGCCCAGCGTGGACCTGAATGCCGACATGGGCGAAAGCTTCGGCGCCTGGAAGATGGGCGACGATGCAGCCCTGCTGAAGATCGTGACATCCGCCAGCATCGCCTGCGGCGGACATGCCGGTGATCCGGATGTGATGGCCGCGACCCTGGCATTGGCCAAAGAGAACGGTGTCGGCATCGGTGCCCATCCGGGTTTCGCCGATCTCCACGGCTTCGGGCGCAACCGGATGTCGGTGCCGCGCGCGAGCCTTCAGAACCAGGTCCGCTATCAGGTCGCCGCCCTGGCGGGCATGGCCCGGTCGCAGGGGGCAACCGCAAGGCATCTGAAGCTGCACGGCGCGCTGGCCAACATGGCCGCCGAGGACGAGGCGCTTGCCCGCGATCTCTACGAGGCCGCGCTGTCCGTCGCCCCCGATCTGGTGGTGGTCGTCCTCGCCGCAACTGCGCAGGAGGCGGCCGCGCGCGCGCTCGGCTGTCCTTTCGCGGCCGAGATCTTCGCCGACCGGGCCTATAATGACGACGCGACGCTGGTTGACCGCAAACTTCCGGGCGCGGTGATCCATGATGCAACGCGCGCCGCCGCGCGCATGGTCGAGATGGTGCAAGCGGGCGCGATCATCTCGGAAAGCGGCAAGCGGATAGAGACCGGCATCGACACGATCTGCCTGCATGGCGACACGCCCGAGGCCGTCGAGATCGCCACCGGCGTGCGCCGGGCGCTCGAAGAAGCGGGGATCACCGTGACCCGCTTCGAGGGGCGCAGGGCCTGAGAGGCTCCCCAAAGCGTGACGGGATTGCCTAGTAGTCCGACACCAGCAGGTGCAGCGGCGCTTCGTCTTCGCTGATCTCGGAAAACCGTCCGATCTTCATCTCGAAGATGTTGTCTGTCCGGTCGTCGTTCACTGTCGAGACCTCTCCGATGAGGCAATCGCCGCCTTCGGCCCAGAAGGCATGCCAGTCGCCGGGAACAAGTGTAACGCTGGCGCCAGGCTCGAGCCGCAGATGCCCGCCCGCCTGAACCGTCACAGGAGTGCCGTCGCAGGTCACGGTGATTTCGGCGTCACGGTCGACGCTGCCATCCGGGGCGGAGTTGAAGAGCTCGATCACCAGCGTTCCGCCGCCACGGTTGATGATGTCCTCGGTCTTGACGATGTGGCGGTGCATGGGGGACAACTGCCGGTCGCGGGTGATCATGATCTTCTCGGCATAGACCATGCCCCGCCCCGCGTTCAGATCGGCATAGACCCCGTTGCGCGTGGTGAAGAGGAAGAGGCCCAACTCGTCGAAGGTCCCCTGCCCGTAGTCGGTTATGTCCCAGCCGAGACCGCGCTCGCGGATGGTGTCCGCCTCGCCGCTGCGGATGCGCTCGGGCGACCAGTAGGCGAAGGGCGGCAGGGCGAAACCGTGCTTGCGCATGAAGGCATCGCCCGCCCTGATGATCTCGTTGACCTCGGATCTGTTCATGGTCCCTGCCCTTTGCTCTGCCCGGGCGCGCGTCAGGTGATGACGTCCGGGTCGATGCGCCCGATATGCGCCTGAAACCCGGCGAGTGCCAGAGCCGCCTGGCGGATCGGTTCGAGCACCTCGGCAGCCGGCTCCGTCGTTCCCTCTTCGGGTGCGCGGTAGCGTTCGAGATAAAGCCGGATCGTCGCGCCCTCGGTTCCCGTCCCCGAAAGCCGGAGCACCGCACGCCCCCCTCCCTCGAACCAGATCCGCAGGCCCTGGTGATCGCTTACCGACCCGTCTACCGGGTCGGTATAGGAAAACTCGTCAGCGCCGGTAACCTCGAGACCCGCAAAGCGCTGGCCGACCAGCTCGCCCAGCCGCGCGACGATACCCTCCATCAGCGCATTCGCCTCTGCAGTCGGAACGGCCTCGAAATCGTGGCGCGTGTAGTAGTTCCGCCCGTAGGTCTGCCAGTGGTCCTCGACGATCTCCTTCACCGACTGTCCGCGCGCGGCAAGGATGTTCAGCCAGAGCAGCACGGCCCAAAGCCCGTCCTTCTCGCGCACGTGGTCCGAGCCCGTGCCCGCGCTTTCCTCGCCGCAAAGCGTGGCCTTCCCGGCGTCCAGCAGGTTGCCGAAGAATTTCCAGCCTGTGGGCGTCTCGTAACAGTCGATGCCAAGCTTCTCGGCCACCCGGTCCGCCGCCCCGGAGGTCGGCATCGAGCGTGCGACACCGGCAAGCCCGTCCTTGTAGCCCGGCGCCAGCGTGGCGTTCGCGGCCAGCAGCGCAAGGCTGTCCGACGGCGTTACATAGGCCTGTCGCCCCACGATCATGTTGCGGTCACCGTCGCCGTCCGAGGCCGCGCCGAGATCGGGGGCGTCCTCGGACATCATCAGATCCATCAGCGGCCTGGCCCAGATCGGGTTCGGATCGGGATGCCCGCCGCCGAAATCCTCGCTCGGCTCGCCATTGACGACCGTCCCAGACGGGGCGCCGAGCCGGTCTTCGAGGATCACCCTCGCATAGGGTCCGGTCACTGCATGCATCGCATCGAAGCACATGGTGAAGCCCCCCGCAAAGAGCGTCCGGATGGCATCGAAATCGAAAAGCGTCTCCATCAGCGCCGCATAGGCCTCGACCGGGTCGACCACCTCGATGGTCATGCCGTCCTGCCGCGTGGTGCCGACCGTGCCGAGGTCAACGTCATCGAAGCGCGCGATACGATATTCGCTCAGGGTGGTTGTCGCCTCGAACATCTTCGCCGTCAGCCCCTCCGGCGCGGGGCCGCCGTTGGCGGCGTTGAACTTGACCCCGAAATCCTCGTCGATGCCGCCCGGGTTATGGCTCGCCGACAGGATGAACCCGCCATCCGTCCCGTTGAGCCGGATCAGATGCGAGGCAGCGGGGGTCGAAAGGATCCCATTCTGCCCCACGATGACCCTGGCCACGCCATTTGCCGCAGCCATCTTGAGGATGGTCTGTATCGCCTGTGCATTGAAGTAGCGCCCGTCGCCCCCCAGCACGAAGGTCTTGCCGGATCCGCCGCCGATGGCCTCGAATATCGCCTGCACGAAATTCTCGAGGTAATGCTCTTGCATGAAGACGCGGGTCTTCTTGCGCAATCCGGAGGTACCGGGCTTCTGTCCCTCGATCGGCGTGGTCGTCACGCTGCCATGGGTCGCGCTGTCATGGGTCATCTTCATCGTTCCTCGTCGAAGGCGGGTTGGCAGACCGGCCATTGCGCTCCATGCAGGCGGCCAGCGAGGCGAGCCCCTGATGATCGGCAAGCTGGTCTACCGGGACGCCATGCCGGCGCTGCCAGTTCGGGTGCTGCTCGACGGTGCCGGGCAGGTTCTGCGCCTCTACCGAGCCGAGCACATCGTCAAGCTGAATGCAAACCATCGCGGCGGGAGAGCGCGCAAGCGTGCTCTGGACCGCGTTTTGCAAGCGGTCGGCATCGTCTTGCGGATCGACCACGCCGCAGGGCGCGTCGCCCCCCATTTCCTTGAGCATCTCGATATCTTCGCGCCGCCGGTCGCGGGCGTCATCCGCCACACCTGCCTCGACCCAACCGAGCTTCTGCCACCAGTCGATGTCGCGACCCCGAGCATAGCCGCGCAGCGTCGGTGTGTCATGGGTGCTGAAACAGGACAGGACCTGCGGCGACATGCTGTCGGGATCCCGAAAGCGTCCGTCCCCGGCCTTTTCGTACTGAAGCACGGAATAGCCGTAGAACCCGTGGTCCCGCATCGTGTCACGGAAACCGTCGGGCACAAGCCCGAGGTCCTCGCCGATGACAGCGGTGCCATTGCGCTCGGCCTCGATCTTGATGACCGCGATGAGCGACTCGAAATGCTGGCTGATATAGGCGCCCGGGCTACCGTCATCCGGGATCCAGAAGCTGCGATAAAGCCCCAGGACGTGGTCGATGCGCACGACACCGGCATGGCGCATGGTCGCTGCGAGGATCTGGCGGAACGGGGCGTATTTGTGCTTGCGCAGCAGGGCGGGCGCGAAGGCAGCGAGGTTCCAGCGCTGGCCCTCGGGATTGAGGTGATCCGGCGGTGCACCGACGGAAACCCCTTCGGCAATGCTTGCCTGTTCGCACCAGGCTTCGGCGCCATCCCGCCGCGGCCCGACGGCGAGATCAAGGTAAAGACCGAGCGGCATTCCAGCGTCGAGCGCACCGGTCTGCGCGCGCTGCAATTGCCTCTCTGCCGCCCATTGCAGCCAGAGATGATAGTCGACCCGCTCGGGGTCCGCGTCAGCGGTATCAATCTCGCGCGGCCATGTGCGCCAGTCTGCGCCGTGGTCTTCGCTCAGCGCCTCGTATCTGGCGAAACGCATTATTTCGGGCGACGCGAGGTCGCGGAAAACCTCGAAATCCTGCGCGGCGCGTCCGCCGGTCTTTTCCCGAAAGATGCCGAACAGTGCCTCGAGCGCCTTCTGCTGCGCCCGCTTGAGCGGACCGTGCGGAACGGTTTCACTGGAGCGGTAGCGCGCGAAACTTTCCTGATATTCGGCAAGTGCCGCCTGCGCCGCCTCGGAATTCTCGAGGCCGGGCAGCCGGTCTGGCGCGATGTAGGCGGTATTGAAGAAGCCGCGGTGAGAGGGCGAATAGGGGCTTGCCGTATCGAATTCGAGATAGCCCATGCTGTGCACGGGATTGACCCCGACGAATCCCGCCCCAAGCCGCCCGAAGGTCTCGGCTGCCAGCGCCAGATCCGCGAAATCGCCCATGCCTGCATTGCGATCCGACTGGAGTCCGTAAAGTGCGAGGCTGATACCCCATAGCCGCCGGCAACCCGTTAGACCCTGAACGGAGGGCAGACGCTTCGGAGCGGCAAGGACGGTCACATGCTCGACCCGGCCACCGGCACGGGCCTCGAGTTCGTAGATCCCCGAGGGCACGGCGGGAAGCACGATGGCTGCGTCGGCGCGGCCCTCGGCGGCCGGCTCGTCGGCGCCCGTCTCGGTGAGGGTCCACTCGGCCCCCAGACCGAATCCCAGCGTGGCCTCGCTTTCGGATTCGATGACGATCTCTTCGGGGAACCAGCGGTCCGCGCGCCGGGCGGTCTCGGCGGCCAGCGCCTCGGAAACCGACGCCTCGCTCGATACATCGACGCCGTTCGCCCTCAGCAGGGCGCGCTTGGTCTCTGGCGATGTCGCATGCTCGGCGCCGGACAGGTCGAAGAAACGCGGGTTGATGCCGTAGAACGCGGCCAGCGCGTCAAGGGCGTCGGAACTGTTCATGCGGCTTCCTCCTGCGCGGGGCTTAGCACGAATGCCACGACCGAACGCCGGGCGACGCTCGCCTTCTGGCGTTCGCCGTCCGGCAGTTCGCGGAACTGCTGGAGCGACGTGTCGATCTCGCGGACCCAGCGCCGGCCGGCCGGCGCTTCGGGCAGTATCACCGAAAGCAGCTTTTCCCCGCGGTTGAAGGCGATGAAGACGGCGTCGTCGTTGCAGTCGTATTCGGGCGCTTCGGCCGAACAGCGCAGGATGAGACAGAAGTTCGACAGCCCCTGGTCCCGCCAATGCACCGGCCCGCCCGAGAAATCGGTCCACTCGACGTCCGGCAACCCGTCCTCGGCGCGGGCCGCCCCGTGCAGGAAGCGGCTTTGCCGCAGCACCGGATGAGCCACCCGGAAGGCCGCGAGACGTTGCGCGAACGCGAGCAGTTCCTCATCCATGTTGTCCCAATTCACCCAGCCGGTCTCGTTATCCTGCGAGTATGCGTTGTTGTTGCCCTGTTGCGAATTGCCGAATTCATCACCCGCCAGCAACATCGGCGTGCCTTGTGACAGAAACAGCGTCGCCAGCATGTTGCGTTGCCGCCTGGCCCTGCGCGCATTGATCGCGGGATCGTCCGTTTCGCCCTCGACACCGCAGTTGTCGCTGTAGTTCGCGTTGTGGCCGTCCTGGTTGTTTTCACCGTTGGCCTGATTGTGCCGGTCGTTGTAGCGCACGATGTCGGCGGCGGTGAAGCCGTCATGGGCGGCGATGTAGTTGACGGACGACCATGAGCGCCGCCCCATCCGGTCGAACTTGTCGGCCGACCCCAGCAGCCGCGCGCCCAGTTCCTGCGCGGAGTGATCGTCGTTGCGCCAGTAGCGCCGTACGGTGTCGCGGAACGTGTCGTTCCACTCGAGGAATTCGTGCGGGAAATCGCCCACCCGGTAGCCGCCCGGTCCGATGTCCCAGGGTTCGGCGATCAGGCGCACCTTGGACAGCACCGGATCCTGCCGGAGCGCGTCGAAGAAACCGCCGCGCGCGTCGAACCCGTAATCCTCGCGCCCCAGGGTCGTGGCGAGATCGAAGCGGAAACCGTCTATTCCCATGCATTCGACCCAGAAACGCAGCGAATCGAGCACCATGCGCAGGACGTAGGGATGCGCGACGTTGAGCGTGTTGCCCGTGCCGGTATCGTTCACGTAATAGCGCGGCTGTCCGTTGATCAGCCGATAATACGAGGCGTTGTCGAGGCCGCGATAGCACAGGGTCGGGCCGTACTGGTCGCCCTCGGCCGTGTGGTTATAGACCACGTCGAGGATGACCTCGATGCCCGCATCGTGGAAGCGGTCGACCATGGTGCGGAACCCGAGCCAGCCGCTCGGCCCGAAATAGCGCGGCTCCGGCGCGAAGAATCCGATCGAGTTGTAACCCCAGTAGTTCCGCAGCCCCTGTTCGACCAGAAAGGCATCGTCGACGAAGGCATGGACCGGCAGCAGCTCGATCGCGCCGACGCCCAAGCGGTGCAGATGCTCGATGATCGCGTCGGAGGCGATCCCGTCATAGGTGCCGCGCAGCACGTCCGGCACCCCCGGATTGGTCATCGTCAGCCCCTTGGGATGGGCTTCGTAGATCAGGTCGCGCAGGTCGTGCCGGTGCGCACCGCTGCGGAAGGCGCCGAACAGCGAGAGGTCCGAGACGACGGATTTCGCCACATGCGGAGCGCTGTCGCGGGTGTCGAAGGACAGGTCACGGGTCGAATGCTCAGGATCGTAGCCCAGCACAGCGTCGTCATGCGCCCAGTTTCCGCGCAGCTCGCGGGTATAGGGGTCCAGCAGCAGCTTGTTCGGATTGAACCGGTGGCCCTGCTCCGGCGCGTAGGTGCCATGTGCCCGGTAGCCATAGACGGTCCCCTTGGGCAATCCCTCGAGGTAGCCGTGCCAGACCGGCCCGCTCCGGTCGGGCAATGCGATCCGGTCCGTCTCTTTTCGCCCGTCTTGCGAGAAGAGGCAGAGTTCTACTTTCGTCGCGTGTTCGGAGAATACCGCGAAATTCACGCCATCCGCGTCATGGACGGCGCCGAGGGTGTTGGGCGTTCCGCTGCTCAGCTTGAATTTGCTCATCGATGCTACCTGTCAGGCCGATGGCACGAGTGTTCGGTATACGGCCATGTAGGCCGCCGCCGAGAGATCCCAGCCCACCGGGTGCCGCATGGCCCGGCGCATCATTCCGGTCCAGATATCGCGGTTTCCGAAAAGCGTGCAGGCCTGCGCGATGGCCTGACGCAGCCGGGGCGCGGTCACGGGATCGAACAGGATTCCGGTCGCGCATTGGGCGAGCAGGGCCGCTTCGTTGGCGTCGATCACGGTGTCCGCAAGCCCGCCGGTGCGCGCGACCACCGGGATCGTGCCGTAGCGCAGCGCGTAAAGCTGGGTCAGGCCGCAGGGCTCGAAGCGCGATGGGATCAGGATCGCGTCGCAGCCCGCCTGCAACAGATGCGAAAGCGGCTCGTCATAGCCGATCTCGATGGCGACCCGGCCCGGAAATTGCGCGGCTGCGACCTTGAAGGCGTCCTGCAGCCAGGCTTCACCTGTGCCCAGCACGGCGAGCTGGGCATCGTGACTCACGAGGTCGGGCAGGCATTCGATCAGCAGGTCCAGTCCCTTCTGGCTGGTCAGTCGGCTCACGACGCAGAAAAGCGGCCCGGTTGCGCCCTTGTCGAGGTTGAAACGCCGCTGCGCCTCGGCCTTGTTCGCCGCCTTGCCCCTGAGCGCGCGGCCTCCGTAGTGGCTGGTGAGGTGCGGATCGTTCTCCGGGTTCCAGACCTCGGTGTCGATGCCGTTCAGGATGCCGGTCAGATCGCCCTGCCGCGCCTGGAGCAGGCCTTCCAGCCCCATCCCGAACTCCGGTGTCAGCAGCTCACGCGCGTAGGATGGGCTGACGGTCGTGATCGCATCCGACAGGGCAAGCCCCGCCTTCAGGAAACCGAGCTGGCCATAGTATTCCAGCCCGTCCGGGGTGAAGAGCCTGCGATCAAGGCGCAGCACCTCGAGGACATCCTGCGGAAAGATGCCCTGAAAGGCGACATTGTGGATCGTCATGACCACCGGCGGGGTCGGCGCGCCGGTCTGGCGCAGATATGCCGGAACGAGGCCGGCCTGCCAGTCGTGCGCGTTCACGAGGTCGGGCCGCCAGCCCGCGACACCCTGCTGGGCGACATGCGCGGCGGCATGGCAGAGCCCTCCGAAGCGCAGATGGTTGTCGTGCCAGTCCCTGCCGTTCTGATCGAGATAGATGTTGCCCGGCCGGTCGAAGAGGTGCGGCGCGTCGAGAAGCAGCAGGTCCAGTCCCGCCGATTTGACCGCCACGATGCGCGCGGGGCCCCCGAAGAGGTCCCCGAAGGCCGCGACCTCTTCGCCGCTCGCAAGATGCATGGCGAGCGCGGGATACCCGGGCAGCATCACCTTGACGTTCACACCATCGGCGGCCAGCGCCTTGGGCACCGACCCGATCACGTCGGCAAGCCCGCCGGTCTTGACGAATGGCGCGCATTCCGATGCGACGAAGAGCAGGTTCATGTGCGGTCAGGTCTCCAGTCGGTCGATCATCGTCTGTGTGATCAGCGTAACCCCTTGCGACGTACGCCGAAACCGCTTTGCGTCAAGCTCCGGATCCTCACCGACGACAAGCCCTGCGGGGATGATCACCCCCCTGTCGATGACCACGTTCTTCAGGCGCGCCTTCCGGTTGATCTCTGCATAGGGCAATGCGACGACGCCCTCGAGCTGCGAGAAGGAATGCGTCTTCACACCTGTGAAGAGAAGGCAGCGTTCGAGGCTCGACCCCGATATGATGCAGCCGCCCGACACCATCGACGAAACCGCCAGCCCGCGACGGCCTTCCTCGTTGTGGATGAACTTGGCGGGCGCGGTCAGTTCCGAATATGTCCAGATCGGCCAGCTGTTGTCGTAGAGGTCCAGCTCCGGTTCGAAATCGGTCAGGTCGATGTTGGCCTGCCAGAAGGCGTCGACGGTTCCGACGTCGCGCCAGTAGGCCTCGCGTTCCAGACCCGTGCGCACGCATGAGCGGCTGAATGGATGCGCCACGGCCTTCCCGTTCCTGACGATATCCGGGATGATGTCCTTGCCGAAGTCATGCTCGGTGTCCTTTTCCTTGGCCTCGGCGCGCAGAAGCTCGAAAAGGTATTCCGTCTCGAAGATGTAGATGCCCATGCTCGCGAGCGCGAGGTCGGGATGGCCCGGCATCGCCGGCGGATCCTTTGGCTTTTCCACGAAGTCGATGATCACGTCATTCTCGTCGACATGCATGACCCCGAAAGCGCTGGCTTCCATGCGGGGCACTTCGATGCAGCCCACCGTCACGTCCGCCCCGCTTTCGATATGGTGCTCGACCATCTTGAGGTAGTCCTGCTTGTAGATGTGGTCGCCCGCGAGGATGACGATGTACTTCGGACAGTAGCTTTCGATGATGTCTATGTTCTGGGTCACCGCATCCGCCGTGCCCCGGTACCAGTTCTCTTCATCCATCCGCTGCGAGGCGGGCAGGATATCGAGGGATTCGTTGCGCTCGGCCCGGAAGAAGGACCAGCCGCGCTGGAGATGGCGGATGAGGGAATGCGCCTTGTACTGCGTCGCGACGCCGATGCGCCGGATGCCGGAGTTCACCGCGTTTGACAGCGCGAAGTCGATGATCCGCGTCTTTCCCCCGAAATACATCGCGGGTTTGGCCCGCCTGTCGGTCAGTTCGTGCAGCCGGCTTCCGCGCCCCCCTGCGAGCACGAAGGCCATCGTTTGCTGGGCAAGCCTTTCACTGTCGGTCTGCATGGTTTCTCTCCTCCCATTTTGTTTTTGGCTGGTCCCGCTCCGCTCTGTTCCTGTCTGAAGAACAGGGGGCGAAAGCGGCGGCATCACGGCCAGCGAATGTGCACGGCCTTCCGCCGCCACGGTTTCACTGTCCCGTCCTCCCTGATTGCTACTGGTCCCGCGTCTGGTCCGCACTCTGCCGCTTGGCGGGCCGCGGTGCGCCCCTCCTCCTCGGGCGCCACGCAACCTCCTGTCAGCCCTGACGCATCAGAGACTCTGCGTTCCAGATCTCCTTTGCGTAACCAAGGATGGTCCGGTCCGATGAGAACCACCCCATTCCGGCCGTGTTGAGGATGGCCATGCGCGTCCAGGCCGACATGTCGCGATAGGCCCCGTCGACCCTGCGCTGCGTGGCGTAGTAATCGTCGAAATCGCAGGTCACGAGGAAATAGTCGTGCTCGTACAGATTGCGCACCAGCGCATCGTAGCGATGCGGATCCTCGTGCGAGAAGACGCCGTCCGAGATCTGGCCCAGAACCCGCTTGAGCCGCGGGCTCTGCTCGATGGCGGCGCGCGCGTAGCCTTCATGGGTCCGCCGCTCCATCACCTCCTGCGCGGTGAGGCCGAAGAGGAAGAAGTTCTCGGCGCCCACATGCTCGCGGATCTCCACATTCGCGCCGTCGAGCGTGCCGATGGTCGGGCTCCCGTTCAGCGACAGCTTCATGTTGCCGGTGCCCGAAGCCTCCTTGCCCGCCGTCGAGATCTGTTCGGACAGATCCGATGCGGGAATGATCAGCTCGGCCATGGAGACGTTGTAATTCTCGGGAAAGGCGACCTGGAGCAGATTCCGCGTGACCGGGTCCGAATTGATCGTCCTCGCGACATCATTGATCAGGTGGATGATCGACTTGGCCATGACATATCCCGGCGCCGCTTTGCCGCCGAATATCTTTACCCGTGGCGTCCAGTCACCGTTGGGATTGTCCCTGATGTCGTTCCAGAGCGCGATCGTCTCGAGAATGTTCATGTGCTGGCGCTTGTATTCGTGGATGCGCTTGATCTGCACGTCGAACATCGCCTCGGGGTCGATCGTGAAGCCGTCCCGCTTGCGCAGCCATTGTGCGAGCCGACGCTTGTTGTGCATCTTGGCCGCGCGGAAGCGTTCCTGAAAACCGGCATCCCCGGCATGGTCGCGCAGGCTTTCGAGCTTTTCGAGATCACTGGCCCAGCCGGTCCCGATGGTCTCGTCGATGAGGCGGCGCAGTTCGGGGTTGCAGGAATAAAGCCAGCGACGCGGCGTGATGCCGTTCGTCTGGTTCACGATCCGGTCCGGGTAGGCCCGATGAAGGTCGGAGAAGACGGTTTCCTTGACCAGATCCGAATGCAGCGCCGAGACGCCATTGACCTTGTGCGCCATGACGAAGGCGAGCTCGCCCATCTTGACGTTGCCGTCCTCGATGATCCGCACGCCGCTTCCCGACACGAAAAGATGCGTGTCCTGGATGATCTCGATGATCCGGTGATGGCGCGGCAGGATGCGCGCGAAAAGCCCTTCGGGCCATCTTTCGAGCGCCTCGGGCATGAGGGTGTGGTTGGTATAGCCAAGACACTGCCGCGCGATCTCGATGGCGCGGTCGATCGGGACCTCGTGATTGTCCGTCAGCAGCCGCACCAGTTCCGGCCCGGCGATGGCCGGGTGCGTGTCGTTGAGCTGGATCGCGACGTGATCGGCCAGCGTGTCGATGTCGTGGCCTTCGGAAATGAAGCGGCGCAGGATGTCCATGATCGAGGCGGCGGTGAAGAAGTATTCCTGCTTAAGCCGCAGCTCCTTGCCTTCCTGGGTCGTGTCGTCGGGATAGAGCACCCGGGAAATCGTCCGTGCCAGGCGTTCGGGCGCGTTCGCACCGATGTAATCGCCGCGGTTGAACGCCTCGAGATCGAAGAGCTTGACCGGCTTGGCCGACCACAATCGCAACGTATTGGCCCAGTTGCCCTTCCAGCCCACGACCGGCGTGTCATAGGCGACGGCAAGCACAGTCTCGGCGGAATGCCAGGTGCAGCGGCCGTCGCTTTCGCTGACATGCCCGCCGAACCGGATCGGATAGTGCACCTCGGGCCGTTCGAATTCCCATGCGTGTCTCTGCGCCAGCCACTCTTCGGCCGTCTCGACCTGCTCGCCCTTCTCGAAATGCTGTTCGAAAAGCCCGTGCTCGTAGCGGATGCCATAGCCGTAGGCGGGGATCGAGAGGGTCGCGAGACTGTCCATGAAACAGGCCGCGAGCCGCCCGAGGCCGCCGTTGCCGAGCGCCGCATCGGGTTCGTCGGCAACGATGTGATCGAAGTCCTGCCCGACCATTTCAAGCGCTTTCGCCGCGACCTCGTTGAGGCCGAGGTTCATGCCGACATCCTCGATCAGCCGGCCGATCAGGAATTCCATCGACAGGTAATAGACGCGCTTGCCGGATACCTTGTAGGTGCGCCGCGTGGTTTCGAACCAGGGCTCGACGATCAGGTCACGGAACGAGAGCGCCAGGGACATTCGCCAGTCATAGGTGGTCGCATGCTCGGGATCCTTGCCGATAGAACTCTTGAGGTGGCGAAGGAGGGCGGCGTGCAACGTGGTTACGTCGATGTCATTGGTCGCTTTTAGCATATGGTAATCTTCTTTCCTCGGGATCGATGTGTGTTCGGACGGCGCGCCTCCGGTCAGCCGGCCTTGGGCAGTTCGTGGGACCAGGGAGGATTCGCCCCGGCCCGGGACACGGTCACTCCCGCGACGGCGGCCCCGTGGGCGAGCGCGCTGCGGACCGTGTCCGGCGGGAGATCGCGCAGCCGTTCCTTCCCGAGCGCGCCAAGCTCGGCCAGTCTGGCCAGAAATCCCGCGTTGAAGGTATCGCCTGCTCCTACCGTATCTACCACCTCTACCTTCGTTGCCGGTGCGTGCACTTCCTGACCGTCCGCGAAAAGTGCCGTTGCGCCGTCGCTGCCGCGGGTCAGCACGACAAGCCGCGGGCCCTTGTCGAGAACCCCACGCGCCTTCTCCAGCGCCGAGGCGGGACCGGGCACGATCCAGTGCAGATCTTCGTCCGAAATCTTTACGATATCCGAAACGGCGATCATGGCATCGAGCCGCTCGCGGTAGCGGTCGAGATCGCGGATGAAGCTGGGCCGGATGTTCGGATCGAGCATGATCACCCGGCGCGCCGCCTCGTGTTTGGCCAGCGCGGCGTAGAAGTCGGCGCAGGGCTCGCTGATCAGGCTGATGCCGCCGAAATAGCAGGCGGTCACATCTTCTGCCAGTTCGGGCAGGCTGTCGGGGTCGAGCATCCGCCCAGCGGTGCCTTCGTCGTAGAAGGTATAGGTCGCCTGCCCCTCGGTCAGCCGCACGAAAGCCAGTGTCGTGGGACGATCGGACAGGATCGCATAGCGCGTGTCGACATGGCTGTCCGCCAGCGCCTGACGCAGCATCGACCCGAAGAAGTCCTGGCTGAGGCCCGACAGGAACCCCGCCGGCGCGCGCAGCCGGCCCAATGCAATGGCGGTGTTGAAGACCGCCCCGCCCACATGGGCGTCAAAGCCCTTACCATCGTCCGGACCTGGACGTTCGATCATGTCGATCAGGGCTTCTCCGCAGCAAAGGATCATCGGCAAGTCTCTGGTTCAGGGCGCATCGGCGCGCGTGGCAACCGACGCGCAGATGATATCGGCAGGCGTCGGATTTGACAGCACCAGTTCCGCATTCGGCAAGTCGTTGCCCTCGGCCTTGGCCCTGGACTGCTCAAGACTGAGGCCAAATCCGGTCCACCGCTCCATCAGCCGCGCGCGCAGAACCTCTATATCCGCCTCGAGCCGGATGGAGACATCCCAGAATCGCCCCAGATCGCGCCAGCCCGGCGAGTCGAAGAGAAGGTAGTTTCCTTCGACAACGACCGTATCGCACGCCGCCGGAACGAACCCTGCCCCTGCGATGGCGATCTCGCGGGTGCGGTCGAACACGGGATATACGACCTCGCGCGCCTCGGACAGACGCGCCGCCAGTACCGTGAACCCGTCGAGGTCGAAGGTCTCGGGTGCCCCCTTGCGCGACAGCAGCCCCCGCGCCTCGAGCACCCGGTCGTCGAGATGGAAACCGTCCATCGGCACCACCTGCGCAGGACAGCCCGACAGGGTCAGCCGCCCCGCGAGCACCTCGGCAAGCGTCGACTTCCCGCTGGCTGGCGGCCCGGCAAGCGCCACGACGCGTCGCGCGCCCCGGCGACCCGAGACCATGATGCGCGCGGTGATTTCCTCGAGCGGCGGCGACAGGTCCATCAGACCGGCTCGACCCCTTCTGGAACCGATGCGCCGGTCATGTAGGATACCGCGTCGGACATCGAATGCTGCCTGGGGTCGATGACGCAGAGGCGCTTGCTGAGACGGTGGATGTGGATGCGGTCCGCCACTTCGAACACATGCGGCATGTTGTGACTGATCAGCACAATGGGGATGCCGCGCGACTTCACGTCGAGGATCAGTTCCAGCACCTTGCGGCTTTCCTTCACGCCAAGCGCCGCGGTCGGTTCGTCGAGGATCACGACCTTGGAACCGAAGGCTGCCGCGCGCGCCACGGCGACACCCTGGCGCTGACCGCCCGAAAGCGTCTCGACCGCCTGATTGATGTTCTGGATTGTCATCAGGCCCAGCTCGTTCAGCTTGTCGCGGGCGAACTTTTCCATCGCGCTTCGGTCGAGCTGCCGCAACCACTTGCCCATGAAGCCGGATTTGCGGATCTCGCGCCCCATGAACATGTTGTCCGCGATGGAAAGCGCCGGCGACATGGCGAGTTGCTGGTAGACGGTCTCGATACCATGCTCGCGCGCATCGAGCGGCGAGGTGAAATGGACCGTCTTCCCATCGAGGATGACCTCGCCCTCATCCGGGATTACCGCACCCGACACCGCCTTGATCAGGGTGGACTTGCCCGCCCCGTTGTCGCCGATGACCGCGAGCACCTCGCCCGGGTAGAGTTCGAAGTCCGCGTGGTCGATGGCGGTTACCTTGCCGTAGCGCTTGACGAGGCCCTTGCCTTGCAGGATCGGTTCCATCACGCAGATACCTTTCTGATCCACTGGTCCACCGCCACGGCCCCGATGATGAGAACACCGATCAGCAGGTAGGTCCATTGCGCATCCGCGCCGAGCAGGCGCAGGCCGAGGGTGAACACGCCCACGATCAGCGCCCCGAAGAGCATGCCGAGGATCGAGCCGCGCCCGCCGAAAAGCGAGATGCCCCCGATCACGACGGCAGTGATGCTCTCGATATTGCCGAGCTGCCCGGATGTGGGCGAAACCGATCCGATGCGCCCGATCAGCGCCCAGCCGGCGAAGGCGCAGATGATCCCCGAAAGCATGTAGACCTGGATCAGGGTGCGCTTGACCTGCACGCCCGACAGCTCGGCAGCCTCCGGGTCGTCGCCGATCGCATAGACATGCCGGCCCCAGGCGGTCTGGCGCAGGATATAGGCCAGCACGACCACCAGCAGAACCATGAAGATCGCGCCAACGGTCAGCACCGCGCCCCCGACCGCGACCGTCGCGCCAAAGAGCTGAAGCAGCGGCGCATTCGCCTCGATCTCCTGAGCCCGGATCGTTTCGTTCGCCGAATAGAGGAAATTCGTCGCGAGCACGATCTGCCACATGCCCAGCGTGACGATGAAGGGCGGCAGTTTCACCTTCGCCACGAGCCAGCCGTTGATGTAGCCGCAGAGCGCTCCACACAGGATGCCGCAGCCGATGGCGACGGGCGTCGGCAGCCCGTATCGGAAGGTGAACTGGCCCATGACGACCGAACTCAGCACCATTATGGCGCCGACGCTCAGATCGATGCCTGCGGTCAGGATCACCAGGGCCTGAGCGGCCCCCAGGATGCCCACGATCTGAACCTGCTGAAGGATCAGCGTCAGCGCGAAGGGCGAGAAGAACTTGCTCCCGAGCAGCAGGCCGAACACGACGATCGCCGCCACGAGGACGATGAGCGGCACGAGCGCGGGCGATACGTGCAACGCATGCTGAAGCTTGTGGACGAAACCGGTCCGGGTATCGGCGAAGCTTGCCACGTCGGTGGCGCTGCGCGACAGGACCTGTTCATAGTCCTGCCCTTTGGAAGTCTGCTCTGACATCGGGATTCTCCTCGAAGAGCGGGCCCCTTGGGCCGTGGCGCAGATGCCCCCCCGGCACCAGCGGCAACGCCTGGATCGGGAAAGGCGGCGGGACCGCCTTTCCCTTTGTCTGGTGTCAGTCGGCTCTCAGCCCCAGCACTTGTCCATGCCTTCCTCGACCGAGATCGATTCCACCCCTTCGGCGGATTCGTCTGTCACAAGCGCCACGCCGGTATCGAAGAAATCCTTGCCGGGCGTGGGTTCGGGCTTGATGCCGTCCTTGGCCCATGCGGCGATGGCCTCGATGCCGAGCGACGCCATGAGCAGCGGGTATTGCTGCGAGGTCGCGCCGATCACGCCGTCACTGACGTTCTGCACGCCGGGGCAGCCGCCGTCGACCGATACGATCAGCACGTCGTTTTCGCGGCCGATGGCCTTCAGCGCCTCGTATGCGCCGGCTGCGGCGGGTTCGTTGATCGTGTAGACCACATTGATCGTCGGGTCCTTCGCAAGGAGGTTTTCCATCGCCTTGCGGCCGCCCTCCTCGTTCCCGGCTGTCACGTCGTTGCCGACGATGCGCGGATCGTCCTCGTCACCGATCACGTTTGCATCCTTGGTGTCGATGCCGAAACCGGTCAGGAACCCCTGATCGCGCAGAACGTCGACGGTCGGCTGCGATACGGCAAGGTCGAGCATCGCGATCCTGGCATTCTCCGCCTCGTCGCCCAGCTTGGCCGCAGCCCATTTTCCAATCAGTTCTCCTGCCAGGAAGTTGTCGGTCGCGAAGGTGGCGTCCGCAGCGTCCGCCGGGGTGAGAGGCGTATCGAGCGCAATCACCAGCAGGCCAGCGTCCCTCGCCTGCTGCACCGCGCCCACGATAGAAGACGTATCGGAGGCAGCGATCAGGATTCCCTTCGCGCCGTCTATGATGCAGGTCTCGATAGCGGCGACCTGGGTCTCGTGGTCCCCGTCCACCTTGCCCGCGAAGGACTTCAGCTCGATGCCCAGTTCCTTCGCCTTGGCTTCCGCGCCTTCGCGCATCTTCACGAAAAACGGGTTCGTGTCGGTCTTCGTTATAAGGCAAGCGCTGACGTCCTGAGCCCAGGCGCCGCCAGTCGAAGTCGCAAGAACCAGAGCGGTCCCGGTAAGCAGTCTCTTCATGATATCCTCCCAATGGATCGGGGAATTAACCCACTCCACGCGGACATTAGGCCACGCGATGCCGCAAATAACAACGATTCCCCACTTATTGTCAATAATAACTCAACTTGATTTATAAATCGGCGTGCGGTAGTCTGACGCATGGAGGCCGACATGACGGACAGCACCGAGACCGAGATCGTCCGCGCCCTGCGCCCCGGGATCAACCAGCGTGGATTGCGCGATCTCAACGAACGTCTCATGCTGTCGATGATCCAGCGCTACGGCCCGATGCCGCGCAGCGAACTCGCGCGGATATCGGGGCTGTCGCTGCAGACCGCCTCGGTGATCACGCGCAAGCTCGAACAGGACGGGCTGCTTCGGGCCGGTACGCCGACGCGGGGCAGGGTCGGCAAACCGTCGGTTCCGATGACACTTGCACCTGACGGCGTCTTTTCGCTCGGGCTCAAGATCGGACGGCGAAGCGCCGAACTGCTGCTGCTGGATTTCGCCGGCAATATCCGCAAGCAGCATCGTCTCAGCTTTCCCTATCCCAGCCCCAAGGAGATCTTCGCCTTCTTCGCCGCGGGCCTGAGCGAAATCCTGACCCGCATGTCCGCCCGTGACCGCGAACGGATCGTCGGCCTGGGGGTCGCCGCACCGCACGAGATCTGGAACTGGCAGGAACTGGTCGGCGCGACGGACGAGGACTTCCAGTCATGGCGTCGCATCGACTTTCGCGAGGAAATCTCGCGTTTCACGACCCTGCCCGTCAGCATCGTCAACGACGCCACGGCCGCCTGTCAGGCCGAGCATCAGTTCGGACGGGGTAAGCAGTTCCGCGACTACGCCTATTTCTACGTCGGTGCCTTCGTGGGCGGCGGCATCGTCATCAACCATTCAGTCTACGAGGGTAATCAGGGCAACGCAGGCGCATTCGGTCCGCTGAGGATCACGGGCGAGGACGGCCAAGAGCACACGCTGATCGACGAGGCCTCCATCTTCACACTCGAGCAGGCGATGGCCTCGGCGGGGTTGCCCGTCGATCAGCTGTGGCGCGATCCGCAGGACTGGACCGGGCTCGACAAGCTCCTTGATCCGTGGGTGGCACGCGTCGCGCGGGCGCTCGCGCGCGCCTCCGTGCAGGTCTGCGCCGTCATCGATTTCGACGCCGTCATCATTGACGGTGCCTTTCCGGCAAACATACGTACCCGTATAGTCGAAGGCGTGAGAGCCGAGTTCGCGACGCTCGACCTGCGCGGGCTTCTGGCGCCGGCCATTGAGGAAGGATCGATCGGCATGAACGCCCGCAGCATCGGTGCCGCGAGCGGGCCGATGTTCGACGGATTCTTCCTGAACTCGAACTGAGGCCTCTATTTACCCCAGTTCAAGGCCATGATGTCCAGGTCCCTGGCAAGCGACAGAAGCCGCGCCTTCGACCGCTCGGACATCGGCTTGAGGGGATGGCGGACATGATCGCTTTTGATCACCCCGCCTTCCTTGAAGACGACCTTGCAGGCACGCAGCCCGCATTGCCGGTTCTCGTGGTTGATCAACGGCATGCAGAGCTTCCACTGTTCCAGCGCGCCAGCGTGATCGCCATCGAGATGGCGCATGACGATGGGCCGGATCTTTTCGGCGAACATGGCAGAGGTCATCGTGCCCGTCGCGCCCGCGTCAAGGTCGGCCAGCAGCGTCACCGCCTCCTCGCCGTCGAACGGCCCGACGATATGCTCGCCACCCGCCTCGATCAGCGCGGCAAGCTTGTCGGCCGCGAAGGGTACCTCGATCTTGAAGTAGCTCACGTTCTCGATCTCTTTCGCCATCCGCACCAGCAGCGGGACCGACAGCTTGACACCCGACAGGGGCGCGTCCTGCACCATGATCGGCAGCGGCGCTGCGTCGCTGACGGCCTGGAACTGCTCCATGATCCCGGCATCGTCCGGCACCAGTCCGACACCGTGATAGGGCGGCATCATCATCAGCATCGAGGCGCCCATCTCGGCCGCCGCCTTCGCGCGCTCGACGACGATCGAGGTGGCGAAATGGCTGATCGTCACGATCACCGGAACCCGCCCCGCAACATGTTCGAGGCTGAGCCGCATGAGCTGGGCGCGCTCGGCGTCGGACAGGACGAACTGCTCGGAATAATTGGCGAGGATGCAGATCGCATCGACACCCTGGTCGATCATGCAGTCCAGCACCCGCTTCATGCCCTCCGCGTCGACCTCGCCCGTATCGGTGAAGGGGGTCGGGGCAACGGGCAGAATGCCGGTCAGGGGTTTCTTCATCTGCAGTCCTCTCAATCTGTGGTCCGGGCCGGACGGAACCGGGTCGTCTGGCGATAGGTCTGGCCCGGATCAAGCCGGACGGATGGGAAATCGGGCCGGTTCGGCGCGTCAGGCCAGCCCTGCGGCTCAAGCGCGAGTCCCGCGCGCGGCCCATAATTCACACCGCCATGACCCGCAAATTTTTCGGTATCTATCTTCAGCCCCTCATAGACCTGCAGACCCGGTTCCGTCGTTTCCACGTCCAGCTGCACCGTACGGGTTCGTACGCTGCAGGCGTGTCGCAGCCCCGAGGCCGGCTTGAGGCAATAGTTGTGATCGAGCATTTCGTCGCCGTCCTTCGTGACCACGCGCGGCCCGCGAAAATCGAAGCGCGTCCCCGCCACCGGGGTCGGGCCGCCCTGAGGTATCTGGCGTTCATCGACAGGCAGGTAATGCTCGGCGTCGATGATCATCCGATGACCCGAGACATCCGCCGACCCGTCGAGGTTCCAGTAGCTGTGATGCGCCATATTGCAGAAGGTCGGGGCGTCGGTTCGGCCATCGATTTCGAGCACCAGTGCGCCCTCGTCGTCGAGCCGGTAGGTCACGCCAAGTTCGAGCGTGCCGGGGAAACCATCCTGCCCGTCTTCGCAGGTCAGGACAAACCGGCAGGTCGCCTCGTCATGACCGTCCAGCATCCAGTTCACCGTTCCGGTTCCGGTCCGGCCACCGTGCAGGATCGTGCGACCGTCCTCGTTCCGGTCGAGATCGTAGACATCGCCGTCGAGCGTGAACCGCCCATCCGCAATCCGGTTCGCGACCCGCCCCACCATCGCGCCGTAAAAGCGCATCACGCGCAGGTAGGGCTCGAAGACCGGACTGCCGAGCACAAGCGCATGGGGCACCCCGTCGAGACGATAATCCTGAAGGCTCGCGCCCCAGGTCATCAGGTTCGCCGCCGCCCCGCCGTTGCGGATCTGCACGATTTGCACTGGCTCGCCCGAAGGAGTCTCGCCGAACTGGCGCACTTCCGGCGCGGCCGTGTCAAGGTCGATCTGGAAGCTCTCGGTCATGCGCTCACTCCTCGAAGGCAGCCACGCTCTCGCGGCTTCCGAGGGTGAAGGCATCTGCCACATGCCGCATCGGCGCGAGATCCGTATCGCTTTCCCCGGCGGTGACATAGCGAGCCATCTTCGCATAAAGGCTCGGATATTCCTCAAGCGGGTTGGCCGCGCTGGTCCGTTCCTGTTCGACCCCGTCGATGGTCATCCGCGCCCCGCCTTCGAAGAGGACAATCCTGCCCGCGTCCGTCTCTGCCTCGATCTGCCAGATCTGTTCACCCTCCTGCCGCCAGTCCATCACGCCGGACACCTCGGCACCCTGCGGATGATGGAAGGACAGATCCGCCGCGATGGGCGCCTGCCGGTTCTCCGGAAAATGCAGCCGGGCCGAGGTCAGGTGCACCGGGTCCGGAAGGATCTCGGTCAGGATCGACAGCGCATTGATGCCCGGATCGAACACGCCCAGCCCGCCCGGTTCCCAGATCCACTCCTGTCCGGGATGCCAGCGCCGCACGTCTTCCTTCCAGGTGATCCTGAGGCGTTCCAGCCGTTTGCCAGCCAGCCACGCCTTCGCCGCCGGAACCTGAGCCGCCTCGCGGGAATGCCATGTGGCAAAAAGCGACACGCGGTACTCGCGCGCGAGCTCGATCAGCGCCTGGCATTCCGACAGGGTCGCGCCGGGGGGTTTTTCCAGCATGACATGCCGACCCGCCCTGATCGCCGTCGCGGCATAGTCAAAGCGGGGCACGGGAGGCACGCAGAGGGACACGACGCGGATACCGGGCCGGTCGGCCAGCATTTCCCGGAAGTCGCCGTAGGACTGCACGCCCTCGACGCTGCCATGGCGCGAGACCGTCGCGGCAAGCTCCCAGTCGGGACTGTCCGCGATCGCCGGGACATGCTGGTCGCGGGCGATCTTGCCGATCCCGACGAGCGCGATCTCCATCAATGCGAATCCTTTCCGACGGCCGATCCCCGGCAGCCGTTGAGAAAGTCGAGGTCCGCACCGGTATCCGCGCCCTGGACATGCTGCTGATGCAGCCAGGCATAGCCCGAAACCGCGTCCTCGTGCACCGGGGCGGTCCAGCCATTCAAGCGCTCGGCGATTTCCGCCTCAGGGACGTCCAGATGCAGCTTCCGGTTCGGCACGTCGATCTCGATCATGTCGCCGTTCCGCACAATGGCCAGTGGGCCGCCTGCTGCCGCTTCGGGCGAGGTGTGCAGCACGACGGTACCGTATGCGGTGCCGGACATGCGCGCGTCCGAGATGCGCACCATATCCGTGATACCCTTCTTCAGCACCTTCGGCGGCAGGCCCATGTTGCCCACCTCGGCCATGCCGGGATAGCCCTTCGGCCCGCAGTTCTTGAGAACCATGATGCAGGTCTCGTCGATGTCGAGATCGTCGTCGTTGATCTTGGCCTTGTAGTCGTCGATGTCCTCGAAAACCACGGCGCGCCCGCGATGCGTCATCAGTTCGGGCGTGGCGGCAGAGGGCTTCAGCACCGCGCCCTTCGGGGCGAGATTGCCCTTCAGCACCGCGATTCCGCCCTGCCGGGTCAGCGCCTTCTCGAGCGGCAGGATCACGTCCTCGTTCCAGTTGGTGACGTCCTTGACCTCGTCCCAGATCGTTTCGCCCGAGACCGTCAGCGCGTTCTTGTTGAGCTGCCCTCCCTCACCGAGGCGCTTCAGCACGACAGGCAGGCCCCCGGCGTAGAAGAATTCCTCCATCAGGTATTTCCCGGACGGCATGAGATTCACGATCGTCGCCACGTCGCGGCCCAGCCGGTCCCAGTCGTCAAGGCCCAGGTCGATTCCGACCCGCCCCGCGATGGCAAGCAGATGGACCACGGCGTTGGTCGACCCGCCGATGGCGCCGTTGGTGCGGATGGCGTTCTCGAAGGCCTCGCGCGTCATGATGTCGGACGGCTTGAGGTCGTCCTTGACCATCTGCACGATGCGCCGGCCCGACATCTGCGCCATGACGCGCCGCCGGCTGTCCACGCCCGGGATCGCGGCGTTGCCCGAAAGCGCCATGCCCAGCGCTTCGGCCATCGAGGCCATGGTCGAGGCGGTGCCCATCGTGTTGCAGGTACCCGACGACCGCGACATGGCCTGTTCGGCTTCGAGGAATTCTTCCTGCGTGAATTCGCCTGCCTTGACGGCTTCGGAATACTTCCACAAATGCGTTCCCGACCCGACCCTTTCGCCCCGGAACCATCCGTTCAGCATCGGGCCCCCGGTCACGACGATCGAGGGAATGTCCGTCGAAGCCGCGCCCATGAGCAGCGAGGGGGTGGTCTTGTCGCATCCCACCAGCAACACCGCCCCGTCGATGGGCTGTCCGCGCATCTGCTCCTCGACGGCAAGCGCCGCGAGGTTGCGGAACATCATCGCTGTGGGCCGGAAGGTATTCTCCGACGCCGAAAACACCGGCACCTCCAGCGGAAAGCCCCCAGCCTCCCAGACACCGGCCTTCACCTTCTCGGCCAGCTCGCGCAGATGGCCGTTGCAGGGGGTGAGGTCGGACCATGTGTTCATGATTCCGATCACCGGGCGACCGTCAAAGAGGTCGTGGGGATGGCCCTGGTTCTTCAGCCAGCCGCGATGATAGATCGTGTCGCGCGACGTGCCGCCGTACCATTCCTGCGACCGCAGCTTGCGCGGCCATTCCTTCGGCTTGAACGCCATTGAAGTCTCTCCTCTTGCGCGCTGGCGCCTCAGCTCTGCTTGCTCTTGTTGTAGACGTCGAAGAAGACGGCGGCGAGCAGCACCAGCCCCTTGATCACCTGCTGGTAGTCGATGCCGATGCCCATGATCGACATGCCGTTGTTGAGCACACCCATCAGGAAGGCACCGACCACGGCGCCCACGATCTTGCCCACGCCGCCGGACATGGAGGCTCCGCCGATGAAGACAGCGGCGATCACGTCGAGTTCGAGCGCGAAACCGGCCTTCGGCGTCGCGGTGTTCAGACGCGCGGCAAATACGAGCCCCGCTGCGGCCGCCAGCACGCCCATGTTGGTGAAGGCGAGGAAGGTCAGCCGCTCGGTCCGGATGCCCGACAGCTTCGCCGCCTTCTCGTTGCCGCCGAGGGCATAGACCCTGCGGCCCAATGTCGTGTTCTCGGTGACGAAGGCGTAGATGATGGTCAGCACGCCCATGGTGATCAGCACGTTCGGCAGACCCCGGAACGTGGCGAGCTTGTAGCAGATGAAGACCAGGGCGATGGCCACGATCGCGTTGCGCCCGACGAAGAAGGCGCGGGGTTCGTCCTCGATCCCGTAGGCGCGGTTGCGCGCGCGCTGGCGCATGCCCATCCAGACGATGACCCCCGCCGCGACGACGCCCGTAAGCAGCGCCAGCACGTTCACCTGCCGGGCCCCGAAGAGCGCGGCAAGGCTGTCGCCCAGGCCCGACGGAAAGAAATCCGGTACGAAGCCATTGGCGATCATCTGGAATTCGCGGGGGAACGGACCGACGGACTGCCCTTCGAGCAGCCAGAGCGAACAGCCGCGGAACACCAGCATCCCCGCCAGGGTCACGATGAAGGACGGTATCCGCCAGTAGGCCACGAAATAGCCCTGCGCCGCCCCGATGGCCCCGCCCACCACCAGGCAGGCCAGCATGGTGACAAGCGTTCCCATCCCCCAGTTCACGATCATGACCGCTGCGAGCGCGCCGATGAACCCCATGACCGAGCCCACCGACAGGTCGATGTTCCCGGACACGATCACGATCAGCATCCCGAGCGCCATGATGATGATGTAGCTGTTCTGCAGCAGCAGGTTGGTAATGTTCACCGGCCGCAGAAGCGTTCCGTCGGTCACGATCTGGAAAAAGACCATGATCGCGATCAACGCGAACAGGAGGCCGTATTCCCTCAGGTTGCTCCTGAGATACGAGCCGAGGCTCTGCGTGCGCGCGCCGCGCTGCGGTGTGGCTGTCTGTTCCATGCTCATGGCCTTTTCACTCCGTCACGATCATCGACATGATGCGTTCCTGGCTGGCATCGGCGGCGGCGAGTTCCCCGACGAAGCGGCCTTCGTTCATCACGTGGATGCGGTCGCACATTCCCAGCAGTTCGGGCAGTTCGGACGAGATCATCACCACGCCCTTCCCGTCCGCGCTGAGCTGGTTGATGATTCCGTAGATTTCGAATTTCGCACCCACGTCAATGCCGCGGGTCGGCTCGTCGAGGATCAGCACCTCGGGCTCCGAAAACAGCCATTTGGACAGCACGACCTTCTGCTGGTTGCCGCCCGAAAGGTTCACGACCTTCTGGAAGACGCTGGGGGTGCGGATGTTCATCGCGGCACGATAGCGCTCGGCGACCCGTGTCTCCTCGGCCTCGTTCAGCACGCCGCCCGACGAGACGCCGGGAAGGTTCGCCAGAGTGATGTTGCGCTGGATGGTCTCGTCGATCACCAGACCGAGGCTCTTGCGGTCCTCGGTGACATAGGCGAGCCCGGAAGCGATCGCGCGGTCGATGGTCGAGACATCCGCCGGCTTGCCGTTTATCTCGACCTCGCCTGAAATGTTGCGTCCGTAGGCCTTGCCGAAAAGGCTCATCGCCAGCTCGGTGCGCCCTGCGCCCATCAGACCGGCAATACCGACGACCTCGCCCGCGTGGACGGTGAAGTTCACGTTCCTGATCACCTGACGTTCGGCGTGTTCGGGATGCCAGACGTTCCAGTCGCGGACCCGCATCAGCGGCTTGCCCGCCACGCGTTTGCGCTCGGGGTAGCGGTGCGCCATGTCGCGCCCGACCATGTCGCGCACGATGCGATCCTCCGTCACCTGTTCCTTGCGCGCGTCGAGCCTCGAAATCGTCGAGCCGTCGCGGATCACGGTGACGGTGTCGGCCACGCGGCGCACTTCGTTCAGCTTGTGGCTGATGATGATCTGCGTGACGCCCTGGGTCTTGAGTTCGAGCATCAGGTCGAGAAGCTTCTGGCTGTCCGCCTCCGACAGGGCCGCGGTCGGCTCGTCGAGGATCAGCAGGCGCACTTCCTTGGACAGCGCCTTGGCGATCTCCACCAGCTGCTGCTTGCCGACGCCAAGCGAGTCCACCTTCGCTGTCGGGCTCTCCATGAGCCCCACCTTGCGCAGCAGGCCCTCGGTGCGCTGGTTCGTCTCGTGCCAGTCGATCACCCCTCCGCGCGCGATCTCGTTGCCCAGAAAGAGGTTCTCGGCAATGGACAGGAGCGGGACAAGAGCCAGCTCCTGGTGAATGATGATGATGCCTTCGCGTTCGCTGTCGGCGATGTCGCGGAACCTCGCCTCGGCACCGGCATAGTATATGTCGCCGTCATAGCTGCCGAACGGATAGATCCCGGAAAGGACCTTCATCAGGGTCGATTTGCCCGCGCCGTTCTCGCCCACGACCGCGTGGATTTCACCTTCCTCGACCGCCAGCGTGACTTCGTCGAGCGCCTTGACGCCCGGAAATTCCTTGCTGATCGACCGCATCTCCAAGAGCGCCGCCATGGCGATTATCTCCCTGACCGCGACGGCCCGCGCATGGCGGGCCGCCGGGATTTCAGCAATGTGTCGACTTACTGGATCTGGTCCATGGTGTAGTATCCGGACCCGATCAGGATCTCTTCCCAGTTCGAGGCATCGACCGATACCGGCTCGAGCAGGTAGGAGGGCACGACCTTCACACCGTTGTCGTAGGTCTCGGTGTCGTTGATCTCGGGTTCGCCGCCGCCGAGCACCGATTGCACCATGCCCACCGTGACGCGCGCGAGTTCCCGCGTGTCCTTGAAGACGGTCGAGTACTGCTCGCCCGCGAGGATCGACTTGACCGAGGGCACCTCGGCGTCCTGACCGGTCACGATCGGCATCTTCAGATCGCCCGAGCCGTAGCCCACGCCCTTCAGCGCCGACAGGATGCCGATGGAAAGCCCGTCATAGGGCGACAGCACGCCATGCACCTGCTCGTTGGTGTAATTGGCCGACAGGAGGTTCTCCATGCGCGACTGCGCGACCGCGCCGTCCCAACGCAGGGTGCCGACGGTATCCATGCCCATCTGGCCGGAGACGATGTTGATGGTGCCGTCGTCGATCAGCGGCTGAAGGACGGACATCGCGCCGTTATAGAAGAAGTAGGCGTTGTTGTCGTCGGGCGAACCGCCGAAGAGCTCCACATTGTAGGGGCCGTCGCCGAAACGCTCCTTGAGCCCGTTGACGAGGCTCGTCGCCTGCTGAACGCCGACCTTGAAGTTGTCGAAGGTCGCATAGTAGTCGACGTTTTCGCTGTCGCGGATCAGCCGGTCGTATGCGATGACCTTGATCCCGGCAGCCGAAGCGTTTTCCAGAGCGTTGGACAGCGTCGTCCCGTCGATGGCCGCGATGACCAGCACATCGACGCCCTTGGTGATCATGTTCTCGATCTGGTTGAGCTGGTTCGGAATGTCGTCCTCGGCATATTGCAGATCGGTTTCGAAACCCGCTGCCTGGAACTGTTCGACCATCGACTCGCCGTCCGAGATCCAGCGCGCCGAAGACTTGGTGGGCATCGCGATGCCGACGGTGCCTTGGGCGATGGCCGCCGAAGACACGAGGATTGCGGCCGCAGCTGTGGCCAGAAGTTGTCTGATTTTCATTGGTTCCTCCCGAGAACCGGAACCTCACTTTCCCGCGGGTTCCATTTTTGCTGTGCGGATGCCGTGATCCGGCCCTTGGGCTATACCGCCTTCACATAACTGTAAAATGCCATTATCAGAAAACCGCATATCAGTTTCGGTATGTCTTGGCGTTGCATGCGATGATCCTGAAACATAACCAGATGCGCCTGCTGATCCGCATCTCGGAAACCGGAAAACTGCAGGCGGCCGCCGACGCCCTCGGCATCTCGCAGCCCGCCGCATCCCGCCTGCTGTCAGAACTCGAGACGATGGCAGGTGGCCCGATGTTCCAGCGTCAACCGAAGGGCATGCAAGAGACCGCCATCGGCACGGTCTTCATCCGGCGTGCCCGTGCGATCCTGGCCGAGCTCGACGCGTTGGGAACCGAAGTCGACAATATCCGGGAGGGCCGCGTCGGCGCTGTGCGCATCGGATCGGTCACCGGCCCGACAGCGGGCATTCTCGTTCCGGCCCTGAGACAGGTGCGTGCGCTCGCACCCGACATCGAGCCGACCATCGAGGTCGGGACCTCTGCCGAGCTGTTCCGGGGTCTCGACGAGGGCCGCTTCGATTTCATCATCGCCCGGCCGCCGCCCGAATACGAAACGCGGAATCTGCGTCTGCTGCCCGCGCGCAGCGAGATCGTGTCGCTGATGGTGCATTCGGGCCATCCCCTGCTGCGCCAAAGGCGTCTGAACCTGCGCGACATGACCGGGTTCGAGTGGATCATTCAGCAGCGCGGCAATCCCATCCGAACGGCGGTCGAGTCCGCCTTCCACACCGCCGGAATCGCGATACCGGCCATCATCACCAGCAGTTCCTCCCTGCTCGTCATGCTGGCCCTGATCGAGAATTCCACCGCCATCGCGCCGCTTTCGCACGAGGTCGCGCAGCTGCTGACCCGCTCCTCGCTCGATGCGGCGCTCGACGTGCTTGATCTGGAGCAGCCGATCACCGTGACGCCCTATTTCATCATCCATCACCGCGACCATGCCTTCTCCGAGGCGGCGCGGCTCGTGTTCCATGACGTTGTCGCAAGGTTCTGAACAGTCGCCGGGGCAGCCGCGCCGGTCTGGACAGGAACCGGTGTAACTGCAACGGTAGAGGCAGAACGGGAAACTTCCGGCCGTCATGGTTCAGACCTGCGCCTTGCGCGCCCCGATTTCCACCATGAGTCGCTGACATGACAAGCACCCTGATCTTCTCCACCCATCCCCTGCCCGCGCCCCTGCGCGAAGCCCTCGAGGGGCTTGGCCGCCTGCGCATCGCCAGCGCTCCGAGACGGGGAGCGATCGTCAGCGAAAGCCACGGCGCCGGGATCATCCTGGGTCTGGCGCCGGTTCCCGCCGACGTCGTCACCAACGAGCCCGCGCTGCGCGCGATCTTCCCGCTTGGTGCCGGGGCCACGAAGATTCCGCTCGATCTCGCGACGTCCGCGGGCGTTCTTGTCTCCTGCGTGCCGGCGGAAAACGCCGAAAGCGTCGCAGAGCACGTGATCTGGTCGGCGCTCGCCCTTCTTCGCCAGTACCCGCGCGTCGAACAGGACCTTCGTCTGCTGGGATGGGACGAGGGACGGGCCCACGCCGATCAGGGCCGCGAGCTTTCGGGAAAGACCGTCGGGATCGTCGGCATGGGCGATATCGGAAAGGCCGTCGCCCGGATCGCGCGCCATGGCTTCGGCATGTCGGTGGTCTATGACACGCAGCGCCCCGGGCCCGAGGTCGACGGTATCGCCGCCCTCTCGCTCGACGCGCTGCTCAGCCAGTCAGATGTCGTCGTGATATGCTGTTCACCCAAACCGCACCTGCACGGCCTGATACATGCCGGCCGCATCGCGAAGATGAAGCGGGGTGCGATCCTCGTGAATGTCTCGAAAGGTCCCATGGTGGTCGAGCATGCGCTGGTGAAGGCCCTGCGTGAGGGACGGCTTGGCGGGGCCGCGCTCGATGTGCATCACCGCGAACCGCTGCCCAGGACACATGCCTTCTTTGGCCTCCCCAACCTCATCCTGACGCCGCGTGTGGCCGGGAGAACCGAGGAAAGCCTGGACCGGGTCGCCGAGGCGATTGCCCGAGAGGTCCGTCAGGTCCTGGAAGGCGATCTTCCGGCCAATCTTCTCAACCCCGAGGCCGTGGCGCGGTACCGGAACCGTTTTGCGGTGCCGGCCGGGTCCTGACCCGGCCGACGCCCATCAGCTTCAGCGAAGATCGTCGGGCAGGATGCCTTCGGGAACGTTCTGATAGCATACCGGCCGCAGGAAACGCCGGATCGACAGCGTCCCGACGCTGGTTGCGCCGAAGTTCGTCGAAGCCGGATAGGGCCCGCCGTGCACCATGGCATCCGCGACTTCCACGCCGGTAGGGAAACCGTTGACCAGCAGGCGGCCGGCCTTGCGTTCGAGGATCGGCAGCAGGGCCCGCGCGTGGTCGGCGTCACCCTCGTCCATGTGGATTGTCGCGGTGAGCTGGCCCTCGAAGCCCCGCGCGAGGGTCTGCATCTCCTCGATGCCCGACACCCGCACAACAAGACCCAGCGGTCCGAAGACCTCCTCACCCAGCGCATGATCCTGCAGGTAGGAATCGGCGCTGGTCTCGTAGAGATTGGGCGAGGCCTTCCGGCCCTCGTCCTGGTTCGTCAGCACCGGCTTCACCGCATTGCGTCCGTCGAAGCGTGTCTTGCCGTCCCTGTAGGCCGCCGCGATGCCATCGGTGAGCATGACCTGCGCATCGACCTTCGAAAGCGCCTCGCGGGCCGCGGCGACGAAGGCGTCGCCCGCCGCGCCGGTCTCGACCACGGCGATACCCGGATTGGTGCAGAACTGTCCCGCTCCCATGACGAGCGAACCGGCCCACCCCTCGCCGATCTTCGCGCCTCGCGCCGAGACGGCCTCGGGCAGGAGGAACATCGGATTGACCGACCCGAGTTCGCCGAAGAAGGGGATCGGTTCATCGCGCTGCGCGCAGAGATCGAAAAGCGCGCGCCCTCCGCCCAGCGACCCGGTGAAGCCCACGGCCTTGATCAGCGGGTGCTGCACAAGCGACTGGCCCACATCGCGCTTTCCGCCCTGGATCAGTGAAAACACCCCGGCGGGCATGTTGCATTTTGCTATCGCCGCATGGATCGCCTCTGCCACGATCTCTCCGGTGCCGGGGTGGGCCGAGTGGCCCTTGACCACGACCGGGCAGCCCGCCGCGAGCGCCGCCGCGGTGTCGCCCCCCGCGGTGGAGAAGGCGAGCGGAAAGTTCGACGCCCCGAAGACCGCCACCGGGCCGATCGGGCGCTGGATCATCCGCAGGTCCGGGCGCGGGAGCGGCTCGCGCTCGGGAAGTGCCGCGTCATGGCGGCGGTCGAGGTACTCGCCCTTGCGGATGTGTTCCGCGAAAAGGCGCAGCTGCCCCGTCGTCCTGCCACGCTCGCCCACCAGCCGGCCCTCGGGCAGGCCCGTCTCGGAGGTTCCGATCGAAGTGATGGCGTCGCCGCGTGCTTCGATCTCGTCCGCGATGGTGTCGAGGAACGCCGCACGCTCCTCCCGGCTGGAATAGCCGTATGTCCAGAAGGCTTCCTCGGCGGCCTTGCAGGCGCGATCGACCAGTTCGGACGTGCCGACGGCGAATTCGAAGGCTTCACCACTCGCGGGCTCGGAATGGAATGTCGTCTCGCCCCCGATCCATTCGCCTGCGACCAGATGCTTCCCGTGGGGTTTGAAACTGTCGTCGAGCATATCGATTTCTCCTGTCATATCGGTTCTTTCAGCCACCCGTCGCCAACTGCGCGGATGCGTTGGATTCGGGGGACTGTCTCCGAAACCCGGTCAATGTGCAATCTTCGGGCCTCGCGGGCCGCTATGCGCCCTCTGCGGCCTTGGGCGGACGGCGCGGGATGTCGTCGCGCAGCGACACGGTGGGCCGTTCGATCATGCGGTGAACCCGTATCGGCCCGTCGCCCTTGTGCAACGCGCGCAGCGCGTCCGAGGTTTCGGCGTCGGCCTGTGTGCGCCGTTCATGGTGGCGGACATATTCGACCCATGTGGGCACGTGGTAGGATTCGGTCCAGAGGTCGGGGTTCTCCAGGTCGCGCAGCACGGCCCAGTTCTGTGCGCCGTCCCGGATCCGGATCCTGCGCCGCTCGCCCATCAACTCGAGGAAGCGCGGCACGTCCTTCTGCGCGATCTCGTAATCCACCATGATCATGATGGGACCGCTGCGCTGGTTGATATCGAGCTCGAGGGCGGGTTCGCGGAAACGGTTCAGCGGATCGAGATTGAGGTCGGAAGAGTCGGGCAGCGGCGCGTATCGCCCGGCGAGGATCCCCAGAAGCATGGTGGCCCCCGCGCCGAACAGTGCATATTGCAGGCCCGCGCTCTCCGCGACTGCGCCCCAGAGCCAGCTTCCCGCCGCCATGCCGCCGAAGACCCCCGTCTGGTACAGCGCGATGACCCGCCCCACGACCCAGCGCGGGGTCGAAAGCTGCACGGTGACATTGAAGAGCGACAGGCAGATGACCCAGCAGAAACCGGCGAGAAGCAGGCTGAGCGCGTTGATCGCCGCGATCTCGCTCAACGCCAGGACCCCGCAGGTGATCGCGAAGCCGAGAAAGCCCAACCGCGTGATCGTCTCGTTGGCAAGTCGCGCGCGCAGCCAGCCGTTGCAGAGGGCGGCGACGACAGCGCCCACGCCGAAGCAGCCCAGCAACACGCCGTAGGTCATGGCGCCGCCCTGGAGATGTTCCCGCACCACAAGCGGCAGCATCGCCTGCACCGCCACGGCAGCTATGCCGAAGTTGAAGCCGCGCAGGATGACCCGGATCAGGTTGGGCGACATCGCCACGTAGCGCAGGCCCGCGGCAAAGGCGCTGCCGAACGGTTCGCGCGGCAGGCGGCGCTCGGGCACTGCGGGTTTCCAGTTGAAGAGCGCCGCGATGATGAAGACGTAGCTCAGCGCGTTGACGGCGAAGGCCGCCGCGGCCCCCGCGATGGCGACGATGGTGCCCCCCGCCGCGGGACCGACGCTGCGCATGATGTTGAAACCCATGCTGTTGACCGAAACCGCCGCGGGCAATTCCTGACGGGTGACGATATCCCCGACCGAGGCCTGCCAGGACGGATTGTTGAGCGCGGTTCCGCAACCGATCAGAAAGGTGAAGCTCAGCAACACCCAGGGCGTCAGCAGTTCCTCATAGGCCAGAAAGGCAAGCCCCACCGACACCAGGCACATGAAAGCCTGAGCCCAGAGCATGATCTTCCGCCGGTCGAAATTGTCGGCGAAGACCCCCGCGGTCAGCGACAGCACCATGATGGGCAGCGTGACCGAAGCCTGAACCAGCGCCACCATGCTTTCGGAAGATGTCAGCGTCGTCATCATCCAGGCGGCGCCGACCGATTGCACCAGCCCGCCGAAGTTTGACGCCAGCGTGGCGATCCAGAGCATTCGAAACGTCTGGTTTCGGAATACGGCAAGCGTGGGAACTGTATCGGGCATGGATCTCTTCGCCAGCGGCGGCGCGTCTTCGTGGTGGAGCCAGAGGTGCGTCTGGACGACCGAATGTCAACCGTGCCGCGCCCACGACGCAAGGGGAGGGACCGAACCGGCTGCTGCCGTGTTGAAGCGACGGCCCGGGGATGAGCCGCGTACCCAAGGGTACCCGAGGGGATCTCGTATCCCCTTCAGGGAGAATTGAATGACGGTTTATCTGCATGGACTGGCAACAGCCCTTCCCCGCCATCGACTTTCGCAGTCGGAAGCCGTTTCAAGGGCGGCGCTGATCTTCGCGGACCGGTATCCTCAATTCTAGCGACTGGCGAAGACGTTCGTGACGGCAGGAATCGACAATCGCTAGTCCGTCGTGCCCATCGAGTGGTTTCACGAGCGCCACGGCTGGGCCGAACGGAACCATGCCTATCTCGAGGGCGCGCGGAAGATGTTTCGCGACTCGGTGGCCGGCGCGCTGGAATCCGCAAGCTGGGCCGGGCAGGATGTCGATTGCGTCGTGACCGTCACCTCCAGCGGGATCGCGAAGCCGACGCTCGAGGCGCAACTGTTCTCCGAGATGGGTTTCCGACGCGATGTCATGCGGGTTCCGATATTCGGACTTGGATGCGCGGGGGGTGTTTCGGGACTGTCGGTTGCGCAGTCGCTCGCGGATGCCGCGGCGGGCAGGAAGGTCTTGCTGGTGGTGGTCGAGGCCTGTTCTGTCTCGTTCCGGGCGGACCGCATGCAGAAGGCCGACATCATCGCGGCGGCGCTGTTCGGGGACGGGTCCGCGGCGGCATGTCTCGGAACGGACGCTCCGTTGTGCGACGGACGTATCGAACTCGGATCGGGGCACCAGAGCCTCTGGCCCGACACTCTGGACATCATGGGCTGGGACGTCGACGAGACTGGTCTGGGCGTGATCTTCGACCGCTCGATTGCCGAATTCGTCACGTCCGAGTTCGCGCAAGCCACGGCGGGCGCTCTGAAAGCCGCCAACCTGGATCCCGGGCAGATCGACCGGTTCGTCTGCCATCCCGGCGGGGCGAAGGTCGTGGAAGCCGTCGAACGATCCCTGCACCTTGCACAGGGCAGTCTCGATGCCGAGCGCGAGACGCTGCGCAACTACGGCAACATGTCCGCCCCCTCCGTGCTGTTCGTGATGCAGGCGGTTCTCGACGGCGGTGCCAGAGGCCAGATGATGGCCTGTGCCCTCGGTCCCGGGTTTACCGCTTCGTATCTGCCTTTCCACGTTGGTCTGGCCGCCTGATGCAGACCGCCGCGCTGGCATTCCTCGGGTTCGTCGTTCTCGAGCGCCTCGGGGAACTCGCGCTTGCAAGGTGGAACACGGCGCGACTGCTTGAACGGTGGGCAACCGAAGTCGGCGCGGCGCATTACCCCGCCATGGTCGCCGTTCACAGCGCCTGGGTCGCCTGCCTGCTGATACTGAGTCACGACCGGACGGTCATGCCCGGCTGGCTCGCACTTTAGGCGGTGTTGCAGGTCCTGCGGGTGTGGATCCTCGTGACGCGGGGCCGCCGCTGGACCACCCGCATCATCGTCACCGGCGAGCCGCTCGTGCGTCGTGGCCCCTTCCGCTTCCTGCGCCACCCCAACTACACGCCTGTGGTCGCGGAAATCTTCGTCGCACCGATGGTGCTGGGCCTCTTTTGGGTCGCGCTCGTGTTTTCGGCGCTGAACGCGGCGATGCTGTGGGTCAGGATCAGAACCGAGGAACGGGCCATCGCGCCGATGCGGATCGCGCCAGCCCCAGACCATACGCGTCCGGATGGATCGGCGTGACTTCGATCAGCCGCGAAGGCTTCGCCAGATACTGAGGGCCATATCCGTCGCATCCCCCAGTCTGGCGGCAAGATGCTCGCGCGCGATGGCTTCTCCCGAACCTGAATCGAGACGCCGCAGCAGGCGAAGCAGTCGGCGCCTGTGGGTGCCGCTGAGCGCCTGAAGCGGATCGGCGAGGACTCCGGCGAAGGTCGTGAGGACCGATGACAGGATCGCGAGCAGCACGAAGGTCAGCATGACCTGACCGGGCGGGATGTGGACCGGGAAGGCCGCGTAATAGAGCCTCCCAAGCCCCTCTCCCAGCGGAAAGCGATCCACCGCCGCCGAATGCGCCTGCATTTCAGCCACCGGACCGGCCAGCGACATGACCCCGGGCGTGGCGGTGTGGAAGATCAGAAGGCCCGAGACAAGCACGAGCACGGCGGTGGTCATCTCCGCCACCGCATTGCGGACCGCGACATAGTCGGCGACCGCGGCGTCCCTGACCTGCACCGAAGCGGCCGGCCCCAGCTGTCGCCGGTCGAGATCGGCAAGAAACGACAGGACCTTCTGGCCAACCTCGCGCGAAACCCTTGTGGACAGCAGGATCCGCCGGCCCGCAAGCCAGGCCGCCGTCCGCCGGAGGCGGATCAACCGGGCAAGCCCGGCACCCAGCCGCGTCAACAGGTAGACGGGCGACAGCATCACGTTGACCGGCGCCCGCAGAAGATCCAGTCCGAAGGCGGCCCGGTGCAGGTGCAGTGTTCCGCGCAGCCCGAATGTCTCGCGCACGAAGGCCCGCACCGCCGCGCGCCGCGCCGCGTCGCGTGCAGCGGTGTCACTGGAATCATGCGATCCGGTCAGGCTGTCCATCCGTTCTAAATTGGTGCTGACGAAGGGTATGTGAAGTGCCCGGTCCGGCGCGTCTTCATCCGAGGAATGTTGCGCCCGTCGTGAACCGGGAGCAGTGTCCCAAGGGCAGCTACAGGAGATGTCGCGATGGCGCGCAACGATTTCGACCCTGCCACGGTCAAGCCCGATGGCCGGCAACCCTCGAAGGCCCGGCTGTTCGATCCCGAGACCGCGGGCGCATGGCGCGGAAATGTCCCCGGTGAGGCTCTGGCCGGGCCGGTGACGGTCCTGACCTACGGAAACGACATCGTCGGCGAAGGTCCGCGCCTGCACGTCCATCCCTATGACGAAACCTTCATCGTCATCGCCGGAAACGCGCGCTTCTTCGTCGGCGAGGCCGTGATCAAAGCCTCGGCCGGAGAGGTCGTGCTCGGGCCGGCGGGATTGCCCCACCGCTTCGAGAATGCAGGGCCGGGCAGGCTGCAGACCATCGACATCCACCATTCCCCGCGCTGGATCCAGACGGACCTCGACTAGCCCGAGCACCCGGCAGGCGTGGCGGGCCCGGCGAACAAGCGGGCCTCGTCAGGCGTGAATAAAGGCGTGGTACAGATCGGCGATCCTTGCCGTCCTCGGGCCGGGCTTTCCTGTCCCGATGTCACGCCCGTCGATCCTGGCGACGGGAGTGATGCCGCCAAGCGTGCCGGTCACGAAGGCCTCGTCCGCGGAATATACCTCGGCCAGGGTAAACGGTCCTTCGCGTACCGCGAGGCCCGCGTCCTGCCAGACCTTGATCGCCTTCTTTCGCGTGATCCCGTTGAAACAGGTCAGCCCGTCCGAGGTCCACAGCGTGTCGCCGCGGAAGATGAAGAAGTTCGTCGAGTTGCACGAGGCCACGAAGCCGCGATCGTCGAGCATCAGAGCCTCGTCCGCCCCCATGTTGATCGCCTGTATCAGCGCCTGGATGAAGTTCAGGCGGCTGTGAGAGTTCAGGCGCAGGTCGAACACATCGGGCGTCGAGCACCGGACGGTCGAGGTCATCAGCTGGAGGCCCCGGTCCTTGAGCTCGGGGTTGGGCTGCTTCCATTCGGCGACGATCACGATGGTTGCACCGCCGACGATGAAGCGCGGGTCCTGGTTCGGCGTCGACTTGCGCCCGCGCGAGATCATCATGCGGATGTGGACGCCGTCTTCCATCTTGTTATGGCGGAGGCATTTCCAGATCTCCTCGACGAGCCCGGCCTTGTCATAGCCGATATCGAGCTGGATCGAGCGCGCGCCTTCGAAGAGGCGGTCGATGTGTTCGTCGATGGCAAGGAGCTTGCCGTTGATCAGGCGAATGCCTTCCCACACGCCGTCACCAAGCACGAACCCCGCGTCGAACACCGAGACCTTCGCCTCGTCCCGGCTGAAGAAGTCTCCGTTCAGGTAGATTTCCACGCCGTCGTTGCGCGGGTCTTTGACGTAGCTCTGCGACGAGCTGCTGCTGAGGGGTGTCATGGTGATCGCCGTTCCGCCTGTGCAGATCCTTCAGCCACTCAGAAATCCAGATTTTCGACGCTCAGCGCGTTCTTCTGTATGAATTCCCGGCGCGGCTCGACGACGTCGCCCATCAGCTTGGTGAAGAGATCGTCGGCCTCTGCCATGTCGTCGATGCGCACCTGCAGCAGCGTGCGCGCCTCTGGGTCCAACGTTGTTTCCCAGAGCTGCTCGGGGTTCATCTCGCCCAGGCCCTTGTAGCGTTGCAAAGACTGGCCCTTCTCGCCTTCCTGCAGGATCGCCTCCAGCAGCCCCAGCGGTCCGAGGATGAACTGGTTGCGGTCCTTGCGGACAAGCGTCGCGGGCAGGTCGTAGACGTCCTGCAGCGATTTGGTGAAACTGCCGGTGCGCTTGGCCTCGGCTCCGCGCAGGATGCGACCGTCGAGCGTGCGCACTTCTTCGACGCCGCGCAGGATTCGCGCCAGGCGGATACCGTGATCCTGCGTGATCCGGCCGCGCCAGCCGCGTTCGTATTCCACCGCGATCAGGTTCAGACGATCGGCGACGCGGTCGGCCACGCCCTGCAGGTCGGCTTCCACCGCTCCGGGCGCGAAGGCTCCGGCGATGGCAGCCTGCTCGAGGATGTGGCGCGGGTAATGCGTCGGGTAGGCCTCGAGCACCCGCTTGAGCTGGCGTGCCTCGTCCACCACGCGGCGCAGGTCCTGCCCGCCGATCTCCTCGCCGTTGCCCTGCCGAAGCATGGCCCCCTCGATGCCCTGCTCGATGAGGTATTCCTCCATCGCCGCCTGGTCCTTGAGGTATACCTCGGACTTGCCGCGCGACACTTTGTAAAGCGGCGGCTGGGCGATATAGAGATGCCCCTGCTCGATCAGCTGCGGCATCTGGCGGTAGAAGAAGGTCAGCAGCAGCGTCCGGATATGCGCTCCGTCCACGTCGGCGTCCGTCATGATGACGATCTTGTGGTAGCGCAGCTTGCTCAGGTTGAATTCGTCCCGCCCGATGCCGGTGCCCAGCGCCATCACGAGGTTTCCGATCTCCTGGCTCGACAGCATCCGGTCGAAGCGGGCGCGCTCGACATTGAGTATCTTGCCCTTGAGCGGCAGGATTGCCTGAGTGGAACGGTCGCGCCCTGTCTGGGCAGAACCGCCGGCGCTGTCACCCTCGACGAGGAAGACCTCGGTCTTGGACGGGTCCTTCTCGGAGCAATCCTTGAGCTTGCCGGCAAGGAAGTTCACGTCCATCGCCGTCTTTCGCCGGGTCAGGTCGCGTGCCTTGCGCGCCGCCTCGCGGGCCCGGGCGGCCTCGACGATCTTGCCGACGACGATGCGCGTCTCGTTGGGATGCTCCTCGAACCATTCGGCCAGCTTCTCGTTGACCAGCCCCTCGACCGCCGGGCGCACTTCGGAGGACACCAGCTTGTCCTTGGTCTGGCTCGAGAATTTCGGATCGGGCACCTTGACCGAGAGCACGCAGGTCAGCCCCTCGCGCGCATCGTCGCCGGAAAACTGGATCTTCTCGCGCTTCGCGATCCCGCTGGACTGGGCGTAGTTGTTGATCGTACGGGTCAGCGCGCCCCGGAAGCCCGCCATATGCGTCCCCCCGTCGCGCTGGGGAATGTTGTTGGTGAACGGCAGCACCGTCTCGTGGTAGCTGTCGTTCCACCACATCGCGATTTCGACGCCGATATCGTCACGCTCGCCCGTGATGAAGATCGGTTCGGGCATCACCGAGGACTTGTGCCGGTCGAGATATTTCACGAACTCGCGCACCCCCCCTTCGTAGAAGAGTTCGGTCCGCAGCGCCTCGGCGTGGCGTTCGTCCATCAACACGATCCGAACGCCGGAATTCAGGAATGCCAGCTCCCTCAGGCGTTTCTCCAGCGTCTCGAAGGAATAGTCGAGGTTCGAGAAGGTGGACGTCGAGGCCATGAAGCGCACCTCGGTCCCGGTCTGGTCGGTGTCGCCGACCACACGCAGATGCTCGACGGTGAAGCCACCCTCGAAGCGGGCAACATGCTCCTTGCCCTCGCGCCAGATGCGCAGCTCGAGCCAGTCGGAAAGCGCATTGACGACGGACACCCCGACGCCGTGCAGACCGCCGGAGACCTTGTACGAATTGCTGTCGAACTTACCGCCCGCGTGCAGCTGGGTCATGATGACTTCGGCCGCCGAGACGCCCTCTTCCTTGTGGATGCCGACCGGAATGCCGCGCCCGTTGTCACGGACCGAAACCGAGCTGTCCTCGTGGATCGTGACGGTCACCTGGTCCGCGTGACCCGCCAGCGCCTCGTCGATCCCGTTGTCGACCACCTCGTAGACCATGTGATGCAGGCCCGACCCGTCGTCGGTATCGCCGATGTACATGCCCGGTCGCTTGCGGACGGCCTCCAAGCCCTTGAGAACCTTGATGGAATTCGCGCCGTATTCTTCTGGGATCTGCTCGTTTTCGGACATGCCGCCTGACCTTTACATTCTCGCCACAATATACGGTTTCCGGTCGGGGATGTCACGCCCGCGACACCATATTTTGTGTCAAAGCAAAGGGATGAGCAGACCGACCGCCACAAGGAGCATTCCGCACAGGATATTGATCCGTCGCAGGGCCGTTCCGCCGGTGACAGCGCTGCGGAAATGACCGACGAGCGCGGCGACGACGAGGTTGCCCGCAAGCGGAATGGCGACAGAGCAGACGATGATCGCCGCGACGTCTCCGGGGCTCACGACACGCAGATCGAAGAAGCCCGGAAGCACGCCGATGTAGAAGAGCACGGCCTTCGGATTGCCGAGGATCGCAAGAACACCCGCCGCGAAACCGGCGCCGCGTCCGGGCCGGGTGAGGCGGCTGTCGGCGCTGATGCGCTCGCTGGCGTGACGGACCAGCTGCAGGCCCATGACGAGGAAGACGCCGCAGGCGATCCAGCGCATCACCGCCATGAACGTGTCGAAGACGGACAGGATCCAGTTGATCCCCAGGACGGCCACGAGCGGCCAGAGGATGTCACCGACGCTCACCCCCAGCGCCAGCGGCCATGCGGCGGCAAACCCGCCCGAGAGTGCGCGCGCGGTAATGGCAAGCCAGACCGGACCGGGTGTCAGGAAGAGAACCAGCAGCGCGCCGGAATAGAGCAGCAGATCGGTGAGGGAAACCGTCATGTCACCGGCCCGACCTGCGAGAGTCCGTCCTGGTCGCTGACTTCGAGATATTGAGCCCGGTCTCCAAGCGCTCCGAAAAGCTCGGACTCGGTCCCCGTCATCCAGGCCTGCGCCCCGAGCGCGCAGATCTCGTCGTAAAGCGCCGCGCGGCGGCCGGGGTCCAGATGGGCCGCAACCTCGTCCAGAAGCAGAAGCGGCGCCGCTCCCGTCTCTTCGGCGAGCGCGCGCGCATTGGCGAGGATCAGCGACACCAGCAGCGCCTTCTGCTCGCCCGTGGAACAATCCCGCGCGGGCACATCCTTCTCGGCATAGGTGCCGGCGAGGTCGGCGCGGTGCGGTCCGACCAGGCTGCGCCCGGCGGCCATGTCCCGACTGCGGCTGTCCGCCAGCGCCTCGCGCAGCTCTTCGACAGTTGCGGGCATGGCGCTTTCGGGCTGGGTGATCTCAAGCCTGGCCGCCGGAAAGGAGCTGGCCGCGCCGTCCTGCGCCGCCTGAAGCCGGGACAGGGCGTTGGCGCGGTTGGTCTCGATGGCGATGCCGGTCTCGGCCATCCGCGCCTCGAGCGCGCGGTACCAGACCGGATCGCGCACCATGTCCTTCAGGAGCCGGTTGCGTTCGCGCATCGCCTTCTCATAGGCGATGGAAAGGTCGGCGTGGTCGGGCTCGAAGCTCAGCGTCATGCGGTCGAGGAAACGGCGGCGCACCTCGGCGCCCTCGATCCAGAGCCGGTCCATGGCCGGGATCAGCCAGAGCACCCGCGCGACCCGGGCCAGCGCCGTCTGGGGCAAGGGCTTGCCGTCAAGACGCAGCTGCCGCGCGCTGCCGGCCTCGGACCAGATTTCGATCTCATGCGCGCCCTCGGGGCCGTCCAGATGCGCATGAAGCTTCCAGCCAAGCGCTTCGGGGCGGCGCGTCATGTCCTCGGCGCTGGCCCGGCGCAGGCCCCGGCCCGGGGAGAGCAACGAGAGCGCCTCGAGCAGGTTGGTCTTCCCGGCCCCGTTGCGTCCGTGGATCGCCACAGGGCGTGCATCCACGGCAATCCGGGCAGCCTTGTGCGAACGGAAATGTGACAGCGTGAGGCTGGTCAGACAGAGCCCGGTCATGGTGTTGCGCGCGTTTTCTGGGACAGAAAACGGGCCGGAATTTTCGAAAATTCCGGCGCCGTCACACCCGCATCGGCATGACCACGTAGACAGCGGACATGTCATTGCCCTCGCGCATCAGCGTCGGATCGCCCGAGGAGTTGAAGAGGAACACCGC
Source organism: Sulfitobacter sp. LCG007 (assembly GCF_040801785.1). Taxonomy (NCBI): domain Bacteria; kingdom Pseudomonadati; phylum Pseudomonadota; class Alphaproteobacteria; order Rhodobacterales; family Roseobacteraceae; species Roseobacteraceae bacterium LCG007. The sequence goes on along the minus strand of NZ_CP161805.1, from coordinate 2,616 downwards.
GTTTTCCCTGTCCACCTGGCTCGCGATCTCGAGCAGGTACTTTGCGTTGAAGCCGATCTCGAGCTTCTCATCGGCGTAGGCCACTGCCAGCTCCTCTTCGGCCGCACCGCTGTCCGGCGCGTTCACCGAAAGCACCAGCCTGTCCTCGTCGAGCTGAAGCTTCACCGCGCGCGAACGTTCCGAGCTGACCGTGGCCACCCGGTCGACCGCCTGGGCGAAGTCGCTTGCGTCCACTTCCATGCGCCGCGTGTTCGATTGAGGGATGACGCGGGTGTAGTCCGGGAAGGTCCCGTCGATCACCTTGGAGGTCAGTGTGATCTCCGGTGTGGCGAAGCGTACCTTGGTCTCCGAGACCGACACCGCGATCTTCATCTCGTCGTCATCGAGCAGCTTGCGCAGCTCACCCACAGTCTTGCGCGGCACGATCACACCGGGCATTTCCTCGGCCCCCATGGGCAGATCCGCGTCGATCCGCGCAAGCCGGTGCCCGTCGGTGGCCACGCAGCGCAGCATCTTCTGGCCTTCTGCCTCGGCCACGTGCAGGTAGACGCCATTGAGATAGTAGCGGGTCTCTTCCGTCGATATGGCGAACTTCGACTTGTCGAAAAGCCGGCGCAGCACCGGCGCGGGCGCGGCGAAGTTCGAGGCATATTCCGAGCTGGCCATGACCGGAAAATCTTCTTTCGGCAGCGTGGCGAGCGAGAAGTTCGACCGCCCGGCCTCGACCGTCAGGCGCCCGATGCCGCTGTCGGAGGTGAGCGTGACAAGCGCACCATCCGGCAGCTTGCGCACGATCTCGTGCAGAGTCGTCGCCGATACCGTCGTTGCCCCCGCGCGTTCGACATGGGCCGCCGCCTTGTCCACCACTTCGATGTCGAGATCCGTCGCGCGGAAGGAAACCGCGTCGCCTTCAGCCTCGATGAGCACATTTGCCAGGATCGGAATGGTGTTGCGGCGTTCGACCACGGACTGGGCCTGGGACACGGCCTTTAGCAAGGCGGCGCGTTCGATACTGAATTTCATTTGCCCTCATCCTTCCGGTCTGCCGGGAGAAGCAAATTACCCTGTTTCCGCGGCTTGCCAAGCGTTTTGATGATTTCTCCGCCGTATTGCCCCAAGGGTCAAGCCAAGCCCACGATTGCACGGCGAAATCGGGCATCTCGGCATGAGGTGTGGGCGCGGAGGCACAGGTCTGCGGGGTCGGGAAACCCGGGGCGCGCCCGGCCTCTCGGCCAGGCGCCTGTCCTCGCGCGATCAGGCCTCGAGCGCCCGGCGCAGCAACTCCAGATCTTCGGCGATCTGACCGTCCTGCTGCTTGAGTTCCTCGATGCGCCGGACACCGTGCATCACGGTGGTATGGTCGCGACCGCCGAAGCGCCTTCCGATTTCGGGAAGCGAGCGGCTGGTGAGCTGCTTGCAGAGATACATCGCCACCTGACGCGGCCGCGCATAGCTGCGCAGGCGCTTGGGGCCGATCATGTCGCTGAGCCGGATGTTGTAATGGTCCGACACCTTCCGCTGGATTTCCTCCACGGTGATCTTGCGTTCCGAGGCGCGCAAGACGTCAGACAGACAGTTCTGGGTCAGCTCCATGTCGATCTCGCGACCGACCAGCGAGGCGAAGGCGAAGAGCCGGGTCAGGGCCCCTTCCAGCACGCGCACGTTGGTCGAGATCCGGTGCGCGAGGAATTCCAGAACCCCGTCCTTGATCACCAGCGTCGGATAGTTCGCGCGCTGCATCTCGACCTTGCTCTGAAGGATGCCGAGGCGCAGTTCGTAATCGGTCGGATGCAGGTCCACGATCAGACCGCATTGCAGGCGTGACTTCACCCGGTCCTCGAGATCCTTGATTTCGCCGGGCGCGCGGTCCGCGGAGATGATGATCTGCTTGTTCTGATCGACCAGCGCGTTGAAGGTATGGAAGAACTCCTCCTGGGTGCTGTCCTTGCCCGCGATGAACTGGACGTCGTCGACCATCAGCACGTCGACCGAGCGGAAGATCTCCTTGAAGTCCATCATCTTCCGGTCGCGCAGGGCCTGCACGAAACGGTACATGAACTGCTCGGCAGAGAGGTAGAGCACGTTCAGCTCCGGACGACGCTGTTCGAGCTCATGGGCAATGGCGTGCATCAGGTGGGTCTTGCCCAGACCCACGCCCCCGTAAAGGAACAGCGGATTGAAGGTCACGGGACCGCCCTCGGCCACGCGGCGCGCGGCCGCATGGGCCAGCTCGTTCGGCTTGCCGACGACGAAGCTGTCGAAGGTGAAACGCTGATCCAGCGGCGCGGTGTTCAGGACGCCATTGCCGGCGGCCCTCGGTTCATCCTGTTCGGGGTCGGAACGTGCGGATTCAGGACGGATCGCGGCCTGCGCGTTCGCCGGCACCGAGAACGTCAGACGCCGCACGTCGGGTGCTTCGGACTTCAGCTCATGCAGGATGAGATCCGCGAAATTCTGGCTGACGTAGTTGCCCAGGAAGTTTGTGGGTACGTCGAAGAACGCGACCCCGTCCTTCTCGTCTCGGAATTCGATGGGTTCGATCCAGGTAGTGTAGTTGTTCTGCCCTACAGTCTTCAGGAGCCTTTTCCGCAGCTGGCCCCATTTTTCATTTGTCAT